>JBBSZC010000015.1:0-22721 GCA_038044925.1 Nanobdellota archaeon | reverse complement strand
AAACAGCATATGGACTTGCACCATGTATTGTTCCTGCAACAACATTTGCCAAAGCACCAACCCTCATTGCCTCGTAAAGAGCTTTAGCTTCCTCGCTTCTAACTTCTCCAACTATCAAAGAACTGTCTCCTAGCCTTAAACTAGCTCTAATCCCTTCTTCTGCAGAAACCTCAGTAGTTGTCTTTAACAAAGAGCTTCTGACTTTCATTCTTAAAACATCATATTTTAATTTTCTCAAGAATTCTACAGGCAATTCTAAAGAATCTTCAATAATAATTATTCTATATCTGGGGATAATTTCTAAAATTAAACTTCCTAAAAGTGAAGTCTTTCCGCTTGACCTTGTTCCTGCAACTAATAAAGTTCTAGAACCATCAATTATAAAACTTAATAATCCAGCAGCAAAAGAATTCAGCATTCTATTTTTAATAAATAATGGCAAAGTCCATGGATTTTCTCTATGTCTTCTTATAGCATAAGAAATTCCATCAGGAGATAATGGCTGCTGGACAATTGCAATTCTTGCTCTCATATTTCCTATTTCTAATTGGCTGTCTAGTATAGGATTAGCTTCGTCTAAAGGTCTTCCTGATATCATTCTAAATTTTGCTGCCCAAGAATCAATATCTTCTTGGCTAGGAAGTATATTACTAGAACACTCGTCATATTCTTGATGCCTTACAAATATTGTAGTTGTAGGTATAGGTGCATTCAAAACAATATCCTGCAAATTTTCATCCTGCAATAAAACTTCTATAAGGCCAAACCCTACAGTATGCCTTACTAGAATTGCAGAAAGCAAATTCAAATCCTCATATTTCAAAGTTATCCCTTTGCTGTTTGCTAATTCTCTCAGCAAATCCTTAGAAATATTAAAAAAAACCTGCCTGACTCTCTCTGTATCTGTAAACTCTTCTGCTTTAGGCTGGTGCTCCATTAAAACTGTTCTTGCAAGATTTAATAAAATATTATGCTCCTCGCTTAAAGAGTTTTCAGGAGGATTCAAATGATATTTCAATTTAGCCTCGTTCTTTTCTCTTAAAATTGTAACTAAAGATTCATCGTAGCTGTTTACTGCAATTTTATACTGATCAACAATTTCTGCATCTTCAGGAATATCTGTAACAAGCCTGGTAAAAGTAAAATTAGGAATTGTATCTGCTTTAAAAATTCTAAAATAAATTTCCCTGTCTCCTTTTTGATAGCCATCCATATAAAGAATAGCTTCTTGAATTAATTTAGTGCTTTCTACAACTTTTAAAATTTTTTCAAGAAAACCTATATACATTATTTGATTAGTTTTAAAGGATTTGTCTTTAATTGATTCAAAAATAATTTTTTCCTGAATTAAAAGTTTTTTAATCTCTGCGTATGCTGCAACAGGGTCTGCTTTTAATAAAAATAAAAATGAAAAAAGATCATTGTATCTTCTTGCATAAGTCTGTTGGTCATAAAATATTTTTTCTCCTGAAAGTATTTTCTCCTGATTGAGCAAGAAAATATATACTTGAGCAATTTCCAGAAGCATTGTTGTTTCTTTTAAATCATAATTGTAGTTTCTCTGCTGAACAAAAACAATCCTAGAAACATTCGGCGATTCAATTAATGCATCAATTGTCCTTGTCATTACTTCAGGAGAATCAGCAAGATTAGGGACATAAAGAGCTCCGAGATAATTTACATACAAAACCTCTTGTCCTGCCTCTCTTTTCACTTCATGAGAATACAACTGCGCGTCTTTTTCAAAAGCCATGTTTAGAAAAGCAAAAGAATGTTAATAAATTTTCCTGCATTTTTATGATATACTTTAAAGCAAGTTTTTTAAGAATAAAGATGCATATAATCCACAATCGTCAAAACAATTTTAAACCTTCAATACTTAAAAATATTAACTAAAAAGAGCAAACAAAATGGATGACAATTCCTTCCCACAAATTTTTGGAGACATAAGCACTAAAGTCAGAGACATAGAAGAAAAGCAGAGAATAGCCAAAGACAGGCTTTTGCTTATAGGAAAAAACCTAATAGAAACAAAAGAAAAAACCTCTCAAGATATTCTAGAGCTAAAGAGAGACATAGAAATAATGAAAAACGATATAGATAGGATAAAATCATTTATTGAGAGCATTTCAGAAGAATTTTCAAAATTTGCAAGAAAAGAAGATGTTGAAATACTTGCTAAACAAGCAAGAATGTTTCGGCCTTTAGATTTTATAGAAAAATAAGAACAAATAAAATTATAAACTAAAAAAACATAATATAAAAATGGGCGTACTCGATCAGGTGATGTATCTAAAAAACCAGGGAGTCTCTGAAGATGAAATAATTAGAAATCTGCAGCAGCAAGGAATATCTCCAAAAATAATAAGTGATGCTCTTGGACAAGCAGATGTAAAAAGAGCTATTTCTTCCTCAGAAGACCCTATGACAGAAGAAATGCAACCCTCTATTCTTCAAGAAGAATCAGAAGCAGTCCCTAGCTCTCAAGATCAGCCATTAGAGACTTATCAACCTCAGCAATTAACAAGAGAGATTTCCTCTCCACAACAATATTCTCCTCAAGAATATATTCCTCAAGAGCAATACTACCAGCCTCAAGAGCAATATCAAGATTATTCTTCTCAACCTCAATATTCAGGAGGAGGTTATGGTTTTGATACTGACACTATAATAGAAATATCTGAACAAGTTTTCAGCGAGAAAATAAAAATACTTCAAGAACAAATAAGTTCTATGAATGAGTTTAAAGTAATAACAAACGCAAAAATAGAAAATATAGCAGCAAGATTAAAAAGAATAGAAGCAATAATTGATAAATTAGAAATTGCTATTCTTGGAAAAATTGGTTCATATGCAGGAAGCATTGATTCCATAAAAAAAGAGATGTCTATGATGCAGGATTCTTTCTCAAAAATGATTGGTTCTTCTGTTAGAAAATTTCCTTATAAAAAATAATCAAATTTTGCTGTATCAAAAAGAGATAAGAACAAAAGAATTCATCCTGCTTTTGTAGTTTCTTAAATTTATATTAATCAGTATATTAAAAATGGCAAATATAGAAAGAGTATTATGAAAGCGGATAATCTATAGATATAATCGCTATTTTAATAAATACAACAACCAATCCCTTAAAAAATAAACTAAGGCCTTAAAGAAACTGATATAGGGGCTTGTGAACTGGTTCTTGTTTGTGGAGGATTAGCAGATCCTACTATAATTCCTATTACTGTTAGAAAGAAAACAGCTCCAGCAACAACAGGCCAATTATCCCTCCACCAATATCCGGAATACCATCCAACATTCCCTGCTGACTGAACTAAAACTATTATGACAATTATTGCTCCTATCCCAAATAAAGTAAACATCATCCATTTTTCTTCAGGATCTAAAAATAATCCTGTTAAAATTAAAATTGATAATAATATTGAAAGTGCAACTCCTAATCTTGGGAAAATCTCGCTGAAGAATAACGGAACAAAATCAAACTGCAAAGCCATTAAGCCGACAGTTAAAGCAATTATCGCATTCACTGCATTATTAGCTCCTCTTCCTGCATCATCCTTTGGGCCAAAAAGTTTAAGCCTGTTTAAAATTCCAAACACTAAAGCAAATATTAGCAAAAAAGGAAGCAAATATGTAAAAAATCCATACTGATACCATTGGTTTAACATATCCCCTATATATCCGCCACTATAATAGCCATAATAAGCAAAAAACATCAACCCATCTACCATCTTAAAAAATATGAATCTATATTTAAATATGTTTCGATGTTTTTTAAATTCTTATCATTTAATATGCTTCTCAATTTAAACATCAGAATTCCACTCGTCTATGACAAAGGGAGTAAATCACTCATGGAATTCTGTGTGCTCAAAAACCACACGAAGCTTGGCATTTTCATGCCACCAGTCTTGGACTGGTGGTTCTTGACATCTATAAAAAGAATTATTTATTAAAACTCAATCAAATATTTAATAAAATTTATTTACCCTTACCGGCCCCATTTTATTACAACAGCAAGGACAATCGCAATAACTACAACAAAGAAAACATTAGTCCAAAAAGTCTGGCTCCAATTCTGATTAAAAAGAGAATTAAATGCCCCTAAATCTATTCCAGAACTCCAAAGAATAGCAATTATTACAACAATAACTCCAACAATTCCAACAGTCCATTTCAACCCCTTAGTAATGCCAAAATCTCCGCTAGAGCCTGTAGCAAATCCATAAATCAAAAGAAATACTAAAATAACTACTAGAGCAATAGAGAGGAATAATATCATGTTAGTGACAAACCCTTTCTGGAATGCAAACCCTAAAAATATTAAAGAAACTACAAAAGCAAGAATTGCATTGAGTTGTTTTTTATCTTCCCCTAAAATCTTGGTTCTATCAAGAACAGCAAAAACCAGAACAAAGATAAATATAAATGGGAGAATGAAATCCTTGAATAGCCAATTCTGAATTATTGTTTGGTCCACCATCTTTTATTATTTCTTATATTTTACTTTCTCTACATATCAGCCGGCACTTCATCCAAATCATTATCCGGAGAAGGTAAAGCTGATTTATTGATTATGAAAACATCGCTTATAGCCTTAACAAATTGGTGCGGGATTATAACCCCTCTAGCCCCCCCTATTAAAGAAGTAATGCTTCCGCCTACCCTTATACGCCAGCTATCTATTTTATTTTCAAAAAGGTTTGCCTCTTCTACCTCTCCAAAGAAATCTCCAGAATCTGTATAAACTTTCAAGCCTATAACCTCTGAAACTTTTCTAATCCTCATGCAAGGAAAATATTAAATCTTATTTAAATACTTTTCCATTAACTAAAAATTATTTCGCAGTCATACCTATGAGAGAATATACACCATCACAAAGTTTATAAAAAAATATTTCTTACTAATTATATGCTAAATAGAAAAGAAATTGCTATTATTATTGCAGCTTCCCTTGTTCTTGCTTTAGTAATTAGTCTAATGGCTTCGTGGAAGGTTTTCTTTTATACGTTATTATCTATATTTTTGATCTCATTAATTAATATATTTGCAAAAAAAATAGCTGCATTTTACTTTGAATCAGAAGTTGAGGTAAAGCTTTGGGAAATTGAAAGATATGGTTATAAGGCAGGATGGAAATTCAAAAAGCCAATACCTGCAGGAATAATTTTCCCGCTTATTGTTACGGCTTTAAGTTTTGGAAATTTTACATGGATGGCTCCTTTAGTTTTTGATGTTAAGGCAAAAATTTATCGTGTGGTGAAAAAACACGGATTATACAGCTTTTCTGAAATGAGTGAATTTCATATAGGGCTTATAGCAGCAGCGGGAATTCTTGCTAATTTATTTTTCGCAGTTCTTGCATATTTAATTGGAACTCCTATAGAAATGAATTTTATAACTTTGAGTATAGCATTCACTTTTTTCAATATGCTTCCAATTTCTGATTTAGACGGAAATAAAATATTTTTCGGAAATTTAACTTTATGGAGTTTCCTAGCAACATTAGTTTTGATTGGACTGAGTTATGTATTCCTAGTAATTTAAAATTGAAAAAATAAATATAAAATTAAACCAATAAAATGCAGAAAAAAAGTTTTTGGAAATCAAAGCCAGTTACAATATCTTTTGCAATGATAGCATCAATATTCGGGTTTTTATTTTTAGATTCAAGTGTAACAGGAAATACAATTCTAAATGACAGATACGCTTTTAATGCCCTCGCTTTGATAGGATTATTATTAACTATATGTTCTCTTATACTAGCACTTTATTCTCTAAGAAAAAAATAAATACTAAATAAATAAAAGAGTTAAATGGAATTTCTAAAGGGTATCTCCCCGCGAGACTATCAAATAAAAATATATAATACTTGCAAAGAAAAAAATTGTTTAGTCGTGCTTCCTACTGGACTTGGAAAAACCCTTATAGCCTTAATGCTAGCTATAGAAAGGATGAAAAAATTTCCAGGCCAAAAAGTCCTTCTTCTTGCTCCTACAAAACCCTTAGTTGACCAGCACTTAAATTCCTTCAAAAAGTATCTTCCAGAATTATTCGCAAGCATGGAGCTTTTTACAGGAAAAATAAACAGCAAAAACAGGGGGAAAATTTGGCAGACTGCAGATATAATTTTCTCAACTCCGCAATGTATTGCAAATGATTTGAAAAAAAGCCTGTATGATTTAAGCGAAGTCTGCCTGTTAATTGAAGATGAAGCTCACAGATGTGTTAAAAATTATGATTATAGATATATAGCAGAGAAATACATAACTAAATCTAAAAATCCAAGAATTATAGGTTTAACAGCTTCCCCAGGAAGCGAAAAATCAAAAATAAAAGAAATCTGCAAAAATCTATTTATTGAAGAAGTGGAAATTCGAACTCGTGATAGTGAAGATGTTAAAGCTTATTTACAAGAGAGAGAATTTCAGAAAATTTATGTAGAATTTCCCTACGAATTTGAACAGATGCGCCAAGTCTTAAAAACTCTCTACTCTGAATATGTAGAAGAGTTAAAAAAAAGACATGTGCTTTTCGGACAAGTAAATAAAGTGACTCTTTTGGAACTGCAAAAAAAAATAATATTTTCTCTTGCAAGAGGAAATAAGCATTTTAACCTGTATCTTGCTGCGTCTGCATGCGCACAGGCAATAAAATTACAGCATGCTCTTGAACTTTTAGAAACCCAGACATTATATGGATTTAATAAATATTTGAGAAAACTTTTTGATGAAGCGGCAAATGAGAAGAGCAAGGGGGTTCAAAAATTAGTAGCCAAAAAAGAATTCAATTACCTTTATTCCCAGTCCAGCGAATTGCTTTTGAAAAACACAGAACATCCTAAAATGGCTAGATTAGTCAAGTTAATTTGTGAAGAATTTCAAAAAAACTCCAAATTAAGAATTATAGTTTTCTCCCAGTTTAGAGATACAGCGTCGGTAATTTCTAAGAATTTAAATAAAATTCCAGTAATAAAATCAAAGGTGTTTATTGGACAAAGAACAACTTCTTCCTCTCGAAAAGATTCAGATAAAGGCTTAAGCCAAAAAGACCAAAGAAAAATTATCCAGGAATTTTCTTCAGGAGAAATAAATATTTTATGCGCCACTTCAATAGGAGAAGAAGGTCTTGATATTCCGGAAGTCGATGCGGTTATTTTTTATGAGCCTATTCCAAGTGCAATAAGAACAATCCAAAGAGCAGGCAGGACAGCTCGTTTAGTAAAAGGAAAATATATTATTTTAATAACTAAAAATACCCGTGACGAATCCTATTATTATGTATCAAGGGCAAGAGAAAAGAAAATGCACACAGCAATTCATTCGATAAAAGAAGATTTAAATAACCACACTATAGATAATATGGACAATATTCAAAACAATAAAATAGAAAACCATGGAAAAAAAGAGGTAAAAGAAATAACAGGAGCAAAGGAAAAACAAAAAAGATTATTTTAAAAGTAAAAAATTAATTATTTTTAATCACCCCTGCTTTAACAACATCTAATATAATATTTAATCTTGAACCATAGTAAATTAAATGAACTCTTCTAAACCCGTTTCCATTCTCTTTTAATTTACCTCTTCTTAAAAAATTAAACTCATTCCCAATTTCTTCATCTTCTAATCTCTCTTTTAAATGATCATAAAATTTATCATCATGGGTTATCGCCTTATATCTTAATTGAACTTGAAATCCAACACATTGAACATCAACTAATTCTAAATCAGATATTTCATTTAATCTTTTTAAATACTCCACTCTTCTTATTTCATGAACATTCTGTATTAAATATTTAATTCCCTCTTCTCCTTCTAATTCTCTGTATCTCCTTACATGCTCGCGAAACCCTGCTGGTCCTTTATTCATAAAACACAAGAAAAAGGATATTATTTAAATATAATTATGTCAAGAACCATACAGTAAACTGTATGGCGTGTCTGGTTCTTGAGCACGCTCAAGATTTGCATTTACTTGCTCGCAAACTAAAGTAAGGAGTTTGCGTAATATGCAAATCTTAACGTATCAAATAACTTTAATAATCAGAAGTCGTTAGTTATTTGATTATTAGGAAATAGCATTAATTTCCGTATATCTTACTATGTTATTTCATATAAAATACAAAATATATAGCCTATAAAAATGAAACCCATATTTGACATTTTTTCAAAAACAAGAAGACAAGAAAAAAAAGAAAAAAGAGAAGAAAAACAATCAGAAAATCAAAAAATAATTGCGGATTATAGGGAGAAAAATTCCTTGGTTATTTCTGAATTAATCTCTCTTGGAATTGAAATTGAATTCAGAGAATTAAAAATAGGTGATTATATTGTTAAAGATGTTATAATAGAAAGAAAAACAATAAGTGATTTTATTTCTTCGATGATAAATAAAAGATTAATCTTTCAGCTTGAGAATATGCAGCAATTTGATAAAAAATTATTAATTATTGAAGGAATTGATGAGCAGGAGCTTTATTCTAATGAAAAATTTATAGAGGGGGGAATGCATCCAAATTCAATAAGAGGTTTTTTGCTTTCAATTTTATTAAAATATAAAGTTCCCATAATCTTCACAAAAAATTCCGATGATTCAGCAGTATTTCTCTCTTTAATCGCAAGAAAAAAATCAATAGAACTCTCATTAAAAAATAAAAGAAAACCTCTCAGCAAAAAACACCAGCTTCAGTTAATCATAGAGGGTTTTCCAAGCATAGGCCCTAAATCCGCGAAAAAACTTTTAAAAGAATTTAAAACAATAAAAAATATAATTAATGCTCCAGAAGAAGAATTAAAAAAAGTCCTGGGTAAAAAAGCAGGAATAATTAAAGAGCTCGTAGAGAAAGAGTATTAGCTTTAATATTCTAGAGTTATTTGTGTTAAATCAATAACATATTCGCCATTGCTTTTTTGAACATTTTTGGAAGTTTCATAAGGGATTCCTTTCTTTTCTAATTCTTCAATAACTCTTTTAGTATCTTCTCTTCTATCTCCAGGAATTAATATAACAGGTTTATCTAAATCTTTCAATGGAATTTTTCTCCTGCCTGTTCCACCATCAATCAAAAATAATTCTTCTAATCTTAACCTTATCATCAAAATAAAAATAGCACTTTTGCATTTATAAATAAAATTACAAAATAAAATATCTATTGCACAACCAAAAATATAAAAACCCAGAAAATATTCTTTATTAAATATTTTCAGTTTATCTTTTCTTAACAAGAATCATTCTCTTAAAGAAAACTTTTCAAGAATTTTATAAACAGGCCCTTGCCTTGTTAATTCAGACTTGATAAGAACAAATTCCTTAATCTTAAATTTTTCTTTTATTTTTTTAATTTTTTTTATTTTCTCAAAGAAAATACTTTTATTTTTAATTAACTTTATCCTTGCTGTTGTAATATGGCTCGTAAATTCTTTATTTTCACTAGCAAACCCTATTTCATTCAAGGAGCTTTCAATATTTTCATTCAAATTTCTAATCTCATTATTTTTATCTCTCACCTCGCTCCATAAAACTCTTATATACTCTTCAGAAGGAAAAAATCCAAATTCTCCAGTCTCTGCCTCAAAAGCAGAAAACTTACTTCCAATTACAGATAATTTTTCCTTTATTTGTAAGATTTGCTCTTCATTCACATCCCCTAAAAACTTCAAAGTTAAATGCAAGTTGTTTTTCTCAACAAAATTTCCAATAACAACTCCGGAATTTTTAATTATCTCAAATTCATGAAATATCCTTGCTTTTACATGTTCTGGAAGTTCAATTGCAATAAAACAACGCATAAGAGAATTAAAACATCTAGAATTTATAAGGTTAATGGAGATTAAAAAAAGATAAAATCAATTTTTTCTTCAGGGGTTTAAACAATACGCTCCAATAATTAATGTCAAGAACCATACACTAAAGTGTATGGTGTGTCTGGTTCTTGAGCACCCCAAAATTTGATTTGCTTACTCACGAGTTAAAACAGGGAGTTTGCGCAAATACAAATTTTGCTGTATCAAAACAACTCTGACAAAATTTTAGCTCCAAGCTTAACAGTTAAATTATCCCTCTTCTCATCTTTTTCGGAATTTATCTCCACTATATCTATTCCCTTCAGCTTTTTAAGATTATTTATTCTCTGAATTAAATAAATAAATTCCCTTGCAGTTAATCCCCCTATTTCAGGATAAGTTGTAGATGGAGCATATGCAGGATCAATAATATCTATATCTATAGAAAGATAAATCTCTTTATTCTCTCTGTTGCAGAACTCCATTATCAAATCACAAGTGTCTTCTAAATCTTCTCTCATCTGAGACATAGAAATTATTCTTATATTATTTTTCGCTAAAAATTCTCTCTCTTCCATATATGCATTTCTTACTCCAATAAGCAGAATATTTTTTCCTGGAAACCCGTCTTCAACGAGTTTTTTCAGCCAGTTTCTATTATCAGGAAATCCTTGCAAACTATTAGAGTTTGAATCTGGATGCGCATCAAAAACCAACAAGCATGGTTCTTTTAATTCATAAGAGTCTGAGCTTGCATTTTGACAATAATCTAAAAAAGCCCTTACAGTTGAAAAAGAAATTGAATGATCCCCGCCTAAAAAAATAACCTTATCCTGACTATTAAACATCTCTAAAGCATTTCTATAAATTAATTCATTGGCATTTTCTAAATTTGAATTATCAACATGAATTTCTTCTAAATCTAAAAGCCGTTTATCAATTAATTTGCCTTGTTCATTACTATAGATTTCATCAAGCATAGAAATTATCGCACTTCCTGCTCTCTCACACCCCTTGCTTTTTTTATTAAAAGAATTTATTCCAGGAACTTTAACAATAAACATATTTTAAAAAAATATAATCTGCTTTTAAGTTTTGCTATTGCTAAATAAAGGAAAAATAATTAGATATAAATCAATAATTATTGGTCTTATTAATAAAAAAAGAGGTTTAATCAAAAACTCCAAAAATTAGAAATTTTATTTCCCTTTTTTAGTGGAAGACTTGGTCTTGCTTGTTTTATTAGATTTAGGTTTTGAAATCTTAATAGTTTTAGTAGTATGGGTAATTGTCTTTACAGTCTTGCTAGAAGCCTTCGCCTTATTAGTTTTAGGCTTGGTAGTTTTATGCTTTATTGATTTAGGCTTTGTAGTTTTAGTTTTAATATTTATAAGACCAGATCTAGGCCTTGAAATTGTTTCTGGTTTAGATATTGTAAATTCAGAAATCTTTCTTAAAGAGTTTCTTATATTGGCTCTTGCAGCTTCTCCAGGAACAACTCTTCCTCCTCTATAAATTATATTTTCCTCTGGCTTTATTAAGGACCCTGGTATTAATCTCTGCTGAGGTATAATTAGTGGGTTAATTAAAGGTTTTTGTTGTTGAGGAACAATTGGTTTTTTATAAAAATTAATATCGCTTCTTATTACAGGCCTAAATATACTAGCATCTTTTTTTTGAGGCTGGGGTTTTATTTCTGGCTTTTTTTCAGGCTGTTTTATTGGTTTTAATTCAGTATCTATTTTTGGAAGAGGCCCTATTATAGAAGGCAGTTCTTTTTTCTCTATAAGTTTTCCTATGGTTGTAGGCATTAAAGGTTTAGGCCCTTCAAATTTTTTCATACTGAACATTTCTTTTCTTTCTTTTTTTGTTTTATAATGTTTATATATAAAAAATAAAACAACTAATATTGCAATTATTAATATAGCTATCAACACCCAGAATATCCATCCATATCCTCCTTGAACAGGCTCGCAATCACCAGGACAATTATTAGAATTTTCTCCAAGACTATAATCACACTCTCCATTATCATTGCAGATTGAAGGCTGTTCACAATCTGAAAGGCAATTATCAGAATCTTCTCCAAAATCGCAATTTAAATCTCCGCAGTAAACTATAGGGTTAGATAAAACTACTGCAAAAGAAACACTCTTTTTTGTTTCAATTCCATTTGTAGTTTTTTTTGCCAAAACCTCAAGAGTATTTCCTCCTTCATTTGCTCCTATAGTTATAGGAGAAATAAAACTGGTTTTTGCTCCATTATTTAAAATATAATTGAAATATTGTGCTTTATCATTTTTATCTTCAACTTCTAATCTTATTGACTTTGTATTATAAGTTATATTCCCAGGAGAATAAATTATCAAATCTATAGAACCACTGCTTCCATCGCCTCCATCGCCTCCATCGCCTCCAGAGCTATATCCACATTTTCCATCAACTAACACTCCTCCAGAAGGCTCCCATGCTCCTAATGTCCCGCATGTAAAATGTAATTGTCCTTCACATTTTTCACTTTCAGGAATACATTTTCCTTGAATAAGCAACCATATATTTTGTAATAGGCTAGTTTGGTTTTTTATAGGTGCAAATCTTGACTGGCAAATTCCATCTGAACACTCTCCATTAGCACACTCGTAATCATTTAAACATCCTTCTCTGCCTTCAGCAATTAATACTTTCCAAATTCCATCAATACTGCAGTAAAAATTTCCCTCTAAAACTCCTTCTTCAATGCAAGCATCTCCAGCAACAGCTTTTCCTGTCAAATCTTTTTCAATTATATTAGCAAATATAAGTGCAAAAAAAATTATTAAAAAAATTCCTAAAACCCATACGAAAAAATTAGAGTTTTTCATTTTACTATCCTCTAAGATGCAGGGCAACTAGCATCTTCTATCCTAAATAATCTTTTTAAGAAACATAAAATTTGTTGTAATATATTTCTCTGTGATTGTAATTCCTGGCTTATAGAAGTGCACTTTCCACCTATACAAACATTTGTCAAACACTCATAATCATCATTGCAATTAGCATTAAGTGCCTTTAAGTTCTTCAAGTTTAAACTTTCTGGATCACAATATGTTAAATTATTCAAGGTTGCAGGGCCTGCTCCTCTTATTCTTGTTCCTGGCTTTACCCCAAATCCTGCTCTTCTAGGATTTTCACACATCTTGCTCAAATCAAGCGCAGGTTGTTCTTCATCAGTACAATCAATTATAGTGCTTATCGCTGAAATTATCTCGCTTGGAGGAAATTGATGCCTGAGTCCTATAAAATTAATACTCTCGTAAAGAGTAGCACTGCATCCAGCAGGGACTTTTATTGAAGAAACTTCATCATTCCATAAATCTCCAACATAAGACATATTAGAACTAATTTCTATATGCTTTTCTCTATAATCAGCTCCTTGATAAAGCATAGCTTTGCACCCAGCAGGAACTTTTATTGAAGAAACCTTGTCATTAAAATTATCTCCTACATAAGTTGTATTTGCTGTAATTTCTTTTGATATTCCTACATAATTCCTATCCTCATAAAGGATTATTTTACATGTAGAAGGTCCTTCTATTTTTACAGAAGAGATTTCATTGTTTATTTCATCTCCAATATAAGCAGTATCTCTTGTGAAATTTGTTTCTAGATTAGCATAATTTTTATGAGCATAAAGAGTTATCTTGCATGTTGCAGGCCCATCCAAAGAAATTGATGAAAAAACATTATCAAACTCGTCTCCAACATAAGGGATATCAGCTATATAAGTTCTTATTTTGCCTCCATAACTTTGGGTATAAATTTTATTTAAATAATTTTTTAATTTAACACAAGTCAAAGAATCAATATATGCCTGGGTCAGCTCCCCATTTAAGAAAGGTGCTTGCCTTCTAGAAATTTTATTAGCTAAATCATTTAGTATCCTTGAGTCTCTTCCATTTATTACACTATCACAATTGAAATCCGCATCTGTACAAATTAATTCAGAAGGTGCTGTAGAACAAGGAGTTACTGTTAAAAAATTACTTACTGATAAAACTTCAGCACTTAAGTCTGTACTTCCTGCATTATAAGCTTTCTGAAGAAATGCTTTATATTTTGCACAAGTTATTCCATCGATAAATGTCTGATTAAATTCTAGTAAAAAATTAGTTATTAGTCCATTATCAGAAGTTAATACCCCAACATCGCTGTTGTCTGTCACCCCGTCACAATTGAAATCCAACCCTTCACAGGTTAAAGCAGTTGCAGTACAAACAGGAAAAGTTGTGATTGTTCCTAAACCATATAGTGTAATTAATCTTTGATCTTCAGTATTTATAAAATTATTACCGTCTAAATCTGCTCTTATTTTTTGCGCATCATTTCCTACAGCTGATCCAAAAAAAGAAGTAAGTAGAGCTGTATCTGCTTCAGTAACAAATCCATTTCCATCAACATCACCATAACTTCCACAAGGAGGTCTTTTTTGTGTTGTTGCACAGGCGGTTGTTGGTAAAGTTAAAAAATTAATCACGGATAAAACTTCATTACTTAAGTCTGTATTTCCTGCATCATAAGCTTTCTGAAGAAATGCCTTATATTTTACACAAGTTACCCCATTAATAAATGCCTGATTAAACTCTAGTAAATAATTATCTATTTGAGTAGAATTATTAATTAATAACTGAACATCACTGCTGTCACTAACTCCATTACAATTAAAATCTAACTCTTCGCAGGTTAAACTTTTTATAGGTACAACCTCATTATCTATCTGTGTTAATTCAGCATCTGTTAAAACTCTATCGTATAATCTAATATTTGTAATTTGCCCCTTGAAATATTTTCCTGTCATTCCAATTGACGAAACACTATCTTTCCATAAATTTCCTCCAATCCTTAATTGATGTATCGCAGTTGCTGGAGCAGTATCTTCCCCGCTGAAATTTCCCTTAACATTTGGATTTTCACAAACTTTCAAATGATTAACATACCCTCTTAACACTCCTTCTGCCCCATCCCAAGTTAAAGCAACATCAGTAAATTCATTTGTAGGAATAGCAGTTGTTACTTGCCCTGTACAATCTATCCAAAGACCCTTAGAAGTATTTGTTTTTACTTTTACAGCTAAAAATCCTGTAGAATTCAAAGAAATAGAAAAACCTCTTTTTGTTTTGTGCTGTGCAAGAGGAATATCTCCATAAGTATTATCTGTTCCTCTTAAATTCAGCATCTTAGCAGTTATTGTAATTCGCTTAGCATCTTTCAAGTCATTTATACTCTCATTAGACTCTTGATAATTATTTCCATTAGCCACGAATACATTATTAGTGCCTGGATATAACTGTCTCTTTAACCCTGTAGTTAAAGTGGTTGGAGTATTTGCTGTCCATTGCCAAACTTTTCTTCCAGTCCAAGCAGTATTTCCAGGAAACAAAACACTTCCATCAACAATTTTCCATTTTCCTTGTATTCCGTTTTTAGTAAAAGAATATTCTGTTGTAGGAAGAACACTCTCTATCCCCATTAAAACAATAGTATCTACTTGGGGATTATTATCTGTCTCTGCAACAAAAGAAGAAGCCCATCCAGATTCTTGTGCTTGGGTTTGTCCTGTTCTCCATCTCCCATTCCAGCACAAAAGCCTTGGTTCGCTTCCCCATTGGGAAGTTGTTAAAACACTTCCATGAGCAGTCGGATTAGTATTAGTATAAGGGCCCCAATAACAAGTTTGTCCGGCTCCAATAACAGCGCTTACAAATGAAACTGCAAATAATAAAACAAAAACCCCTAATATAATTAAACCCCTTTTCATAAATTACCTACAAAAACGTTATTTATAAATATTTCCTTAATTAATCCGATATAACTAAGAATAAATATTTGTTAAAATATATATTTCATTAGTGTGAAGGAATTAATGCAAAGAAACTATATTTCTCAATTGCCTTTTTTGCAAGATTTTTTACATCTTCTAATTTCACTTTTTTTATTTTTTCTTCAAATTCATAAAATTTTTCTGCGTTTCCAGTAATTTCATAAGCCAATAATCCAACCATCTGTACTCTAGAATCCTCTAAAGAAATTTTATAATTCCCAATAATTTGCTTTTTAACTTCATTTAATTCTTTTTCTTTTAATTCTCTAAAAACTTTTTCAAATTCTTCTATAATTAATTTTTTAACCTTATCAACATTTTCCTTTTTAGTTCCAACATAAATTATGCTGTAAGAATATCCGCCATTTATCATAGCTTCGCCTTTTACAGAATAAGCTAAATTTCTTTTTTCTCTTATTTCTGAAAATAATCTTGACGACATCCCTCCAGCCATTAGGACATTCAATGCTTGTGCAGAATAACTTAAATCATTATTTGCAAGAGGGGAATGATAAGCAAAAATTAAATTAGCTTGGTTTATTCCTTTTCTTTTTTCTATTTTTTCTTGATTTTTTAATTTTAAAGGAATTTGCCTAATGCTCCCTTTTTGTTTTTTAAAATTCTTCTCTGCAAAATCGCAAAGAGTTTCAAAATTTGCATCTCCAACAACGCATAATATCATATTTTTCGGAGTATAAACTTCTTTGAATTTTTTAATAATTTTTTCATTGTTTATAGAATTCATGCTCTCATGAGTTCCAATCAAAGGAACAGCAAATGGCTTGTCATATAAATAGCCCTGAATGCTGTCATAAGTATAAATCATAGGGTTATCTCTTCTCATCTTTATTTCCTCAAAGATAACCTGCCTTTCTTTTTCCAGCTCTTTACTATCAAATAAAGGATTTTTAACCATATCTGATAATACTTCCAGAGCAACTTTTAAATTTTCAGAAGGCATCTTGCACCAGTAAGCAGTAATTGCCTCGTCTGTAAAGCCATTTAATTCTCCGCCATTCCTTTCAATTTCATCTGCAATTTTTTTTGCATTTCTCGTTGGAGTCCCCTTATAGAGCATATGCTCTATAAAATGAGAAATCCCTTTTTCTTCTTCAAGCTCATTAATTCCTCCTTGTTTTACAGCAAATGCAACACTCACAACAGGAAGCTCCCGCTTTTCAAATATAACAGTCATTCTATTTTTCAAGACTTTTCTAAAGAACTTTGGCTTCATTATATAAAATGAAAAACAAACTATAAAAATTTTGCTGATTTTAAAAATGAAAGAGATTTATAAAGATTTATGTTAAAGGCTTTTCATTAGTAAAAACAACATACTTTTCTCCTCCAAATTCAAATTCATCCAAGATATTAAAATTCTCTTTAATAAAACCCAAAATCCAATTCCTGCTGACATTAAATTTTTTTCTGGCAATAAGGCTGTGGGTTGCAAAACTAACAACAACTCCATTAACAAGGGGGATAATCTCTTTCAAAAGTTTTTTTGAATAATCTCTTTCCAGCATCTCCAAAGAATCTAGAGTTTTAAACAAAAAAACAATCTTCTTCCAGTTTTTCTCTTTTATCAGCTCTTTAATTTTACTCAATTCAAACAAACTATCATGAATCATTTTCCCATTTATTTTATTTTTGTTAAAAAAAACATTTCCAAGTTCAACAAGTTGTCCTATAGCTTCCACGCCTGTATAATTTATATTTAAATTGTCAGGAAAATATCCGTAAGAAAACTCATTTACTCCAGAACCTAAGTCAAAAACATTAATCTTGCTTTTATCTCTCTCGTTTAAATTAAAATTCTTAAAAATCCTTGAATAAATTTCTTTATAATAAGGAAATCTCTCTCTTGTAGATATATGTTTCTTCAATACCCGCCAAGGTTCTAAATTTTTATCTTTTCCATTTTTATTTTTAGATAAAAGCTTTTCACTAGTAAAAACACTATATGCCTTTCTCAGTAAATCTCTAATCAATTTTATTTTTTCTTCATCAGAAACCTGTCTTCTCTCAAAAATACTAAATGCCTTTTTAATATCTTTTTCAGGCAGTTTGGAAAATTCTTTCTTCTCGGCTATTTTTTGAAGAATCTCTTGTTTATTCATGAAAGATAAGAGAAAAGAATGTTTAAAATAATTGCTAAATAAGATAAAAGACAAATTATTTAACTCTGAATTTTCTTCTTCTATTATGCCGGTAAATGCAAATCCAGAATATGTTCAAGCAGAAGCAGAGTTTCACAAAGCAAAAAATTCTGAAGAGAAATTAGAAGCTCTTGAAAAAATGATTTCTCTTGCCCCAAAACACAAGTCTTCTGAAAATATGCTCGCTAATTTAAAATCTCGTTATAAAAAATTAAAAGAGCAAGTAGAAGTTTTAAAGAAAAAATCTAAATCTCGCTCAAACAAAACTTCAATTAAAAAAGAAGACATGCAGGCGGTTATTGTGGGTAATACAAATGTTGGAAAATCTTCTCTATTGGATATTTTAACAAATGTCAATCCAAAAATAGCAGAATACTCCTTTACTACGAAATCCCCATTGGTTGGGATAATGCCTTACTTAGGTACGAATATTCAATTAATAGAAAATCCTGCAATAGAATCAGAATATTATGATAAAGGGTTATCAAATACAGCAGATACTTTGATAATTTTAATAACCGGTTTAGAACAAATAGGGCCTTTTTTAGAGAAGCTTAAAAAATCTATAGCAGAAAAAATAATAATTTTTAACAAATCAGATTTATTTAGTAAAGAAGATAAAAGAAAAATAGAAGAAACTCTAAAAAGCAAGAGATACAACTATGAAATTATTTCTATAAAAGAAAAACAGAATATTGATTCACTTAAGGAAAAAATTTTCAAGAGTTTTAAAAAAATAAGAATCTACACAAAAGAGCCTGGAAAATCTTTTGAGCAAAAAAATGAGAGGCCAATAATTCTAGCTCCAGGGTCTATTATCCAAGATGTTGCAGAAAAAATCTTAAAGGGTTTCTCAAATAAAGTTAAAGAAACAAGGATCTGGGGCCCCTCTTCAAAATTTCCAGGACAAATTGTAAGCTTAAAGCATGAATTAAAAGATTTAGATATAGTTGAGTTTAAAGTAAGGTGAAAAAGATAAAAGGTAATTAAAAACTAACAAACTCAAAACTTAAATATGCTCGCTCTTTATCTTAATTATGAAAAAAAGGGTCAAACTTCCAGAAGATGAAAATCCACATAAAAACCAGGCAATAGAATGGTGGTATTTTAATGGTTTTTTAGAAGGAAAAAATAAATATGCATATATGACTTGTTTTTTCAAAGCTAACAGAAAAAAACTAAATTTAAGATTTTTAGAACTCCCTACAAAAGACGTTTATTTCTCCCATAGCTTGCTTTATAATTTAACTACAAAACGGATAATCAAGGATGTGCTTCCGATAGTAATTCCTTCAAAAGACATCTTCTCAAGAAAACAATTGTTTATAAATTATTTTTTCCCTTTAAGAACTAATTTTATTAATTATGAAATTTTAAGGCAGAAAGATGGTTTAAGAGTAAAAAACAAATTTCTAGATTTAAATATGAAGTCTATGAAAAAACCACTTTTAGAGGGGGGAACTGGATTTTTAGATTTAGGACAAAAAACAACCTACTATTATACTTATTCAAATTTGAAAACAGAGGGATTTATCGGAAGCGAGTTTGTAAAGGGGAAATCCTGGCATGATAAACAATGGTCAACTAAAGGATTTATGAAAGATTATTGGTTATGGTTTTCTTTGCAAATGCCAAATAATACAGAAATTGTTTGTTTTGATTATAAAGGCAAGAAATTAGCCACAATAAGCTATCCCAATAACAAACAAAAAACTGTTGTTCCAGAATTTTTCCCTATTGGAAAACCATGGAAAAGCAAAAAATCCGGAAATGAATATGTTCTCGAATGGAAAATAAAAATTGGGGAATTTGAAATAAAAACAAAGCCGATAATTAAAGATTGTGAAGTGAATTTCGGAACAATAAACTATTGGGAGGGCCCTATAACTATTCATGTAAATGGTATAAAAAGCCACGGGTTTATGGAATCTTTAACAAAACAAAAAGAGTTTTCATTCAGAGAAAGTGCTGAAAAAGAAATCAAAGAAATTTTAAAAAACTTTAACTTCAAAAAATTAATGGAATTGGCAGGATAAAAGTTGTTAAGTTTAAAGTAAGATAAAATCATCAAAACTCAAAAAAATAATAAATCAAAACATTTAAATAGACAGTAAGATTAATCTTACCAAATAAAAAATTGGAGAATTTATAAAAATGAAAAATATAGCTATAATAAAAATAAGCTCAAAAGGCCAGATTGTAATCCCACAAGAAATGAGAGATGATCTAAAAGAGGGGGATAAATTAGTTATGATAAAAAATAATGAACAAATTATCTTAAAAAAAGCAGATAAATTTAGCAAAGCTTTTAAAGAAGATTTAGAGTTTGCTAAACGAACAGAAGATGCATGGAAAAGATATGAAAAGGGAAAATTTAGGGAAGTCAATTTTGAAGATTTTATAGAACAACTAAAAAGATGGTGAGCCATGGTAATTGTTGCATTTGACGAAAAGTTTAAGAAAATATTTTCAAAAATTAAAGATAATTCTGTAAGAGAAAGGATAATAAAACAGATACAAAAAATAAAAGAAAATCCTGAAATTGGAAAACCAATGAGATTTTCAAGAAAAGGAACTCGGGAGTTATATATCCCACCATTCAGATTATCTTATGCTTATTTTATACCTCAACAGAAAATAATAATTTTAGAATTATATCATAAAAACGAACAGTAAAAAAGAAATAAAAAAGATATTAATATTTATCTTGTAATCAATAATCTCTCCATTCCCTCTTTCATTTTTTTCATTTTAGGTTGTTCAAAATGTTTTCTTGCAGGCTCTAAGATTTTTATTAATTTTTCAGCAACTGCATTTTTCAAATCCATTGGATGAATCTTGCCTTCAGCAAAATCTTTTTCTAGATCTTTATAAGATTTGTAAGTTTTATTTCCGCCAAACTTTTCAGGTCTTTTTATTTCTAAAATTGAGTTTTCATCTCTAAAAATTAAATATCTTGCCCAATCCAAAACCGGATTAAATTCTATTTCCTTTTCAGGACAAAAGGCCTTATCTAATTTTTTCTTAATTTCATCAGGAGAATCAGTAATAAACACAGCAGAATTCGGAATACTTTTAGACATTTTCATAGCCCCCCACAATTCTTGCAATTGTTCTTTTGGAACAGGCCATATAGGAGGTTTTTGTAATCCTAAAATTAAATGATGATGAACTGCAATTGGTTTAATCTTTTCTTTTTTCTTATTTAATAATGGGTTAATTTTAAGACTCAAGGCTACATCCCGAGCTATTACCTGAGCTTTCCTTTGATCCAATCCAGAATGAGCTATATTTAAATTTTGAATAAAAATATCTGCGACTTGCATTGGCGGGTAAATCATTTTAGCAAAATCAATTCCTTCACCTTCTTTCCTGCCAAGAATAGTAATGCTTCTAGATATTCTTCCAAGAGTAGTATGTTTAGATATGTCAATTACAGTCTGCCAATATTTATCATTATTATGATATAAATTACTTCCTAAAACAAACTTAAGTTTTTCTGGATTTCCCCCTAAACATTTCAAGCTCGCTTTCAATCCTTCTTTAAAATATCCAACAGCCACTTTTTGAATAACATCCATATCTCCTCCGAGTTTATCGTTAATCCATGTGTGCCAATCTGCCAAAAATATAGAACACTCGACACCAGCATCTATAAAATCTTTAACTTTAGACATGCACATCAATCCAGTTCCAATATGGATTTTCCCAGAAATTTCAAATCCAATATAATGTCTCAATTTCTCGCCGGTTTTCAACAAATCCTTCAATCCCTCTTCTGTAATTATCTCTTCTGTATTTCTTTTTATTAATTCAAATCTCTGTTCCATACTCAATGCCATAATCTAAAAGAACAAATATAATTATTAAAACTTTCTATTACCTTCGCTTCAGATTTTAATGTATTCTCCTTAATAATCATCAGTTGTAGATTATTATTAAAACTCTCAAAAGATTAATCTATTGATTAATTTATCGATAAAAAATCTTATTTATCTAATTCTATGCCTCTGCCATTCATGATGCCTGGGAATAAATTCTCTTCTATGATAAAACGGTTGTCGCCATTCATCATGTCCAGACCAGTTTCTTCCATAATAACTTGGCCTATAATAACTGCTCCCCCAATTTCTTTCATATCGATATTGTGGCCTTCCTCGTTCAAATTGCGAGCCTAATAATGCTCCTGCCAACCCACCGATAATTGCTCCCTCTGCTGTCTCTCCACTCTGATGCCCAATTATAGCTCCTGCACCACTTCCAATTGCAGCACCTTCAAAAAGATAAGAGCTGTCATATGTGCACCCGCTTAAACTTAAAGCTGTTGCAAAGACCAAAATTCTCTTTCTTAAACTCTTAACACCTTCTTTTAATCTATATTTCATATTATATCTAAACAATCAAAATATATAAAATTAACTATGGGCTACCAGAAGGCATTAATTAATAGGATTTTAAAATCCTTTAGTTTTAACTTGGCCCCTATACCCCTCTAATCTCTCTTGAGTATTATAATACTTTGTTCCATATCTTCTTTCTTTATATGTCTTATATTTCTCACAATCTTTATCTTTATTATTATCGTCAAATTCCCACCATCGCAATTCAGAAGATTTTCCATTATTAACACTAGAATTAAGATTATTAGATTTTTCAAACCCTCCTAATTTTAATTCTCCATCTATTACATTATTGATATCAACAGTATAATCTCGGAAATCGTCTATAAAATCTTTCTTTTCAATACCAGCACATCCGCTATTAGCAAATAAACAAAAACCTGCGAATATATTTTGTAAAATTTTTTTAGCCATAACAAGGACTAATCTTGAAGATATATAAAACTTATTAATTTTTTAATTAAATGCTATTGCAATTAATTTCATTTCTTTTTTTAGGGATATTAGCAGGAACATTCAC
>JBBSZC010000014.1:0-9313 GCA_038044925.1 Nanobdellota archaeon | reverse complement strand
TGAGGGTTGGTGCTTTGGCTAATGTAGTTGCAGGAACAATACATGGTGCAAGTCCATATGCTGTTTTTGACAGAGTTGTAAATGATTTAGGAGTTCCTGTGACTAGTTTTAAAGCAACAGATATTATTGCTGTTGCAAATCCTATTAAGACTCCTGATGGATTGCATTCTTGGAAAAGGCTTATACAATTGTCAGAAGTCAGGAAACACTGGACAAAAGACCCATTAGAAGAAGGAGGGTTTGTTGACTTGCTGAAATACAATGTTGAGAAAGATGAATTAGAACCGAGCGAGGATTTAATTAATGGAGAATCAGAAACTATTAAGGATATTGCTTCAAATGTTAGGGGCTGGGCTGGAAACTGGGATGCGGTTTATGATAATATACTTTTAAGAGCGAAGATAAAGCAAGAAATTGTAGATGTAGCTGAAAAAACAGGAAAAAAAGAAATATTAGAAGCAGGATTTAATGTCCTCTCGAATAACGCGTTTCATAGAATTTCAGATGAGATAAGAAATGAAATCGGCCTGCCTTTAGGAAATAGGGTTTTTCCAGAATGGCAGAAGTGGCTGAATGAGAGCATAAAAAAAAGAAAGATTTAGTCTTCTACAAAAGTTTATTAATTAATTTTTTCTTATTCTTATATATAAATTTGAATTTATTTCATTAGTTTTTAATATTGAAAAAGAGGTAAAAAATGACAAGTAAAGAAATCAGGAAAATTTCTAACTTCTCATTTTTAGGAAATAGGTAAAAAATGACAAGTAAAGAGGTAGATGAAATTTTAAGGAAACACGGAGCAAGAATTGAAAGCGAGATTCAAACAGACAGCATTGGAAATAATGGGATAAGTTATAGTTCTGAGTATGTACGTTTTAAGGAAGAAATGGCGCATAATCTAACTCGTTATGAAAGATGGTGCAAAAGTTTAGGCAGTTTAATCAAACTTAAAGTTTCACAAAAAGATGAGAATTCAATAAAAAAATATTTAGAAGTAGCACATTTAGAAGTAGAGCCATGGCAGGCTTTAACACTTTCTGTTATGACTTTTTTAGGTGTTTTTTTGACAGGGGTTTTAATCTCTGTTGCTATTTCTTTAATTTATGGAGTTGAAAATTTTCCGATATTGTTTTTAATATTAATGATGCTACTCTCTGTTTTTTTATTTTATTTTGTTAAAGGATATCCTGAAAGATTAGCAAATACTTGGAGATTAAAAGCTTCCTCACAAATGGTGCCGTGTATTCTGTATGTTGTTGTTTATATGAGACACACTCCTAATTTGGAAAAAGCAATTGCTTTTGCTTCAGAGCATTTGGATTATCCTTTAGCTTTAGATTTTAAAAAAGTTTTTTATGACGTGCAATTAGGAAAGTTTTCAACAATAAAAGAGAGTTTAGACAGTTATTTGGAAGTTTGGAGGGGATATAATTCTGATTTTATAGAGAGTTTTCATTTGATAGAGAGCAGTTTATTTGAGCCTAATGATGCAAGAAGAATAATCACTCTTGAAAAGGCTTTGCAAGTTGTTTTAGACGGAGTTTATGACAAGATGCTTAAATTTACCCATGAAGTTAAAGCTCCTTTGACTAATATTTATATGCTAGGAATTGTTCTTCCTACTCTTGGATTAGCATTATTACCTTTGGCTTCTGCAATGTTAAGGGGAGCTTTAAAATATATACATGTTTTTGTTTTGTTTAATTTGATTGTTCCTTTGCTTGTTTATTATCTTACAGATAAAGTAATGCTATATAGGCCAGGAGGGCATGGAGAAACTAGATTATTGGAAAGTAACCCTTATTATAGTGAATATAAAAGTATAACTCCTTATTTTACTGCATTTTTAGTTTCAATTCCTTTTTTAATCATAGGATTATTGCCTTTAATATTTCAGTATACCCCTGTTCCTGAATTATTAGGAATACAGAAAGATTTTAGTTTTTCTGAATTTGGCTTGAGTGTTTTGGGAAACGACAATTTTTTTAATTTTATTGGCACTAATGGGCCTTTTGGAGTTGGTGCTGCAATATTAAGTTTATTTATTCCTTTTAGCATAGCCCTATTTTTTTATTTGTCTTATAATATGAAAACCAAAAACCTAATCAAAGAAAGAAATAATACAGACGAGCTTGAAAGAGAGTTTAATAGTTCTTTATTCCAGCTTGGAAATAGGCTAGGAAACGGGGTTCCTCCTGAGCTTGTTTTTGGAAAAGTTGCTGAATCTACAAAAGGCTTGAAAACAGAAGATTTTTTTAGAAGAGTAGATTATAATGTAAAGGGAAATGGAATGTCTGTTGAGAGAGCTATATTTGATGTCAGGCAAGGAGCAATAATTTATTTTCCATCTCAGTTAATTGCAACAAGCATGAAAATCATGATTGAATCTTCTAAAAAAGGCTTGAAAATTGCTGCTACAAGTTTAATGTCTATTTCAGAATATGTGAAGAATATAGAAAAAATTACTGATAGATTAAAAGATATTTTGGCTGAAGTTGCTTCTGATATGAAAAGCAATATGACTTTTCTTGCTCCTTTGCTTTCAGGAGTAGTTGTAGGACTTGCTGTAATGATTGCTGTAATTTTAAATAAACTCCAATTGCCAGACATAGCAGGAGAAATTCCAATAACAGGAACTGGCTTAGAGGGAATGCTGGATATTTTTAGCCTGAGTTCTATGATTCCTGCATATTTCTTGCAGATTTCAATAGGAATTTATATAATACAGATAATTTTTATTTTAACAGGAACTTTAGTAACTATAGATGCAGGAGAAGACAAACTGCAAAAAACATACCAGACAGGAAAAAATGTCTTTAGAGGAATAATGCTTTATCTGATAGTTGCTTTCGTTTCAATTTCAGCTTTATATATTTTATCTAGTATTGTTTTAGGAGGAGCCTTAGGAGGATAAAATAATTAAGTTTATAATAAATGGAAGATGAGAAACGGTATGAGCAATTTAAAAAAGGGGTTTTTTAAGAAAGGGGCATTTGAGATGGAAAATCTTGGATGGTGGATAATTGCTTTAATTGTAGCAGGAATTATGCTGGCTGGTTTTTTAATTCTTAAGAATAAAGATATTTCAGCAGTTGAATACATAAAAAATTTGTTTAGGTTTGGACGATGAGAAAATTTAACCCAAAAATTTTAATAGATAAAAGAGCAAGCACTGGTTTTTTTATAGGACGTTTAATTGCAATAATTTTGATAGTTTTAGTTATTGTAACATTCGTAATGTTTATTTTTAAGGCAGATATCTTGTCATGGATAAGAAATCTTCCTGGATATTCTACTCCTGAAGACCAGGAGATTGATGCTGGCGATATACAAGATAAAAGTGTTTCTGGAACCGAGAATATTGATTGCAGTATTGGACTAATAAAAGATAAAAATATCTATATAAGCAATGTGGATACTAATCTATTATGGATGGGGAATGATAAATCTGCAGTTATATGGCTCAATGAGTGGTGGGGTGAAAAAGTCGGAGAAGTTGTTGATGGAAAAATAATAATCAAAGGTGAATGGATTAGTGATACTGCTTTTAGAAATAAACATCCAAAAATTCCAAGTGCAGAAAAATTGCAGAAATTAAATGGGGCTTTTTATGATAAGGATAGAAATTTAATCTGTAAGTTGATTAAAACATAAATTTAGAATGAATAAGATAAACAAAAAAGGAATCCTGCTGGATGAATCTTTGAAGATATTTCTAGCAATAATTGTTTTAGTTATGCTGCTTTATCTTTTTTATAGTCTTTATAATATTATAAGGGTTAAAACTGAAATAGAACAGGCAAGAGCAACCTTAGATTCAATAATAGACAAAGCAAATATTTTGGGAGATGGAGAAACTACTGGTATCATAATAGAAAGTCCAAAAGATTGGATGATTGCTTCTTTTTATGGGAACGAGTATGGCAATGAACCGCTTCCTTATACTTGCGAGAACAGTAATTGCCTATGCATATGCAAACAAAACAAAATAGAAAAAAATTTAATAAGTTTGAATAGCGACAAAAAAACACTTTGTTCTAATGATGCAGTATGCAAGAAATTGTTAAAAGATATAGAAGTTAATAATTTGGCTTATGGGGTAATAAGATTAGACGAGCTTCCATTAACAGTTAAACTTAGAGAAAATAATGGTTTTGTGGAAATTGGAGATTCTCAACAAATTGATTTTGGAACAGAAAGCGATAAATATCTGCAGGAAATTTTAAGCTATGTAATAACTTTGAACAGTAAACCAGTTTCTATTAAAGATGCATTATTTTATTACATAAATGGAAACCCCTCTTCTTTGACTGATATACAGTCTGCAATAAAATTTTTTTTGAATGAGAAAGATATTGATGGAAATTTTTATATATGGGATGGAGATTATAGCGATGTAATAGCGAGTGGAAAAGGATATGTTCCTATAATACAAGAAAAAACCGGATTGGATAGAATAAGTCATGCACCATCAAAATTCGGAGTAATAGAAACAGATAACCAAAACTATAAAATTCAAAAAATAAACATAGGATATACTTTTTTTAAAAAATGAGCAGAAAAAAAGCAGAATCAAATATAAATGAATTTTTGAGAGTATTATTATGGGTGATAATTTTTTTTATTTTAGTTGGAGGGGTTTATTTTATTTTTAAATTTATTTCAAAAGGAGCAAGTTAAAATGAACATTCTTAAACATAATATTGGAAAATTTTTTAATAATAAAGCACAAATGACTTCGACTCAATTAATTACAGTTATATTATCTGTAACTGGTTTTATTATATTGCTTTATGTAATTTCTCAAATTGCTTTTAATCAGCAAGTGGATAGAGAAGTTTGCCATGAAAGTGTTATTGCAAGAGCAACTTTTCCTGAAGTTCTTGATGGAAAAACAAAAGAGCTTTTTCCTTTAAAATGCAAAACTAGAAAAGTGTGCATAACCAGCAAAATTATTGGAAGAGGAGACTGCGAGAAAGAATTAGGAATTAGTTTTGATACTGCCAGAGTTAGTCCTAATTTAGATAAAATAAATGAAGATATAAATAAATTTTTGGCAAGAGAAATGGCAGATTGCTGGACAATGATGGGAGAGGCAGAAGTGCAAATTTTTTCTAAAGATGCGACTTGGGATTCTGTAAATAAAAAATGTTCTATATGTTCAAGGATTTCTTTTGATAAAAGCATCACAAGTAAAAAAACTGAAATAATTGGCTTGGGAAATTATTTGTTTACTCATAAAACCCCTAATAAAGAGATTAGTTATTGGGATTATTTAAGCAGGGGAGTTGGAAGGATAGGATATAATCCTGCTGATGATGCCTATAATTTAAACCAAAAAGCTATAGTGTTTATGGAGGTTAAAGCAAGTACTTTAACGAGTTGGATTGGTTTGGGTGCTGGAGGAGCAGGAGGAGCAGTTGTAGGAGCCAAAACAGGTCTTGCTATTGGTGCTGGAATTGGGACTTTTGTTCCAGTAGGGGGAACAATAGCAGGAGGAGCTATAGGATTGGCTATAGGTTTTGCTGGAGGAGCTTTTTTGGGGGATAAAATAGGAGATAAAATAGGAGATAAACTAACTAGTTGGGGCAATAATGGAGTTGGAAGCGGATATTCTTTTATAGACTATAATGAAAAATCATTAAAGGAATTAGAATGTGATTCTTTGGAAAATATTCCTTAATCCTAAAAAAATCCACTATCTTTAGATAACGGTTTATTTGTAGTAGATTTTTTGGGAATCTCAAAACCAAAACAAACCACACACTAAAGTATGCGGTAAAACACATGGTTTTGAGATATACAATTAAACACAAATAAGAGTTAAATTTATAACATTCTTATCTTTTTTATATTAATGAAAAAAGAGGGGTTAAATCTTATAAAAAATAAAAGAGGAGACAATCCTCTTTATGCAGAAACAATTTTTATTATTGCAACTTTATTATTTTTTTCTATGCTCTTTTATTTTGTTTATAGCAGCACTAGTGGAGCAGGAATATATGAAGAAGCTTACGCAAAAGAGATAGCTCTGCTTTTAGACAGCATTAAGCCAGGAACAAGCATAGTTATGGATGTTAATGACTCTATAGATATAGCAAATAAAAATAAAAAAAGTTTGGATAGTATTTTTTCTATAGATAAAGAAGGAAATTATGTTAAAGTTAGTTTAAGAAATAATTATGGATATAAGTTTAAGTTTTTTTCAAATAATAAAATTAGTATGGAATTAAGGGGAAGTTATTTAATTATAACCGCTGATAAAAATGTTTAAGAAAATTATTCAGGATAAAAGTGCAGGTGAAAAAATTTTGTCTTTTTTCTGGTTTGTGGTTATTGTAGGGGTTGCAGGTGCAATTGCTATAGCAGTTATTTTTCATTCTTCTGCAGATATAAATGTCAAGGAAATTCAGGCTAAAGTACTTTATCATAAACTCTCGGATTGTATTCAAGAAAAAGGAGTTTTAAGAGAAGAGTTTATCAAAGAGGATTTTGATGTTTTTTCTTTTTGCAGTTTGAATAAAGATGCTTTTATTGGAAAAGAGCCTAATATCTATTTTGAAATCGTTTCAAGTGATTTACAAAAAGATATATCTGGCGGAGATGCAGGATTAAAAGGAGATTGTGCTATTTCTAAAGAAACTAAAGCAGAAAAATACCCCAAATGCTTTTTTCAAGAACAAACCCTTCTTTATAGTACTGCAGATGGAATTAAAGAAGCTAAAGTAAATATATATGCTCTTTCAAATCAAGAAGGAGAGGGGCTTTCAAATGGGTAAATTAAATAAAAAAGCACAAATTGCTTCAGGAATAACTTGGATTCCAGCTGTTCTTATAATTGTTTTTATCTTAGTTCTTTTTTTATCTTTTAGTTATTTTTTTACCTCTAAAAAAAATTCAATAAATTTAAACCAGGATGCGATTTTAGAGAATAATTTTGAGAGTTTTTTGGCTAGAAATATTCTTTTTCAGAAGATTAATGGGCAGATAGAGTACGAAGGAGAAAAATTTGAATTTTTAAATTTTTTCCTTATGACATTAGATTCTTACTTAAATGATCAGACCTTTGTGAATAATTTTAACTTGTCTAATCTAGATGAAATGCAAATAAAAAAGTCTGAATTTATTGAATTCCGTAAAAGAAATAATTTAGATGCAGATTTTATTAGAGAGGAGCAAAAGAAATTCGGAATTATTAAAAATTATTTAGATGATAAATGCTATGTTTATCTATTAAAAACACCTCTTTCTAATTTTTATAATATAAACGGAGGGGGATTTGGAAAAGAACCTGTTTCTCAAATTGAAGGCTATAATTTTAATTCATTTTTTGAATTAGAAGTCCCTTACAGGGGAAAATCTATAAAATTAAATTTTAGAACGAAAAAGATATGTTAAAAAGAACTCTCTTTAAAAATGAAAACCAGAGGTTTTTAAATTCCCATCAAAAGGTTTTGATTTCCGAAAAAGAGACTTCAGAGAGAAAAATAAATTGGAATAAGAAGGCAAACTCCCCAATTTCAATAGCTCTGCTTGTTTTATTAACAATTTCTATTTGTTCGTACACTTTGTATATGTTTTACAAGAATGATCAAAAAATAATTTTAGAGATATCTGGAGCAGAAGTGGTTAATATTCCTTATAATGAAAAGGAAAAGGTAGATTTCTATCTTTCTAAAGTTTCTAGAGATTCTTTTTTTGAGAGCTATTCAGAATTTCTTAAACAAGGATTGTATATAGACAATCCTGTTGAAAATCCAAGTGGAAGCGGAAATTTTGAGTTTGAAATGCTTGATGTTAATCTAAATGAAAAATTTATGCAGTTTTACCTATCTAATTTAGAGAAGAACTTTGATGAAATCTCTTTTAGCAATTATAATGGAGAGAGACTTAAGAGCATTATAAAAAATAAAGAGTATGAATATTCTTTTGACGGAAATAATATTGGGATTCGTATTAAAGATATGGATTTTGTGAATCATTTGGAAAAGAATGGGCTATCCGCAGTCTATAAAACAGATATAATATATAACACCTCTTTTGCTAAATTAGGGCTTAATAGCTTCAGCGAAATTTATAATACAAAAGAAACATGCATTGCTAGGAATGAAATTACAAAAGAATGTTTTTCTTCTTTAGATAATTTTGATGTTGAAGTTGACAGCTCTAACAATTTAGTTAGTTTTAAGAGCAAGAAAAAGGTCTATAGTGGAGAAGATTTTTCTAATATTGAATTTTCTTTTATTTTACAGAAAACAAAATAAACTACTGCCTTTAGGCAGTAGACAATTGCCTTGCAATTGTCTTTGTTTTCTGTCTCAAAACTTCAAAATCTTCTGATTTTGAGGCCTCGAAAATCTATTTTTTAGAAAGATTTTCTCAGACTCTAAACTTCGAACAAACCATGCACTTTAGTGTGTGGTAAAACACAAAGAGTTTTTGATAAAATAATTTATAGTGAGAAAGATTTAAAAACATAAATTAGCTAAATATATTATGATTAAAGAGATGAGGAAAAGAGCTCTCTTTGAAAAAGAGACTTCGGAGAGAAAAAATAAAAGAGGGCAGGAGATGTCAATATCTACTTTGCTATTGCTTGTATTAGGAGTTATAGTTTTAGTCGTAATTGTTATAGGATTTACACAAGGATGGAATTATTTTGCAGGAATTTTTGGAGGAGACACACTTCCAGGAGATTACGAAAAAATAGCGCAATCTTGCAAGCTTTCACAAGATAGCGGATTAATTACCTCTTATTGTACAGAATTTAAACAAATAACAATAAATAAAGCTAAAGAATACGCTAATTGTGCAAACTTTAAGGAAAGAGGATTAATTAGTTTTGTGAGCGAGACACAAGCAATAGCTTGTAATCCTGTATCTTTAGTTAAATCTGCTAAAACTTTTTGCATAGGTAAAAATGATGATGTAAGAGTAAATAAAGTAAGATGCCTAAACTTTAAGAATGCAGACGATACTATTGATAACGCTGGTGCAGAAGATATTTTATCCAACTTCACATAAATTATTCTTAATTACTAGTTTTTCAAATAACTTTTTAAATTCTAAACTATTTTATTAATCATGGCTAGAGGAGATGCAGAAAAAAGGAACAAGAGAAAGGATAAATTCAGGGAAAAGAAGAAACATCCCTACAAAAAAGGCGGATGGAGAAGAATCCAAGAATAAAGAGAAAAATAAAAATAGGCTCGCTCAGTTTCTTTGCTTGTGGTTATTATGATGAGAATAGCTAATATATAATACAGAAAACAAAATTAAACTGCTGCCTTTAGGCAGCAGACAGCTGTAAAAA
>JBBSZC010000013.1:0-32307 GCA_038044925.1 Nanobdellota archaeon | reverse complement strand
TGATTCAAAACTCTTTCAGTAACTTTTGTTCCTTGTTCAATTCCTCTTCTTCCTGCAATAGCATCAAATTCGTCAAAAAATACAATACAGGGTGCAACTTGCCTTGCTCTCTCAAAAATTTTCCTCACACCTTCTTCTGATTTACCAACCCACATACTTAATAGAGAAGGCCCTTTTACTTGTATAAAATTAGCTTCTGATTCTTTAGCAACTGCTTTAGCTAACAGTGTTTTACCTGTTCCAGGAGGCCCATAAAGTAAAATTCCTCTTGAAGGCCTTATCCCTATTCTAGTAAAACTATCCAAATATTTCATAGGCCACTCGACTGCTTCTCTTAATTCTTGTTTTACACTATCCACTCCTCCAACCTCGTTCCAAGAAACATTAGGAGTTTCAACAAGGACTTCTCTCATTGCAGAAGGCCTTACTGTTTTTAGAGCATCTATAAAATTATCATGTGAAACAATTAACTTTTCTAAAATTTCCTGTGGTATTTTCTCTTCTTCATCTAATTTCATTTTAGGAAGAAAAGTTCTTAAAACAATCATAGCAGCTTCTTTGCTTAAGGCTTCTAAATCAGCTCCAACAAAACCATGAGTTATAGAAGCGAGCTCATCAAGTTTCACTGTCTTGTTTAAAGGCATTCCTCTTGTATGGATTTTTAAAATAGATAATCTTCCTTTTTTATCAGGAACATTAATTTCCAATTCTCTATCAAATCTTCCTGGTCTTCTCAATGCAGGATCAATAGCATTAACTCTATTTGTAGCTCCAATAACAATAACTTTTCCTCTTGAATTCAACCCATCCATCATAGTCAAAAGCTGCGAAACAACTCTTCTCTCTACTTCTCCTGAAACTTCTTCTCTTTTAGGAGCTATAGCATCTATTTCGTCTATAAAAACTATAGAGGGGGCATTTCTTTCAGCTTCTTCAAAAATATCTCTTATTTTCTTCTCTGATTCCCCGTAAAATTTACTCATTATCTCTGGGCCATTAAGTAAAATAAAATTAGCATCAGATTCATTAGCAACTGCCTTGGCTAACAGTGTTTTACCTGTTCCAGGAGGCCCATGCAATAAAACTCCTTTAGGAGGCTCTATTCCTAATTTTTCAAAAATTTCAGGATGTTTAAGAGGAATTTCCACCATCTCTCTTATTTTTTTAATCTCGTCAGTCAATCCTCCAATATCTTCGTAAGTTATTTCAGGAATTTTTTCATCTGTAATCTCAACTGCTTTAGGGCTTAGAGAAACTTCTGTGTTCTCGCTTACAATTACAGGCTGAGAAGGATTAGAATTTACAACAACGAATTTTATTTGAGTTATTCCTCCTCCTAAATTTCCAAATCCTATATTTCCAAGCATATCTCCAAATAAATCATTAATATCTCCAAAATCATCGGACAATAAATCTCTTCTTCTCTGAACTCCTCCTAAAACAATAATATCTCCTTTAATTAGCGCTCTTCCTAAAAGTCCTCTTCTCAAGGCTTCTGGTTCTGCCTGAACCATTATTCCTTTTTGTGCAGGAGCAATTATTATCTTTTTTGCCTCTTTTATACTCGCTTTTGATATAGAAACCATATCTCCCATGCTTACTCTAGCATTTCTCCTCAAGATTCCATCAATTCTTATTATTCCTTCGCCAACATCTGCAGGATAAGCTCTATCGACAATTGCAACAGTCTCTCGATTTCCTTTTATTAGAATAACATCTCCTCTCTTAACGTCTAAAGCCCTCATAACTTCAGAATCAATTCTTGCAATTCCCTTATATGCATCATCTTGTAACGCTTCTACAACTTTCAATTGCATAGATTGATTATCACTTTTCATGATTTTTTTCTTCCTTGATTTTTATTTCTGGTTTATTTAATTTTATTTGTTGAGTATCATTAAAGTTTAAAGATAATTTTCCCATCTCTTCAAAACATAAATTTACCATTTCATTCATTATTTTTTCCTGCTGGCTCATAAAAGAGACTATTTCTTTTGGAATTGAAACAGCATAGCTATTTCCAACAAGTCTCATTTTAACTCTGAACTCTTTGTGTTTTAAATTTATAAAGTTATTGTATTTTTCAGCATCCAGGGGATGAATTAATTTTTCTCCGCATTTAGGGCAAACCATTGCTCTTAGCAAAAATCCATTTTTCACTATTTTTGCCTTCTGCATCTTTGCGTTGCATTTATTGCATAAGATTGTATTGTCAAAAACATCTACCATTTGCTTAATATCTCCTTGCAAATGGGAGATTCAAAATTTTTAATTTTGTTATCTGTCATTTTTTATTTTTTTATATTAGTTTATTTTTCCAGTTACTTTTTCTTATTTTAGTTTTTTATCACCCTTGAGGCTATCTCAAAGGAGATTTCGTAAAAAGAAACTTTGGTTCTTTTTACTAGCGAATATACCCGTCTCGAATGAGACGGGAAAGGGGGTGATATGATATACAAGACGTATATACGTATCCGTATACACAAGATACATATACTATTTAAATCTTCCGATTTTATTTGGAAGAGTCAAAAATTTTAATTTTTGAATATTTCTATTATAGACTAAATAAATCTTGAATAAAAACTCCCAAGAAAACCCTTAAAAACCTATCTAATCTTTAATTATTCATGAAATTTAAAGAGGCATTTAAGAAATTCTGGCATTTGCTTTGGGAAGATGACAGCCTTAAGGGCTGGTTATTTGCGATTATTTTCCTTTTTATATTTATAAAATTAATTTTTTTCCCGGGTTTAAATTTTCTTACAGGAACGACAAGGGCAATGGCTATAGTAGAATCCTGTAGTATGTATCATCAGCATAATTTATTTTATACTTTTGATGATTGGTGGAAAGTTCATGAGGCAAAATATGAAAAATATACTATTAACGATTTAGATTTCAAAGAATTTCCATTCAGCAATGGATTCAATAAAGGAGACGTTTTATTTTTTCTAAAAGCCAAACCAGAAAAACTTAAAATAGGGGATGTAATAACCTTTGAATCAGGAGACCCAACACCTATAATACATAGAATAATAAATATAAAACAAGAAAATGGAAAATATGTTTTTTCTATAATTGGGGACAATAACTATGAACAATTAAAACCCCCAATATTTAAGGTGGATGAATCACAAATAGATGGAAATAAAGTAATAGGTAAAACAGTTTTTAAAATAGCCCCTTATGTTGGATGGGCCAAACTAATTTGGTTTGAATTAGCAAAAAAATTTGATAATGATCCAAATACAAATTTTGAAGGATTATGCAATCAAAACTGAAAACTAACTTTGGAGTTAAAAGAAAACTTTTTAAATAGCCTATCTTAAAGGTAAAATGGAATTTTGTCCAAGATGTGGAGCAATACTAATAGAAAAGAAAAAGAATTTAGGATGTCTTAGATGCAGTTATTCTCATAAAGGAAAAATAAAAATAAAAACTACAGAGACTATGACTGCTAAAGACAAAAACAAAGAAATTCCAATTCTTAAAGACAAAGACGCAAATGTCTTTCCAATTATTTCTGCAGCTTGCAAGAAATGCGGCCACAATCAAGCTTATTTTTGGACAGTTCAGACTCGTTCAGGCGATGAAGCAGAAACCAAGTTCTTTAAATGCACCAAGTGCGAGCACACTTGGAGGGAATATAGATGACGATTTTAATCCATATAGATATTTTATAGCCGAATTTCAATAGATCAGACAGCAACATTTATATATAAGTTTATATATAACATTATATGAACATATACAAAAATAAAAAGATTATACACTATCCTAATCTAAAAACTATGTTGATGATAGAAAAAATTTTAAGAGAATCTAATAGCATGATAGATAGAGAAGAACTAAAGAGAAGGATGCCCGTAAAAATTATGCATCAGACTCTAAATTTAATCTTAAGTTACTTAGAAGAAAAGGGGATGATTATAGATAGTCATAAAGGTATTTTATGGATTTACAACCCAAGCCCAAAATTAAGAAAAGCAATTGAAAAAGCCAGAGAAGTTTAAAGACAAGGAAGTAAGAGTAAAACTTTCTATAGAAGCAGATAAAGTGTATCAAGAGTTAAACAAAATAGTAGGAGAAGAAAAATTAAAGAATATAGAAAGTTCTTTTCATCAAACTTTATTAAGAAGCATAAATAAGGCGGTAGAGTTATTAAAACAAAACCCCTTCGCAGGCAATCAAATTCAAAAGAGATTAATTCCTGGAAAATATATTATAAAATATGAGATAGATAATTTATGGAGAATTGAGCTTGCAGACAGATGGAGATTAATTTATACTATTACGGGAAATCAACTAGAAATTGTTAATTTTGTTCTTGATATTTTTAACCATAGAGAATATGATAAGATTTTTGGATATAAGCATTAGAGATAGAGTTATCAAATAAATCAACACTTTTTTAAACATATTCTATATTATTTTATAAGGTTCCGTAGCTCAGTTTGGTTAGAGCACCAGACTCTTATCGTATGAAACCAAGGTTTCCTAATAAGTCGCCTTCCTTTAAAATAGTAAGAGAGAAATCTGGGTGTCGGGGGTTCAAATCCCCTCGGGACCATTTTGGGATTTGAATAATTCAAATCTTTTCTAGATTTTCTGAGCCATCGAGACCATTTTATAATAATTTCAAAAATAAAGAAAAATAAAAAACCAAATTAACAAATAAATAAAAATAAACATTCTTGGGGCAGTATTAGAAATTATTTAATTAGCTTTTGAATTTCCTCGATCGCATCTGCAACATCTTGTCCTTTCTTGGTCAATTTTATCAATTTTATTCGCCCCTTTTTTTCGAAAACGACCAATTGCAATTCTTCAAGTGTTTGAAGAATTTTTACTGCATGGCTGTATGTGCAATCCACTTCTTTCGCCAAAATACTACCATATCTCATTCTTGTATTCTTTTTCAAAGATACCAGCATTAAAGCCGGCTTTCTTCTAAAAAAGATATCGAAATTGTCTTTCATTTTGATAGATATGTCTTTATGTATATATTGAGAAAGTACCTTCCTTTTAAATGTTTTGTAAGATGGATATTCACCAGATAGGAGTAGTATTTTTATGGATAATTCTATTGAATAGGGACAAAAGAATACAATTCTTCAGTTTTATTTACCACTATTTCATCTTTATTTTTTTTATAATAAATCGAAATTGGTCCGCTAATATAAGGTGCAATTAATCTACCATCTTTTTTCAATAACCTCTGAGCTGAATTTTCTATTGCTTTTTTTGTCTTCTCATTTGATATGCCAGCAGTAAAAATAATCCTGTCATACAGCTCTTTTTCTGTTCTTATTTCAAGAAAATCTTGAACTATTAATTTAAGCGTAGAAAATTTTTTTATACCCCCAGGATTGGTTTTTTTGAGGTAATCTTTAAAAGCCGTTAAATTTCCTTGAGCTTGTTGTGTTAATTCAGGAATTTTTTCAATGCTAACTACTTTTCCAGAATAAGCGAGCCATGCTAATAATGCAGCATTCCATCCGCTTCCTGTTCCAATTTCAAGGATATTATTTCCAGGTTTAATGTTTAATAACATCAGCATCCTTGCAACTGTTAATGGCTGGCTTATTGTTTGTCCATGGCCTATTCCTAAGGCAATGTTTAAATATGGAAATTCATTGACAAAAAATCTTCTATCAACAAGCCTCATTGCTTGGATAATCCTTTCGAGATATTTTTGTTGTTCTCTTGTCTCTATAAACTTTGAATTATAATCGTAACTCTCTTTTAGCATTACCCCCATCTCTTCAGGTGCACTGATAATTATTTCCTCTATGTCCATAATCTAATAAAGATGTCCTTGTTAATAAGGTTTATTAATTCCCTTATTCCTACTATTGTTAAAATGAATGCAACTAAAACAGTAGATAGGTTAATGGTATTTGAATCAGAAATAGAGGGTCTGTTGAAAGGTTTAGAAAAGAAATTTGTTGAAGGGATATTTGTTAGGGTTTATGGTTTAATTGCAGATTATGGCGAGACTATAGAAGGTAATGAAAAAGAAAAAGAGAATGGTAGAACTACTAAATTCATTGGATATCATGGTCGGATTTTAAATTTAAAAAAACAACATTTTAAATAAAAAATGAAAAAAATAAATAAAAAACAAAATAAAAAAACAAAAATTCTAGCAATTGGAGATATACATGGAGACACAGGTTTAGTAAAAAAACTTGCCAAAAGGGCAAAAGATGAAAATATAGATTTAGTAATTTTAGCAGGAGACTTTACATTAGCAGACAGGTCCACAAAAAACTTAATAGGCCCCTTCATAAAAGAAAAAAAACAAGTCCTCTTAATTCCTGGAAATCATGAATCCTTTGCAACAGCAGAGTTTCTTGCTGAAATGTACCCTGAAACTAAAAACATTCATGGATATTCTTTTATAAAAGATGATTTAGGAATTTTCGGGGCTGGAGGGGCAGATATAGGATTAAATGTAATTACTGATAAACAAATTTTTCAAATCCTAAAAAAAGGAAATGAAAATCTAAAAAACGTAAATAAAAAAATAATGGTAACACATATGCACCACAAAGGAAGCAAAGCAGAATTATCAGGTTTTGAAGGAAGTGAAGCAATAAGAAAAGCAATAAAAGAATTCAAGCCAGATTTTTTAATCTCGGCGCATATCCACGAAGCAGGTGGGTTATATGAAAAAATAGGAAAAACTAAAATAATTAATGTCTCTAGAAATCCTGCAATTTTCGAGATATAAAACTTGTTTTGTATAATGAAAGATAATTAATCTTTTAAACCTAAGTCATCTCGCTTTTTTATGGGTATTTTGGGAGATGGAGTTAAAATACTATTAGAAAGAGAAATTCCAACTTTAAGTAGAGAATCAGGATGTTATAATCGAGCATTAATTCCAGTAGCAAAAATTTATGCTGGCAAAAGTTTAACACCAACCGAAATAACAGATCTTAGAATCCTCTTAGAAAAAATTCAAGGAACACAAATATTTTACGAAGAGATATTAGAAAGAACTAAAAGATCAATAGAGACGTGCGTGTTAGAAGTAACAGCTGAAGGAAAGGATGATAGATTACATTCAAAAATTTTAACTCGAACAGAACAATATTTAGTTATAGAAAAACCAGTTGGGCAAACTGAACAAACTATTCTTGAAGTTTTTAGAAGAACACTAGATTTATTAGTTAATGAAAAAAGGGAATCACCAAAAGAGTTACAATTAACAATGGATTTTTTAGGTTTTGCTCTCCATCAATCTTGTGAAGATTTTGATAGGGCTGTTGAAGGGTTAAATGAAGTATATTAATTAAAATAATTTTTAAACATTGTAAAAACTTATAAAAACTATCTTTCTTACTCATAACTATGCGAAAAATAAGAAAAAGAACAAAAGAAGAAAAAGCAGTTGAAGAATTTTCAATTGCTAAATATGATAATCCTAATTATATTACAGAGAAAAAAGTCGAAAATAGAGAAATAGAAAAAGTAGAGTCAATGATAAATAGCATAAAAATTGACAAAAATTTATTCACGACTACGAAAATAGAAAAATCTTACACAAAACCAAAAAAAAGATCTTTAGAAAAAATAGTCAGGCAAAAAATAAGGAAAAAATATCCAGCAAGAATTAAAAGCGAATCTTTTAAATTTCCGGATAAATTCTCTAAAACTGGAGAATATAAAACCCCTAATATTTCATTAAAAAACTCCGGTTACGAATTTATAATAACAGAAAAACCACAAGCTGCTTTGAAGATTGCCTCTGCTTTGGGAAATTCTGTTAAAAGAAATCTTAATAATATTCCATATTATGAAGTTAATAGGCAGGGAAAAAGAATTGTTGTTGGATGTGCTGTTGGGCATCTATTCACTCTTAGTCAGAATAATTCAGGCCAAGATTTCCCTGTATTTGATATTTCTTGGAAGCCAAATTTTTTAGTGAGAAAAAAAGACTTCACAAAAAAATATTATGAGACTATTCTAAATTTAGCTAAAAATGCAGGAAGCTTGACAGTAGCATCAGATTATGATATTGAGGGGGAAGTAATAGGCCTCAACGTTGTTAGATTTATATGCAATCAGCCAGATGCTTCAAGAATGAAATTCTCTACTTTAACAGATAAGGAAATAAATGAAGCATATGAAAATAAATCTCCAACTATAAACTGGGGGCAGGCAATAGCAGGAGAAACAAGACACTATTTAGATTGGTTTTATGGAATAAATTTGTCAAGGGCCTTGATGAATTCAATAAAAGCTACAGGTGGCTTCAAAATAATGTCTATAGGAAGGGTTCAGGGCCCTACTTTAAATTTAATTGTTAAAAAAGAAAAGGAAATCCAAGCCTTCAAACCTAGAGATTACTGGCAAATTTTTATAAAAATAGACAATGGAAAAAACCAAATAATTTTACAATATATTAAAGATATTTTTTATAAAAAAGAATTATCAAAATTCAAAGAATTAAAAGGAAAAATTATTAATGTTGAAACTCTAAAAAAAGAACAGCATCTTCCTCCAAACACCCCTTTTAATTTAACAACTCTTCAAACAGAGGCTTATAGATTATATGGAACAACTCCTGCAAGAACTTTGCAAATTGCACAATCCCTTTATCTTGCTGGATTAATCTCATATCCAAGAACTTCTTCTCAAAAACTTCCTGATTCAATAGATTATAAGCAAATCTTAAATAAACTTGCAAAAGAGTATAATTTTGAACACTTAATAAAAAAATCAAAGCCAATTGAAGGAAAAAAATCAGATCCAGCACATCCATCTATATACCCCACAAGTGATGGCGAAGGTGGGGATATGTTATCAGACGAAGAAAAAAAATTATATGATTTAATTGTTAAGAGATTTTTATGTTTATTCTGTGAAGATGCTATATTAAATACTAAAAAAATAGAAGCAAAAATGAATAATTTAGTTTTTTCAACTAGAGGGACATCAATAAGAAAAAAGGCGTGGCTTGAAATCTACCCTATAAAACAAAAAGAAATAGAAATTCCTGATATGAATGGAAAAGCTAAAATAATTGAGGTTGAGGAAGAGCAAAAACAAACACAGCCTCCAAAACGTTATTCACAGGCATCAATAATCGCAGAGCTTGAAAAAAGAAATCTCGGAACTAAGGCAACAAGAGCAAATATTCTAGAAACTCTTTATGATAGAGGGTATATAAGAGAAAAAAGCGTTGAAGCAACTCCCTTGGGAATTTCACTTATAGAAACACTGAAAAAACACTCTCCAATCATTATAGATGAAGAATTAACAAGACATTTTGAAAAAGAAATGGATTCAATACTAGCATCCAAGAAAAATTTCAATGAAAAAGAAAAAAGAATAATAGATGAGGCAAAAGAAAAAATAATTGAAATATCAAAAAATATTGAAAAAGAAAAATTAGAAATAGGCAGAGAGTTAATTCAGGCAAATTCAGATTTAATTGCTAAAGAAAAAGAAAATAACAAATTAATTCTCTGCCCTAAATGTGGAAAAGGAACTCTGGCAATAATATACTCTAGAAAAACAAGAAGAAGTTTTGTTGCATGTAATGCTTATCCTGACTGCAAAACAACTTATAACCTTCCTCCAAATGGTTTAATAAAGAAAACAAATAAACTTTGTGAAGCTTGTAGTTTTCCAATATTAATCAGGATTCAAAAAGGCAAAAGGCCTTGGGAATTTTGTTTTAATGAAAAAAATCATCCAAAATAGATTTTTTTCAGAACAAGAAATTTAAATAGGTCTGCAAAAAATTTCCTGTAATCCCAATTGTCCAAAGAGGAGAGAAGAGAAGAGAGAAGAAGGAAGAGGTTGGAGAATGAATAAAATTAATTATAGATATATTTATGTATCTTAGGGTATTTTAATGTATATAGGGGTGATTATAAAACATTAAACTCCCAATCTACATTTATTATCTGCCCTCCTTGTGGTTCAAAAGAAGCATAAACTCGATATTTGCCTGGCACATCAATATTACTTCCCATATTATTAAAATAATTATCTAATTTAAGTAATCCATTTGCAGGAACAACTGCATTATTATCTTGAATAATAACATGCGCCCCATAAATCTCCCAATTATCTCCACCGATATTTTTTTCAAATCTTATTTTTAAAACTCCTGTAACATCTCTATCTCCATTATTCACAATTTTTGATTGTGGTCTTGTTAGAGTCGGAGGAGTGTATTGATGGTTTATCTCTCCAAAATCACTAAGAGGCATGGAAGTTGTAAATCTAACTTTGGTTTGTGCATTATATAAATAAGCTTCAACTAAATACCATTTCCCTGCTTGAAGATTAAATACACAGGTTTTCTTTCTGCTGTCTTGAGGAATACCTGAAATGCCTTTTTCCTGGCAAACAAGAGTTCTTGTATTACTCTCAACATCTTTAACCCAGAGTGAAAAACCATCATCATGTGTTATATCAATTGTAAAACTATTTGTATTTGGCTTAAAAAAAGTTTCAAGTTTATAAACAGCAGGAATAGTAGCTGGACTGTCGGTTCTAATTAAATTAACACTGTCGTCTATAACCGCCGGGTTTGAAAAATATAAATTTGCTGTGTTATCAGGTGTTGGAATAGTATCCCATGCAGAACCAAAACTATACCCTTTAGTGTAAAGTTTCCATTTTTGCCCGATATTAGAAATAATCTGCTCACAATCGTAACAGCCAGTGTGCTGAGGGTCGTGTTGGAACATTGGCCAGTCCATAGTTGATAACGTACTAGACATAGGCAAATCCCATGCATATAAAGACCTTTTTGAATCTACTGTTGAAACTACTACTTCTAAATTACTGTCTCCATCAATATTCCCCACTGAAGGCGTACTAAAAGAGTATGCATCCAATGACTTAGGAAATCCTTGAATTTCATGACCATCTAATTCAATAATATGAACATCTCCACACATATTAATTAGTAGTATTTCTTGTTTCTTATCATTATCAACATCAGCAAGAACGACCCCATTTGGAAATTCCCTAAAATATCCTCCACCGCCCCAGCTGAAAACGAAAGTATTGCAAAGCATAGGAAATGAAACAATCTTTCCATTAGAATATACAATTCTAGGATTATTAGTCCCTACAACATAATCTAAAAGAAAATCATCGTTCAAATTTCCTAATGCAAGAGAAATATCACTACCAAAAACATCACGAGTATAAAAAGCTTTTTCAATTCCTTCAAAACCAAAGATAAGGAGATTTTCAGTATCCCCCCCTTTTCCAATATCCTTAACAAGAATAAGTTCTCTGTTACCATCCCCATCAATATCAGCAATAGCGTTCCTTCCTGTATTATAACTGGAAAGTTCAAATCTTAGATCTATAGGCCAACCAGGCAATAAATTTCCTTTGTTGTCATAGCCGTAAATAGAAGCATAAGCTCCCAGAGAAAGAGATCGTTGAACAGAAAAGAAAATTTCTTTATTACCATCACTATTTAAATCGACAGCAATAACACTTCCTGTAATCTGACCATTTATAGTAGGAGATTCAAATAAAAGTGAAAGATCATTATCAAAAATATACATTTTACTAGTATCTCTCTGAAACACTCTACCTACAAAAATTATATCTTTTTTTAAATCATTGTTTATATCATTTACATACATTCCCTTAAGAAAATAAATGGGCATATCAACTTCTCCCCAATCTATAGGCCAACCAGGCAATAAATTTCCTTTATAATCCCACGCAAAATCCCCGGAAATAATATCTTTAAAACCATCACCATCAAAATCAACAATCAAAGGAGTATATTGTAATTTTGTAGTTTGACTCCATAACAAAGAAGGTTGATTGTTTTTATAACTATAAACATTAATCTTACCAGAAGTAGTAACAAAAATAATTTCATCAATACCATCGTTATTTATATCCGACAATATAGGGGAAGTATGAATTGAACTCTCACTCTCAATCGGAAAACCCTTCTTCAAATCTTTATCAAAATAAACTTTTGTTATGCTTGTTTTTTCAATTCCATTTTTACTAATTGTTGCTTTAAATTTATAATAGCCGGTTTCAACTATTATTTCTTCAAGATTAAATTCAGCAATAAGACCATTTATTCCAGTAATTGTTATTCCATCACTTTTCCAAGTTATATCTCCTTCTTTTTTATATTCAACCACTAAATAATCATAATCTTGTGGGAAAACACCCTTAATTACAACCAGATCATAAATATTATTGATAAGACGGTCTGTATAAATATAAAAATCCCAGGGCATTTCTGGAGGGGAATTTAAGTTAATAGCTTCCGCAACGTCGATCCTCCCATACCCTTGTACTGTCATCTCTTCGCCAATATTAACAGCAGTATTTTTCAAAGCAGCTTTAATTTCATCTGGCGTCCAATCAGGATTTTTTTGTTTTAACAAAGCAACAGCTCCTGCAACATGTGGTGTTGCCATAGAAGTTCCTGAAATTGCAATATGTTTATCGTCAAAACATTTTCTATCGTCCCAAGCAGAATCATATTGTGCAGCGCAAATATCTACTCCGGGAGCAGTAACATCTGGTTTAATAATTGCTTTTTCATTTCCTTGTTCATCTCCCCATATAACAGGTCCTCTCGACGAGAAACCAGCGATTTGATCTTTTTTATTAGTAGCACCAACAGTTATAGCTTTTCTTGCTGTTCCTGGACTTCCTATTGTTTGTTCGCCAGGCCCATCATTTCCTGCTGCAATAACAGCTACAATACCAGCATTAACTGCATTATCAACTGCTTTACTCATAAGGTCGTCAGGATTTCCATAACCTCCTAAGCTCATACTAATAATATCAACATGATCTGAAGGATCTCCATCATTATTCAGATCAACTGCTCTTTCAATTCCTGCAAGTATTTGATCCCGATTCCCTGAACCGCCAGAGTCCAAAACCTTATACGCATAAATCTCTGCATCAGGTGCAACTCCATTTAAACCTTCTCCTTGTTCAACAACCCCGTCTTTATCCCAGTCTCCATTTCCAGCAACAGTTGCAGCAACATGTGTTCCATGACCTTGGTCATCCATTGGATCATTATCATAACTTACAAAATCATAACCTCCAACAACTTTACAATCTCCAGAAGAAACAGAAGCACAATCGCTTGAGCAATCAATTACATTCTCCCCTAAAATAAACACCCCATAATTATCAATAGGATTGACTTGTTTAATATAAATTATCAAATTTAAATCGGCAAGAAAATAAGATTTCGATTCATCTAACACAAAGGTTCTATAATAGCCTGTATTTATCTCTGTAATTACTCCACTAATGAAATTAGATCCAATTTCACTTACATAAAAGGTATAATCTTTCCCAGAAAACTTAACTGACTCTAATTTATCTAAAAAAGTTGTGAACTCTAGATTATCACAATTCCCATTTATATTACACATCTTATTATCAGTTGTATTATCAATTGTATTTAAAAAACACCCTCCCAAATCAGGATGCGTATAATCCACACCTGTATCAATAATCGCAATTGTAACTCCTTTTCCTGTTAAACATTCTTTTCCAGATGTTGCACAATTATTCCCATCTGCATCTAATCTCCAAACATCATCTGCATTTATCAGGGGAACAGAATCCATTAATGTTGCATGGACTTCATAATTTGGAGAAACTCTTTTTACGCCTTTTATTTTTTCAATTTCTTTTGCTTCTTGCGTGGAAATATCCAAAGCTATACCACTTAAAACATTTTTATATTCATTTAATATTTTAACTTCTTCTGAATTTGAAGAAGCTGCCTTCCCGGTTATTTTATTAATTATATTGGCTATAAAATTCCCGCTAATTGAAATTCCTCTTTTCTCTTGAATTTTGTTGATTAATCTTAATTTGATTTTTTCATTATCAGATTTTATTGTTTTTGAATACGCTTGAACTTTTCCAGAAACTTTGTTGGGGGTTAAGGTCCCAGGGAAAATTCTTTTTATTGATTTTGCGTTTTTTTCAGCTTGTTCTTTTAATTGTTTTTCCTTGACAATAATAGGAAGAGTTTCAAATTCAACTATATAACCTTTAAAATTCAGTTGTTGTGCTTGTTCTTGATTGATTATTCTTCCTTCTGAATCAGTTACATCTCGAGTTACAAAATTATTATAATAATCATACTCATTTGCTAATCTATTCACTGATTCATATTGGTTTGATACAGGATTAATTTGATTATTTTGAGTTTCTATATTATCTATTATAATTTTTCCTGTTATTTGATTGACTTTATTTTCCTCAACTTCTTCAGGCGGGTCAGTTAGTTGTATATGCTCGCCGACAGCATAGTTATCTTTTAAAGTTGCGATTGAGATTTCTAAGTTTTCTCCAGCAGGCTTCTTAGAAATTATTTTTATATTGTCAAACTGGCAGTAGAATTTTCCTGTAGAACCTGCTAATGTCCTATCATAAGTGTATGCCACATCAATTCTCTTTATTGTTTTTCCTGCCATATCAGAAATATTAACAAGTCTTCTATACATTACCCCAGCTGAACCTGGATTTTCTTTGTTTGCTGCAGAATCATTTTGGTCTTTATGCTTGGTTAATCTTAAATTATCTCCTCCTACAAAATCTATTTCAATTCCGCATCCTTTTTTTCCATCAGCTGAATTGTAAGAAGTGTCAAACTGAAGAACATCCTCTTGCTTGACTACATATCCTGCTTTGTTTGAATCCTCGCCATTTTCCCAAGTATAATATGCAAAATCATATGTTGGGTCGTTATTTGTTGTATAACTTCCGCTAAAAACCATGTATTTTGTTCCGATATACTTTCCAGAAGTTCGTGTGACTTCTCTTAAATTCGCATTTATGTCGCGAGAGTATGCTAAAATCGGGGTGAATATTTGTTCACCTGCTTCAGCATTTCCTGTAATTTCTCCTGTTATCTTACTCCATAGCTCAGAAAAAGAAAACGCAGAAACAATAGATAAAGATAGAAGAAGTAAGATGAATAAACAGATTACTAAGATTAATATCACTCTTCTTTTTTTATACATTATAAAGATAAGAAAATGGTATATAAAAAGTTAATGTCCAAAATCTATTGTATAAAAAAGGACTAATAATATAATTTGTTTACTCTTATATTAGATGATATACTTATAGATATATAACCATTAAAAACGATTACACTCTAATTAACTACAATAATATATAATCATTATTCCTTCTATGTTGATTATTGATTTATAGTAATCTATTAAACTTTTATCAATAATATCTTTTTTATAATCACTAATTTATTTATTGGTAATTATTAAGATTTAATGTGATTAATCTTATTAAATAATCTAATTTATTTTGGTTTATTTCTCCTCTAAAATCCCCTCCAACCTCGGCGTTCCGACATTTCCTAAAATTGCATTTACAAATTGTTCTGCGTGTTCAGGAGAATACCAGAAACCAAGATTCTGAAGTTTTTCAAATCCCTTTCTTGCAATTTGATAAGCTGTTTGAACAACTCTCGTGGCAGATTGAGAAAAATATTTTTCAAGAGCTTTTTCATCAGAGTTTTTAGTCTGTAAATACCCCTCTAACATTTGTTTTTCCTGGTCTGTCCCATTATGATATGCTTCTGCTGTTACAATATTATTGCTTCCTCTCTTTAAATCAAATTCAAAATCAGTTATATCATCTACAATTTGAAATGCAGTTCCTATGTCATTCAATGCCATTTCAGCTTTTATCCACTTTTCTCCTTTTTCCGGCTCTAAAAATTTTGGTGCAATCATGCTCAATTCAAATAATGCTCCTCCACGAACTCTATGAACTTTTGGAATCATACTTTCTGGAGTTAAAATCTTTCTAATTCCTTTCTCTTCACTTCCCTCTAATTTTCCTATTGCTATCATCTTATTGTCAAGTTTTCTCTTTATTAAATCATAATAATATCTCACTTCTTCAAGCCTGCCAAGAGTTCTAAATAATTCTTCAGTTGCCATAAATTCAAGGATTGTTCGCATTTCACCCTTTATTTCACTGCTAAAAGGCAGAGTTGTTTTCTCCTCGTTATCAAAAATATTATCTGCTAATGTTACTCTGCTCCTAATGCAATAATTGAACTTTGCATACCATTCAAGTTTCTCTGGTTTTGAACCAACCACCTTACAAATCTCATTGAATAAAATAAGAAAAAAATCCTGCTCAAAAATTTTCATATCATCTTCTGTTTCAATTGCCCCATGATATTCCTTGTTAAAATGAGAGTAAACTAGATATGTTAGACTATCTCTCGCTCTTTTCTGGACCTCTAAAGCTCTCTTAAATCTTTTTAAATATCCTTGCTCTTCTAAGAATCTTCGTGATTCTTCTGACCTGAAAACTGGCGAGAGTGTCATTTTTGTATGTTTTATTATTTAGATCTCCTTTTAACTTTTTATTAGTTATTTTATTTAAATAGTAAGACATATTTTAATAATTTATATATATTGAATAACATACTTTAACCTATAGATATATCATATTTTGAAACTTATTTAAGCCAATTTATTAAATTCCTCTGAGTTTTTATTTGTTTCAGCAATTTGCTATTATTTAATATTTGTGAATTGTCAAACTGGTATTTTATTTTGCTGATTTGTTTACCCGCTTCAAGCAGTTCATTTATACTATTAAATTTAAATTTTTTGTTATCTAAAGATTTTCTTACTGATTCTCTTACAACCCACACGCCTAAAGCTGCCCAATATCCAGGTGTTTCAATTCTAATCACAAGAGCAGAAGCTTGTCTTTTTTCTTTATCGAGATATTCTAAAATTGGAAGCCTTGTCGCATAATAACCGCCTGCTGTTGCAGAAGCATAGGTTTTTCTTCCAAAAAAATCTTCATAATCTGTTGATGCTTTTATCTCTGAAGATGGATTCCAAGAGCTTTTCGGAAGGTATGATTCAAATAGCTCATAATTCCAAACATTAGGAAACAAAAAGATAATGTATTTATTTCCCATGAACTCTCCAAAAAATAATTCATAATTCTCAAGCCATTTGTAGTCTCTTACATCTTCTAAAATCTGTTTTCCAATTGTATCATCTGTTGCTGTTATACTCCATCGCGTTGGGACAAGTCTTTTATTTTTTTTCAAGCCTAAAACGCCGACACTTAAAATTTTATTTAAAACATATTCGCTGAATTTATTTCTATATAAATATCTAATTGCTTCAGAAGCTTTTATTTCATCGTTTATAACTTTATCAACTTTTTTTTCAATTTTAACATTTCCTGTTATTCTGGCTTTTTTTAAGGGAGCTTTCATGCCGTGAGGGGTTATAACCCTGTCTGGTTGCCTTCCTATTTTTAATTTCTTATTTAATTCAATTTCAAGGTCGACTGGACGAGAAGCAATTGCAATTTCTTGTGCGATTTGAATAAATTTTTTAGATGTTTTTGAACTTGTCCTTGCATCATTAACCTGGCTTTGAAAGCGGGAATTTAACAAACTATCTCTCAATTGAATTACTTCATTAATTTGAAAATTATTTTCAGCCCAGTATTTTTCATCATCATAAAGCCAGGCATTTTCATCATGTTCTAAAGGAGAAAGAATTCCAACATTGACTAATGGATATTTTAACTTGCTTCCTATAAAGACACTTGGCGGAGAAGAGCTGTCTAAATGATAAATATTTCCAAGATTTCTATACTTGAATTTAGTTTCAGTTATTTTTTTAATAGTTTCGAATTTTATGTCTGCCATTTTTTAGTTCGCTATTTTTAGAATTTATAATGTATTGACTTGTATACATTAATATTATGCACAAAGTAACATCATATCTCTATCATCAAAATAATGAATAACTGATTTTGGGATTTTATCTTTATTTTGATCTAACCACACATTCAATTCTTCATATGTCTCTGCATCTTTAATTACCCTTTTACCATATACCACAACCCATCTTCCCTTATATTTTTCTGCTAATTCTTTTCTATCAAATAACCAATCCAAATCTTCTCCATGATGAACTATTTCACTTAAGTATTCGTCTATTTCCTCTATGCTCTCTTTTTCACTAATTGCTTCACAAAGAGTTTTTTTGGTTTGTTCTAGATAATTTTCTTCTATATCTTCAAAAAGACCCATATTTTTCTAATGTACTTTAATTATATAAAGATGATTATGGTTGTGTAATCAAATCAATAATAATTTTAAGATATTAAATTAAGTGGTTATCTTTCAGCAGTATACATTAAAATAAAGGAGTAGATTTTTGCAACTTCAAATTTCATTTTAAGAATACAAATAATTTTAAAGTTATAACTCTTACTAATAATATGTCCATAGAAATTTCTACTTTACTTCCTATTTGTAGTGATTACTCTAAAAAAGGGCTAAAAACAATCTTAGATTCTGTTATGTTTGAAATTGAAGTAGAGCAACCTCCAGAATTTCCAGTTAATGTACATATAGAATATTGTCAAAAATGCAAAGAATATAAAGGGTATAGAGGGAACTTTTTGTTAAGTCAGGAAAAAGAAGCAATAGAAAAACAATTCCAAATAATATATGAAATCATGGTTCATCAAATTGGAAAGATAAAAAGATACAGAAGAATCTGACTTTTAAAACTAAACATCTCCAAGATTTCTATATTTCTTATCTTATATCCACCCCTTTTTTCTTATTCCTTTATTTATTATTTCAAACTCCAGGCTTTTTTCAGGAAGGCTTCTATGTTTAATCAAAAAAGCCTGTCGTTTTCCTTTTTCCATTTTTAATTCAATTATGCATTTGCTCCAATACTTCAATAAATCTCCTCCAACTAAATTTGTCTCTCTTTCAGTTCCTTTCCTGAATTCTTCTTCACTCAAAAACTTGGAATAAACTTGATTTGTAATTATAATAGGAATGTTTCTTTTTCTTGCAATTTCTGCAAGAATTCTCATTTGTTTTGCTATTTCCCTATTGACTAATTTTATTTTCTTATCATCCTTAGACTGAACAGCATCTCCTAATTCTAAACGATAAAGCATAGTCATTCCATCCACTATAATTAATCTAATAGCGCTTTCGCTTCCAACTAATTTCATTAATTTAAAAAAGTCTTTTTTCTGCTCTTCAAAATTAGTGGGTTTTAATAAAAAAATATTTTTCATACACTCTTCATACTCTCCTTCAACGAGTTGTTTGGCTCTCTCAACAGAAAAACCCCCTTCTGTATCTATAAAAATAACCTTGTTTCCTTTTTTTGCCTGGCTCAAAGCAACAATCATAGTAAAATTAGTTTTCCCGCTTCCTGCAGGCCCTGCAATCATAGTAATAATATCTTTTTCATAACCCCCATAAAGCCATTTGTTCAAATCATAGCTTCCAGCAGATATTTTTCTTTCTTCTTTTGTTTCCATAAAAGAATCAACAAAAAAGAATTAATAAGATTTTATGTGCTTAAAAACCTTATAAAATCTTATCTTATCAGCTAGACTTTATTAACAGCGAATTTAGATTAAATATGTCAAGAACCATACAGTAAACTGTATGGCGTGTCTGGTTCTTGAGCACGCTCAAGATTTGCATTTACTTGCTCGCAAACTAAAGTAAGGAGTTTGCGTAATATGCAAATCTTAACGTATAAATTCCCTAATAAAGTGAGTCTAAATAATAATGGGTGGTTATGGTAATAGTGGCAGGATTATTCTTCCCTAAAAACTTGGACTTGAAATTTATAGAACCCGACATTTGGATTTTGCCAATAATCTTTATTTAATCCTGTTTTTTCGCAAACAGCTTCTAAGAATTTTATTTTATCCATCCTGTGTTCAAGGGCAACTTGAGGCAATAAAAGGCCTCTATATCCCATGTACTCGCAAATCAAACCATCTTTTCCAAGCTCTAAACTTTTAACAAGTTCTTTAAAGCTTCCTTTAAATAAATATGGCTCTGTCAATATAGAAAGCTCAATTTTAATTTTTTCAATTTCTTCTTCTTTCAAAGGCGAAAATTTAGAATCATCAAAAGCAGCAGCTGTCGCACTTTTTACAATTGCCTCGCCTATAGGAAAAACAGAATTAGGATATCCTATACAACCTCTTAATCTACCGCTTTTAGTTAGAGTAACAAAAACTCCTCTTGCTTGCTTAAAACCAATTTTATCTGGAATTGAAACTTTTTCTCCAGAAAATTTAGATTCAATAGCTTTTCTTGCAAGTTCAATAAACTCTTTCCCTTGTTCGCTTGAATATTTTGCAGACATAGCAATCATTAGATTAAAAAAGCTCTCTTCTTTATATTCTTTTAGAATTAGGGTGGTTTAAAAAGGAAGAAAAATGGATTTGGCATTAATAATAGCTTATTTGCAGACTCACACTTACATAGCTTTGTATTTAATTTCAATTATTGAAGGCCCTGTTGTAACTATAATAGCTGCTTTCTTTTCCTCATTTAATTATCTGAATGTTTATATTGTTTATTTAATAGCTATGCTGGGAGATTTAACAGGAGATGTAGTGTATTATTCTGCTGGAAGATATAGTAAAAACGGAATCTTAGAAAAAATAATAAAATTTTTTAAAATTTCAGAAGAGAAAATGTTGAATGTGAATAAATTTTATAAAAGACATGGAGGAAAAAGCATATTTCTTTCAAAATTCCTATCTGGATTAGCCATTCCTACAATTATAGGTGCAGGAGTCTCAAAAATGAAATTTCAAACTTTTTTCTTTTATAGTTTTATAACCAGTATTGTGAAAACAGCCATATTTGTTGTAACTGGATATTATTTTGGACAATTTTATTTAAAAATAGACGAATATATAGGAGTTATAGGAAGAACAATTTTTGCAGTAATTGTAGCAGGAATAATAGTTTATTTTTTATCCAAGAAATTGAGAAAAAGAAATTAATTATTTCAATTTCCTAAAGTCAGATTCAAACCTATCTAAATCTTTTTCTATAGAATTAATAGCATCGTCTATTGCTTTTTTAGCGGTTTTCCCTTTTGTTTTAACTAAGATTACGGGATTTTTAGTGGGGTGCTCTCTTCTCCAAGAAGCAAAAGACACATTTGGGTCTTTATTTAAATAAACTCTTAAAATTTCAACTAAAGTAAGGCTTCCTACTTCTAATTCAATTTCATCTTTTGAACTATTAAGAAATTTAAATTCCATGTAAAAGAATCATAATTTTGGTTTATAAAGCTTTAGTTTAATCATCAAAAAGAATCATTTTCTTCTTCATTTTCTAAGCCCCTTTTAACCAAAGTTTTTTTTATTTTCCTCTTAATTTCATCGTGTTCAGGGTCATCTGAAATTTCTATATTTTCCCTAACTTTATTAAATAACTTTTCTTTTGCCATTTCAGCTGGTGTTTTTTCCTCTTCTGGAATTGTTTTCCTCATATCCACTAAATCTGCAATTTTCAAATTCTTAACTGTATCCTGTTTAAAATTAAGTATTCTTTTTGGGATAAGTGCTATTGGCTCTTGTCTAGTTTCTTTCTTCGGTTCTATATATGAATTTACTGACTTTTCCTGGAAATCATTTCTCAAATTAATTCCAAGAAAATTTTCAATTTTAGTTATAAGCAGATTATCATGCTCAGGAAGTCTTCCTTGTTCTGCCATTAGTATTGCAGAATCAGACTCTCCTATAGCTTCGGCAAATTGTTTTTGAGAAATATGTTTTTTTCTTCTTGCCCCCATAATCATCCAATGAAAATTATGAACTAAACCTCTTCTTGGAATGTTTTCAATAGGAAGAGATTTTCTATAATTTTTATCAATAATCTGTCTTAATGATATATCTTGCCCCCTTAATTCAGAACTCTTAATCTCTTCTATTCTTTTATCAGGCCTTATTCCTGCAGCCCTAGAAAGCCTTTCACGAACACTAGTTTTTCTCTCCGCCTCTTGAAGCTGAATCTCTGTAGGTTTTTTAACTAAAGGCCAATCCTCATTAAAAGAACACCCCCCACAAATCTTAACAATTCCTTCTGGAGAAACAGCATCAAAAAGTCTTGTCTTATCCCCACTAACACTGCATTTAAAACACTCGTCCATTAAAAATCAATAAAACATGTGTTTTTTAAGATTATTGTGGTGAAATTCTAGTTTTTTTTCTATAAAAAATAACAAAAATCAAAAGAATATTTAAAAAACTGGCAAAAAATTCTATTTTAAATAAGACTCTAATTCAGTTATCTCCTTTGGATTAACTAATTTATCTTTTTCATTGATTATAATTGTAAAAGGTTCATTTATTTTATACTTTGTTTTTAACTTACCTATCAAATCGCTATCTAAATTATAGTCAAAAGAATATATCATCAAGCTATCAGGATGTCTGCCAGAAAGAGTTCCTAAAAGTCTTCCAAGTTCTTCACTTTTACTTATACTATTCTCATCATTAGAATAAAAAAATAAAATAGTCTGCATATTCAAATTACATTGTTTATTTAATAGATTGACTAATTCAAAATGCTCTAATTCTACAAGAGTATAAAATTTTTTTCTTTCTATAACCCTAGGATCAAGCTTTCCTATTTTTCTTTCTAAATCGTCTATAATTCTTCCTTGAAATCCCAAATCAGAAGAAACTTTTTTAAAAGATTCATTAGAGCACATGCCTAAATCAAACAAAGAATAATCTAATTTATCCTTGAAGATATCAAAAGAAGTACTAATCTGCAAGTTAGATACTCTCTGAAACTCCCAATAAGAAATAGAATAGCTGCTTAAAATAATTAACAAAAATATAAATGTTCCAATAGCAAATGCAATTAAATATCTCTTTTTACTCTTAAATTCCCTTTCCATTTTTTGTATTATTCCGAATTATTTCCACTTTATATTCTTTGTGAACAAAGCATAGAATATGGATACAATCCACCATATTCCAAATAAAACTGAAAATAACAAAAAGAATATTGGAAGATTAAAATAAATATTATGCACCTTTCCAATTTTTTTTGAAGCATAAATAAGATAGATTCCAATCATCACCAAAAATAATAATATAAATAAAATCACTGGATTGCTTAATAATAAAAATAATGTTCTTTCTATAGTATAAAGATTAAAAGTAATGCTGTTTAACACATCAAAATCAACATTCTGCAAAAATAAAAATTCATCCCTGACATTTCCTAAAGTTTTAAAAAATAGATAAAATGTAACAAAAAGGGAGAAAATTATATTTAGTAAAGCAACAGGCAATACAAACATCCCTAAATCTCCTGTTTTTCTTCCGAACAAGGATTTATACCTCCAAACATTTTTAATCCATCCATAATACCACCTTCTTCTCTGCAACAATAATGATTTAAATGTTCCTGGACTTCTGGTATATGCAGGTGCTTCTGGACAATTTTCAGTTAAAAATCCACTAGCTTGTATTCTTAAAGCTAATTCCAAATCCTCTGTTATGTTTTCTACTTCATAACCTCCATATTTTTCAAAAAAACTTTTTCTATAAGCAGAAAAAGCTCCAGGAACAACAAAAATTGCGTCTAATGTAGCAAAAGCTTTTCTCAAAAGTAATCCTATCAAATATTCTATATATTGGACTCTCTGCCAGATTGTTTCTGGTTTTTCTGTAACCATTCCAGGACTAACTGACATAATTCGAGAATCCTTAAAATATTTAACCATTCTCTTCATACTTAATGGAGAAACAATAGTATCGGCATCCATACTAAAAACTATCTCTCCTTTAGCCTTAGAAATTCCAAAATTCAAAGCGCTTCCTTTTCCTCCATTCTCTTTATGAAAAACTCTGACTATCTCACTTTCGTATCTCTTTGCTACCTTAAGAGTATTATCCTTACTTCCATCATCTATAACTATAATTTCAAACTTTTCTTTAGGATATTCTGATTTTTTTATAGAGTCTAATGTCCTCTCAATTGTCATCTCTTCGTTATATGCAGGAATTATTACAGAGACAAAGGGCAATTCATTCTCTTCATAAAGAGGCCTTTGTTTTTTTATTCCATAAATATAACTTAAAATGTAAAAAGAAGTAGCAACTAAACCTACATAAATTGAAAGATAAACAATAATTTGGATAAATTCCATTTAATTTTCCTCAGTATTTTCTTTTTCTTCCTCTTTCCCAGAAGCTAATTCCCCTTTGCTAGCCACACTAAAATAATCATAAAAATCATCTGACAGAGACAATTCATATGTATGGCCTGTTTTTTTCTTTTTTATTAATCCTAATTCATTAAACTTTTTCACATGATCGTAAGCCTTATTTCCACGAATTTTAATTATAACTGACTGCTTTATCGGCTGTTTGTATGCTATTATCGCAAGAGTTTCCTGTTCAGCTTTGCTGAATTCAGAAGTTCCAGTAGCGAACTTATTAACCATATATGAAAAATCTTCTTTAACATCCATTTTCCACAAACTATCCTTTGAAATTATTTGTATTGCAGAATCAATATTATCATATTTTTCCTGTAGTTTCTCTATTAGTTCTCTTATAATTATCGGATTTAAATCAGTATAAGAAATCAGCTCCTGCATACTCAAAAATCTTCCGGATATGAATAAAGCTGCCTCTATTTTCTTTATGTCCTCTTTTTCTTTCGCTTCATCAATTTCTTCGATAGTTTTACTTGATATTTCCATATTTTAAAAATAGTTTTAGTTAATATTTAAAGATTAGGTTTTAAGATGGAGTATATTCATATATATAAAAGTTACCAATATCTTTTATATGTTTAAACCTTTTATCTTGATTCATCCAATCAGATCTAGGATGCTTAAAAGGCTCAAATCTTTCTGCATCATACATACCAATAAAAATACCAGGATCTTTCATTTTTTCAGGTATTAAAGAATAAATCACTTCGTTATAAGGATATACAACTTTAGTTTCTAGTCCTGTATAGTATGCCAAAACAGGCCATCTTTGACTAGTATATATAATTCCATGATAATCAGTCTCATTAAGATAATCTGCAATCTTCATTTCCTCTGTAATTGTTCTATCTACAAAAATTCCCGTCTTCACATTCTCAAAAGCATAACTAGAAAAAATCAAAAAGAACAAATAAAAAATAAAGACTATGCTCCAGATTAATTTATACTTTTTCTTAAAAAAATTATAGAAATCGGTTAAACCTTTTGATGCTAATAAAAATACGGGGGTAGTTATAGGAAGGATATATCTTAATTCCTTATGGGGGGTTTTAGTTAAATAAATTAAAAATAATAAAATCCAAAACATTATAATTAATTCGTTTTTAATATTATATTCTTTCTTACCTATTTTTTTTATGAAGCTAAAAATCCAAAGAATAACCCCCAATATAATTAGATAACCAAATGCTTTTGGAAATTGAATAATATAAAAAAAGATAGACTCATTTTTATCCCCAACCATTCCCTGCCCTTGAATAAAAGGGGTTAAAAAATTCCCAAAACTAATTTGACACCATATAAAATATGGAACAAGAATGAGTAAAAATCCTATTATAAACAATACAAATTTTTCTTTGTTCAACTCTTTTTTATAAAGGTAAAAATATAATAAAAATACTAAAATCATTAAAACTGCTGTGAATTTTATTAAAATTGATAATCCAAGAAATAAACCAGAAAAAAAGTAACATATTTTTCTCTCTCTAAATAAAGAAAAATAAAAAGATATTGCTATTAATGTAATTACAGGTACGTCTGTTAAAAGGTAATTGGAATTTAAGGTCATAAACGGGACAAATGCAAAAATTAAACCCGCAACAACCCCTGTTTTTTCTCCATAAACCCTTTTTCCTATTAGATAAGTAAAAAAAACTGCCAAGACCCCCAACATAGCTGTTATAAAACTTGCAGTTATAACAGAGTGTTTAATAAAAAATCCCAAAAAAAATAAAATTGATAGCAAAGGGGGCCTAAAAGAAAGTTCATCAAAATTAGACCTTCCAGAAAACATGATTTCTGCGTGTTGCAGATAAACTGTTTCATCCCACCAATGAGCCATTCTTATAGGATATAAACGAATTAAAAAAGATAAAACTAAAATAATTATAATAAAAAATATCCTCCAATTCTTGTTCATTTTCCCCTAAAAGTCCAAAATTTATTTCCAATAAAATTAACCCATAATGAAATTGCAATTGCCAAAATTTGTGAATATAAATAATAAAATCCAAAAAATTCTGTAAATGCATATAAAAGAGCCAAATTTAAGATTAGGGCAGTTAAACTAACTATAAAAAAATTGCAATATTTTCTAAAAAAATTACCCCAACCATCATTAAAAGTCCATTTTTTGTTCAAAATATATTTAGAAATATCTGCTATTAAAAAGGCAAAAACCGCAGACAACATATAATAAACATTAAAGAATTCTGTAAAAAAATATAAAAAAAATAAGTTAATTGCAGTTGCAATAACACCTACAATTGCAAATTTTGAGAATTGTAGCAAAAACCCTCTTTTGTCCATTTTAATCACCCAACTCTAAACCTCAAAATAGCTCCAATACCCGAAAGCTTGTAAAACTGCTCTCCTTCTGTAGTCTCTGTTGAAACTATTTCTACTGTAGAAGAGATATTCTCTGCAAGTTTTTTAAATTCTATAGCAGTTTTCTTGTCTAGCTCTTTAGAGATAATAAGAGTATCTACAGCCCCATATTCTAAAGCTTTTTTCACATCATTAATTTTATAAACAGCCAAATCAGGCTTAGAGCCCAAAGTATTAAAAAATTTTTCTAAAAGTTTTTTCTCATAAACAATTTCCTGATTAGATAAAATATCTCTTGACTTCTCCACAAGCTCTTTAAGTCCAGATTCGTCCGCATCCCCAATATCCATTCTTCCAATAATTTTCTCTCTTAATTTTGTAACTAAATACTCCCCATCTACAAATTCGTCTTTAGTTGGAATAGGCCCGCCAATAATTATCCCTTTAAGTCTAGGCATTTCAAAAAATATTTTTTTCATCTCATCTGCAATTCTATTATAAAATTCTTTAGTAAGTCCCTCTGTAATTCTGTGAAACCTTTGAGAACTTTGTCCTCCCGCCCTTACTTTACTAGGAACTCCAGAAGTCATTTTCTGCAGAACTTCTATTCTTTTTCCTTCTAACATTCCAATAGTTGCTTCTTTTCTATCCATAACTAATAATCCATAAACTTCTGTAACTTCCAACATTTCTTTCAAAGCGTCTAAAACAAATTCTTTGTCACATCTATAAAGCCTTATTTTTAAAGGCATATACGGCTCCACGCTCCAAATTCTCAAATCATCCTGGCCTTCAACCTTAGAAATATTTCCAGAAAAAAGAGCCAATCCATTTTCAGGGGTTTTCTTATATTCCTTTAATTCACGATTTATTTTTTCAAGAGCATCAATAACATTTTTTCTTGTTGTAGTAGATTTAATATTCTTAGCAGTAGATTTTTCAGAATCCAGCTGTCTTGACACAGCATTCACATCATAACCAGCAGGCACATAAACAGTTATCAGTTCTGTATGTCTGCCTTTGTATTGTGAAAGTTCTTCAATAAGCTCTTCAAGTTCTGTTTTTGATAATAGGGGCATTTTAATTTAAATTATGAGCAACTTTTAAATCCTTCTCAAAATCTTTTAGTTCTTTTGGAATTTTAACTCCAGAAATTTCTTCTCTTAAACTAATTCCTTTTTCTTTTTTCTTCTTCCAAACTCCACTATTAAATTCAATAATATTTTCAATCAATTTTAAATCAGACTTTCCTTTGATTAATTTGGGCCATTCTCCCTTCAAAAGTTCTAGTTTAATTTCCTCTCCAATAGTTGTAGTAATCTGCGGGATTATAGGGTAGATTAAAGTCAAAAATCTTTCAAGTAAAAAATAAAGAGTATATTTAGCAGAATCACTCTCTTCTTTAGTAAATTTCTTATCCTGATTATAAACTCTCGCTTTAACAATTTCAATATAATTAGAAGCAAAAATCTCCCATAAAAAATACCTCAATTTCTGTGAAGGATTATTAAAATCATATTCATTATAAGATTTATCTATTTCTTCTGTAAGGTTTTCAATATAGTCTATAAATAAATAGTCTAATTTTGTAAGTTTTGGTTTTTTAGGCTTTTCAAAAAACATAACAAATTTTGAAACATTCAAAAGCTTATTTAGAGTTTTTTTCTCTGCACCTATTTTTTCTTTAGAGCAAATAAAATCAGTTTTTGATAAATCTCCTTCTATTCCTGCCCATAATCTCAACGCTTCAGCGCCAAACTCTCTTAAAATTTCTTGAGGGTCTACAACATTTCCTGAAGACTTTGACATTTTTCTTCCTTTTTCATCGAGAATATGCTGATGAATCCATATATCCTGAAAACAGGGTTTTTTCGTTTCTAAATACCCTCTTAATAAAGTATAATAGAGCCAAGTTCTAACAATTTCTTTTCCTTGAGGCCTTAGCGTAACAGGATATGCTTTTTTGAAAAAATCATCCTTACTTTTATACTTAATAATATACAATTCAGATATTGAAGAATCCATCCAAGTATCAAAAACTCTCTCTTCTCCTATCCATTTCAAGTTTTTAAAATCCCTAACTTTTCCAATAACTTTTCTGTTTTTTATAACATCTGCATCTTCAGGAACTTTTTGTTTCCATGGCTGATAATATTTTCCTGTTTGAGGCAGTGCAATTAATTTATCCCCATTAGAATCCTCTGTATGCCATAAAGGAATTTCAGTTGCATAAAATCTTCTTCTTGAAATAGGCCAATCAATTGATACGCTATCAATCCAATCATCTAAAATTTTCTTTGATTTCTTAGGATAGAAATTAATTTTTTGGGCAATATTTTTTATTTCTTCTTTAAATTCTAATTGTTTTAAATAAAACTCCGGCATCTCAATAAATTCAATTTCCGCCTTAGATCTTTCAGATATAGGCGTTCTATGGGTAATCTTTTCCTGCTTAACAATTAAATTTTTCTTTTTTAGCTCTTCAATAATTTCTTCTCTTGCTTTTTTAACTTTTAATCCCTTTAAGAAACCTGCTTTTTCATTCATAGTTCCATCCTTATTAATTGCAATCACAGGAGTTAAATTTTGTTCTCTAAAAAACTGAATGTCTGATAAATCTCCGGCAGAACACATCATAACTAGTCCAGTCCCCTTATCAATTTGAGCTAAAGGGTGATCTTTAATTGAAACCTCTTTATGAAATAAGGGGCTTATTGCTGTTTTTCCTTTGAGATGTTTATATCTTTTATCTTCAGGATTAAAAATAACCATACCGCAAGTGCAAATCAATTCCGGCCTTGTAGTTCCAATAATAATTTCTTCTCCTGTTTCTTTAACTCTCCATTTAATATTATTAAACAAAGAAAGCAAATCTTCGTATTCAATTTCAGAATCTGAAATTGTTGTCTGCAACTTAGGATCCCAATTGTTTATTCTCGAATCTTCATAAACCAATCCCTTTTTATATAACTCAATAAAAGTTGCTTGAGTTAAAGCTCTGTATTCAGGGGAATCAGTAAGATAAATATTTCCAATTTTATCCCCCTCTTTATATGATGTAAAAGAAATTCCTAATTTAGCAAAAGTATCAGTAGATTCAACAGAAGTCTCTTTCAATAGCTTCTCGCAATATTTCAAGAACTCCTTTCTTGGCATATCAAAAGCAGAAATTTTGTATTTTTTCTCTGCACCAATTTCAATGGGCAAACCATTTCTATCTAATCCTAAAGGAAATAAAACTTCAAACCCTTTCATTCTCTTATACCTTGCAAACATATCCATAAAAGAATAAGTTACCGCATGCCCCATATGAATAGAAGAATTAATGTATGGCGGGGGAGTATCTATTGAATAAATCTTCTTTGCTTTTTTATTAAAATTAAACATCTCTGCCTTTTTCCACTTTTCAGTAATTTTGTTCTCAATTTCAATATTCCAATTTTTAAGGTCTTTTATATTCATTATTTTATAAAACCACAGCAACTTTTAAAAACTATCTCTTTCTCAATAATTAATGGCAAACACAGGAGTAAACCTTCCAGGAGGATATGGAGGGCTTGTAAGATTCAGTGATGAATATGCTAGTAAAATCAATCTAAAACCAGAATATATCATAGGATTTATAATCCTAATAATTGTTCTAAGAGTTCTACTTCCAGTATTTTTTAAATAAAAATCATCGAGTTTTTTTAGGAAACAATCTTCTTCTATATTGAACACAAAAAAAAGTCCCGGACTCTATATCAACTTCAATTATGTCAAGAACCATACAGTAAACTGTATGGCGTGTCTGGTTCTTGAGCACGCTCAAGATTTGCATTTACTTGCTCGCAAACTAAAGTAAGGAGTTTGCGTAATATGCAAATCTTGACGTATCAGAAGCCCCATAAATATTTCTTATTCCAATTCCACGTTCACTCCTCCCACTAAATCTTGAAGGATAATCTTTTCTATGACAAAGCGATTTAGATTCAAAACACTCTTTTATTTCATGATTTTTGAAAAAATCTCCTCCATCATTAAATCCATGACACAAACCTTTTTCACCAATAAATAAACTGTAAGTTAATCCTTTTTCTTGTGCATCTCCGTGGGCAAAGGCATTGCTCCAAGCGTCAAAAAGGTCTATTAAATTACGATAATTAAATTCATTTTTATCTGGAGGAATAGATATATACTCATTAAATCCATGCCTGTAAATTTCTGAAATAATATAAATTGTAGTTTGAAAAGTTCCTCGCAAAAACGCCTCGTCAAATGACGGAGCAATATATATCAGCATCTTTTTTGCTCGTTCATTCCAGCCAAGACTATTTAAAATTCTTTCAGAAGGATTAATTATTTCCATAAAAATTATACAACCACAAAATTTAAAAGAATTTATATCCTATAAGAATTATGTTTCCAGGCTTAGACCCAAAAAAAATGCAGGCTGTTATGAAACAAATGGGTATTTCCCAAGTAGAAATAGATGCTTCTGAAGTTATAATCAAAAAAACAGACAACACCCAAATTATTATTGAAAATCCTTCTGTAACAAAAATAAACATGCAGGGCCAGGATTCATTCCAAATATCAGGAGAAATAAGAGAAGAGTCTATAAAAGAAGAACCTTTTTCTGAAAAAGATATAAAAACAATCATGGAAAAAACCGGCTGTACAGAAAAACAAGCAAAAGAGGTACTAGAATCAGTTGATGGAGATTTAGCTGAAGCAATTCTTGAATTAAGCGGGTGATTATAAAAAATCAACAAAAATATTCTGCATCTACATTTCCTTCTGGATCAAGAATTTCTATTTTTCTTGCAGGCTCTTTTTCTTTAAAATGATCTCTCTCTTTTAACGTAGTTCTCCATCCATCATCGTATATGTTTTGTTTTTGAACAAGAATTTTTCCTAAATCTGCTTTTAAAACATAAGCTCTAATTTGATTTCCAACTCTTAATGGAATATATAGTGGACAAGTAATTTTTTTAACTTGAGAAGATTTGACTGTTAGTTCTAAACCACTGGCATTTCCACTTATATGAAGAATCGTTCCTTCAACAGGAACAGTTAATCTTTCATAAAGGTTTATTGTAGCAATCTCTCCTTTATCTGCAAGAAATTCCTTTTTTTCTTTCATTAAATCAAGATTAAACAGGACTTTAAATATATTATCATAATAGAGGCTGTATATTTTTCTAACACCAACAAGCATATTAATTTCAACTGCTTCTAAAAATTATGAAATATGCTAAGAGTTTAAGAAACCTGCAGGGGTTTCTTTTCACGAAACAGGATGCTGGATTTATAAAAAACTTCATATTTAAAAAAGTTGAAGTTTCAGAGATTTCTAATCTTTGCACCAGCAGGAGGTTTACATAATGGAAAAATTCCAAGAATATCTCATAGAAGCAGAAAAAAGATTAAAAATGGCAGATCACATGGCTTATGTAACATTTTCTTTAGTTCAAGACAAAAAACTTCTCCTAAAAATCCTCTCTGAAGCAAGTCTTGCAGTATTAAACATGATAAATTCCATTCTCCAGCATGACTATTTATACAAAAAAATAGCTTTAACAAAAGATGCGAGAACAAACTTAAAAATATTTGCAGAAAAATGTGCTCCAAGATATAATATAACTAAAGAGGAAGCCAAAAACATAATAAATATAATAGAGCTAAATGAAAAGCACAAACAAAGCCCTTTTGAATTTATAAGAAACGGGAAAATAGTAATTCTCTCTGACAGCTTGCAAACCGAAACTATTACTATAGATAAAATGAAAAATTTCTTAAATATTTCAAAAAATACTCTAGAAAAAATAAAACAAAAAATGTCAAGAACCATACACTAAAGTGTATGGCGTGTCTGGTTCTTGAGCACCCCAAA
>JBBSZC010000012.1:0-26228 GCA_038044925.1 Nanobdellota archaeon | reverse complement strand
TCTTTGTCTTTATCTTTTGCCCACTTGCAAGTTGCTGGTTCATTAACATAAACTTCAATATTTGTTTGATTGCTTCCGAATGAAACAGGCATTCCATTTAATATGCTTGTTGAAACAATTTGAGGAGCAGTAGCATCAGGCCCTTTCTCAACACAGAACTTGAAAACAAACTCATTCTGGTTCATATTCCCATTTGCATCTATGCATTTAACAAATAAAGAATAATCTTGGTCATTCTTTGGAATAATTATAGTTCCATTTTCAGTTGCTGTTGGCCCTGGCAGAGACAACTGCTGTTTATGTTCTATTAAGAATGCATTTGTTCCTCCGAAATAATAATTCATATCTGTTATTTTCTGTTTTCTTGTATAATCTAATTTGCATGAAGCAGGCTCGTCTGTTTTTATTCCAAATGTGAATGGTGTGAAAGCCTTTACACATCCTGTTGTTGATGGCGTATAAATTATATTTACTCCTCTATCAGGAGGCGAAACTGTTTTATCATCGCTGTATTTGAAATCCTTGCTTAAAGCATCTGTCCATGTTTCTAATACAGGAGCTTTAACATCTCTGCTGTTATTCCAGATGCATTTTTGATCAGTTGTTCCTGTATTTACAATCTGGCACCCTTGCCCTAAACTTCTGCACTGATATTCACTGCAAGGCAAATCTTTATCATTACACTCTTCACATTTGCTTCCTCCAACAGCAGGCTGCCAAGGATTGCATTCAAATGTTACAACTTTTGTTGATTCATCTTTCCATGTTAATAATAATATTGCAATAGCAACACCGCCTCCAATTGCCCACGGAGCCCATGACTTTGCTATTGAGGGGAAAAGAGTAGCTGAACTGCTTCCTGCAAAATATCCCAATGATAAAGCCATTGCAGCTGAGTTTGCTTGTTGTTCATTCTTCAAAAACATTCCCCCAACCATTCGCACTATTCCATAAATTGCAAGAGAATAACCTGCGTTTTTAATCATGCTTCCTGTTGGTGATTGCCAGAAAGTACTTCCTACTCCTGTTCCTCCAGTTCCACCTTTTATAGTAGTACCATCAGCCCCTGCAAGAAGTTTTCCATCATAAGTTTTTATTGTTTCATCAGGTAATTTTATAAGGGTTTTTCCATCTTTCATCATATAACTAGATCCTTTTATAATTGTGTCTCCCCCAATTGTTGCATCTCCACCTAAAATTTTAGTATAACTTTTTACATATGGTAAGGGATGATTAGGATTATAAGTTGTTTGTGTACCACCCCAAAAACCTAAACTTTTTGTAGTTGATACTGCTCCAACAGCAGTAGGTATATCTGTTTGAGACCAAGTTGATTTTAATTTATCATATTCTTTTTGCCATTCATCTTGGGTTGAAAATATTGTTGCTGTTTGTGGTACGTTCGTCTTATCAGTAGCAATTCCCCCCTTACTTGTTCTTTTATCAATCCAATATATCTCCCCACTCACCTCTCCTATCATCCAAGCAAACGCAAAAATTCCAATTAATAAAATCAAAATTTCTGTTATTGCTAATTTTCCTCTTTTATTCATTCTCTTCTCCTGTTCTATTTTTTAGAACAAACGTTCTAATTTTTTGAACAATTTCTTTAGGTTTCTGATTTTTCCTTCCCATTTATCAAAATATTAGTTCCTTCTCCATATCCAGCATATCCTCTATAATTATTTTTATCACCGCAATCTCCTATAGAAACACAAAGCTTATTTTTTTCTGCTTCCCAAGAGTCTTCTAAACACTCACAATTTTTTACACATTTTTCTTTTCCAATTAATCCTTTTTCAAATTTCACAGTGCATTGTGTGCTAGCCATTGAACATATTTGCTGAGCTTCTCCTGTTTCAAATCCAGGAGAATACTTAGGAACACAAGCTCCATCATCTCTGCTTATTGTTTGTGTTGTCGATGATGTCGCTGATTGAGCAGGAGTACTTCCTCTGAACGGAAGAACACTATCTGTCGTAGAAGTCCCTGTTGTTTCTGCCACAGCACTTAACTCCATGCCAGGAAGCCAGACACAATCTCTCTTGTCTGTATTTTCACAATCTTTTTTCTTTAATTGCCCATAACAATCATGCCATCTGTTAGATACACACGCAGCATTCATAAAACCATTAACGTCTGTTTCAAGACATATCTGTTGCCTGAAATCAGCACATGGCTCAACAGTCACTTCCCCATTATAGCACACTAATCTGAAATATCTGCTTCCAGGAAGATTCTTGTCAATTCCTAAGCTGTCAGCGCAAAAAGTTTCTCCATGCTGATAAGTTTTTCCATTCCATTCACACCCCAAATCCCTGCATATATAATCTCCATATTGTGGATTAGAATCTTTTCCTGTTTCTGCTTTTTTGCAGACACTGCCTAAAAAATAATCACAATTACCGCAAGTTTTAGAATTTGCATTTCCTTTGCTGTCATCAGCATTACAGCTCTCATCTTTACTAACTATCCTATTCCAATATGTTTTTATTTTTATTTTTGAAGAATCATAAATATTAGCCATATTTCCGCAAGTATCAGTAAAATAAACTTCATCTCTTCCTTCTAAACAAGTTGTCTTCTCACTAGGAGCGCAATTAGTTCCTAAACTCTCATCACTGCATAAATACTCTTCATGGAAACTTGCATTCGGATAAGCTCCTGAAGTTTCTCCTTCACTGCATTCTTTTTTTGTTATAAATCTGCATGTAGTTTCAAATTCTTTTTCAAAAACACACGCACCCTTTACTTCAGAAGTTACAGATGCAATACACTGAATTTCATCTTTTATTTCTTTTCTGAAATCATTTTCTAATCCATAAATATTTGATAATCTCTTGCATCTCGTTAAAGAGACAAATGCTGCCTGATCTCCTAAAACACAGCACCCTAATTCACATTGCGGAATTTCACATTCAGAACTATCCCCCCAAACTCCTCCATTGTTTTGGCATACTTTTTCAGGAGTATTTTTCATGCAAGTTCCTTCTTGGCTGTCATAACAGCATCCCATTCTGCAAAAAGAAGTAGCATCACAAGAACTAGGAGCACTTCTCATTGTACTATCACAGCTTCCTGCAGGAGAATTCTGGCACCAAACTCCTGTTTTTGTCTTCTCACAGCAAACAGAAACCTCAACAGCAAAAACACTCGCTAATAAAAAAACCCCTAAAAACATTCCAATACTTAAAACAATAAATTTATTTTTCATTTTATATCGCTGCTTTTATTATTCCATAAAGTAACAAAGCTATAGCTATAATTCCCAATAACCACAATATCCAATCAAGCTTTCTTTTTGTTTCTTTTTTCATTTTATTCTCCATTTTTTTAACTAATTCCCTTAAAAATGGGGAATTAGAAAATTTCCTATTTTCTTTAGCCTCCCTTTATTCTTCAATTCCATATCCTCCTGGAAGAGCAATGCTCCTCGATGCAAACTGGAATTTATTTCCTTCATTCCTGTTTGTTAAAATATAAACCCTTGTTCCATCTGTCTGGAGTTTTTTCTCAACCTTCAGCCATGGATAATATGTCATGTAAACTGTTGTTTCAGCATCTCCATAACTCGCCTCACTGTTCAAAATGCTATTTGTAATTCCAAGCAACTCATATAAATTATTATTCACAGATATAGTTAATTTATCATATTTTTCAGAGTTTCCTCCTTTATTCAATGTCAAAGCATAATCAAAAACAACTTCTATTCTTTTAGGAAGAAATTCCAAACTATAATCTTTTCTTGTTAATGAAACTTCATATCCTTTTGATTTATAATTTTCTTCAAGATTATTAAAACATAAATTTACATTCTCTTTAATAGAATTTTTAATTTCTAATCCTGTAGACTGGACTAATAAGGGCTTTTGCATAACACACTTTTCATAATCACTAGAAGAGTAACATAGATATTCAATATTGTCCCCATTATAAGCATAATAGTTTACAGGGTTCATGCTTCCTCCTTGAACAGAAATTTTTTCAACATTATCTTCAAATGATTCCCCCATGCACTTCTGTATGTATGCTTGAGGAGTATCAGCAGAAATTACATTTCCTATTCCTAGTTTTGGATATAAAAAATAAATTATGGCTGCAGCAGCAATTATTAAAACTGCGATTATGATAAATAATGTAACCTGCGAGCGTTTTGATTTTATTAACAATCTATTTATTTTTTTATCTCTTTTTTCACACATTTTATATATTATTTCTACGATAACGTGTTTTATAAATTTAATTTAATTACGCTAAACTTGGAAGAGCTCTTATAGAGCACCCAGATTCTGTATTTCCGAATATATCTCTGCATCTTATGTAATAAGTGTTTCCAATTGTTAAATCTGCACTATGTTCTGTTGAAAATGCACTTGTCATTTTTGTCCCATTCTCTAGATTAAATTCACATCTATCTAATCTATAATAGCATTCTGCTTGCTCATCAGTAATTACTTTTAAGTCCACTCCATCATTAAATACTCTCACAACTTTTGGAGGAGTTGTATCAACAATTAAATTAATTATTGTCTGATTTTGAACTATATTTCCTGCAGAATCCTCACATAATAAAAATATTGTTTTTTCTCCTCTTGTCATCTGGTCAAATACTTGTTTATGAATATTAGTTCCTGTATCTTTAAATTCATACAATTTATTATATTCTCTGAAATTATAATAGCATTTTGCTTTTCCGCTTTCTGCTCCACCAGAAGTTTTAACTTCTAAGTTTAGAGTTATTGGCTCGCTTCCTCTGATTAAATCTCCTTTAGGAGCTACAGAATCTATTTTTAATTCGCTCTGTGTAAGAATTAATTTATAATTGTAAGATTGCTGATTTATATTTCTTTCAGAATCTTTATCTATTCCTAACCAAGGCTTATCTTTGCATTTGAAATAAAAGTTATTTTCTCCAGCAGCTAAATTATTCAATGTAGTATTGCAAGTCCATCCTCTGCTACCCATATCTTCTAAATCTACATCGCAAATCATAGGATTTTCCATTTCATTATAACCCTTATCACTTGTAGAATATTTACATTCTGCAGGCTCATTCAAATACACATTCATGTTAATACTAGAGCTTCCATACTTCACATAAGCACCATTCACAGGAGAAGTCCCTGTTATTAATGGAGGAGTTGTGTCTGGACCTGATTTCAGGCAAACATCAACAACATATTCATTCAAATTGAAATTTCCATGCGTGTCCTGGCATCTGACATACATGTTTAATTCTCCAAACATTTGCCTTAAATCTCCTGTAACATTAAAGATTTCCATACTTTCTATACTAGGTATCATAACTCCTAAAGTATGATTCTTAGTGAATAGAGTTCCTTCTGCTGCAAAATCAGACATATCATTGTATTTTGCAGTGTGCGTGAAGTCAAATTTGCATTGTGCATATTCATCTGTATTTAAATTGAAAGTTACAGGAGTAAACTCCCGTATACATCCTCCATCAGAAGTTCTTAGTTCAATTTTGTTTTCTCTCTCATTTTGGAATTTATATTCATCTAATGTTCCTCCAGCTGAAATTTTCGGAGGTGTGACATCATTTGGATTACTATCAACACAAATAGGATTTAAAGAATTTTCATTCACTATTTCACATGCGCTTCCTAAACTCTGGCATCTGTATTTGCTGCAAGGTTTTAGAGGATTATCATTACATTTCGTGCAATCTTTTCCTCCAATAGGAGCTTGCCAAGGCAAGCACTGGAATTCAACTGTTACTTTTTTTGTTTTTCCAATTCCTAATATTTTTAAAACAATTGCGATTACAACTAAGGCAATTAAAAAATATACGAATGTTATTGTAAGATGAAATCCTTCCATAAAAAAGTAAGCAATTCCAGAAGCTGCTCCTGCAACAGTCATTATAGTGGCTGCTTCTCCTTGAAGCCCAAACGCATATGATAAAATTCCTGCAACAGCAACTCCAACTCCAATAGTAGCTGCCGCATTTGCAATTCCTCCGAGAGTAGTTAAGCCGCCTGCATTTGCTGCAGCTGTTGCCGCCCCTTGTGTTGCTGCAACACTACCTGCTACTATTCCTCCTGATGCAGAGGGTAATAATGTTGCCCCCGCTGTATATAAAACACTTTGTGGCAACATCATCATTAATCCTCCAGTCATACCTATAATTCCTCCTGCCATCTGAACTGTCCCCCCTAGTTTTGCAAGTCCTGAGTTTTGCAATGCCTGTTTATCAGCATAACCATAAGTTTCAATTCCTAAACTCTCGAGCAATTCAGAAATATTTCCTGCACTTGCAATTTGGCCTTTCACAGGAGTTGCATATTTTTTATAATCTTGCCATGAAATTTGAGGAGCTTTTTTAACAACAATATTATCTGTTCCTTCTCCAACATAATTCACATAAGTCCCGCAATCTCCTAAAGAGACACATAAATCATTCATCTGTTCTGTAAATACTTTTTTTACACAATCACAATTCACTTTGCATTTCCATTTTCCACTCAAATTTTTTTTATAAACTGCAATACATTTCTGGCTTGCCATACTGCATATTTGCGATCCTCCTGTTTGCCCCCTGTCAGTTGACAAATCAAATCCCATAGGATATTTTCCAACACAAACATCAAACTTAAACCCACTGTCAATATCAATTCTTTTAACTAAACAATCTGGATTTTTTCTGCACATATCTAATTTTGTTTCTGAATTTTCCTGATTATTATAACTTAAGCACTCTATTGCTCTATTAGTTTTGCAAACTGCCTGAGAAAATTTTTCCTTAGATTCAGGAATTTCCGTATCACTCTGAATACATATCTGCCCCCTATAATCTGCACATGCTTCTGTTTTTACTTCCCCATCAATGCAAAATTTTTTCCAGTGCCTGCTTCCTACTGTGTCTTTTCCATCCCCAATATAAGAATCATAAACACACCAGCTCTCTCCATTTCTTCTTTTTTCTTTAGTATCAGGATCCACACAATTAGTGTCTCTGCATATATAATTTCCGTCATTAACTTTTTCACTTCCAATACCAAAAGAAACAGAACATTTGCTTCCTAAAAGATAATTGCAATTTCCGCAAGTTTTAGAATTTACATTAGCATTATTTGAATTACAGCTCTGTTCTTTGGTTAATATTTTTCCATTGTTCCATGAAGCAGTTTTATCAGAAGAATAAATATTTTCTTGATTTCCACAGCTATCAAACCAATAAATTTCATCCCTGCCCTCTATGCAATTTATTGATTTTTGTTTTTCACAATCTACCCCTAATGATTTTAATTCTTCGTTAGAGCATAAATAATCTTTATTAAAATTTCCATTCATAGAAAGACACTCTGCTTTTGTTGTGAATTTGCAGTTTTTTTCCTCATCTTCCTCATTTCCTATAGCACACGCTCCTTTTTCCTGTGTTCTTGCTTTTAAGATGCAGTCAACTTCAGTTCCAACCTGCTCTGAATATTTTTGAAACCCATATAAACTAGCAAGTTTTTCACATCTCTTGTCTGTTACAAAAACAGTTTCATCTCCCAATATACAGCAGACATTTTCACACCCTCCATTTTGCATATTGCAATTTTCATCATCCTCCCATGTTCCTCCATCTGCAAGACATTTTTGTTTTGTTGCTCTTTCATTGCAAAGTCCTTCTTCTTCATCTATACAGCATCCTAATTCACAATTAGAAAATTCCTCGCATTTCATAGGAATTGTATCAACCTTGCATGTGTTTGTTGCAGAAGATAAAATATCTTGGCATATTGCCCCCGATTTTGTTTCAGGACAGCATACTAAAGAATCTCCTGCTCCTGTTGGAGTTGTTTCAGCAGAAACTATACTAATATTTTTATCTGCTTCGTGTATAATATAAGCAAATGCGAATGTTGATATAATTAATAATATTATCTGAAAAATTGTCTCGAGATGTTCTGGTTTTTTTATGTTGAAAAGTAATCTCATTTTTGTTTTAGCTCCATTTTAATTGAAATAGGCTTAAATCCAAAATTTTTTAAATTATTAATTGAGGCTTTATTTTTGATAAGAATACCAGCAGAAATGGACTTAACCTTTTTTCTTCTCAGCCATTTTATCCTTATTTTAGTTAATTTTTTTCCTATCCCTTTTTTTCTAAATATTTTATCAATATATAACATTCTAAGCATTCCTTCATTTTTCTTAATCTCTGCATTTGCAAATCCAATTATTTTATTATTAATTTCGGCAACAACCCAATAATTATCTTTTGATTTTATATCTTTTTTAAATCCAAAAATTCGTTCTTTTCTTGCTTTGTTCATTTCTTTTATTATACTTTCCTTACTTCTTTTTGGAAATTGGGTTTTTATTTCATCTATAACCCCTTCTACATAAACTTGGTCTATATCTGGAATATCTTTAGTTGAAGCTGTTCTTATTTTAATCTTCATTTTATAACCCTCCTGGCATCACGCAACTTCTTATTGCAAATTTAAATTCTTCTTTTGATTTTTTTTCTTTTAAAATATAAATTCTGGTCAAATCTCCAAGCTCTTTTTTATCAATGCTAAATTTAGGGTACATGGTCATAAAACCAACACTCTCAAAATTGCAGTATTCTGCTTCTTGTCCAGCAATTTCCTGCGCTAAAATAGCAAGGTCATAAAGTTTTGTAGACTGCTTTATTTCATAATTTTCATACTTTAAATTTTCGCTTCCTTTTTGGATATTCAAATTCCTGTCTATCTTTAGATTAATTTTTCCAGGAATCAATTCTACATAAAAAATCATAACCCCCATTTCAACCGAATAAGCATCTTTTTCAAAATCTGTTTTTAATTTATTAAAGCATGCTTCAAGTTCTCCATCAATATTTATTTTTATTTCTTCCTGCAGATGATTAATCAGCATTGGCTCTTGATTTATGCATTTTACATAAAGATTCTGCGTGTAACATAAATAAGAAATATTTTTCCCGTCTAATTCATGGGCTAAGTTTGGATTAACATACCCCCCTTGCAGAGAAATTTTTTCAATAAGGTTTCCTAAATCTTTTTCAATGCATGTTCTCAAGATATATTCCGGATTTTTTTCATTTCTTTGTTGAATATCAGGAACAAATTTATTTCTTAATAAAAAAAATCCTGCGATAAGCGCCACAATTAAAATTGCCAGGATTATGAATATTGTAACCTGTGCTTTTTTGTTATTAGTCTTTATAATTTTTTTATTGACTTTTCTTTCCAAAGTTCCTTTTTCTGGAGTTTGACTCTTCAGATGAGGATTTAAAAGCCATTTGTTTTCATTTTTTAAGAGAAAGCTCATTTTAACATCCATAAATTAACCCCCTCCTTTTTTATTCTAATAATTTTTCCATCTACAACAAGTTCAAGCAGATATTTATCAGCAGTATTCCACGATATCTTTAAGAATTTAGCAAGTTCAGAACTAGTTACTATTTTTTTCTTTTTAATTAGTTTATATATTTGATGTTTTATAGAGTTAGTGACGTCCTTATCAAACCTAACTAATTTAAATTTTTTTAATTCAATAATGGGTACTCTAAGATTAACATCTTTTTTTATACAAATCACTTTATCTACTTTGTTTACAGGATGTTTATGTAAAATAAAATTTGATGATTTTATTTCTAATTCAATTCTAATTTTTTTCCCTTTACTCTCCATTATAAAATCAGGGAATCCTTTTGGATTGTATCGAATTAATTTTGAAAAACCTATTTTTTTATAGTTTTTTTTAAACCAATTATTAAAATCAGTTTCATCTCGTATTTCTATCATTTTTTACCCCTTTTACAAAAGATTTAATTGCTTCTTCAATAACATGAGATTTATTTCTATGTTTTCCATTTTTTAGAATTTTATTAATTATCTTAATGGTATTTTTATCAATTGTCGCAGAAATTCTTTCTTTCATATTCCCCTTCTCATTTTTTACTCAAAATAAATAAAGTATTATTTTATGTTACTTTATTTTATTTAATAATACTAACAAAATATCCTATATAAATCTTTTTGAAAAGAAATTTAATCCCCTGCTCGGATTAGTTCTCAATAAATGTTGAGGCAAGTTCGCACTAATCCTCGGTCTCCACACGAGGGGCAAGAATAAACACCAAAGAAAGATGCTCTGCATGGAAATCTAATCTTAAAGGATTGTCTGAAGCAAATTGAATTAATGTTTTATCGCAGATTTTAGCTGCCTTTAGGAATTTTTGCAGGTACTCTAAGCTGTATTTAGATCTTGAATTTTCAGCTTCAATCTTGACTTCATCTCCAGAAAATTCTATTCTTGCAGAATTCAGTCCTTTTGCCTCAATTATAAATTTTTCATCTTTAACAACAAAAGAGCACGAATCAGAAACAACAATGCAGTCTTCTATACAATCCACAAAATCTATAGAATTTATTTCTATTTTTGAGCTGAACTCTAAATTTGGGATTTCTTTTTCTTCTGTTTCTATATCAATTAAACTTAGAGTAAAACTCCTTCTTATTCTGTCTATTATTTCTATATGAAGAGTGTTTTCCATCTTCTTTATTATTAAAGAGCTTTTAGAATTACACCTCCTTAAGATTGATTTTAAATTATCTAAATTAATTCCTAAAACTTCATTTCCCGATTCAAACTGTGAAAAAGCACTTTTTGGGATTCTAAACCCAACCATTGCTACATTTGCAGGATCTATAGCAACTATACTCATTCCAAACTCATTTACTTTAATTCTTACTTCTGCAACTAATTCGGATATTATTTCTATTGCCTTTGCAAGTAGCAAAGGATCTTCTAATTTAACTAACATAAATCTTCTAATTTTGAATTCTTTTTAAGTATTGCTATGGTAAAGAAATAAGATTAACTTTTACCACGACGATTCGCTAAAGAAAGATTAATAAATAATTTATTTTTGTTTAATTATAGGTTGGAATAAAACACCATACAAAAATAAATTTGGATTAATTATTTCACTAGTTTTTGTATTAATAATTTTATTGGTTATATTATTGCCTATAATATCATTGCAAAGAATTTTCATTGCAACTATTTTACTTTCAGGTTTAGGAGAATTTTAGGATTCTGGACATAATTTTATTTCAATAATTATTACATTTGTTCTACTATTTTTTGCCTCGTACATAATAGGTTATTTAATTATATATCTATTTGATAAAACTAAAAAATTAATGCACACACAGTACCTATTTTAGACTTCAAAGATAATAGGAGTAGTTTATATAACTTTACTCCTATTTTCCCCATAAATCATATAAACTCAGCGATTCTGTTTTTAACATGACAGACTTTCTTGAAGCTCCAGAAAAAACCCCAGAAAAAGAGGAAAAAGAAGCAGAAAAATTCCTCCAGGAAAAAAGCTACAAAGAAGAGAGAATAAGAAAAATAACCAGTCTATATTATTCTAATAAAGAGGTTTTAAAGGCAATTTTTGATTTTTCCAAAAATAGAGAAATCTGTCCAAGATATTTTGAGGATTTTGGCAAAAGGCCTGATTCTTTTCAATACCCAGGCGATATATTTGAATTAGTAAAAAAAGGAGCAACTTCTTTTCATTGTTCAGAAGAAATTTGGCAAGATCCCTTAAAAATTGCTACAGGAATGACTGAACAGCAATTAAACGAGCAAAGAATAGGCTGGGACTTATTAATAGATATAGACAGCAAATATATAGACTACAGCAAAATATCTGCAAAGATTATAATAGATGTTTTAAGATTCCACGGAATAAAAAATATAGGGATAAAATTCAGTGTAACAGGAGACACACCTGTTTTAATTAGAAATAATAATAAAATTGCTTTAATCCCTATATCTCGTGTAATTGATTTAATAAAAGACGGAAAAAAGTTAGAAGTCTTATCCCTGAATAGAGAAAGAAAGCTTAAATTTTCAATAGTATATAATTTTTTAGAACATGAAGATATTTTTTATGAGGTTAGACACTCTCAGTCTACTCTTCCAATAAAATTAACAGGCCATCATTCAGTATTTGTTTGGGATAAAGGAGAAATAATTCAAAAAAAGACAGAAGAAATAAAAAAAGGAGATTTTTTAATAACATATAATACTAAAAATAATCCTTTTTCTTCAGGCAATTTAAATGTAAAAAATATCTTTTCTTTAAATAAAAATCAGTTTTCTGATAACATCTTTACAAAAGATATTCAGATTACTCCGAAACTTATGAGATTAATCGGATATTTTTTAGCAGAAGGACATGTTACAAATATCATTAATCAAGTTGGTTTTACTTTTAACAAAAATGAAAGGGAATATATTGAAGATGTAATGAATTTATTAAAAATTATAACTAATAAAAAAATTTCTATAAGGCATCCAAATTCAGGATCTATTCAAATTCTTATACATTCTAAGGAATGGGCAACTTTTTTTGATGCTGTTTGTGGTAAAAAAAGAAATAAGCATGTTCCAGATTTTTCTTGGACTCTTCCTAAGGATTTATTTTTAGAAATGCTTAAGGGATATATCAGAGGAGATGGTTATAAAATCGAAAAATATGGGATTGTTATTAAATCAGTTTCAAAAAGACTAATAACAGAGATGATATGGCTCTGTAAATTAAATAATATTTCTTGTAATCTTTCTAAAGAGCAAGGAAAACCACATAAATTGCCTCGGGGAAATATATTCAAGGGTAGTTTAGTTTATCTTTTAAGAATACCTAAATCCGAGCTATCTGAAATAGAAGAATTTTATAGAGAAAGAAATAAATTTTCTCCTTTTCCAGGAGATAAAATATTTCCTACCGATGGTTTAATAGAAATATATAAAAAAATTAAACCTAAAAAATTCATTTCTCATAGGCTTGAACAAGTAACTTTAAGAAAAAATAAAGCGAACTTAAATAGGATAAGAAAAGTTTTAGATTGGTTTTATAGCTTTAATGGGGTAGAGCCGGATGAGTCTGTAAGAAAAATATACTCTAACTACGAAAAATTGTTCAATTCTGATATTTCCCTAGTAGAAGTAGAAGATATATCTAAAAAAGAAAAAGTAAAAGTCTATGATGTTTCTGTTGAAGAAACTGAAGCATTTTTTGGAAATTATTATCCAATTTTATTGCATAATTCAGGAAGCAAGGGTTTTCATTTAATTGTTCCTTGGAAAGCCTTTCCAAAAGAAATCAATGGATTAAAAACTTCAGATACTTTTCCATACTATCCCAGAATAATCACTCAATATTTAATAGAAAAAACAAAACCTAGGTTAATTAAAAAAATTACAGAACTAACAACTCCAAATAAATATATAAGAGATTTTCAAGCTCCAAAAGAAGTAATGCCTGACATTATCTTAGTTTCTCCAAGGCATTTATTTAGGATGCCTTATTCTCTTCACGAGAAAACTGCTCTCGCGAGTGTAGTTCTTAGAGAAGAAGAATTAGACAATTTCCAGATAAAAGACGCAGATCCGTTAAAAATAACAATTAGAGATTTCACCCCAAAATCCAGAGAAAACGAAGCCAAAGAATTGCTGGTTCAGGCTTTAGATTGGTATAAGGAGCAGAACAAAGAAGAACCCCTTCAAAACCAACAAAGACAAACTTCTTCAAAATTCCAGCCAATTAAAATTATAAATCCATCAAATAGTATTTTCCCCCCATCTATACAAAAGATATTAAACGGATTAGAAGACGGAAAAAAAAGAGGATTATTTATTTTAATTAATTTTTTTAGAAGTATAGGACTTGAAAAAGATGAGCTGGAAAAAAGAATAAACGAGTGGAACGAAAAAAATAGGCCTCCTTTAAAACAAGGCTATGTGAAATCACAAGTAATATGGTCTTATAGAAACAAAATAGTCCCTCCTCCAAATTATGACAAGGATTATTATAAAGGCATAGGCATAGTTCCAACACAAGAAGAAATGCGTTACAAAAACCCTATAAATTATATTTCAAAAAAATATTTTAATGATAATCCTAAAATTTAAAAAAACCCAAATTATCTTTCAAAGAAAGATAATTTTAAAAACAACGATTGACTAATTTTATTATGAAACAAAAGAGGATAATCTTGCTGTTCAGTTTCTTATTTGTAATATTTTTTCTAAACTTAGTTTTAGCTGCAAATGATACAAATGATTCAACAGACTCTTCAATAGAAGTAGACAAGGGTGATTCACAAAGAGTAAAAACTCTAAAAGGCTATGAGTGCCTTAATGCTAAAATAAAAGACAAGTGCTCTTCTCTCGGAGTTGAGGATTTAATTTTTTCTACTTTTGCATCAGGAGGGTGCAAGAGTTATCTTCTTGAAAATGCTAATAATAACGAATGCTGGCCAAAATCTGCATGTGATGTAAAAACAACTGCACAAGCAGTTATAGGCTTGACAAACTTAAATGCAAATACTGATAAAGCACAAGAATGGGTTTTAAAACAAATCCAGGCTCCCAGGGAATTAACTTGGTATTTGCAAATAGACAGCAACGATGAAACTACTTGCAAAATAACTTATGACGGATCTGAAAAAACAATAACTATAGGAAAAGATAAAAAAATAACTTCAAGTGCAGGAGCATGTTTGACACTTTCTCCTGAAGCTTACTGGCTTGTTATAAACGAAGCTTGTTATAGCAAAGAATTTGCAATTTCCTGCAATCAAGGATTTTTAACTAATTTATTATATAAGAAAAAAACTTCCCCAACAATTTATGTTCCAGAAACAATTCAAAAAGCTTCTGCAGAAGGAACAACTAGAGAAAGTGTGAACTCTTCATGTTTCAAAAAAGGAGCAGATTGCAATTATGAGGCAAGTTTATGGGCAGCACTCGCTCTAAATAAAAATGGAGAAGATATAGAAAATTTCCTTCCTTATTTAACCGCAATGTCAGATTCAAATGAAAAATTCCTTCCAGAATCTTTCTTATATATTTTGACTAGTTATCCTGATTTTTATTCACAAATAGTCAGCAGGCAAAAAGCCTCAAAATACTGGGATGAGTCAGGAAATAAGTTTTATGACACTGCTCTCGCTTTATTGTCCTTGCAAGATCAAACTTCTACTGAAAAACAAAATGCAATTGATTGGCTTTTAGAAGTTCAAGGGACCGACGGCTGCTGGAATTCAAATATAAGAGATACAGCATTTATTCTTTATTCTGCATTTCCTAAAACTATAGAGATAAGTCCTGATGAAAAGGATTGTGAAGACAATGGAAAATATTGTGTTCCTTCAACTTTAAGATGCAGAGAAGCAGGAGGCGAAGTTTCAAGTGATTATTCTTGTTTTGGCGTTGAAGTTTGTTGTTCAAAACCAGAAAAAGAAGAAACATGCCAGGATTTAGGAGGAATAACTTGTACTTCTTCTCAAGTTTGTAATGGAGACGAGCTTCCAGATACAGGTGATTTAAGTTATGGAGAATCTTGTTGTAAAGGAAAATGTGAAATTAAAACAACTTCAGAAATAAATGAATGTGAAGATAATAAATATGGAACATGCAAGTCAGAGTGTTCAGATGACGAAGAAGAATTCAATGCTGATTGTACTTCTAGTTCGCAAACTTGTTGTACTGCAAAAACAACTCCTGAAAGAAATTGGACATGGATAATAATTATTTCAATCTTAATAATCCTAGCAATATTAGGGATAATTTTCAGAAATAAGCTAAGAGAATTATTGCTAAGAATGAAATCAAGAAAAGGCCCTCCTAGTTTTTCTGCAGCCAGAAGCCCAAGATTCCCCCCTTCAGGTTCTCCTTTTCAAAGGCAAGTACCAAGGAGAATAATTCCATCTCAAATGCCTCGTCAATTAACCCCCCAAATAAGAAAACCCACACAATCAAGCGATGAATTTTCAAATGTTCTAAAAAAACTAAAAGAGATGAGCAAATAAAATGAAGAGGGCTTTCTTTGTAGGATTGTTTTTTATTTTTTGTATTTCTTTAGTATCTGCTATTGAATTTAAAATGAATGAAAACTTCAAACAAGGCGAGACTCTTACTGCGATTGTATCGGGGAATTTTTTAGATGCAATTCTTCCAGGAAATATATATTTTTACAGAGGGCATGTTCAGGTTCCATTTGAGTTTGATGTAGCACAGATACAGGAAGAATATCATATTTATGCTCTTCTTCCTGAAACACAGGATAATTATTCAATTATAATTAAAGATGTTAGATACAGGCAAGGAGCTCAAGTAATTGACAAGGATATAGAAAAAAATTTTTCTATCACATCTGAAAAAGCTGATTTTAGCATTGATCCGGGATTTGTAATAACAAATGGAATATTTTCAATAAAAGTGCAAAATCTCAAAGATTCTAAAATTTCTCTAAATATAAATAATGAAAAAATTCAGGAACTAAAATCAGGAGATATAGAAAACATAAATTTCAAAATACAAGACATCAATGAAACTATTCTTAAAAAAATATTATTAAGCACTATAAATCAAAAATATGAAGTCTCTGTTTATATCGTAGCCAATGACACAAAACTACAAAAAGACGAATTTGATTTTTCAAAACCTTTTTTGAATTATTCTTTTATAATTAACAAGCAATATTCAATTCCCATTGAAATAGAAAACACAGGGGAAAAAGACTTAGAAAATATATCTTTTTCTGTATCAAGAGATTTAAGGCCTTATCTTAATATTTCTGTTATTGAAATAGATAGTCTAGAAAAAGGAAAAACCTCAAGAATAGAACTTTCAGTTTTTTCAAATAAAGAAATTTCAGTTAAAGGAACTATAAGCGCCTTTACAGATGAAACTCTTATTTACCTTCCAATAGAATTAAAAATTCTAAAATCATTTATTTCTGTTAATGACGGGAATACAGCAAATGCAACAGGGCTAATTTATATCCCTGAAACTCAAAATTCATGCTTTGAGTTGAGCGGAAGTTTTTGCACATCTGTACAGATTTGTAATCAGACTATAAATGCCATAGATGGAAAATGCTGTTTATCAGGATGCGAAGCCCTTCAATCTGATAATGGAGAAGATTCATCAGGAGAAATTATCGGATGGCTCATTATAATTCTTATACTTGCCTTTGTGGCTTGGTTTTTCTTTAAGAAATATAAAAAAACAAAATAATTATTTTTCTATTTTCTTTTTAGGCTTTTTTTCTTTTTTATTATTGTTTAACTCTGAATTTTCTTCTTTACTTATAATACTTTTGCCTTTTTCTTTTTCATCCAGTAAAGTTCTAAACTTTTTTTCAAGAACATTTTTTTCAATTTCTATGACTCTTGCAACTTCATCATATCCATGGAGTTTCAGTATTAATTCACTCAGGGTTTCACTCCATTCCTGATTGGATAGATGTATTTTTTCAGGGCTTATGACTTCTATATGTGCAGGCATATAATTAAACATAAGCCTTATCAAATCTCTAATTTCTTTTGTTTTTATTTCTATTTCAGCAAAATTAGCATAAAATTCATTATGTTCTTTCAAGGGGCAGCACTCATTTATAACGCTCTCTATAATCTCTACATCTGGCTCTTGTTTTATTTTTTCAATTATTTCTTTTAAAGTTTCAATTAAATGTTCAGGAGGCCTGCCTACGACTTCAATAATCATTGACGCATGTATATTTTTTGTACCTTCAAACGATTCCATTTTTTCTTTTATTTTTATAGGATTTATATAGTAATAAACCCGTAATCAAAACACAAAAAATAATCAATCCATAAAAAGCATTATTTTTTATGCTTGAATTTTCTAAATTTCCCCCACTTTTTATATCTTTTGCATTGAGTTTTATCACTGTTAAAGTTTGATTTTTTATGCCTAATTTTTTTGAAGAATTTAAATTTGATGAGCTTAACACAATTACTTCTTTTTTATTGTCTTTATCAGTTATATTATCTTCTATAGTATTTTCATTGTTACTATTCTTGTTTTTTTCATTCTGCTCCTCTTCATTATTTTTTTCGTTTACACTATCTGCATTTGCTTTTTTTATAGTTAGATTATATCCGCTAAATCCAATTGATTTTCCTGCAGAATCTCTGATTTTTATTCCAATTTCACCTTTTCCATTATAGTTTTCTACTTTTAAAGAAAATGTTTTAGTTTTGTCATTAATCATTGCGTCATTCACATAATAAAAACTAGATTTCCATGAACTTCCTTGGAGAATTTTTGAAGCTCTTTCTCCATTTTCATCTAAAACTTCGATTTTCACATCATAAGTGTCTTCTGAAAAGTCTATTAGTTTTATCTCAATATTAAATTCTTTATTTTCTTCAACTTCAGAAGGATAATTTACTTCAATATTTTTTGAAGAAACAAAAGGGAAAATTAACAATAGCAAAAATACAAGCAGGGCATAAATAAAATGTTTTTTTTCATTATTCATAATTAAAAATAGTATCCTAAATTTTTATATTTTACCTATGCCATTAACTAATAAAAAAACTGCGAGAACTTTTTTCCTTTTTCTTGTGCTTCTTCTAGGGTTATCACCCAATTTTTCCCTGCATCTCTTAAATCGTTTGGATTTAGAAATAACCATCCTATTCTATTAAATCTTAAAGCAATGACTGGCTTCAATCCAAAAATTTCAGCAAAAATCATAAAATTTTCAATCTGCTCTTTTGTAATATATTTCACAGGTTTTTTTGAAGATTTAACTTCAATACAATATTTTTTCCCTCCACTTTTTCCAGCAATTATATCACAATCTGAATTTTCTAGGATTCCTGATCCAGCAACCCTCACAGAGCGATAATGGTTATTGACAAAGATCTCGCACAACTCTCTTTCAGCCTTGCTTCCTTTGGATTTATTTTTAGGCATTATTATCCATATCCTCTTTAAATTAATAATAGAAAAATAGGTTTTTATTCTTGTTGCTACAGCAAAATTTGTATTTGCGCAAACTCCCTGTTTTAACCCGTGAGTAAGCAAATCAAATTTTGGGGTGCTCAAGAACCAGACACGCCATACATCTCAAAAATCAAAGATTTTTGATGACTGTCAGGAATTTACATTCCTGAAGCTTTAGTGTATGGTTCTTGACATTTACTTTTTCTTAAATTAACGATAATAACAGCAATTATTGCTCCAACCATATTAAACGTTAAATCCCATGCTGTATTATAAAATCCACCAACTCCTGTTTGAGGAACAGTTACGACAGCTAAGAACTCTATAACTTCATTAAGAGCTCCTAAGCCCATTCCAATTAAAACTAATAGCGCAGACAAAACTTTCCAGTTTATTTTATTAAAATTTAAATAAGGCTTCAAGACATCATATCCGATAAGAGTCGCAACACCAAATCCATACATATGCACCAACTGATCATATCTAAATAAATAAATACTCTCTGTTTTAATTATATTCAAAACCATTATTTCATATAATCTTGCACCATTGATATAAACAAATCCTCCGCACATATGTATTAAAGCCCATCCAGTCAAACCCCATAAAACAAAGTTACCAAGATTATTCCTCTTGTTTGTTGCAACAATCAGAGCAAAAAATATAATTATAACTCCAATATACATTACAAATTCATAATTTTCTTTTTTAATAGCTAAAGGAAGAAATATCAAAATAAGAAGAATATTTGCTATTAGTATTTGTAATTGCCCCCTCTTTAAAAACATGTTTATATAAAATAATTTTAATTTATAAATTTACTTAATACAGAAACAAATTAAACTACTGCCTTTAGGCAGTAGATAGTTGCAAAGCAACTATCTGTTGTTTTCTGTATCCTAAAAACCCAACGAACAAACCACACACTTTAGTGTGTGGTAAGACGAGAGGGTTTTTTTGATTTTACAAATCTCTTGCCTGCAGAGTTTTTCTTCCATTAGCTTTAGCTCTTTCAAGGGCATCAATTAAAACTTTTTCAACTTTTATTTCTAATGCAATTCCAACCTCATCTGCAACACTAGTTATTTGTTCATCATTTTTTTGCAAATCCTTCACAATCTTCTTAATATTTGATTTAACGATTAATCCCATTTTTTCATAAAAGAAAAGTTATTTATATATCTTTTTCTCATAATTTACATGAAAAGTACATCTAAATTACTGCTAGCTTTATCTGCTCCAGCCATAATAGCAACATCTGGGTGTATTGATGATAATTATTACAGATATTCGACTCATCATCATAGTGATATTCATATTAGATCAGCTCCAAGAATTTACACTCCTTTACCAATAATAGTAGTTCCTCAAAGACAACATGATTATAATACTTCACAAATACATCATAATTTTAATTCTCAACCAAGATTTTACAACCCATTTCCAAGAATGCATAATTTTAACCAAGGACCCAGATATTTTCATCCACAGGGATTTTCTTCTGCACCATTCAGAGGCTCAACTCATCCATCTAGGGCGCAGAGATATCATAGATAAATATTATAGTTTAGAAGGTATCAGGTTTCATAAACGGAAATGTTAAAACATCCCTGACAGAAGTTTTATTTGTCAATAACATTATTAATCTTTCTATTCCAAAACCAACCCCGCATGCAGGAGGCATACCATGCGCTAAAGCATTTACAAAATCAGAATCAGTCGGCATTGCTTCTATATTTCCTCTTTTTCTCTCTTCTTCTTGTTCTTTAAAATGCTCTTCTTGCAACTTAGGGTCATTCAACTCTGAATATGCTCTTGCTATTTCCAAACCCCCGATAAATGGCTGGAAAATTTCAGCCTTATTGGGATCTTCTTTTTTAGGTTTTGCTAAAGGAGCTAATTCTATAGGATAATCAATTAAAAAAGTTGGCTGTATTAATTTATTTCTAAAAAGTTTAATCAGTTCATCAGGGATGTTTATTTTTGTTACCCCTTCTGTATTTATTCCGTGCTTCTTTGCAACTCTTTTAGCATCTCCATCTGTTTTTATCTCAGAAATATCCTCATGCAAATATTCTTTTATTGCCTGTTCTAAAGTTAAAACTCTCCATTTTGAAACATCAATTTTATTCCTATTATATTCAAATATTGTTCCATTGTATATTTTTTTGACAATATACTCTATAAACTTTTTAACCATTTCCATTCCTTCTTTATAACTTGCATAACTCTGATACCATTCTATTGTCATGTGTTCTGGATTATGGTTTCTATCAATCCCCTCATTTCTGAATTTTTTTGTTATCTCATAAACTCTTTCAAAACCTCCAACAAGAGCTTTTTTAAGATATAATTCAGGCGCAATACTTAGAAAAACATCAGAGCCAAAAGCATCACAATAAGTTTTAAATGGCTTTGCAACAGCCCCACCATAAACACTCTGCAATATTGGAGTTTCAATTTCTACAAACCCATTCTTATCCATGAACTCTCTGATTGCAATCATAATTTTATTTCTTTTTACAAATACTTCTTTAACTTCAGGATTCATAAGCATATCTAAATATCTTTTTCTATACCTCTCTTCTTCGTCTTTTAATCCATGAAATTTTTCAGGCAGAGGTAAAATAGATTTAGTTAAGAGTTCTATTTTTTCAATTAAAATTGAAATTTGTTTTGTCTTTGTTTTGAATATTTTTCCTTCAACACCCACAAAATCTCCAGTATCAATATACTTCTTAAAAAATTCAATCTGCCTTTCAGGAGTCCCATCTACTTGCAGAACAATTTGTATTTTTCCTGTTTCATCCTGTAAATCACAGAAAGCAATTTTCCCTATGTCTCTCTTTGTCATTAATCTTCCAGCAGTTTTTACTTTTCCGTTTTTAGTTTTTAAGCATTCTTCAACAGAATTTTTTTTGTCATATTTATTCGGGTACGGATCTATCTTATTCCCTCTGAGCTCTTTCAGTTTTCTCAGTCTTTCATTAATTATTTGTTCTTCTCTTCCCATTTTTCCTTTTATTAAATATAATTCTTTATTTATAAAATCTCGCAGTATCGTCTAATTCTCTATTAACTAATTCATCTGCAATTGTTTGAAATTTATCTTCTCTTTTAACATGTTCATATTTTATTTTATCAAAATGCTCCTGGAGTTTTTGTACTCTTAGAAATAATTGCAAAAGCCTTTTATCTTTTACTTTATACTTTCCTAATAATTGTTTGACAACAAGCTCAGAATCTATAAAACAATAAACTTCTTTAGTTAAGGGCTTTGCAAGTTCTAAGGCTTTAATTAAAGCTTCATATTCTGCCACATTATTTGTGACATAATTTCCAATTCTCTGGCCATACATTGTTAATATTTTATTTCCATTTCTAACAACAATTCCAATAGCACCAGGCCCAGGATTGCCTCTTGCACCTCCATCAGAATTTGTGATTATCATTTTAATTTACCTCCAACACATTAAATATGCAAAACCTTAAACTCCTTAAACCCCTGAAATTTTTCTTCTTTTTCTTCTACATTTTTTATTTGAGAGTGTTTTGGCCCCTGTTTGCATATTTCTATCATTTTATTCACATCAGGAGAACTGCCTTCTACGAATACTTCTATTCTTCCATCCTCCAGATTTCTTACAAAACCTCTAACATTTAGCTTTTCAGCATTACTCTTTACAAATTCTCTAAAAAACACACCCTGAACAATGCCGGTAATATACAATCGAACTGATTTTTTCATGTTTAAACAAATGAAAACCAATTTATTAAATTATCTAATACAGAAAACAAAATTAAACTGCTGCCTTTAGGCAGCAGACAGCTGTAAAAACAGCTGTTTTGTTTTCTGTCCCAAAAAATCCAAAAACAAACCGCGTCCCTTTAGGGCGCGGTAGAACTCAAGGATTTTTTGATATTGAGTGCCAATCGAAAGAGTAAATATTCTCAAACTCCTCTTCTATCCAACTCATTATTAATTATTGTAACAACTTGCGAAGCAAAATAAGTTTTAGGACCAACTGAAATTTTTCTCAAAAATTTCTGCAGTCTTTTTAGTTCTTTTTTAGGCAATCCATCCTGGTCTCCTAAAATAAACACAACATCTTTATCTTTTGGAAGTTCAATTTCTCTGACATCTTCACCATTTTTATCTAGAATAAATATCTCTTTATTTTCTTTTACAAGTTCTTCTATAACTTTCAAAAAACTTTTCTTTTCTATAAAACATCTAGGAAAAACCTCATTTTTTGTTCCAGATTTATACTTATACAAAATTCGTTTAATTAAGCCAGCCACATCTTTTTTGCTTATTTCTAATTCAGGGGTTACTTGAATCTCGATATGTTTTGGAGGGTCTGGCTGTCCATAAAATATTAAATGGAGTTTAACATCCCCCCTCATATCATGCGATAAAAAGAAAGCAGAAATAAGTGTATGAATTGCAATGTCCATTCTCCCCGCTTTCATTAAGTCATCTGTTTGAAAATTACCGCTTGTTCTTGCATGATTCGAAAAATAAATAAATTCTCGCATATAGCATTAATATTAAAGGGGATTTAAATTGTTTTTGTATATGACTCATCAGAATATTTTTATGCACTTATTATTATATAACTTACAGCATAATTTTTAAACTATAATCTCCTAAATTTATTAATGGAAAATAAAGGTTTATCTACTGTTGTTACAACTTTAATAATAATTCTATTAGTTCTTGTTGCAATTGGAATTTTATGGTTTACTGTAGGAACTTTAATAAAAGAATCTTCTGGACAAATTTCAACAGGAAAATTTGCTTCTGATTTAGAAATAATTACTAAATCTGTTTCTTATAATAAAAATACAGAGATTTTAAATTTAAATGTTAAAAGAAATCCAGGAAGCAAAGACGAAATAATTGGAATAAAATTTGTTATAGAAGAATCTTTAACTAAAACTTATCCTTATGAAATAAAACTCAATGAAAATTTTGAAGTTCTAGAAACTAAATCATTTACAATTCCTACAAACGGACAAATTACTGGAGTCTATAGAGTTTCTGCTTATGCAATTTACAAAACCTCTACAGGAAATACAGTAATAAGCCAGCAAAAAACAACTTACAATGTCCCTGTTTCTCAAGGAGGAACTTATGTTTCTGGAGGAAGTGGAGGAACTACTACAAATCCGCCAGTTCAACCACCTTCTCCAACAGAATGGCAATTTGACTGGAATGTTAGAACAGATAGATATGGAAAGCCAGCTGGAATTTTTGAGCAGACACCATTTCCAATTACAGAAACAACAACAAGCTATTCTATAAAAAATGACGAGGATCCAGATGGAAGTTTGAAAGTATATCAATTAGGAACAAAATATTATGTTGATGGAGGTTATACTGGAGGGAGCAATGATGGCTCTTTCACTAAACCATATAAAACAATTTCTGCTGCATTAAGCACTGTTAGTGCTGGAAACAAAGCTATAATTGTAAGAGGGGCGCATGATGGATTTAGTGGAATTTATAATGAAGTCGGATTAACTTTAAAATCAGGAATAAATGACACATATAGATTTATGATTGTTGGATATGGACAAGAAAGGCCAATAATTAATGGTGTATCGACGGGTTTGGATACTATTTCTGGAGGAACATATGCAACAGTACAGAGACTCAAAATTCAAGATAATTATAGAAATGGAATAAGAACTGGCCAAAGTAATTCTTATATTAATGTAATTGATGTCTGGCTTTATAATAATGATAAATGGGATTCTGTTAATAGTAAAACTTGGGCAGATGGAAATTTATATTTTTTAGGCACAGATGATAGCTGGATATATCATATCACTTCAGAACATACAGATGGACATGGTATTAAAGTTGGTGATGATGCAGATAATAATCTTGTTGAATGGTCTATTGCAAGAGAAGCTGGATATTGGACTGATTATCATCTTACAGAGAGAACATTAGGACATCCAACTGCTTGTGATTTTCCAGCTGATGGAGGCGCTATAGATAATGATAATAATGGACAGCCAGACTATAATGATAATATTATAGTTAGGTATAATATTTGCGGGACAAGCTTATTTTATGCTGTTCAATTACGAAGAACTCCGAATTTTTTATTTCACCATAATGAAGTTTATGATGGGATTCATTTCGGAGATGTAAGTGGAGCAAGAGCAAGAGGAATTCAGACAGATGCTAATGTTCTTATTTATGCAGATGGAACATATGGGGAGTTATATTCAAATATTATTAGAGATCCTGGAACAAATGAACTTGGATATAATGTCTATGGAATTGGAATATCTGGAGCCAGTTCTGCTATAAATAGTTTAGATATTTATAATAATTTAATATACAGCCAAGATTCTAATGAGGCAGGCATTCTCATTAAAACTAGCAACATAGTTAAAAACATTTTTAGCAACAGTATTTATGCGAATGCAAATACCCCGCTTATATATTCTTCAAATGCCCCAACTAATCAGCTGAATTTTAAAAATAATATATTTCATCAAGCAGGAACTGGAAAAATTATAGATTTTAATGGCCAAAGTGATTGGACTAGTCACACTTATAATTTATATTATGCTCCAAGTGGAAGTATTGGAACAACTCTTGGCACAGGAGAACAAAATGCAAATCCGCAATGGCAAGCAGTTCCTTCTGGAGCATATTCTCCAAACGAGGGCGCTTTAACAGCAAGTTCTTCTGCTGTTAATACTGGAACAAGCTTATCAAGTTATTTTATTTCAAGTTTTAATGGACTTACTAGACCTCAAGGAAATGCATGGGATATTGGAGCTTATGAGTTTGATAGCGGCGTGAGCGGATGTACAATTAATTATCAGTGTGATGATGCATTATATTGTAATGGTGCAGAGACATGTGTTTCTGGAACTTGCCAAGCTGGAACAGCACCAAATATAAATGATGGAATTGCATGTACTTCAGATTCATGCAATGAAGCAACTGATCAGATAGTTCATACACCAAATAATGTTTTATGTGATGATTCTAATTCATGCACAACAGATACATGTAATGCAATAACAGGATGCAGTAATTCCCAAATAACTTCATGTATAAACAGCGACACATGTTGCCCTTCTGGATGTAATTCTGGAAATGATAATGATTGTCCTGTAACTCCTGGTTCTGAATTAGTTTTATATCTTCCATTTAACGGAAATACAAATGATGCATCCGGAAATAATAATCATGGAACTCTTTATAATGCATTATATACATCATCAGGCATAAGTGGAGCATATACATTTGATGGAACAGATGATTACATAAATATACCAAACAGCGCAACTTTAAGTAGCCCTTCAACAAGCAATGCAATTACTATAACCACATGGATAAAACCAGATGTGTTTGACTATAAAGGATATATCGTTTCAAAAAATTCAGGAGC
>JBBSZC010000011.1:0-37993 GCA_038044925.1 Nanobdellota archaeon | reverse complement strand
GCTCCTGAATTTTTTGAAACGATATATCCTTTATAGTCAAACACATCTGGTTTTACCCAAGCTGTTATTGTTATTGCATTTGTTGTTGAAGGACTGCTTAAACTTGCGCTGTTTAGTATATTTATGTAATCATCTGTTCCGTCAAAAGTATAAGCTCCATTTATGCCTGATGATGTATATAGTGCATTATAAAGAGTTCCATAATTATTATTCCCAGATGCATCTGTTAATGTACCTCCATTTGCTACATTTTCATTAAGAGACAAGTGTAAAACTAATCCTGATACAGGCGGAGGATTTGTGCAATTATTATCATTTCCAGAATTACATCCAGAAGGGCAACATGTGTCGCTGTTTATACATGAAGTTATTTGGGAATTACTGCATCCTGTTATTGCATTACATGTATCTGTTGTGCATGAATTAAAATCATCACAATTAAGTGCTGTTCCAGCCTGGCAAGTTCCAGAAACACATGTCTCTGCACCATTGCAAACATTGTTATCATTACAATCAGAAGCACCAGAACATTGAGGAGTTGCTGTGCCATATTCATAAGCTCCTATATCCCATGCACTTCCTTGAGGTCTTGTAATTCCATTAAAACTCCTGCTAAATAAATTTATTGTTGTTCCTGTATTTATCGCAGGAGAAGTTTGCAATAAACCACCCCCATTTGGAGAATATTCTCCTGATGGAATTGCTTGCCATTGTGGATTTGCATTTTGTTCTCCTGTCCCAAGAGTTGTTCCAATACTTCCGCTTGGAGCATAATATAAATTATAAGTGTGACTGGTCCAATCACTAAGACCATTAAAATCTATAATTTTCCCAGTTCCTGCTTGATGGAAGATATTATTTTTAAAATTCAATTGATTGCTTTGAGCATTTGAAGAATATATAAGCGGGGTATTTGCATTTGTATAAATACTATTGCTAAAAATGTTTTTAACTATGTCACTGGTTTTAATGAGAATGCCTGCCTCATTAGAATCTTGGCTGTATATTAAATTATTATAAATATTTAAATTATTTGCAGTAGAACTAGCTCCAGATATTCCAATTCCATATATATTGTTTCCTGGCTCATTTGTTCCAGGATCTCTAATAATATTTGAATAAAGCTCTCCATATGTTCCATCTGCATAAATAAGAACATTAGCATCTGTCTGAATTCCATGCGCTCTTGCTCCGCTTACATTTCCGAAATGAATTCCATCATAAACTTCATTATGATGAAAGGAAAAATTAGGTGTTCTTCTTAATTGAACAGCATAAAATAAGCTTGTTCCGCAGATATTATATCTAACTGTAATATTATCATTATACATTCCAGCATCAGCTGGAAAATCACAAGCAGTTGGATGAGCGCCATACCAGCTTGTTAATGGCGAACCAGCCCAATAACCAGCTTCTTTTGCAACAGACCATTCAACAAGATTATTGTCTGCGTCATCGCCTATTTTGAAGCCATGCCCAGAACTGCGCTCTGCTGTACTATGATAAATCCAATTATTATCAGCACCTAAGAAATATAAATTTCCATCTGCCCAAAATTTATTATTAACAGAATCCCATTTGTCATTATTATAAAGCCAGACATCAATTACATTAATATAAGAATTACTTTGGCCAGTTCTTATTCCATTTCTATAATTATCTTGAATTTTGAGTCTCTGTACTGTTGCATATGTTCCTCCAGAAATAGTATCCAAACCCGTCGATACACCATTAATTATTGGCCTTTCTTGTCCATATCCAACAATCATAAATCTATATGTGTCATTTATTCCTGATTTTAAAGTTAATCCGACTTCATTATAAATTCCACTAAATCCATCATGCGCCCCTCTTACAATTATAGCTTTGTTTCCAGCACTAACAGTGCTTAATGCAGCAGAAATTGTTTTATATGGTTTAGTGAAAGAGCCATCATTGCTCCCTCCAGTATAACCTCCATCAACATAATATTTTGTTCCTAATTGATATACTTTCAAACTTCCATCTGGATCCTCGTCATTTTTTATAGAATAGCTTGTTGTTGTTTCTGTAATTGGAAATGGTGTTTGATCAAAATAACCAGCTGGCTTTCCATCTCTGTCTGTTCTAACATTCCAGCTAAAACTCCATGATGTAGGGGAAGGTAAATATTGTGTAGGAGGGCTAACAACAACTAGGTTAATTATCTTTATATTATCAAAATAACATTCAAATTGACTGTCTTTTTCTTTATCATATTCATTAACTAAGCTTATTTTCTTTATTGTTTTTTCAGCCATGTTGTTGATATCTATTTTTCTTAGATACCATTTGCCTAAGGAATTTAAATTCTCAAAATTAGAACGATAGTTATCTTGGTCTTTATACCATGTTTTTCTCAAATTAGTTCCATCTGTAAAATCAATTTCAATTCCACAGCCGTGATAATCTCTCTCATTTTTATAATCATAATGTTCTGGAGTTAGAGTATAAAAACTTAAAACATCTCCTCTATTAACTATATAATCTTTATAATTTGAATCCTCGCCATTTTCCCAAGTATAATATGCAAAATCATTAGTACTCCAAGGAAGAGGATTACTGCCATAAACCCCTTTAAATCCAATAAATTTCTCACCTGCAACTGGTTTAATCTCTAAACCATAAGAAGAAGTCCATGAAGAAAGTTCTTCCATAGTTATGGAAGAAAAACCCCTGTTAAGAACCTTTATTGATTTAAATTTTAAATCAATCGCTTTCCCTGTTAAAACTCGTATAAAATTTTCTAAATCTTCTGAAGCAAACCATAAAAAAATTACAATTACAACTAAAATTAATACAGATAAAATTATTATAATGTTTTTTTTATACAAACCCCTTTTCCCATTCATCGAATAATTTAAGAAAAGATAGTTTAAAAATTATTCTATTCTTTTTCTCAATTTAGCTAATTTTATAAGATGGATTAAGATTAATTAAGTTCTCATGGTCGTCTTCTGTCCAGACCTCTAATTCAGGAATGTCATCTGTAGAAATATCATGAGCTTTGCAATAACTTTTAGTTAATAAATAAAATATCAATCCAAGACTTCTGTTGCTTTTATTATTTCCAATTATTCTCTTGTCAACTCCTGTTGGAAAATTGTTTGTATCGCATATCATTAAAACTTTCTTTCCAACCCTTTTCATGTCTAATAGAGCATTTTTATCAAGCCATGAATCACAAACTATTGCAAGTTCTGCTTCAAAGAAATTAGGAAGTTGTATATTAGTTAAAATTCCTGCAGGATATTTTTTAGTAAAAGCCCTTATTCCAGTAAATTTTGAAAACATTTCTACTGCTTTCCATCCAGCCTGCCTTTTGCAAACAACAATAATCTCTTCAGGATTAAATTTAGATATATATTCAATCCCTTCTTTTAGCATTTCATCAATTGTATCTGTGTTAAGGATAGCAAGTCCATCAGCTCTTCTTCTGTAAACATACTGCTTCATTTGCGGAGTTACGACTCTTGTTCCTAAATAAATTCCAGCCTTAACATAATCCTCTAAAGGTAAAAGTGTTTCAGTTTTTTTCTTTCCTTTAACTTTTTCTTTTAATTCCTCTGTTGTTGTTATCTCAATTTTCTCAGCGAGTTTTTTTGCCTTTTCTAAAAGTTTTTTTCTTTTGTCTTCGCTTGTTTCTTCAGTAGCAAGAGATTCTGCTTCTGTAGCATCTATTAGTTCTTTTTCAGAAATATTTAATTTAGTCTTTTTTGCAGTTTCTTTTTTGGATTTCTTTTTATGTTTTTCATCTATATCTTCTATAATATTTTTTACTTCTTTCTCAGATTCGGCTATCTTTTCAACTGTTTCTATTCCTTCTTCTACGTTTTGTTCAACATTTTTTATAACTTCTGCTTCTTTATTCATTTCTTTCTCTATTTTCTCAAGAATATCTTTATTATCTTTTTCTTTGTTTGCCATTAGAATTCACAGAAAAAGGGTGTTTTTAAAACTTACTGAGTTATTTTCCTTTTAATTTAATTAAATAAAAGATAAAATTGAATGGAACAAGATACCTATGATTATTAATAACAAATAAAAATCAATAATCTGAAGGATTATTGCAGATTAAAAAGATATACTCTTTAATTAAACAGAATCCCCCTCAAAATCTCTAAAACTCTTTTTATCTTCACTTCTCTTTCCCTGCCTTGTATTCCGCACTTCAAATAATCTGCCTGGAATCCCAGAGCCAAATCAGCCAAAATATCTTCTTCTGTCTCACCGCTTCTGTGAGAAAATATAACTTTAATATTATTCTTTTTTGCTAATTCTACAACTTCCTTAACTTCTATTAAACTTCCAATCTGATTCGGCTTGATAATAATTCCTGAAATTGATTTTTCTTTTATTGCCTTTTTAAATCTTTTAACATTAGTAACTGTTAAATCATCCCCAACAATTAATTTATCAGGAAATTTTTTTCTCAACAAAGCAAAATTTTTGAAATCTTCTTCATCAAAAGCATCTTCTATATAAAGAATACCATAATTCTTTATTAAATTTTCAATATAATTCAACTGCTCTTCTTCTTCTCTGTCTAATCTTGGATTTAAATAATGATATTTTTTCCTTCCATAAAAACCAGAACCAGCAACATCAATTCCAATATCAATATTCAGCTCTTTTTTTATTTTATATAGAATATCAAGAACAAGCTTTTCATTTAAGCCTGTTTCCCATGCATTTTCATCATTCAGGCTTTTTTCAAAACTATCATCAATTTTTTCTAATTCTTCTTTTGCAATCTCATGAGCCTTTTTTAATTTTCCATGCTCTTTTGCCTTTACTATTGCTAAAAACTCCTGAAAATCTGGTTTCTTTTTTCTTTCTCCAATTTCTTTTGAATGTTTCCCCCCGCCAATAATATTTCCTATAAAAAATAATTCTTTATTTTTTTTTAATTCCTTATTAAAATTAACAATCTGCCAGACCTGCTTCTTGTTTTCATAAGCAATTGCTTTTAAAACAGCATATTCAAAAGCAATCATGCTATTAGCTCCAATATGCCCGTCGCAAATATCTTCAATTTTTTTTAAATCATCAAAAGAGGAAAACTCTTCATCTTTAAAATAATCTGACATTTCACTTAATCTTTTTGTATCATCTTTTAAAGTTTTTTTGTAAGGTTTTTTTTCAAATTTTCCCTTAGATTTTCCAGAAGGAGCTGATGCAGAAAATACTTTTCCTGTGTTGATTTTCACACTTACAAGAATTGTTTTTTCTTTTCTGGAATCAAGAATTTCTCTTCCAAAAACCTCTTTAATGCAAACCATAAAATAAATTAGGAAATAAGATTTATATAAATTGCGTTAAGTATTTTTAATTCTTTCATTAACTCTTTTCATATTTAAGCATTAATCTATGGCTGTTTTTAGGATTGTTTATAAATGCTGTTCTGGCAACACTTTCTAATTCTGCTAAAACAGAATCATCGTCTCCTGTTTTTTTAATTTGCATAAAACCTGCCGAACAACTGCTTTCTTTATACTCTTTCTCAGGATTTGCCCCCTTTTCTAATGGTTTTATTTCAACAAAATATTGTCTCGTTTCCATTATTATTGGATTTTATTTAACTACTTAAATATTATTTCTATTAAATATACTAATTAACAAATAAAGAATTATTCCTCAAACCCACCGCTTTCTTCTTCAGCTTCTTCCTCCACTTCGTCTTCAGGAGTGGCTAATTCCATTATTTCTCCTCCTTTGGCTATCTCTTCTTCTTCTTTATTTTCTATTTCTTCAACTTTCTCGTCTCTAATTTTCTTTTCTTTTACTTTTTTCAACTCTTCATTTTTCTTTTCAGGAAAAGGCCTGTCTACAGATATAGGAAGAATATTAGAAGTTAATTCAATTTCTGCAATTTTAATAGGGTCAAATTTTATTTTTTCTAAATCTTCTTGCTCTATTTTTATAAGCAATGGCGCATTCATTGCAATCTGCAGCGCTCTTGCTCCAAGTATTCTAGCCTTCTCATATTTTGAAAATTTTTCTATCTCCATCTTATTTAATATTTTTTCCTTCCATTTTTAATTTTATAAGTATTTTATCAACACAACTAATTTATATTTAATTTTTCTTAAATCCTTCTCTTCTATTCGTTGCAATTAATGTTGCCATTTCATTTCAATTGTTTTTGTATTTTAGGAAAAGTATTATTATAAACTTTTTCTGCTATCTCAAAAATTTCATCTACTTCATCAATTGTTAATTCTTTTGCTCCGCTTTTCTGTATTGAAGAGATTATTCCACCTTCTCTAACACCCATAATCATTTTAGTCTCACTAGCATCTTCTTCTTCAAGTGTAGGATCAACAATCAAACTTCCTCCAATTTTATAAACACTTATAGTAAAAGGAGCGTCTTTATTTAATGGAATTTCTTTTTTTGATTCTTTTTCATAATCTATTTTTTCTTCCTTTTCATCATAATAAGGCATCTTTCCTGTAATTAATGCAGCTAACGCGCCTATTCCTGCAGCATCTACAATGTTTCCATCATCATTAATAGAATAAATATCAATATAGACACTCCAAACTTTTTCTCCTTCTTTAATGCATAATTTTTCAAAATCAATTACTTTGCTTTCTCTTATTCCTCTGTCAATTATTCTTCCTAATTCAATTGCAGGAAATCTAGGGGGCCCATTTTCATACCTGTCAGAACTCAATGGCAATAATTCACCAGAAGTTATCAAATTTCCTTTATCTGGAGAATCAGGATAAGGTGTTCCAATATCCATTTTAACCCCGACTAGAACTTCAGTCTTCCCAAGAATTACTCTTGCGCTTCCTTCTGCATTTTTAGAGATTCCTGTTTCTATTTTTATATCTCTGAACTCGTCTTTTTTTCTTCCATCAAATCTTTTTCCTTCTAAGAGATATTTTTCTATTCTTTCTTTAGTCAAATTTGTTGCTTCCATTTTTATTTTGATTTAATTGTTACTTTTACTTCTTTAGAGTCAAGTAATGTTACAAGCCCCCTGCATATCTCTACTATTTCAGCATCATCATTGCTTTTTATTTTATTTAATACATGATTTTTACCATATCTATATTGATAATTTAATAATGTTCCAGAAATTCCTCTTTCATCTATTCCAATTTTTATTTTATATTCTTCCATTTATTCCTTCACTCCTGCATCTTTCAATGCTTTCTTCTGTATTTCATAAATCTTTTTGCAGGTCTTTCTACCCAATTCTATAGCTTCTTTTAATTGTTTAATAGATATTTTTCCGTCTAATTGCAAATGGCTCAATTTTCCTGAATTAGATAAAAAGCTCATAGCAATATCAGTAGCTCCTTCCCCCTCTTCAAAGTCTTCTTCATTTTTATCAACATCAACAACCAATTGTTTGTCTAATTTTCCTATTGATACGCTTGTAACTAACTCTTTCATAGGGATTCCTGCTTGTGCAAGCGCCATTGCAGCCGCATTTATTCCAGCGCATCTAGTTGACGCATCTGCCTGTAAAACATTTATATGAACATCAACAACTGTATTAGGATATTTTCCAATCATTACAGCAGGCTCTAAAGCCCATTCTGATATCTTGCTTATTTCAGTGCTTCTTCTTGATGGCCCTGGTTTTATTCTTTCTTTAACAGAAAAACTTAACATGCTATAAGTGCACCTCAAAACTCCTTTTTCAGGATCTTGCTGATGCTGTGGATGCATTGTCTTAGGACCATAAACTGCAGCGATTGCTATTGTATCTCCAAATGAAAACACCGCGCTTCCATCAGCATTTGGAACAACTCCAACTTTTGCTTTTATTTCTCTTGTTTCTTCAATCTTTCTTCCTGATGCTCTTTTGAATTCTTTTTCTTTTATCATTTTTAATAATTATTTCTTTTTAAGTTTAATTCTTCTCTTCTATACCTTCTTTTACCATATGTCCCACCAACTCCCAATCCTGATGTAAACATACTTAAATAACTCCTTATATTATCTTTATCTAATTTTTTATTATCATAAGACCAAATTCCAAGAACCCCAACTAAAATAAATGTTGCAAGCATTAATTTTTCTAATCCATTAAATCTTATCATTTTCCTTTTCAAACCATTCTTTTAATTTATCTGTAAGTCCATTAATAGTTGCGTGTTCTGTGACAAACAAAATTGCTTTTTTTGCAACAAGTTCTTTTTCTATAGATTCTCCTTCAATTAATATTAAACCATTTTGTCCTACTGTGATATTGCATCCTGTATTTTCCTTTATTAAATTAATCATGCTTCCTTCTTTGCCAATAACTCTTGGAACTTTGTTAGGATTTATTTTGATTATTAAACCTTGATCTACTTTTCCTAATCCTCTGGATTTAGTTGTTAAATCTATTCCTCTTTTTGTAAGCCTTAAAATTTTTGCAATAACTACATCTCCTATTCCCATTACAGAATCTAAATCATCCTGGTTGACATATCTGGAAATTTCCGTTATATTTAAGAAACATTTATCTGAAGAGCCAATATCAACAATCCATCCATTGAAAGTTACATTTTCAACTTTTCCGATTATTACATTTCCTCTTCTAGGATTATAAACCCCTGATAATGCAATTACTCTAACGAGTTTGTTTTGCTCTTCAGCAATCCCATACTTCATGGCTACAATTCCATTATCTTGCTTGATTGTTCCTTCTCCTGGCAAGTAATCATCTCCTTCAGCAATTAATTCTCCTGGAATTACTATTTTTTTTATATCATCTGTTTTTGTCATTTTATTCTCCTTGAAAATTGGTGATTCAAAATTTTAATTTTGTTATCATCTGTTTTTGTCATTTTTGTTTTATCTCCTCTACAAGTGCAGAACCATGAGTTACTGAATTTAATTTATCGTAAAAGCTCATAATTAAACCTGCCGGTATATTTAAAATAATTTCTAAATCCCCATTTGAAAGCCATTCCTCGCTTTCTTTGTATGTATTTACAAGCCCATAGGCTTTTCCAGTATGAATAGCCGGAATATTTATTTTTAATTTTTTAATTTCTATTTTTATAGGGAGGATAGGGCTTATTACAGCCATTATTTCGCTTATCTGCGATTCTATAGGCATATTCTTTATATTCATATGAGCTTGCTCAAGCGCATTTTTTATTCTGTCAGGAGTATGAGGATTCCCTGTTCTAGGATCAATAGAATTAGTAACTAAAAAATCAATTACTTGCTTCTCTTTTCTATCTTTTTCCGCATCTCTGTAATCCTGCGTTAAAAGAATTTCCCCATCTTTTACAATTTTTCCTGCAATTTCATAAACATCTTCTGTTCCAAAAGCTTTTACTAAATCTTTTTCAGAAGCTTTTTCTCCTTGCTTTATATCTGAAAAAATAAAATCTGCTGCAAGAAAATCAACAACAGCTATCTCACCTTTTTTGTATTTTAATGCTCTTTCCATATCAACAAGGATTTCAAAAGTTTTCCCTGTTTTTTTCGCTCTTGCAGTGGTTTGTGTCATCGTATAAATTTAGGAACTCTTAAATCTCCCCCTGTTCTTTGCTCTTTAACAGCCAAATAAAATACCATCTCTTTAAGTTCTTCTTTTTTATCAAGATCCTGTATTTGATTATATATAATTGGTAAAGATTCTTTTAAGTGAGTAATATCTTTTAAATAGTTATCACTAATTACCCTCTCTCTTAACAATCTTATATCTTCTTCAGTCGCTTGTTCATATGTTAATATTTCACCGGTCATTTTATAATTTATCTATTTCTTCTCCTTCTAATCTTTTTAATCTGGGATTTTTATTTTCAATATATGCAAGTTCAAAATTATCAACCCCAGTTTCTTTTCCCTTTATCTCCTTATAAATTTCCAACGCTAAGTTTATCCCTTGTTTTACTGTCAAGTCTTTTTTCCATTTTTCCCTTAGCTTTTCTTTTATTTTATCATCATTTTCACCTATTGCATTAGCATGATATGAAAAATAATTTCCAGTTATATCACTAGTGTATATTTCTGATTTTCCCTTGCTAATGCCGGCAATCATTATTGAAACTCCATAAGGCCTTACTCCACCATACTGAGTGAACATCTGTTTTGTATTTGCAATTTCTTTAATTATTAATTCCGGCTCTATTTCAGAATCATAAGTTACTCTATGCTGTTGTGCTAAAACTTGTGCTTTTTCAACAAGAATTCTTGCATCAGAAACAATTCCTGCAACACTGGCGATTATGTGCTCATCAACCTCATAAATCTTGTTTGCAGATTTTAAAGCTATTAATCTATCTTTTATTCTTCTGTCTGCTAGTATGAAAACCCCATCTGAACAAACCATTCCTATACTTGAGCTTCCAAGCCTGACTGTCTTTTCTGCATACTCAACCTGAAGTAAATGCCCTTCAGGAGAGAACATAGTAGCAGCTCTATCATAGCCCATTGCTTGGTGCTGCATATCTGTTGTTATATCCATTTTTACACTTTAATGTGAAAGAATTTAATAATCTTCAATTTAATTCTCTTTCCTTTCCGAAATTTTATAAATAATAGGCATTTTTAAGCTTTTCTATGCCCATTTTACCTATCATTTCAAATCATCTTTTGCAGTATAATAACTTTTAAATATAAATTAAATAACTTATAAATATGAAAAAGAGGCTGATAGTTCTACAATTAATAATAATGTTGTTGTTGGGAATTATCTCTGCAACGAGTGATATTGCTTATATTCTAAAAAACCCTAAAAAACCAAATCAGCAGTTTTTGGATGTTTTTAAGGATATGAATTTAAAATATGATTTAATAGCTGATAAAGACATTACAAGAACTGATTTTTTAAAATACAGGTTGATTTTTATAGGTCCAGACAGATTATCTAATTCAAGAAAGATTCCTATATCTACACTCCCAAGTGTTATTGTAAACCCATATTATGGAAAAACTTTTGGTTTAATGACAAAAGATAGATCATCAAAAATAACTTCTAATGCCCCTCTTAAAGTTAAAACTGATGAAAGAATAATTAAAGTATATCAAGACCAAAAAAATCCAACAAGAAAAATAGGAGTCCCTTATTATTATTTGAATAGTAGATACAAACTTCCAATAATGCAGGAGATTGCAGGAACTTATAGAGGAGATGGTTCTTTAGGGGATGTTATTTCATATTCTACTCAAGGAGAAAATAAATGTTTCTTTGGAATTACAGAATCAAAATACTGGACAACAAAAGCAAAATCTTTTTTTAAGGATTGCATTAATTTTGCTCTGACAAAAAACCCCCAACCAATTTGCGGAGATAATTTAAAAGATACAAATGAAATATGCGACGGAACTGATTTAAACAGACAGACCTGTATTTCTCAGGGATTTTTGAGCGGAAATCTTGCATGTAGTTCTGATTGTCTTTCATTTGACACTTTTAATTGCATACCTCAGCCAGTATGCGGAAATAATATCAAAGAAGCAGAAGAAATCTGCGACAGAGATGATTTAAATGGAGAGACGTGTATAACAAAAGGATTTTTTGGAGGAACTCTCGCATGCAAATCTAATTGCCTTTCATTTAGCACTTATAATTGTATTCCAATGCCGGTATGTGGAGATGGGGTTTGTGAAATTGAAAGAGATGAAAATATACAAAACTGTCCAGCAGATTGTAACATTCCTCAACCAAGGCATGATGTTTCAATATCTATAGATTTAATAAATAGTATTAATGGGATTAGAATAAAAGATTTAGAAACAAATAAATATCTAACTCAGACAGTTTCAAAATTAATATGCAACAGAGAATATGAGATAGATTTCAAGACAGCAAATCTTGGAAACTTTGCAGAGAATGTGGATATTATTGGTATTTTTAGAGGTTATTTTTGGAATTCAAAAAAAGATAATCTTTTGCCAGGAGAATCAGTAATAACTTCAAAAACACTGAATATCTCTTTTGAAAAAAATCTTTTCCCTGGATTTTATTATATAAATGTAACCGCATCAATTTCTTCAAATGATACAAATCCCGACGACAATACTAAGAGCAGATTTGTTCAGGTTATATGCGGAATATAGCTTTTTTTAGGTTTTTTATTGGTTTTGAGTAATTACAAAAATATTTTTATTGATGACAACAATGCTTATATACTACTCTAGAGAGACTTCCTTATGCAAAAGAGAAAACTAGAATTAGCACCAATTTTAATTATTTTTATATTGTTGGTTAATTTAGCCTTTGTTTCAGCAATAATAACTGGAAGAATAGGAAATGCAGAAATGGTTTTATATCCTGATTTTGACGGCTCTAAATTTGAGTCTATAGAAAAAACAATTCTTGTGAAAAATGTGAATAATATTTCGTTAAATATTTCTTTGAAAACAGATACTGCAGGAGAAGAGTTTATAGATATAATTGATAACGAATTCAGGCTTGCTCCTGGAGAAAATAGAACAGCGAGATTTAAGGTTCAAGTTAAAAAAACAGGAACATATACTGGAAGAATAAATGTTTTTTTTACTCCTGATGAAGGAAATGGAATTGCACTTCCATCAAAAATAACAGTAATCGCAAAAGAAGATTCTTTAGAAAATTCAAATAATAATTCAGCAGATAATTCTGATTTGGATTTAAACGATTCAGATAAAGGAGGAATAACAGGGAATTCTATATTTAGTCCATTATCTAATTTATCTAAAACATTAATATTTTTAATATTAACAACTATTATATTGATTATAATCTTAATTTATCTTTTTAGTTTAATGTCAAAGAAATCAAAAAAAACAGAAGATAAATCTACAGAATCAGCAGAAGAGTTAATCCAGGAAATTAAAAAAGATAAAGAAGAAAAAACAGAAAATAAACCAGATACAAATGAAGCAATAACTGCTCATATAACACAAACTCAAGGTATTTCTCCTATTGCAGTTAAAAAACCATCAAGCCCCTATAAAAGACATACAAAAACTACAAAGAAAATTTCAGCTAAAGCAAAAGAAAATCCAGGAATTAAATCCATTGAAGAAAAAGAAAAAAATGAATAATAAAATAATTTCAATAATATTTTTATCAGTATTAGCGTATTTATTAATGGCAAGTTTAGTTAGTGCAACAGACATCGCTTATGTTGTAAAATATTCTTCAAATCCAGAAAAATATACTTCAATTACAAACATTTTAACAAGTTTAAATTACACTTATAATTTAATAGATGATTCTAAAATAAGCTCCACAAATTTTTCAAGTTATAAGATGATTTTGCTTGGAGATGAAAGTATATATAATGTTCCTGTAAATGCTCACTCAAGTTTAATTATTAATCCAAGATATTATCTAGATTGGAGTCGTGATAGAGGATCTATAGGAAAAGATACAGCATATGTATTTGATGAAGATTCAGAAATTGCAAGCGAAATTCCAAGAACTTTCCTAGTATATACTGAATCATCTCTCCCTTTATCTTTATATTATTTATATGGAACAAAATATAGCAACGACCCCATCATAACGATTGGAAGCTCTTCAGGTGATAGAGTAAAATATGTTCTTGCTGTAAAAGAAAATCCTAGACGGGTTTTTTTCGGTATACCAGAATCAGAATTTTGGACAGCAGATACAAAAAAATTATTTGAAAATTCTATTTTATGGATAATAAATGGGCAGTCTGAAAATGCCCCTGTTTTTAACGGCCCTATTCCAAATATAGAATGGAAAGATGGAGAATTTTACGATTTAAATCTAAGTAATTATTTTACTGACCCAAATAACAAATCTCTGACTTTTGGAGTTGAGGACACCTCGAGCAATCAAGATGTTTTAGTTGAGATTTTAGGCTCAATCGTAAAATTTTCTTCTACTCCTAATTGGACAGGACAAGATTGGATAATCTTTAACGCTTATAACGGCCAACTCAGTACAATTACTAACAGAATTATCTTGAATGTTCTTGAAGCAGATCCTCCTGTCATTAATCCAGGAAATCCTATCCTAGCTCCAATAGGGAATAAAATAATTACAGAAGGGAATCTATTGCAATTTACAATAACTGCTACAGATTCTAATCAAACTTCTTTAACTTTCTTAACAGATGCTCTTCCAGAAGGAGCAATTTTTACAGATAATTTAGATAATACAGCATTATTTTCCTGGAATACGACTACTAATCAAGCAGGAATTTATTATGTAAATTTCAGTGTAAAGGACGAAGAAAATCTAACAGCTTCAGAGAGAGTTAGAATAACAGTTCAGGATTATATAGCTCCTCCATCACCCCCAAACTTTTCAGATGTAAATTTATGCTCTAATATAACAAGCGAGTTAGTTTTGTCTATAAAAGATCCTGATAATAATGATGATTTTACAGTAGGAGAAACTATCAATGGAAAAATAAAAATAGAAAACAATGCAAATGAAGATTTGAGCGTGGATATAGAAGCACATTTGTATGACTTAAGCACAGACGAATCCATAGAAAGTGCAGACGACAGCATTAATGTTGATGAATCTGATTCAGAAGATTATGATTTTAATATAGATGTTCCTTCAGATGCAAAAGATAAAGATAATTTTGTATTATTAGCAATAGCAAGGGCAGATTCAGGCGATTCGAACAAAGAATATTGCAATTATAAATACGTTAATATTAATATAGATAGGGAAAAAAATAGAATAGTAATTAATGATATTGAAAAAACTCCTGAAATTGTTTCTCCTGGGGGTAATTTAGAGGTAAAAGTTGAAGTTGAAAATGTAGGCAGCAAAGACCAAGATATATATATAGAATTAGAAAATTCAGAATTAGAAATCTCTGAAAAATCAGAGGAGTTTAAATTAGAAAAAAGCGGAGACGATAACAAAGATAAAAAAACCATAATGATTGCAATTCCTTCAGATACAGAAGAAGGGGATTATATTCTTACAGCAAGAGTTTTTTCAGGCACTGATGAAATGGACTCAAAGGACATAACAATCAGCATTATGGATTCTGGAAGTTCAGGAAATGAAAGAGTTAATAATGTGCAAGCATCTGCATCTTCAACAAATAATGAAAATTTAATATTTAAAAATAATTTGATATCTCTAAAAAATCCAAGCCAGCAGAAAAAACCAGCATCTGCTTCAAAAATTTCAAATGCTAAAGCTTCTTCATCAAAAACTAAAAGTGTTTTAAATAATTTTTCATTTGACTTCGGATTAAAAAATAAAAATGATCAAATGTATCTGATAATAGATTTATTAATCTCAATAGGAATAGTCTTCGAAATAATTTTGGCGCTTTTATTCAGCAATAAAAAAATGTAATCATTTCTCTATAGTGTTCTATATTATTGACTACAGCCTTGTAGTGAAAAAAAATACAATCTAAAAAGCCATAATGCTTTTAAATGGTTATTACTGCGACGTTACATGAAAAGATTAATCATATTAATGTTAATTTTTGCTGTTTTATTAGCAAGTTCAGTTTCAGCTGCAGCAACCACATGTCAAAAATTAGATTTCAATTGCGATGGAGCAACAGATTCTGCTGATTCTGAAACAATAAGGGATATTTTTGATGCTAATTTTAATTTTGAATTCACAAAAGAAGATATAAATAATATTGATTGTTATATTCTAAAATCATTTTTAACAAAAAATTATAATTTTGATGATGATATTCTTCCTTTAAACTCTGTTTTAAATGCTATTGATACTATAAATGATGATTGCGCTTGCTACTGGACACCAGATCCTTCAAATATAGCATATAATTATGCTAATGCAGGACACAATTCTATATTGTTCTTAAACGGGTATTATGAAAAAAGGCTTTTATGCTGGGAAGGAAAATGGAGAACTCCTAAATATGAGGCAGGATGGCAGGACTGGTTTGAATCAGAAGGTCCAGAAAATTGGAGAATACAAATAACTGACGATGATTTTGGAGATTGGAGTATAGTTAATAGTAATTATTGGGGAAAGAAATGGATTGAAGAAGAAGGAACTTGTTATTGGCCTTTAGGAACTAAAAGTAATCCAACTCTTCACGATAAATTGCTATTCATAAACGGATACACAGAAGATAAATTATTATGTTTTAATGGAGAATGGTATAAAACAAAGCACGAAGATTTTATTCCTTTTACATCTGAACAAGATGTATTTCCAACACAAGAAGGAGATAGAATTGGAAGCTGGAAAAATATAGATGGCAAATGGGAAAAGATAAAAAGAGAAAAACATGAAGAAAAAACAATTCTTCCAATAAACAGCAATGCTTTTTGCGAACCAGACTGGAAATGTTCAGGATGGAGTGAATGCTCTAACAACGCCATGACAAGAACCTGCGAAGATAGAAATTTTTGTAATACTTTATTTAGCAAACCAATAGAATCAACAGGATGCGACTCTCCAAAAGCTATTACAGAAAAAGCAAAAATAGAAAAAATAAATTACACACAAATAATTCTCTGGGTTTTAGTAGCTTTAATAGTAATATTTCTTTTAGTTATAATTATTAACAGATTGTAGGGAAATGGTTGAAATAAGCGTAAAGAGATAGGGGAAGGAAAAGAGCAGATATTGAATATGACAGAACAATTTATCAATTGACAATTGAGAAAGAGGAAGAAAATTAAAAAATTTAAAAGATAAAAACTATGTCTAAAAAATTAGATAATAAACTAAAGGAGGAAATAAATTTAGAGTATAAACAATTGACTCTGGATTTTGAGAATGTAAAAAAAGCTCTTGAAACAAAAGCAGAAGGGATAGAAGTTTTAAGAGGAATGGACTTGTTCTTTTATGTTGGCAAATTAGCAGGAAAATTAGAAGGGCATCCCAAATCTATTTTGTTCTCAAATTTATATTGCAGCATGTATAATTATTTTTCCAGTTTTTTAAGAGGCAAGAAACTACACCCTTTAAGGTGATAATGTATAAGCTCAATAGATATATCATTATTATCAAAATTATAGACAAGAATACTTTTTGTAATAAAATAATTACAAATTTACTATTAATATATTATAAATCAGAACCCCTTATTCAATTTCATAAATCCTCAAGTCAGTCATATCCCAAAATTTTTCCAAGTTTTTTAAAATTCTTGAATGAATTCTAATTCTGCTTTGAAGGGTGATTCGTGTAGGAGTTTCAATAACAACCACGCTTTTAGCAGAAGGTCCCCTAATAATTCTGTTTTTATAGAAAATTCTTCTTGATGAAAGCAGTTCATCAATTGAGCCATCATATAATTCATGAGCAACTCCATCTATTATCCTCTCTCCAAATCGTGTTTTTCCATAAAGTTGTATTATTATATTATTTCTTAACAAAAACTTTACTATATATCTTGCAACTGGATCTGCTGCTCCCAAAACTCCATGAGAATATATATATGTTCCAATTGAAGATGATTTATCTTCATGCATGTCAAAAACTAAAATTGGAGGGTAAAGTCTTGAAGATTTGATTACCGCATCAGAAATATTTTCCGATTCTTTTAAGGAAGGGATTTTTTCTCTTGGTTTGTTTGGTTTATCTAATGATAAAAGCACATGTTCAGAATCTCCAACACTTTTAACTCTCCTTTCATCTCTCGAATCATATTTATAATGTGGATATCTCCAATTTTTAAGATATCCAGAAGGATTGCATAACGGCAGTACAACAATTGGAATGCTTTTCTTTCTTAATTCATCAAGGAAATTCAAATTTTTAATAATAGCATTAAAACCAGCTGGCTCTTCCCCATGTATACCGGAAATTAACCATAACGCACTTCCTTCATTAGAACTTTTTAAGATTAATATAGGCAGTTTAATTTTCCTTCCTCCAGCAATAAATGTTTCCTGCCATCCAATAATTTCTAAAATCCATTTTTTTTTCTTTGCAAAATCTAAAATCTTATTATAAGCCTGAAAAATTCCAATTCTTCCATCTTTATAGGTCTTAACGCCTTTATTCTCTTCCAACCACCTCTTTAAATCAGTCTCATTTTCCATTTTTATCACCAATTTTTAATAAAATAAATATAATATGAATAACAGATTTGCATTAATAAAACTTGTTATGTAGAAAGGTTTTTCAACACAACTATAAGTTTTGTAAACTTTTGGTTAATGTGTTAAATTAAGACAAAAATTAGAAGAGGCTAAAGATAAAAAGATTATAACTATCTTATTACTAATCACCCTCTTTTTCATACTAAAGAAAGAGACAGACCCTTTAAATATTTTACTATCTATTTTTATGTGCTGCAAGATTATTCAGTGTAAACTAATATATCCTTTTAGTTACTTATTTAACGAGCTACTTGTTTACATGAGCATTTATTTTAATTAAAACTAAAGAATACACCAATATATAAACGATACTCAGCTTTTAAAAATATGAAAATTCTAATAATCATTGGAAGCACAAGAAAAAATAGATTTAGTGAAAAGCCAGCTAATTGGATTTTTGAGGAAGCTAAGAAAAGAAAAGAATTTGAAGTTGAATTGATAGATTTAAGAGATTATCCTTTACCGTTTTTTGATGAACCAGTTTCTCCCTCATTTGCTAAAGAACCTTTCTTAAATGAGGATGTAAAAAAATTATCTAAGAAGATAAATGAAGCAGATGGTTTTATTGTAGTCACACCAGAATATAATCATGGTTATCCTGCTGTTTTAAAGAATATGTTTGATTACATCTACAGAGAATGGAATAAAAAATCAATTGGATTTATTTCTTATGGCTCTGTTGGAGGAGCTCGTTCAGTTGAACAATTAAGACAGGTTGCAATAGAACTTCAAATGGCACCTATTCGGCAATCTATTCATATCCCTACTCAATTATTTTTTGATATAATGATGGGAAAAAATAATGATGAAAATCCTTTTGATTCTTTAAAACCACAAGCAGATTCTTTCTTTGATCAATTGATTTGGTGGACAAAGGTATTGAAGGATGCTCGAGAACAAAAGAATTAATATTTTTAGTTTATATGGGTCTGCGAGGAGTTGAACCTCGGAATACTCGGTGTAAACAATAATATCAATATCATTCTAAATCTAATTCATTAGTCAGATAAATTTAGTCTAATTATAAATTCTTTATATTAATTGTAAAACAGATTATTATTAATTAGAGTAAGTATAACAATTTATTTCGTCTTCAATATTAATAATTTTTTTATTTAACTAACACCTCTTCACGAAGGAATAGTCTTAGGTTTTGGTGCTGGAATATATCTCTCAGGCATGCCCCTATGTTTTGGAATAACATTTAATTTCATTTTGCATGGCGCAGTTATTGTATCTCTTGTTTCATAACTTCCATCTCCGTCTTTATCAATATATCTTATTATTTCCACTTCATTTTCTTCTTCACGATAGATAATTATATTTGGTTTTTCTCTTTCTCCTGTAACTGTAATTTGGAAATATTGGCCTTCTTCTATTTCGTAGATTTCTGAAATTTTATTTGTCAAATCCAATAATTTTCTGCCTTCTGCATTAATATCAGTTGTTTTCTGAGTATAATTACATCCTGCTTCTAAACCTAAAACCGAAGCTCCTGCAAAAGATAGAGATAACAAAATTCTCGCAAGCCCCCTAATATTTTTTTGCCTCATAATAGAATTGTGTTTTTTATATTAATAAAGATTTATGTGGTTTAACTAATTAAATATATTAAGGAGATTAGAAGAGAGTTAAAAAGGGATTAATTTACCCCTTCCCCTTCGGTACACAAGTTCCTGGAGAGTCATAAACATCTTTATTATAAACACACTCTTCTGTCATGGTATCACAAAGTAGATCTTTATCCTCATCGCAACAAAATTTATTATCTTTAATATACTCTGAACCACAACAACTATCTAGTACACCCCCCCACCTATAATAATTTTCTGCCGGCCATGGTTTATAAGGATAAACATTAAATTCCCTAGTTTTGGCATTTATACAACAGATATCAGTAATACAAGAACTTGTTTTACAATCTTGTAAAACAAGTGATTCTTTTCTATACATTAAATCAGTACCGCAACATGTGGCGATGTTAGAAGTATCTTTATTAACATCTTTATGAACAACTGAATCAATATTTCCATCAATATTTTTCCATGAACAGCATAAATCTTTTTCTACATTATAAGGAATGGAATTTATAATTCTCATTTCACTAAAAGACAAAGAATCGCAACATTTCTCTGTAACAGGATCATATGGTGCACCATGTAACATTCCCGAATCATTTTGGAAGGAGCAGCACCCCGGTTTATTTTTACATTTTGGTTGGATATTTGCTTCACATTTTGAATGGTCAGCATTACAATTATACTGGCAAACTTTGCAGTCAGGTAAATAAAATTCTGTTCCTTGAGCTTCTCCAAGACATTTTTTTCCATAAATATCTGTTGTATACCCTATGCAAGGCGTCAAACTAACAGGAGACTTAGAAACACTCCCTTCACAAGTTGGATCTACTTTATTTCCATTCTGATCAACATTTGAAGGATTTTCATCACAATCATCTGCATTAACATTTCCTTTAACAGAACCAAGTCCAGTCAAAGTGAAGATTACATCAATATCCTTATCATTACCCATATCAAAAGATTGTGCTTGATATAATTTGTTAAAAGTTTTATCTACATACCCACAAGGCGATATAGCACATTCAACTCTTATTGTTCTACTAAATGGAAGATTTGGATCTGTTCCTAGCTCATTTATTAGTGTTATTTTGTATTTTACATCTTTTAATCTATAGGTATAAGAAGATGTTGCTTTAAAATAATATGGATTATTTAACCTTAAAAGTATATTATTAGCACTATTTATCCCATCTACTCTTTCAGTATTATAAATTTGGCTAATTTCAGTTGGAGTTTTTACAATATTATAAATTTTTAATTCATCAATTAAACCATCAAATGCAGAACGTGGATATGCTGAAGCATTCCCGCCTATAAGTTTCATTGCATTATTTCCAACAGGAGTAATTCCTTGAGAATATGTATTTAAAAGCTTTCCATTAAGATATAATTTGACAGTACCACCAAAAATTGAACTATCCCAAGTTGCTGCAACATGGCTCCACTCATTTAAAGGAATTTCTTTGCTCGAGAGAACATATGTTTTGCTTATTTTATTATTAGAAAGTTGGAGTACTAAATTTTTATTTCTTAATTTAAGAGCAGGTGTTTGATATTTCGAACCCCAATTTGTCGTGAATATTGTTGCCATGTCATATGTTGCCACCCCATTAACAACTTCTCCGTATGTTGGAACACTCTTTGGTTTAATCCACGTCATAATTGTTCCTTTTGTTGGTTGAAGTGCCTGACTTGTACCAACTCTAATAGCATGTTTATCTTTATTAGACAAAGAGATAGCATAATTAACAATTCCAACATCAAAAACAGGAGGAGTATTTAAAGGGATAATATATTTCCCATGATTACTGCCTACAGAATCTTGAAGATTATTTTGAAATTTCCAGTGTGCAACCAAACCAGAATATGTAATCTCTTCTCCACTACTTGCTTTTCCAGTAGGATTGATTTTTTGATTATAAGCATAAACTGCAAAAAATAAAACTAAAATTATCAATATAGAAAAAACAATTATTAATTTCTTATTATTCTCCTCCCCCCCCTTTTCATAAAGTATAAAAGAAAAAAGGGTTTAAATATCTTTTTCTTTCACGAAGATATCAATCTAGTTATAGAATGAGTTTTAATTAAAGAGGGATTTTCTATTTTAAAACCTAAACTTTTCCTCTCACACAACCACAATCAAAAGCCTTAAAAACCAATATTTCTTAATTTTTTTGCAGACTAGGTGCGCGGGTTAGCCCTCCGCGATTTTGCAAACGGGCTTTAGGCAAACTGCAAGAAGGTAAGTGAAAGGCCAATTAATGAGTCTTTATTCGGACGTTGACGTTTTGTCCGCTTCGATCTTGCATATGCGAATCGGGTCAGGCCTTGATCGGAGCAGCCCTAAACATTTGTTAAGGTGCTTAGCGGGTCGCAGAACCGAGAAAGATTAAAGGTAGCTTTTTAATTAACCTCGAGCAAGCCTTCGAGTCTGCGTAAAAAGAAATTCTCTGCAATCTTCGTATAGATTTTTTGACATTAATATCTTTTAGAAATTGCTCGCTTCGCTCGAATATAAATAAGAATAATAAATAAAAAAATAGGGAATATTAATTTTAATCTGCTTCTTATGTTGATTATATTTATCCATTCCTGCAAAAAATTAATAAACTGCCATTTGCTCTTTATTTAATGAAAGAGAGATGGATATTGTTATTTGCAATTTTATTAATAATAGCCGTAATTCTTATTTTCTCAAATTCAACAAAAAGCTATGACTTGACAAATCAGTTTAATTTGCATGGAAATGTAGTTTATTCAGGAACAACCCAGGATTTGAGTTCAAGCGAGTTCATAAATAAAATCTCGCAATACTATGCAGATAACAAAAAACCAAATAATGATATTTATTTTATATATGGAGATAAAAATAAAATAACTGTTTCTAATTTTGAAGAAATACAAAAAGGAAAAATAAGCGTTTCTCTTAAAAATACTGAACAAAGTTTTCAAATTTCAGATAAAAAATACTCTTTACAAACAATAATCCCAAAAAGCAATAATATAGATATAATTTTAAACAATAAAAAATATAATTTTGAATTAAAAGACAACGAAAAAGTTTATTTCATAATTGAAGAAGAAAATGAATAATAAGAGAGGTTTAAATAGGATAAATAAAAGAGGGCAGTTTTATTTATTAGCAGCAGTTATAATAATTGCAGTTATACTTGGCTTTGCACTAACAACTAATTATCTTAGAGATAAAAGTGAAGTAAAGCTCTATGATATTGGAGAAGAATTAGGAATAGAGAGTGAAAATGTCCTTGATTACGGCGTTTATCAAGGTAAAGGAAATGAAACTCTTAGGGATTTTACTGAATTATACTCCCAATATGCAGGAGAAGGAAAAGAATTATATTTTGTTTTTGGTGATAAAGATGCAATAACAGTCGCAACTTATCAAGATATTATTATAGGGACAATTGATATTACTGTAGGGGGAGAATCTAAACCAGGTTTAGATGTTACAGAAAAAAAATATGCTTCAGAAGATATTATAATAGAAGAAGGACAAACTACTGTGAATGTTTTAGTAGGAGCAGAAGGGAATAAAAAGACTTACGAGTTTAATTTGGAGCCCAATCAAAATTTCTATTTTATAATAGCGCAAGATATTGAAGGAGAAACACATGTTATACAAGGTTAATTTTTTAAAAACAAAAAAAGCCATAAGCCCTATGATTGCTTATATAATTCTTATAACTATAGTATTGGCTATTTCTCCTTTTGTTTATAGCTGGTTGAAATCTTATGTTAATCCAGGTACTGTTCCAGAATGTCCTGGAGATATTTCTATACTCATTGAAAATGCTAGTTGTTATATGGATAATTCAGACCCCATAGTCCAACGTTTAGTTCTTGGCTTAAAATTGCAAAATAATGGTTTGTTTGACATTGATGGTTATTCTTTAAAAGCAACAACTTCAGAAACTCAAGAACTTGCTACTCTTGATTTATCTGCATATTATGGGGGAGATTCAAAACAAGTTGGAAGCGGAACAATCATGCATAAAATCACAATAGACCCGCCTTTAAATATTAGGCAATATTTTTTTAATTTGACAGGGTATCCTACTGTTCCAGATAAAAATAAACCAAAAATAACTTCAATTGAAGTTACTCCAAGAAAAATTGTTAAAATAGAAGGAAGAGAAAAATGGACTAATTGCGATAATGCTCGAATTAAACAAAATATAATTTGTAAAATAACTTAATCAAATTATATCAAATAACTTTAATAATCGGAAGTCGTTAGTTATTTGATTATTAGGAAATAACAGAGTAAAGTATACGAAAATTAATGTTATTTCCTATAAATCAAAAAATAAGGCATAGAAAACAATTTAAATAAAGATGTTTATATAATCTTATAAAATGAGAACAAACAAAAGAAGTGATAAAGTAAAAGTTTTTGATAAGAGGGGAGTTTCACCCGTAATAGCTACAATACTTTTGATAGTTTTAGTTTTAATAATCGCAGTGATAATTTTTTTCTGGTTTAGGCAAATGTTAAAAGAAGAGACTATAAAATTTGACAAGAATATAGAACTAACATGCGGAAATGTTATATTCAGAGCAAGTTATTCCTCTGCCGCACAAAGTTTGTCTATAACTAATGATGGAGAAGTTCCAATATATAATATGAAAATAAAAACTGTTGATTCAAGCGGAGACTCTGAAACAACAGATTTATCCGGTTTCATTGAAGGTGGTTTAAATGAGGGAAAAGGTACAGATATTTCTATAGATTTAACAAATTATGACGAGGTTTATCTAATTCCTGTTTTAAGAGGGACTTCTAATTCAGGAGAAAAAACTTTTGTTTGTGATAAATATCCAATACAGGTGATATAAAATGGAGAAAAATACTTTCTTGAATTCTTCTTGTGTTAAAACTATTAAAAACAAAAAAGCTCTTTCAACAGTCATATCCACATTATTATTTATATTATTAACCTTAGTGTTAGTTGGAATAATTTGGGCTACAGTAAAAAAAATCACAGAAGATAAAATAGACACAGCAGAATCTTGTTATGAAATATCTGACAAGGTTTTTATCAATGAAGATAAATATACTTGTTTTGATTATAATATTGTGGGAAAAGTTTCTCTTTCAATAACTTTAAAAGAAGTAGACTTGGATAAATTAATAATTACTGTATCTAAAGATGCTGAATCCAAGAGTTTTGAAATTGCTCCAAATAATTTTCCAGCATATATCACATCTCGTGCAGGAGGAACAGCAGAATTTCCTGGAGAAAATACAGGAAAAACTTATTTAATTGATACATCCGCAAATGGTTTAGGCCTTCCCTCAGAAGGAGATGATATTTATTCTATAAAACTTTCTCCTGTAGTTAATGGAAATTCCTGCGGAGTTACTAGCTCTTATTTAAATATTCCAAATTGCAACGAATTTAACTAAATCCGCTGTTTTATAAAAAATAAATTAGATGGAAGGATTTTTAAATTCCCTAGTTTTATTATAAATATAATTTACAAAACAAAAGAGATGGTATCTAAAAAAGCGCAAGTCTGGGTGGAAACTGTAATCTATACACTGATTGCCTTAGCTCTGATTGGAACAGTTTTAGCCTTTGTAAAGCCAAAAATAGAGGAAATTCAAGACAAGCTGACAATTGACCAGACTTTAGAAATGATGGGCGATATAGACGCAAAAATTCTCTTGCTCGCACAAGGAAGTCTTGGAAATCAGAGGCTTTTAGAATTACAAATAAAAAAAGGAGAGCTTATTGTTGATCCGCCTAAAAACTCGCTTATATTTACTCTAGAAAACAGCCGTTACGCTTATTCTGAAATAGGAAAACAAAAAGACATAGGAAATGTTTTAGTCGAGACAAATCAAATAGGAAAATACTACAAAATAGACTTAACTAATAATTATTCAAGGTATAATGTAACTTATGAAAATGAAAACCAGATAAAAAAACTAACAAAATCTCCAACAATTTATAAACTTACAGTTTCTAATGATGGAAAAGCATATTGTATAACTGGTTGTGGAGGAAGCCCTTTATGTCTAAATCCAGCAGATTCACAATGTACTGGTTGCAAAGCAGATTGTAAAACTAAATTAAATTTTAAACTTGTAAATTAAAAATGCCAGAAAAAAAACAAAAAATAACTGTAATGGATTATCAAAGGCCTGAATTGAATTTCCATCCGAATTTTCCTTCTTTAAGAAAACAAGACGATAAAACCCAAATAAATGTGCGTTACACTTTAATTTCTCCTTATTCATTTGTACATATTTATTGGAATCCAGAAATTTCAGAAGTTGTTTATGATGTAGAAGAGCCGTTCTTGAATGAAGTAGAGCAGAAAATAAGAAAAGAAATAACAGAAGCAATGAGGCAGATGATAAATTTTAATACTATCATAGAAAAAAATGAAGAAGATTTATTAGAATATATAGATAAGATGTTCAAGGTTATAGCAATTGAGCTTGGAATAGATTTTCCATATGAAACCTATAAAAAAATATTTTATTATCTATGCAGAGATTTTATGGGCTTTGACCAAACAGATCCGTTGTTTAGGGATTATTTTATAGAGGATATAGAGTGCAATGGTTTGGAAACCCCGATTTATATAGTTCATAGAGTTTATAGAAATTTGAAAACTAATATCGAATTTACAGAGCCGGATTCTTTATCTGGTTTTGTAGAAAAACTTGCACAAAGAGCAGGAAAATATATTTCTTATGCTAATCCGATTCTTGATGGAAGTCTTCCTGATGGAAGCAGAGTAAATGCTACTTATACTGCAGATATATCTACAAGAGGGCCGACTTTCACAATAAGAAAATTTACAAAAACTCCATGGACTCCTCCTCAGCTTATTGTTTTGAATACTTTATCTCCGGAAATGCTCGCTTATTTATGGCTTTTAATCCAGTATAAAATGAATATTTTGATAACAGGAGGAACAGCATCTGGTAAAACTACCCTATTAAACGCCATCGCATTTTTCATACCTCCTGAAGCAAGAGTAGTTTCAATTGAAGATACTCGTGAATTAAATCTTCCAAGAGAAAACTGGCTTCCAAGCGTAGTAAGAACATCTGTAGGTTCAGGCAAGGTCGGAGAAATAGATTTATTTACACTTCTTAGAAGCTCTTTCAGGCAGACTCCTGATTATGTAATAGTAGGGGAAGTCAGGGGTAAAGAGGCTTATGTTTTATTTCAGGGAATGGCTTCAGGACACTCTTCAATAAGCACTATACACGCGGAATCAGTAGATAGTGTTATAAAAAGACTTGAAACCCCCCCTATAAATTTATCACCAACATTATTAAATGTTTTAGATTGTGTGTGTATAATGACTCATGCTACTGTTAATAATAAAGAAACAAGAAAATTAAAAGAAATAGTAGAGATTGTTAATGTAACTCCAGAAGGCATTGCCTTGACTAATACCCCATATGTTTGGAATCCCCAAGATGATAGATTTTATTACAAAAAATTAAGCAGAATATTTGAAAAAATTTCTAAACGGCACGGAATACCTCTCCAGGAATTAAATTTGGAATTCCAGAGAAGAGTAAAGCTGATTTATGCTTTATACAAGCAAAAAATATTTAAGTTTAAAGATGTCCAAGAAATAGTAAACGAATATTATAAAAATCCTTCAGTTGTTTTAGGAAAGTTCGGAGTCGCTTAATTGCCCTCCGATTCTTTTAATTCCCTTAAATATTTTGCCCATCAAAATATTTAATAACACATATTACTTCTTTGAAATATGAAAGAGGGGGTATTTTTTTTAGAGCAATTAATCTCTAGCTTGGAAGAAGCTGAATTAAAGCTGGAGCAGGCTTATAATACCCAGAATGTTGATTCTTTTAATAAAATAAAGAAATTCATGCTTCAAGTCCAGGCAAAAATTTCAGAAGTGATAAAATGACAATTGAAAATAAAATCAGCTTTCAAGAATTAAAGTCTCTTATAAAAGAGCAGAGAAATATATTGGAGAATTTGAAAAAAGAGAAGGATAATTCTAAAATTAATATTCTTACTCTAAAAATGAAAAAAATAAACTTTTCAATTCCTTCTATTTTAAAGGAAATAATTATAACAAAAAAACTTCAATCTCCTTATGCTGAGATTTCAGAAACCCAAAATTATTCACTTTTATCGCAAGGTTTTCAGGATAAAGAATTCGCAAAAAGCATAAAAAAAGAAAAATATAAAAAAGACACTTCTAATAATTTTAAAGACGAGGAATTAGGAAGCGATTTTTCAAAACAAACTCTTAACAGGATAAAAAAAGGGGAGAAAAAAATAAAACAGCTAAAGGAAAAAGAACCAAGCACCTATGTCAGATTTTCTAATAACCTCTTTTCAAATATTTCAATAAATCTTTTGAAAAAATCAATTTTTAGAGACTTAAAAAGGGATTTGATTAAAGCTAATCTGGAATTTCTTCCTAAAAGCTATGTATCTGTAATGCTTTTCACAACTCTTTTATCTTTTATAGCTTCAATATTTTTATTTATCTTTTTTATTTTTTTTAATATAGGAAGTCAATTACCTATAATAACTTTAGTTCAAGAGAGTTTTTCTGCTAGATTTCTTAAAGTGTTTTGGGTTATGTTTGCTCTTCCATTGATAACTTTAATTTTTATGTACCTTTACCCATATCTTGAAAAAAGATCAGCTGAAACAAAAATAGACCAAGAGCTTCCGTTTGTAGTAATTCATCTTTCTGCTATTGCAGGTTCAATGGTGGAGCCTAGCAGGCTTTTTAAAATTATAATCTCCACTAAAGAATACCCGTATATTGGAAAAGAATTCACAAAACTTCTTAATAAAATAAATGTCTATGGTTATAATATTGTAGGGGCTTTAAGAGACAGTTCTTTTAACTCTCCAAGCAAAAAACTTTCTGAATTATTTAATGGATTGGCAACAACTATAACTTCGGGGGGGGATTTGCAGATTTTCTTTGAAAAACGTGCACAGACTCTGCTTTTTGATTATCGTTTAGCTAGAGAGAGATACATACGGGCAGCAGAAACTTATATGGATATTTATATAAGCGTTGTAATCGCAGCACCAATGATATTCATGCTGTTGTTAATTATAATAAAAGTAAGCGGTTTAGGAATCTCCTTGAGCGCATCTGCAATAACAACTTTGATGATTTTAGGAGTTTCAATTATAAATATAATATTTTTGGTATTTTTAAGCTTAACTCAACCAAAAGACTAAAAAATGGAATTTAAAACACTTACCATCACCGGAATAGGTTTAGGAGTAATTACAATTATAGTAAGTTTATTTTTCTTTGGCCAGCAGATTTTTTATTTTTTAATCGGCATAGGAGTAGTAATAACTTCTCTTCCTTTTATAATAGATTTAATAAATGAATCCAGAATCCAAGCAGAAAAAGAAGATATGTTTCTTGAATTTACGAGAAATCTAGTCGAAAGTGTTAAAGCGGGAACACCCATTAGCAAAAGCATAGTTAATATTAGAAGCAAGCCTTATGGAGTTTTAAGCTCTCATGTACATAAACTTGCAAATCAAATAATCATGGGAATTCCTCTAAGCAATGCATTACAAACGTTTTCAAAAGATATCAACAATAAGTCTGTTTCTAGAGCTCTTACTTTGATAGGGCAGGCAGAAAAAGCAGGAGGAGATATAGGGGAAATTTTAGAATCAGTAGCAGGAGCAGTTTCTATGTCAGACAAATTAAAAAAAGAAAGAAAATCCGCAATTTCAACTTTAGTAGTTCAGGGGTATATTATTTTCTTTGTTTTCATGATAATTATTTTAGTTATGCAGTTCAAGATTCTCCCAATGGTTGCAGGTATAGGCAATCTTGGAAGCGAAGGAATTGAAGGCATAGGTATTGGAGGAGAAGGAGTGAATCCAATTGAATTTTCAAATGCATTCTTATATTTATTATTAGTTCAAGGATTATTCAGCGGGCTAACTATAGGGCAATTAGCAGAAGGAAACATAAAATCAGGAGTAAAACACTCTTTTGCATTAATGCTTAGTGCATTTTTAATATCCTCTGGAGCGAATTTGTTCCTATAGTATTAAAATTATGAAATTAAAATGAGCTTTAAAAAATCAAAAAAAGCCTCGCATGTAGGAATAATAATTTCTTTCTTAATATTCATAACTTTTTTATTTGTAATTTTTTCTTATATTTATCCGCCTTCAAGAATAAGCAATGATAAAACCTTTGCTTTAGATTACTTAAAAACTTCCTTAATAGAAAAATTCTCAACAAACCTGACAACAGCCTCAATAAGAATATACATCACAGAAGCAATTGAGTCTTGTTTTACAATTTCAAATCCAGACCCATCTCAGGAAAAAGTAATAGTAAAAGATGAAAATGGAAATCAAATAAAAGCAAGTGTAGTTCTTTCTGATTCAAATATTAAAATAGATGATGATGGAAGTAAAACTTTTTACAAGATTTACCTTTCAAAATATTTTCAAGAAAATTCAGGGACAGGAAAAGATTGTATAGATTTATCGCTTAGCGAGAACCTAGAATTATTACCTGGCGAGTATTCTCTTGGTTCAATAAGAGGCGATAGTTATGTTTATACCGGACTTATTAAAATTTTTTCACAAATGCCTTATGAACAAATGAAAACAGAGTTAAATCTTCCAGCTTCAACTAATTTTATTTTCCAATTTAACTCTCCTGATGTCATTCAGGGGGGCTATAAAGGGGATATTCCTGTAACTAATGTTTATGCAGAAAATATTCCAATAACTTATTTTAATGAAAGTGCAGACATAATATCAGGCTTTATAAATATAAAAGTATGGTAAATAATATGAATAAAAGAGGCTGGATAAGAGTAGTTGAAGCATTTGTAGCAATACTTTTAATCGTAGGTGTTTTGTTATTTGTAATGAATAAAGGTTATATAGGAAAAGCAGATGTTTCAGAAAAGGTTTATGACATTCAAATAAATATTCTAAGAAATATAGAGCTAAATACAGAACTCAGACAGCTTATATTAAACGCTCAATCAGACAACCAAGATTCTGTAGGAGAATTTTATGTTTTATGGACTAGCAATAATTTTCCTAATAATGTAAAAGAATACATTAAAACTTCTCTCATAGATTATGATTTTCTCGAATGTGAAGCAAAAATATGCGAGTTAGACAAAATATGTGCTATACCAATATCAGATTCTACTGCAGATAAAGATGTTTATGCACAGGCTGTTGCTATTGCAGCAACAACTCAAACTTATGCTCCAAGACAATTAAAACTTTTCTGCTGGATGAAGTAAATTTATAAATTTGATTTCTGTATATATTCATGCAAAACCAAAAATATAAATTCTTAAAGCACACGGCAGATATAAAATTTCAAGCTTATGGGAAAACTCTTGAAAAAGCCTTTGAAAATTCAGCCATGGCTTTGAAAGAAATAATTATTGGAAAATTAAAAATTAAATCAAAAATAAAAAAACAAATAAAAGTTAATGCTCTAGACTATGAGTCCTTGCTTCAAAAATTCCTCACAGAATTTTTATATATCCTGGATGCAGAAAATTTTATCTTTTCTAAGGTAAAAGTTAGGATAAAAGAAAAAGAACTGGAAGCAAATATCACCGGAGACAAGGCTTCAAATTATAATTTTACTAACAGCGTCAAAGCCACAACTTACAGCGAAATATTTGTCAAGAAAGAAAAAGGAATTTGGGTTTGCCAGATAGTATTGGATGTTTGAAAATTTAATTTATCATATAATATTACTTGCCTTTCTTTTTAACCATAAAATAATAAATTATTGCACCTATTACTCCGGCAAAGATTATTACTAATATCCATAGCAGTTTATCATTATCCCCTTTAAAATTTCTTTTTATAGCATCTATCAGCATTAATACCCAAAAGATAAACGCAACTATTGCCAATATAAAGATTAATCCAAAGAAACTAATAATTAATTCCCCTGCCATCTTAATTATTGTTAAAGTCAGTTTAAATATTTATCTTAAATTAACTGCAAATGAAAATGCAAAATGCGTCTATGATATAGCTTCTTGTAATTATGATTTTGAAAAAGGAATTAATATTGTTGCCTCAAATGACAAAGATCATTTGACAGATTGGAACACAAATATCTTCTATTATGTAAAATGTTAGGATAAATATGCAAATCTTCCTCTGCCAAATGAATGTTCTATGATTGTAAAAACATACGAAATTGGTCAAAGTTCGTAAAAAATTAAATACCTTTTAATTAGATAATTATTATTAAAAACACCATCATTAGAAATCAGCTCAATTTAATTGATAATTGACTATATAGCCTATTTATCCAGTTAATTGTAATCTCTTTAACTTTTATAATGCTATAATAGTATAACAAGTGACATAATAATCAACCTCTAAGCTAATCTATTTTATGTCTAAATAATTTTAAATTAATTGATTTTTAAATAATTATTTTACCTCCAAACATAAAAAAGTTTAAATAGTTTTGTTTATTAATAATAAAATCAAAAAATCATTGTGTTTCTTGTTTGGATTTTTGGATGATCCAAAATTGAAACACTAATTAAATAATACCGCATTAAGGAATGTGGTTTCAATTTATGGACATGAAGGGATTTGTAAGTAAAATAGAAAAAGATACATTGAAGAATAATAATTTTCGTAAAGTGTTATATACTTCAAAGTATAGCCAATTAGTGTTAATGAATCTGAAACCCAAGGAAGAAATAGGCATGGAAGTTCATGAAGAAAACGATCAATTTTTCCGTTTTGAAAAAGGTCAAGGCAAGTGCATTATTGACGGAAATGAATACAAGATTGAGGATGGATTTGCTGTTGTGGTTCCTGCAGGTGCTCAGCATAATATTATAAATACTTCTGATAAGGAAGAGTTAAAGTTGTATACAATTTATTCTCCAGCCAATCATAAGGATGGGATTTTACGTGCGACAAAGGAAGAAGCAATATCTAACGAAGCAGAATTTGATGGTAAAACCACAGAATAAAACTTTAGGTAAGATTGATAATTTCTTAAGAGTGTTTAAATTTAATATATATAATTGACAATGTTACATTCTTAAAAACCCAAATCTATTCCAAAAATTATGGCTAAAATACAAACAGAAGTAAGAGGCGGTGTTTCTTGTAGGTTTATTAGTGCACAAGATGGAATAAGATTATATTTGCTTCCAAATGTTCCAATGGACGCAGGAGAAATTCCAGTTGAAAGAGGTTTTGATTTAGAAAAAACAGTATCTAAGTTTCCGGAAAGTTTACAAAAAAGAGTTAGAAAAATAGGTCAAAATTATAAGGGAAGGCAGTTAGATGCTACATCCATTTTACTTTATGCTCATGAAAAAGATTGTTTTGAAGAGTATGCAAAAAGATTAGAAGAAAAACCAAAAGATTTTGAATTTATCCATCCGGATTTGATGCAAGCAAGAACAGACGTAACTTCCTTTTTTATGAGATTATAGGCTGATTTAGGAATTGCTCCAAAAGAAGAAGCAGATAGGTCTGAAAGACAATTGAGAGATTATGGTGTTGGAGTAGTAGTTCTTCCAAGAAACTAACCCTCTTCTTTTCTTACATCTTCTTCCAATTTAAAATCAAAGTTGCATCATTCAGTTTAATACTTACTAAGGACGCCGTGCCCTTTAGGGCATCGGAGGATGTCACATTAAAAATATTATGTATTTAAAATTAATTGCAATTTAAAAAATTCATAGCAATAAAACCGCCACAGCAATAACAGTGGTCCAAAGCCCGTCTTTATTGCACTCACAAGACTGGCATATATTTGTAGTTCTGAAAATTTGTCCGCTTGCTTTATAGGCCTGTTCTCTCTCTTCCCATGCAGTATCAGGGTTAAATTCAATTCCAAGAGTTGTTGCTAACATTGTTGCTGCGAGATCTTCTGCATATTCTCCTGCTTTTTTTGCAGTTTCTCCGAATGTATGATGCTCTGATAAATAGCCATAATTATTATTGTCTTTTGGAACAGCAACTCCTATTGCAGCAGATACTAATCTATTTGGTTCATTTGATTCGCTTCTAGCCATAACACAAAAAGTTATTTGTCCAGCATTTAATTCTTTTAATCCTTCTTCTCTGGATATTATTTTGCATTTTGGAGGAAGAATACTAGAAACATAGACGAGATTGCATTTTTCTATTCCTGCATCTCTTAATGCTAATTCAAAAGAAGCCAATCTATCCTTATGAACCCCAACCCCTTTTGTCAAAAATAATTTTGTTGCTATCACTTTATTATTATACCTCTTAATTTACAAAAAATACTTTTTAAATCTTTTGTAACAATAATTTAATAAAACCATTTTTCCTGTAGATTATATGGAAATAAGAAAAATTTCAGGATATGAATGGGAAATTCCAAAAATAGGAAAAATGAATGTTCCTGTAAGGATTTTTGCAAGTGAAAAACTTTTAGAAGACATGAAAAAAGACATGACTCTAGAACAAGCAAAAAATGTAGCAATGCTTCCAGGAATATTAAAAGCTTCAATTGTTCTGCCTGATGCTCACCAGGGATATGGTTTTTCAATAGGCGGAGTTGCAGCATTTGATTTAAACAAGGGAGTTATTTCTCCAGGAGGAGTAGGATATGACATTGATTGTTCTGTAAGGTTATTAAGTACAAGTTTAAAATTAAAAGACCTTGGAAATAAAAAAGAGATTCTTCATTCTCTTTTCAGAAAAATACCTTCTGGTGTAGGAAGAGGTAGCAGTTTAAATATAACTTATAAAGAATTAGACGAAGTTTTAAGAGAAGGAGCTTTATGGGCAGTAAAAAAAGGTTTTGGAACTAAAAAAGATTTAAAACATCTTGAAGATTCTGGAAATTTAACCCCCTGCAATCCTGATGATGTCAGCCAGAGAGCTAAAAAAAGAGGCATAGGGCAATTAGGAACATTAGGAGCAGGAAATCATTTTTTAGAAATTCAAGAAGTTGTAGAAATTTATGACAAAGAAACAGCAAAAAAGTTCGGATTAGAAAAAGGACAAATAACTATCATGGTACACTGTGGAAGCAGAGGCTTAGGGCATCAAGTAGCTAGTGATTATATTGATGAAATGGGAAAAAAATATGGCTGGCCTGAATTTGACAAAGAATTGGTTAATGCTCCTATTAATTCAGAACTTGGAAAAAAATATCTCTCAGCAATGAACTGTGCAGCAAATTTTGCCTTTGCAAATAAGCAAGTTATAACTCATTGGGTTAGAGAAGATTTAACAAGGTATTTTCCTAATGCAGAAATAAATGTTGTTTATGAAGTCTGCCACAATATTGCAAAATTTGAAAAATACAAAATTAATGGAAAAGAAAAACAGGTTCTTATTACAAGAAAAGGAGCAACAAGAAGTTTTCCTGGCCAGCCTGTTTTAATTCCAGGAAGCATGGGGACAGCATCTTATGTTTTAGTTGGAACAGAAAAAGCTATGGATTTAACTTTTGGAAGTACTGCACACGGAGCAGGAAGAGTTGAATCCAGGACAGGAGCAAGAAAATCCCTTAGAGGCGAGGATGTTAAAAAACAATTAGAAAAAAAAGGCATAGATGTTGAAGCAGGAAGCTATAAAGGCCTTTCAGAAGAAGCTCCTACTGCATACAAAGATGTTGATGAAGTTGTGAAAGTTTCGCATGAAGTTGGTATAGGAAATTTAGTTGCAAAGCTGAGGCCAATTGCAGTTATGAAAGGGTAATTATTTTAAGATTAATATTCTGAAGTAAATATAACTGCAAATAAACTTGAACCCTTGAATAGATTTATAAATAAATTTAATATTACATTAGAATGAAAACCAAAAATTTAATTGTAATAAGTGTAATAGTTTATTGCATTGTTAGTCTTAAGTGCATGGCCCCCTTGGATAACAAAAAATTATGCTGAAAAAGCTGTTTCTGATAAATTTAATAAAGAGTGGGATGGTGTTGATGATGGTTGTAGTTTAACAAATTTAATTTCTTCACAAAGAACCTTTTTTGGTTATAAAGTAAGCATCGAGTTTACTTGTGGTGGAGCTCTTAAAGAGAAAACTCCGGTACAAAGAGAATTGTTTGTTTCTTTTATTGGATTAGTTCACGGATCTGTAAAATAAATTTAGCGGGAGAACCTTAACCTAAAGTTAAATATCTCGTGGGGGCATTAATCCTTAGGATTAAATCTCCTACATAAACCGAATAACTATGAGCTATTTTAGTTCAATGCTCCGACGGGGCGTGTTGCTAATTGGTTTATGTTACAAATAGGGCAGTGAACCATAATTTTATAAACACGATATTTATCGTATTAATATGTGGGTATCAAAACTAAAATTTCCAAGCGATAAAACTTTGATAGGAAGTAAAGCCTCAAAGTATTCTATAGACTTATTTGGTTTTCCATTATCTTTTACATATGAGAAAGAATGGATTATTGTGCATATTACTGGAACCATATTTGGAAAAGAAAATAACAAAAGAAATTTTTTAAAAGATTTAAAAAAAGAAAATAGAGTTATTAATTTTGAGGTTAATGATGATTTTTTCATTGGAACAATTAAAGAACCGCTATTTGCTAAAGCAGTTTATAACAAAGATATAATCCATGTTGCACCAGCATTAATTTCTAGCAAAGGTTATGAGATAATAACTATTGGGGCATTTAATAGAAAGGTGCTAGTAAATGTTGCAAGGATTATTGAGGATGAATATAAGGGTCATATGGATTCAATTGAAGATAAAAAAATTAAATCAATATCTATAGTCAAGATTAAGCCTGAGCTGACAAAGAAACAAAAAGAAGCAATAGAACTCGCAATAAAAAATGGATACTATCATTCGCCTAGAAAAATAGATGTAAAAAGGCTAGCTAAATTAAGTGAACTAAGTTTTTCAACTTATCAAGTCCATTTAAGAAAAGCTGAAGAAAAATTGATACCTTACTTCTTTGAATAACGATATATATCGCTATAAAATTAATATTGTGTTATTAGTGTAACTTCTTAATGGTAAATATAAAAGATATTCTTACCAAAGAAGAAATTGAAGAATATGGGGGAGAATGGAATTCATTTAAAGGCAGATGTAGATTAAACGCTTCTAAAAATGTTCATTCTGGAATGCCTGTTATAAGTGAAGTTTACCAATTCGAAGATAAACCAATTTTTAGAGCACATGTTTTTGGGAGAAGATTAAGAAAGTTTGATCCATACTTTATTGCTTCAGAACATCCCATGCCTTTTTGGAATGCACAGCATTATTTAATGGTTGGAGAACAAATGTATTCTGCATCATTACATTTAGCTATTGGAAATAAGTATAATGAGAGAGTTGCAAAAGAAGTTCCTATAGAATTTAATTGGAAGAAACCAACATTTTTTATTGATCATGTTTCTGTAGAATTAATAAGAGTAGAAGAAGGAAAATTAAGAGGATATGATAAGGAAACAGGTTATTTCACAATATACTCTGACAAAACTGGAAGAGTTTTATCAAGAATGTCTGTAATGTCATTTTGGCAAGATAGAAATTACGTTCAACTATTAGATAGGTTAAGACAAGGAGATAAATCTGCTATTGAAAAGTTATTAAGAGTTATCGAAGCCCAAGATTTAACACAAAGAAGAAGAACACCAAAAAGACAAACTCTAACCACCTCAAAAGAGGAATTAATAGAATTAGTTCGATTAGGTCAATATCCTCAAGAAAAATTTGATGACTTTTTCTCTCTTTGGGATTGAGGGGCGTTGAACCAATAACATAATTTGTTGCATTTTTTATAATAATTTTTAAAATAGAAACATTTATATATGTCTTTAGACCATAATATTATGGTTTAAGATGGGTAATAAAACTATAAACGAAAATGGCGAGAAGATAGAGATATTAAAGCTATTGATAGAGAATAGAGAAGAAACCTATAGCATAAGAAAAATAGCTCTGCAAAGAAAAATAAATTATAAGTCTGCTTACAATGCTCTAAAAGCTCTTGAGAAACAAGGGATTGCTGAGTTAAAAAGTGCTGGGAATACTACTTTATGTTCATTCAATAATAACTTTAATGATTTAGTTTTCAAAGCAGAATATTCAAGAAGAGAATCTCTATTTAAGAAAAGAGAATTTCCAGTAATCTACAATAGCCTATCAAAATTAGAATTTCCATTTATTCTTCTTTTATTTGGAAGCCACGCAAAAGGAACGGCAACTAAACACTCAGATATAGACCTGCTTTTGATTTGCGATGAAGAACATTTTAAAAAAGTCCAAGATACAATAAACATATTTCCCAAAGAGATTCATCTAACTCCTGTAACTTATGAAAGTTTTATCAGGATGGCAACAAGCAAGGAATTTAGTGTTGTCTCCGAAGCACTTAAAAAGAA
>JBBSZC010000010.1:0-6091 GCA_038044925.1 Nanobdellota archaeon | reverse complement strand
TTCTCACGAACTAAAGTAAGGAGTTTACATAAAATGCAAATCTTGATGTATTAAGTATAGTAACCCTTGGAATCTATCCATCAATATGGTATTTAAAAAGATCGTCTGATTTTAATGAATTAGGAACGAATAAAAAATTAACTAAAATAATTCCTATAATTTTTTTAATATTATCTATAATTTGCATATTTGTACTTTCCTCTTTAGAAATAAATAACAAAGAGATTAATCCCTTAAAAATATACACGAATCAATTTGCAATAGAAGTTCCAATAACTAGCTCATTTTCAACATTCATATATCCAATAACATTTTCATTTAATTTAGCCCTTATTATATTCTACTTATTTTTAGCCTTTAGGTCTCGTTCAATAATTAACGAAGCTCTTACAAATAAAAAATCAGATGTAAAAATATCGTGGTTTTATACGCTTTTATTTAATTTCCTATATCTACAATATGAAATAAATAGAATAATTGAAGATAAAGAAAACGGAAAAAGAACAGGCCCCTTAATCTGGACAATAATTTTTGCAATATTATTCGCGATATTAATATTATTAATTTTAATTATAGGAGTTGTTATATCATCTATTTTACCTAATTTAACATAAATTTCTACCTATATTAAAAAATCTTTAAAGATTAAAAAAGAAATTCCCTCGGAAAAACCGAGGGAATAAGAAATATTATTTATAGTTATTTATCTTAAAACCTCAATTCCAAGATCAGACATTTCTCTTGAGATAGGAGTTGATCTTCTTTCAATTTCCTTACCTAAAATATAAGGTGAATTAACTCCAGTCATTATTGTAATAACTCTTACTTTTCCAACAAAGTCTTTGCTAATTCTCGCACCGATTATAACTTGAGCTTCAGGGCTTAAGTTCTCAGTGACGATTCTACCAATATTGTCAAATTCTTCAAGTTTTAAGTCAGGACCACAGGTTACGTGTATCAAAGCTCCAGTAGCGCCTCTATAATCTACATCTAATAAGGGATGTGTAAGTGCTTGCCTTACAGCTTCATTAACCCGGTCTGCAGTATCTGCTTCTCCTATACCAATAACAGCAACTCCGCCATCTTTCATAATAGATGAAACATCTGCATAATCTAAGTTAATCAAACTAGGAAGAGTAATTGTTTCTACAATACCCTTAATCATAACACTGACTAATTCATTAGCAACTGCAAATGCTTGTTCCATAGGCAATTGCCCTGCAATATCTACAAGTCTGTTATTATCAAGAACAATAGTAGTATCTGTTACTTCTCTTAATTCCTGCAAACCAAATTCTGCTTTGTCAACTCTTGCCTTTTCCATTTCAAAAGGCATTGTTACAACACCAATTACAACTGCTCCTGCTTCTTTAGCCATTTGAGCTATTACTGGAGCAGCGCCTGTTCCTGTTCCTCCACCTTCACCAGCACAGATAAAAACCATATCACTTCCAGAAACTGATTTTTTTATGTCAACTACTGATTCTTTTGCAGCTTCTCTTCCTCTTTGAGGCAATCCACCGCATCCAAGTCCTCTAGTCAGTTCTTTTCCAATTAAAATCTTTTCATCTGCTTTTGTTACACTCAAATGTAGAGCATCTGTATTAACTCCATAAATTGTAGCACCATTGATTCCTTTGTTGAATAGCCAGGTAACTGCATTACAGCCCATACCTCCAACACCGAAAACCTTAATGCTTGCTTTTCCAGCTCTAAGTTCATCAAAGTTAATACTATGACTACTAGCATTGGTTACTGCTTCTTTTGCGAAATCTAATACCATTTTTTAAACCTCCTTATATCTCTATACAACTTTTCCCACGAAAAGTTTAAATAGTTGCTATACTGTTAACTACTTAAGCTAAAGGGGTAAGAATTCACCTCTTGTACAATAATTTATTCAAGTTGCCGCTTGAATAAATAAATATGATAGGAATTTAAATTTCTTCTTCTTTAAATATTTTGTTGTAATTGAAATAAAGCTATTTCAAGCATATTCTTGTAAAATAGAAGAAAGTTTATCTATTTTCCCCCATGATTTTCCAAGTTTTTTATTCGCCTGCTTGACAACTAATTTTAAAAACTCGTCGCTGATTAAAATATTTCCATTTTTCATTATAGGAAACTCTAATTTCTCTGTACTGCTGATTTCAAGAATAAAATTTTTTCCCCAAGCTACAAGCCCAATTCTCTTAAATCCAGAAATTTTTGCAAGTTCGTAAATTTTCTTCGCATCTTCCAGACTTTTGCAGGATATATGAAGAATACAAGATTCTTGCTTGAATTTTATTATTCCTTTATGCCATTTAACTTTCAATAAATTAAGCTCTTTCTTCAATTCTTTAAAAGAAACTTTATCATGATACATTTTCAAGAAAAGCCATTCTCTCTTCTCTTCAATATCCATCATTAGCAATATTCTTCCAGAGCAAGAAGAAGTTGTATAATAGTCTTTCATGAAATTTATTTTTTTGCATAGTTTTGAAATCCTTTTATCAACTTCCCCAATATGTGAGTTATCTTTTCTAGATAAAACATCTTTTTTCTTCTGAGAAAAGTTATCAATTGCCATTACCATTAATAATACAACAAAAAAAGATTTAAATAATTTAGGAAGGTTCACTCCCTCTCCAAAACCAAAACATCAATTCCTTTTTCCTTGCATAGATGTTTGAAATCTTCAAGCTCTTCACCAGTTCCAACCACAGAGCCATAATGCATAGGTATTACAGCTGTAGGTTTAATTATGGAAGCTGCTTCTGCTGCTTCTTCTGGATTCATTGTAAATCTCCCGCCTATAGGCAACAACGCAAAAAAATTTTTCCCTGATTGCTTATATCCTGTGAGATTTTTCATTTCAGGAATTAAATCAGTATCTCCGGCATGATAAATTAAAACATTTTCAATTTTTAATAAATAACCGACCCATCCTTCATCTTTAGGATGAAAAGATTTATCAATATTATATGCAGGAACAACAGCAATTTTTATTTCTCCAATATTCAACTGCTTTCCAAACTCAACTATTTCTATTTTTATAGGGACATTAAATTTAGTTATCTTGCTTTGAGAATCTGCAGTTAGTATAACTCTTGTTCCTTCTTTGATAATCTTGCCTATATCTGCAACACTGCAGTGGTCGTAATGACTGTGTGTTATTAAAATTATATCTGCTTTTTCACTATTTTCTTTTATCATATACGGATCTATATAGATTATTTTTGAGTTTCTAATCATAAACCCAGAATGGCCCAGCCACTTCAACTCGATACTTGATCCATCTATTTTCATAAAAAATAAAATGAAAATTTCCTTTTAAAGTTTTGTAACTAGTAATAAAAGACAGAAAATTTAATTAATCCTTTTCAAATTCCTTAGCAATTTGCAACATTTTTTCATCTGCAAATTGCTTGCATAAAATCTGCATTCCAACAGGGAGTTTATTAATTTCTCCGCAAGGAACACTCACTCCGCAAATTCCAGCAAGATTTGCAGGAGTTGTCAAAACATCATAACTATACATTTCTTCAACAGAAATTTTCTTCCCTATTTTATGGGGCAGTCTAGGAACAGTCGGAGAGATAATGCAATCAAATTTATTGAATGCTTTTTCAAATTCTATTTCAATTAATTTCTTGGCTTTCAAAGCTCTATGATAATATCTTCCTGCAAATTCTGCTTTAGAAATCTCTGAACCTCCTAAAATTCTTCTTAAAACTTCAGCCCCTGCTGCATTTTCAATTCTTTTTCCATATCTTCTTCCATCAAACTTTCTTGTTCCTGAAAAAAACTCCACGTAAACTAAAAGATAATAAGTTGCAATTGCTAAGTCCAGATAATTAATTTTAACTTTTTCAATTTTCCAGTTATTTTTTTTGGCAATTTCTTGAATCCTCTTTTCAACGAGTTGTTTTATTTTTTCATCAACTTTTAATCCAGATAAATCTAAAAGTCCGATTGTTAAATTTTTCATATTGCCTTTATCATTAAAAAAACTCAAACTTATTGCATCTCTTTCATCTTTCCCTTTTATCACATTTAATAATAATTCTACATCTTCAATGTTTTTTGCTATAGGTCCTATCTGGTCTAAACTCATAGCTAAGTCAATTAATCCGTATCTAGAAACACTACCATAACTTGGCTTAACTCCTACAACACCACAATGCGAAGCAGGATTTCTTATGCTACCTCCTGTATCGCTTCCCAATGCCATGTCGCAAAATTCAGCAGCAACAGCAGCAACACTTCCTGAACTACTTCCTCCAGGAATAAATCCTAAAGCTCTTGGATTTTGAGTAGCTCCAAAAGCAGATGTCTCTCCGCTTCCACCGCAAGCAAATTCATCCATATTTGTAATCCCAATAATCAAAGCATCTTGTTTTTTTATTTTTTCAATAACAGAAGCATCATAAGGAGCCTTATAATTTTTCAAAACCCTTGAAGCACAAGAAGTATTAAATCCTTTAACATTTATGTTTGCTTTCACAGCAATTATTTTTCCAGCAAGCCTGCCAGCTTTTTTATTTGCAATTTTCTCATCGATTTTTTTCGCTTCCTGCAAAGCATTTGGATTTATCTGCAAAAATGCATTTATCTTTTTACCTTTTTTGTCATTTTCTTCAATTTCCTGCAGATATCTTTTTAATGCTTCAACTGTAGATTTGGTCATTTTATATTACCTATCTCCCCTCTTTCAATTAAAAAGTTTATATTTGGTGCAACAATATATTTTTCTTGTTTTATTTCATTAATATCCAACCATCTAATCTCTTGAACAGGGGGTAAAGGTTTAATATCTTTTTTATTTTTTAATTTAGCCCTATAATGATGTAATTCAATTTTCATTTTTTCTCCTGTTTTTGGATTTTTATCTAAAATCATAGTAGATAGTTTTTCAATAATTCCAATTTCACCATTTGTTTCTTCTTTAAATTCTCTTTTGCAAGTTTTCTCTAAATCGTTTTTATCTTGCTCTTCAACAGTTCCCCCTGGAATTTTATAAAAGCCATCTTTACTATCTTTAATAACCAACAGTTTTCCATTTTCAATTATTACTGGTCCAGATGCAACAATATATTTTCCTTCACTTACCATTTTATTTTTCCTTCTTCACCATCCTTTCTTCTCTGCGACTATAAAATCTTTATTTTTATTTGGAGCATTTTCAAATATAATATCTTTGTCAATTTCTAAAGGCTTTTCGTTATCAGACTCGTCTCTTTCACATTTATCTCTTTTAACAAATGGCTCTTTAGTTTTTTGATCTATTTTCTCCAAAGCCTTAGAAAACTCGGACATGATTTGTTTAGCCTGTTTTTGGATTTCTAGCTTCTCTTTCTCTGAAACTTTATGCCACAAAAATCCTTCAGCTGTTGCCATAATTCAACAAGAAAATCCAAGTATAAAAATTATTGTATCAAAAAACATCCAAAATAAAAAGAGTAGAATCGAACTGGTGAATACTCGGTGTAAACAAGCGGATACTATTTTTTACCAAGAAATTAAGAACATTTTTAGCATAAGTTATTACATTTCAAAATATTCTTTTTTTATCAATACTCTTTTGTTACATGCTTTCCAAAGATGATTTGATAGCGAAAAAGCTGATTTTCTTCTTTTATCTGTAAAATAAGCCAAAATAACTTGCATATTATGTTCTTCTCTTATATCTTTTATTATTGGAACAAAGTCTGTATCTGAAGTTAAAATTATAATTGAATCTGTTTTTCTTTGTGCAGCTATTTTTAACAAATCCATTGTCATTAAAGTATCAACTCCTTTTTGCTGGAAAGTATTATCTATTTTCTGGCATCTTCCTTCACGAATAATAATTTTTGGTTTCACTAATTTTAATTTTGAAATAAATTTATCATAATTCCTTTGCCTTTGCTTTTCGCTATCTGTAGGAATAGAACTTTTATAAGGTGGAGCAGTATAATAATAAATTTCCTCACAAAAAAGATTTAACTCATTACAGATATTAATTACAAACTTTTCTATTTTGTATTTTAATGGTTTGCCTTTACCAAAATATTTTGAAATATAAGAAAGATAAGCACTATCTATAAGAACAATTGTTTTATTCATG
>JBBSZC010000009.1:9037-22275 GCA_038044925.1 Nanobdellota archaeon | reverse complement strand
CTCGGATGCCTCTGGTGAGCAGTTGTCATTTGGCAGGCTGCATAGCTACGCATTGAATCGATAAGAGCTGAATGCATCTAAGCTCGAAGCGATCCGCAAAACGAGACAACAAAGGCCGCCATAAAAGATGGCGTTGATAGAGTTGCTGTGTAAGGCTCAAGCTTCGGCGAGAGTTTCAGCAGACAACAACTAAAAGCTTTATTTAGTATCATGTAATTTAGACAAGAAATCTTCTACTACTTTCTTTTTTGTAATTTCTGTTTTATATTTTATATTGTAATTATCGTCAATTCTGTTAATCAGGGCACATAAAATAGAATTGACGTATTAGATAATTTTGATACAATTATTGCGGTAATTATCAGGATTATCTATATATCTAATAAATAATTAATGTAAAAAATTGGAAAATATGTTGCATAATCTCCATTTATCATTTGCATTATCATCTGCAGCAGATGATATGAGATTTCCATAGATTAATTACAGCCCAAAATTTTCTACGAATTTTTCTATAACTTTATATTCGTTAAGAAAATCATTTCCTTTTTTTGTCAAAACGAAAAATTTTTTTTCATTTTCATCCATCTCTGAAACAATGAATTTTTTCCCCAATAATTCATCTATATATTCTTTAAACATCTGAGGAGAAAGATTTGAAGCATAAAGAAGCCTGGTTGGTTTTATCTTTCTATTTTCTCTAATTGCTAATAATATATCTCTTATTACATCAAGCCGTTCTCTCTTCTTTGCCATTTTAACCTCAAGTTCTTCGTGTTACTTCTAACACCCCCCATAAAAAAATCAAAAATATGATGAAATTCACCGCATACACATTAATTAAAATTCCTTCATGCCAATGAAACAATAAAGAAGCAACTGCGTTTAATACCCAAATTATAAGGGTTAAAAACATTGCTATAAAATAAAATTTTGAAAAAGTATTTCTACTGCTTCTATTTTTATAGTTAGAATAACTTATTACTGAAGAAAAAATGAAGGTTAATATTTGCGAAGCAAACATGAATAAAAAAGTCATCCAAAGATAGTCAAGCAAAGTTATTACCAAAGCCATAAAATAAAATAAAAATATCCTTGAATTGAATAGTGAACTTCTAACCTCTTTTTGACTTCCCTCTATGGTTTTCCATACGAGACTATAAAGCAAAAAAAATCCTGCCATAACTATAAAAAATTCAAAAAGAAATGCAGAGAAAGAAAATGAAATTGGAAATAATAATTCAAATAAATATCTGAAAAAAAAACCCAAACCATAAAAGAAAAATGCATTTCTAAAATACCTTATACCCTCGTGAAAACTTAATCTGAAAAGTTTATCTGTTCTTAAAACAATTATTAAACATATTAAAGTTATTGCTGCCCCGTAGAAAAGTTTCATTACTTCCCTATTTTCAATTATTAATTCTAATATATTCATAGTAATAAAATTTTAGTGTTTTATTTAAAGTTTTATATATGTAAATATAGAGGATTGGTATATATCTTCTTTATGGATTTCTGTTTCTTATCGCTTATAAAGGATATTTCTTTAAAAAATGTATGGAAAAAAGAGATTACTATGTTCAAAAAAATAACTACTAGAATCGCTGATATTTTCCAAAGAGAAAAAAGTCAAAAACTTTTTTAACCTCATTCGCCCTTTTTGTCCAAGGGTTTGCAACACGGCAATATGATGGCTCGGTTTTAATTAACTGAAAAATCTGTCTGAGTGTTAGCAAACCCTTGACCCCCTAATATAAGTAAAAAATTATAATAAAAAAGAGATATAATGGAGCAAGTACCATCTTAACATAAACCCCAAAGGCATTTTTATTTTTTAGAATAAAAACTGGATAATTAAAAAAAATAAATAAAATAATATTAAATAAACACCTTCTTTAACAGACAAATATCTATCTGATTTTAAAAAATAAGAAAAAATAAATGCTCCCAGTATTAAAGGAACTAATGGTATTAAAAATGTTTTAGCTGGGAGAATTATTGGACTAATTAATGCCATAATTCCCAGCAAAAATGTCATTTTTATAAAAACTCCTCCTGTTTGGTCTCCTAAAGACATTATTTCTTTTTTCAACAAAATTGCGTCTATACCAAATATAATTTCTGGCAGAGAAGTTGCAAAAGAAATTAAAAACAATCCTAAAATTATATCAGAAATTTCAAAATCAACTGCGATTAAAGAAGCATATTTAACAGTATAAAAAGAGGCTATCAGAAGAACGGCCAAAGAAATTATGAAAATTATAACTGCCGATATAAACCTCTTTCTTTCAAGAGTTTTAATTTTTAATTTTTTATTTTTCTTTTTTCTTTTAAATAAAAATATAGTAGAGACAACAAAAAAAATAATCAGAATTATTCCATCTATTCTTGAAAGAGAGTTTCCTATTAAGAATAGAATTAAAATGAGGATCATTCCAATAATCATATAATGAACATCTTTATCCTCTCTCTTATCTTTTATTTTTATGCCTTTTGCTAAAATTACAAAAATTCCTAGGGCGAGAATCAAGTCAATCATATTTGAACCGAAAATGTTTCCTATGCCTAAAACTGATTTTCCCTGTATAGAAGAGGATATTCCTACAAAAATTTCTGGCAGAGAAGTTGCAAACCCCATTATTAAAAATGCTGCTGCAAATTCTGAAATTCCAAAATGTTTAGCAATTTTGCTCAGAGATTTAGCTAAAAAAACTCCGCTTAGGGCTAAGAATATTACAGATACAAAAAAGTAGATTAAATGTTCACTCACCATCTTCAATTATTTAAAGAATATATAGATTTATTAATTTTTGTAATAAGACAAAACCAAAGCCTATTTTAGTAAGCTTTAAAAACCCAAAATTCTCTGTAAATATGTAAGCCAGGTAGTTAACTACGATATCCAGATATTAAATTATCTAGAAATCTAAATATGATTTCTTGGATATTGAGGAAGGTCCGCCCACCAATTAAAAGTCACCAATGAAAATTGGCTGTTGTGAGGCAGAGCTCCAGAACAGAAATGCCACAGCCATTTCAGAGCTATGAATCATGCGAGAAGCTGAGAAGAAACGGATATGATGAAACAGCTGTCTTGACTGGTGCAAGTCCATTTAGGATGCTTAGTCGAATGTTAACACGAACTGTTCGGCTCGTTGAGCAGCGAAGTTCGACAGAAGGTGGCCTATATCTGACTTACATTTTTTATAACTGATAATTAATTGAGTTGGGAATTTAGTTGATTTTATAACAATATTATATATTTTTAATAATATAAATCTTTTTCAGAATATGTCAAGAACCACCAGTCTTTAACTGATGGCATGAAAATGCCAAGTTTCGTGTGGTTCTTGAGCACACTCAGAATTCCACGAGTGATTCAAACCACTCGTCACAGACGAGTGGAATTCTGATGTTTAAAAAATGGGCAGAGAGGGAATCGAACCCTCGACACCATGATATCTGACATGAGTCTGATACTCTGGAAACCTTAGATTTCCCTGTCTTCAGTCATGTGCTCTCCCACTGAGCTACCTGCCCAAAACCTTGTCTGAAAAAACAAGTCTTGGGTATTTTTTAAAGTTATTGAATTTGTCAAGAACCATACAATAAATTGTATGGCGTGTCTGGTTCTTGAGCACCCCAAAATTTGATTTGCTTACTCACAAGTTAAAATAGGGGGTTTGGGCAAATACAAATTTTGCTGTATCAATAAGAAAATTTATAAACATCCCTAAATTGAAATAATTATAAAAGAGATGTAAAATGGCAGAGAAAAAAGAAATTGGCGAGGGGTTGGGAATTTCTGGAATGACTCTTGGAGTTTTAAGCATTGTCTTTACTGGATTGTATGGCGTATTAATCTCAATAATTGGGTTTATATTCTGCAAAATACAACAGAAAAAAAACAAAACTAAAATCGGAAAAGTAGGATTATATTTGAATGCTATTGGGTTTATACTTGGCATTATTTTTATAATATTGGTGATAAAATATCCAAATTTAATACCAGCGCAATAATAAAATGAGAATAAGAAAAATTGGGAAAAAATCAAAGAAAGCAGCAATTGAGATGTCTGTAGGGACAATAGTTGTTATTGTTCTTTCTGTAACTATGCTGATTCTTGGTTTGGTGTTGATAAGAACTATATTTACAGGAGCTAAATACAATATTGATACAATTAATGATAAGGTAAAAGACAACATAAATCAATTATTTTCTGATGAAACAAAAGCAGTTGTCTATCTTTCAAATAGTGTTGTAAAAATAAAACAAGGAGATTCATGGGGAGTAGCTTTTGCTATAAATAATAAAGGCGAGAGCCAAAAATTTGAGTGGGAAATTCTTCCCAATGATGAAAGAATTGAAGATAAATGTGGAGTTACAACTGAAGAAGCGCTGGAATGGATAAGCACTGGAGAAAAAGGAAGTGTTGATATTCCAAGCGGACAAAAACATTATAGTCTTGCAAGATTCAATATCCCTGAAACAGGAGTTTCTGACATATCTAAATGCATAGCAAGATTTCAACTTGTAATAAATACTGAAGATGGGGAGCCTTATGATACTGTAGACTTTGATGTAGATATCGAATAAATCTCAAAGAATTTTTAAACTCTTTTTCTTTAGATAATTTATGCCTTTGAAACTATACAATACGCTTACAAGAAAAAAGGAGGTTTTCAAACCTATAAAAGATAACTATGTTGGAATGTATTCTTGCGGGCCTACTGTTTATTGGTATCAAACAATTGGAAACCTTAGAACATATATCTTCTCTGACATATTAAAGAGAGTTTTAGAATATAATAAATATAAAGTTAAGCAAGTAATGAATGTTACTGATGTAGGGCATTTAACTTCTGATGCTGATGAAGGAGAAGATAAGATTGAAAGAGCTGCTGCAAAAGAAGGGAAAAGGGCCAAAGATATTGCAGATTATTATTTGAAGATATTCAGAGAAGATTTAAAAAAATTAAATATTAAAGATCCAGATATCTGGTGTAAAGCTACCAAACATATTAAAGAACAGATTGAACTTATAAAAAAACTTGAAAAAAAAGGATATACTTATAAGACAAATGATGGAATTTATTTTGACACTTCAAAATTTAAAAATTATAGAAAATTTGCAAAATTAAATGTTGAAGGATTAAAGGCTGGAAAAAGAATTGATATGCGAGGGAAAAAGAATAAAACTGATTTTGCGTTATGGAAATTCTCTGAAGATTCAGGAAAAAGACAACAAGAATGGGATTCTCCTTGGGGGATTGGATTTCCAGGATGGCATATAGAATGTTCTGCTATGTCAATGAAATACCTTGGAGAAGAGTTTGATATTCATACAGGAGGAATTGACCATATCCCAATACATCACACAAATGAGATTGCTCAATCAGAATGCGTTACTGGGAAAAAATTTGTAAATTATTGGATACATGGAAATTTTTTGACGTTTAAAGGAGAAAAAGTCAGTAAAAGCAAGGGTGGGTTGTATACTATATCTGAATTAAAAGAAAAAGGATTTGAACCTTTAAGTTACAGGTATATGTGTTTAACAGCTCATTACAGAAGCACTTTGGATTTTACTATAGAAAATTTATCTGCTTCTAAAAATGCTTATGAAAGATTAAAAAATATTATTTCTGATTTAAAAAATGATAATAAAGAAAATGAAAAATATCTTCTTGAATTTGAAAAAGCAATTAATGATGATTTAAATATGCCTAAGGCTCTGCAGGTCTTGTGGAAATTAGTTAGAGATGAAAATGCAGAAGGAAAATTAAAGGCAATTAAAAAAATGGATGAAGTTTTTGGATTAAATTTACTAAAAAAAGGTAAAATATTTACTATTAAAATATCTGATAAACTACAAATAAAAGATAGAATAGAGATAAAAAGCGATGTTAAGATACCTCAAGATATTAATGATTTGATAATAAAAAGAGAAATCGCAAGAAAAGTAAAAGACTTTAAAAAAGCAGATGAAATAAGGAATAAGATTAATAAATTAGGATTTGTTATTGAAGATACAGAAAAAGGGATAAAAGTGAGAAAATCATGAGAAGTTTTATAAAACTAATTGACTTATTTTAATAATAAATCAAAGAGGTGATTAAAATGCCGTGTGGCTGTTGTGGAGTAAAAAAAACAAAATCAAAGAAGAAAAAAATAAAAAATAAATTTTAAAAGAGATGGAAAAACTTGAATTTGTAAATTTGAAGCATAGGGTAAATTCAAAAAAAGAGTTGATTTGCTTATTTAGAATAACTCCTTCAAGAGGATTTAATGTTAAGAAAGCAGCAAACACAGTTGCTCTTGAATCTAGTGTAGGCACGTGGACAGATGTAGGAAAAGAAAAAGCAGATTATGTGCAGAAGCTAAAGGCGATTGTTTTTTCTATAAAAGGAAAATATATAAAGGTTGCTTATCCTCAAGAGCTTTTTGAAAGAGATAATGTCCCTAATATTTTATCTTCAATTGCCGGAAATATCTTGGGGATGAAAGTTGTTAAAGCAATAAGATTAGAAGACGTTTCTATTCCTAATTCTATTTTGAAAAGCCTGAGAGGGCCTAAATATGGAATTCAAGGGATCAGAGAGAGAATGAAAATAAAATCAAGGCCGTTAGTTGGAACAATTATAAAACCAAAGTTAGGATTAAGAACAAAAGACCATGCAAAAAGTGCTTATGAATCCTGGATTGGAGGATGCGATATTGTTAAAGATGATGAAAATCTTGCTTCACAGAAATTTAATAAATTTGAAAAAAGATTAACTAAAACTTTAGAAATGGCTGACAAGGCAGAACATGAAACAGGAGATAAAAAGGCTTATCTTGTTAATGTGACTGCAGAAACAAAAGAGATGATGAGAAGAGCGCAGCTGGCTGAAAAAATGGGAAGCAAATATGTGATGATAGATATTTTAACTGCAGGATGGAGTGCATTGCAAACTTTAAGAGAGGCTAATTTTAAAATGGCTATTCATGCACACAGAGCAATGCATGCTGCTTTTGACAGGAACCCTAAACATGGAATAAATATGATGGTTATTGCTGATTTTGCTAGATTGATTGGAGTAGATAGTTTGCATATTGGAACAGGGATTGGAAAGTTAGAGGGAAAAATAAAAGAAATAAAAGAAATAAAAGAAGAGATTGAAAATAAAAATGTAAAAGAAACAAAAATGCGATTAGAGCAGAACTGGGAAAAAATAAAATCTGTGATGCCTGTTTCTTCAGGAGGATTGCATCCAGGACATATTCCTTTTTTGATTAAAAATCTTGGAAAAGATTTAATCATCCAAGCAGGCGGAGGAGTCCACGGACATCCAATGGGAACAATCGCAGGAGCTAAAGCAATGAGGCAGGCTGTTGATGCTGTAATGAAAAATATCTCTTTAAAAAATTATGCAGAAGAACATATTGAACTTCAAAAAGCATTAGAAAAGTGGAAGTATTGAAAATGAAATCTAAAGAAAACTTCAGAAAAGCTGTTTTTGTTGTAGTATATTCTAAACTTGGAAATAAAATTAAATATTTATTATTAAAGAGAAAAAAACACTGGAAAGGATGGGAGTTTACAAAAGGAGGTATTGAATCAGGAGAGAAATTCTTAAATGCTGTAAAAAGAGAGGTTTTTGAAGAAACAGGAAGAAAAGCAAAAAAAATAAGAAAATTTAAAATTCATGGAAAATATTACTACAAAAAGAAAATTCCTGATAGAAATGGGATAATTGGGCAGGAGTATTCCTTGTATTCCGCTGAAATAAAAAAAGAAAAAATAAAAATTGACAAAAAAGAGCATTCAAATTATAAATGGCTTAATTTTTCTGAAGCGGAAAAAAAATTGACTTATAGAAATCAAAAGAGATGTTTAAAGATAGTGAATAACTGGCTGAAAAATACTAAATAACCTTTATTAATGATAAACTATAATTAAAAATGTCAATTGCAAATATGGTAGATATAATCGATTTTTTATTGCACATAGATAAGTATCTAGATGTTTTTATCCAAAATTATGGGAGCTTAGTTTATCTAATTCTGTTTTTTGTCATATTTCTAGAAACAGGTTTTGTATTGACTCCTTTTCTTCCAGGAGATTCTTTATTGTTCGTTGCTGGAACTTTTGCTGGAACAGGCTATTTAAATTTATATCTTCTTTTAATTATATTTTCTGCTGCAGCAATTTTAGGAGATAGTGTTAATTATTTTATTGGAAATTATTTTGGAGAAAAAGTATTTTTGAAATTTATTAACACAAAATATTTGGAAAAAACTAAAACATTCTATGAAAAATACGGCAAAAAGACAATTGTGCTGGCAAGATTTGTTCCTATTGTAAGAACTTTTGCTCCTTTTGTTGCAGGAGTTGGAAAAATGAGATACCCAGTATTTTTATGGTATAATATTATCGGAGGAGTTGTGTGGGTATTCTTAGCTGTATTTGCAGGATATTTTTTCGGGCAAATTCCTTTTGTAGAACAGAACTTGACAATATTTGTTTTGTTAATTATATTCTTATCTTTTATTCCAATAATTGTAGAGTATTTAAGGCAGAAAAAAGGTAGCAACAAAATTAGATAAAAAAGAAGAGAGAATAGTGTATTGTTAAGTAAACGGGACTTATTCTAAACAAATTTAAAAAACATAAAGCTTGAAACATTTGGAGTAAAAAACTTTAAAAAGATTATTATTAAAAAAGAAGAAATTGAAAAATATTTAGATAAGATTGATGAAAAATGGCATTCAGATTATAAATGGCTAAGCTTTGAAAATGCACTTAAAACTCTTCGTTGGCCGAATCAAAAAAATATTTGTGGGTTGTGAATAAATGGTTGAAAAAGGTTAGATTTATCTCAAACACTTAGCATTAATAGGATTTAATTTTCTTCCTTTAATGATTTTTATTGCTTCAATAACATTCAATATAAGATATCTTGCAGAATCCCATGAACAAGAATTTTTATCTAAGGCTTTTTGGTGATCATGATATTGAACTTCATTTCCTACAATTTCCTCTGATATACAGTATGGAGGAATCCAGAACCCCATCCAGTTTAGTGTCATAGCTAATGGTTCTGCAGCTCCTGTTGTTGATTCACTTATAGTATAAATCCCAGCGATCTTTCCAGCCCAGTGTTTTTTAGATTTAAATTTCCCGGATTTTATTAGATTAATTTCAAATTTCTTATCTTTATTATTGGCATTTTTTCTTCCACCATCTACACAACATAATCTTCCTAGGAATAAAGATAAATAGCTTGAAAAAGACCACCAATGAACTGGTGTCACAAAAATTATTCCATCAACTCGTTCACCAATCTTATAAAACTCCTGCATTGGATCTTCAGGGTATTTTATATCCGGATAACAATCGCATGGATAATGACAAAGCGACATAACAGTTGAAACGCATCCCTTGCACGGGCCTATTGGAGGATATTCATAAAGATTTGTTAAATAAATCTCATCACCCTCTTTTTTTGCTATTTTAAAAATATATTCTGCTATTCTTTGAGATTTACTTTTCTCTTGAGGGCAATTATTTTTTTCTCTTGGACTTGCATTGATTATCCAAAGTTTAATTTTACCACCTTTTTTATTCTTAGACATATCAATAGATAAAATTATAATTTTTTAAATGTTCTCATGTGTTGACTTTTCCGTTTTATACCAAAATTTATCTAAAAAGGTATATAAGCTAATTACAATAGCTTATAATATGGGATTTAGAGAGTTTATAACAAGTTCTGGCAAGAAAGTTCTAGCTGGAAAAAGTGCAGAAAGTAATGAAGAGCTTGTTAAGCAAATTGAAAAAGAAGAATATGTTTTTCATACTGCAAAACCAGGAAGTCCCTTTGTTAATATAAAAAATAAAAATGGCAAAATAAGCAAAGAAGATATTAAAGAAGCAGGGATTTTTTGTGCTGTTAAGAGCCAAGATTGGAGAGATAATAAAAGCAATGTAGAGATTCATATTTTTAAAGGGAAGGATATATACAAAGAAAAGGGGATGAAAATCGGAACTTTTAGGGTTAAAGGTTTTAAAAAAATTTTAATTAAAAAGAAAGATATTGAAGAGTTCTTAAAAAAATAAAAACAAAAGACTTAAATACCTAGTTATATTAAATAAGTTAACTAAAAATGTATAATTAATAAGTTATATGGAAACACAAACTAAAGCTAAACGGATTGGAGGCTCTATTGGAATTATAATCCCAAAAGAGATAGTAGAAAAAGAAGGAATAAGGGCAAACGATACTATAAAAATTAGAATAGAAAAAACAGCAGATTTAAACTTTCTATGGGGAAGGGGCAAGGATATTAAAAAATCTACTGATAAAATAATGAGAGAAATAGATGAAGGAGAATTTTAGAATGAATCGGTTTTTCTTTGATACATATGCATTAATTGAAATATATAAAAAAAGTTTAAGATATAATGGCTATAAAGAAGATGTTGGGATGATTTTAACTAAGTTAAATATTCTTGAATTTACTCACTTTTTAATTAGAGAAGGAAAAGAAAATGAGGTTGAAGAAGTCTTTACAAAATTATCAAGTTTTTGTGTGAGATATGATGATAAAATCCTTATTGAGTCTGCGAAAATGAAATTTAAATTTTCAAAAGAAAAATTGTCATTTATTGATTGTATTGGATATAATTTAGCTAAAAGATATAAAGTAAGATTTCTAACTGGTGATGAAAAATTTAAAAATAAAGAAAATGTAGAATTTGTTAAATAAAAAAGAAATAGAAAATTTTTTTAAAAAATAAATTTTATCGGATATTATTAGTTCTTCTGGGCCAATATTTCTGTTTTTTTTAGATATACTGGTTTTACAATCTGCCAGCTCTCTAAAACTTTGAAATAAGTCTTGGAGTTTTTCGCTAAAGTTCTTCCTTTTTCAACAGCTTCTAAGTTAATTCTCCAGACTCCATTGCTAACCTTGTTAATGCTATATTCCCAATAACCGGTTTTTTCATTGTATTTCATGTGATAAACTCTCTTTAATTCTTCTCCAGAATTCATGTCTGTAAGAGTAAATCTTACTTTTAACTTATTTGAACTCACTGGGTTGCCTTTTAAATCAACAATCTTAGCAAATACTGTAGCTTTTTCGTCTTTTAAATAATAAGCCTTGTCAGTCCATACATTTTTTATTATTATAGAAGAGGTTATCTCTGTCTTTTTTAACTTTTCTTCATTGGATATTTCTATTGCGTCTTTATTGTCTTTTTTCAAGTTTTCTTTCTTATCTAATCCAATCCCAGATAATTCCTTCTGCTTATCTAAAGTAGATGCGGAAATAAAAACTCCTGAAAAAACTAATGACATTATAACTACTGCTATTAAATTAGTTGTTATCTTTCTCGCCATTTTGTAGTCCTCCTTTCAATGCTTTTCATTTATCAAGCATTTTAATATAGTTTTTAAATAAAGCGAAGACTTCAAACCAAATTGAAGTCTTTACAAAAAATATAAAAATAGAGTGATATTTTAATTGATATGAAAAACAAACAATGCACTGTACAAATTGGAAAAAATGGAATTAATGGCAATTTTGTTGAAGCAATTACAAATGCTTTCAAAAATCATGAGAATGTTAGAGTGTGTGTCTTGAAATCTGGAAGGCATGACAAAAAAAGAGTCAAGGAGGTTGCAGGAGAATTAGTTCAGATGCTTGGAGATCATTATACTGCAAAAACTTTAGGTTTTACAATTTTTGTGAAGAAGTGGAGGCGAGCAGTTTCACGATAATAATCCATAAGAAAGTGAGAGAAATTCCTAAATGACAGAGTCGAGAAATAATTAAGTTCTAGATTAATGACGAAGTAGTTGCTGAAGATTCAAACATTTTTGTTATATCCTCCTATAGAAATGGAATAATGAATATAAGTGAAGAATGCGATCTAATTAATTTTGGAAGAAAAACTGAATAATGAATAATCATTCTGAAATTGTTTAACTTAAAATATCAGAAATAATCCTTCAATCGATAAGTTTAAATACTAAGTAATTATTATTTTAATAAAGCTTAGTTTATTTAAAATAAATATTAATAATAATTAATAATCTTTACTAAGTAATATGGTTAAAAAAGAGGCAAGGGTTAAAAAGTTCTTATTGGAAATCCCAGAAGAAATATGGGAAAAATGGAAAGATACAATTCCTCGTTCTATTTCTTTAAATAAAGCATTGATTGAATTATTAAAAAAAGAGGGCGAGAAAAATGAGAAGTAAGTTTATAATTTGGATTTGTATACTTATTATTTTTCCTAATATAGTATCTGCTTTCTTAATTTCAGATCAAGGAACAAATGTAAAAGAAGTTGCAACGGGAAATTTAACAGCGTTGGCCAATTTAACAATCAGTATGTATGATAATTCAACTGGAGGAACTTTAATTTTCGAACAAAATTTTAGCAACACTATAGCAAATGGTTCATGGAATGTTATGATAGACCCTAATATCCAGTATGGAAAGAGCTATTGGAAAGATTATAAGATTAATGGTGAAGATCTTGATTTTGATGGAAATGAAAGATTAGAATTCCAATCTTCTGCTGGAAAAATAAATAATATCTCATTTATTAATTTCTCTTTAATAAATTCATGTTCAGAAGGAAGTTCGATAAGATTGGTTTATGAAAATGGAAGTATTTTATGTGAAACTGATGATTCTAGTTCTGTAAACCTAACAGATTATGCTTTAAAAAATCAATCAGAAACTTTTACAGGAAACATTACAACTTCTCAAACAGGGTTTTTTGGCTGGCTAGGCTCATTAACAAATATAATAACAAAGATTTTTGTTCAAGACATAGATGTTTCTAGAAACTTAAATATAAGTGGAAATATAACCCTTAATGGGACTATTTTAAAAGATTGGAGAGAGATAAACACTTCAGCAATAGGGTGGACTAATTATGTTAATACAACTGCTGGGGCTTATACTTTATTAGTTAATGGGACAATGAAATCATATGTAGATGCACAGATTTCTGGAGTTAGTGGAGGAAATGCAACTTGGAATCAATCCTGGGCTGATACTCTTTATTCTTCGATAATTTGGAACTATAATCAGACAATTATATCTAATGCTTATGCTGATTTATTAAATACGTCAGTAACTAACAGATTTACTGTGTATAATGTTTCTGCTAAAGATTGGACTAATTATGTTAATACAACTGCTGGGGCTTATACTTTATTAGTTAATGGGA
>JBBSZC010000009.1:5210-8937 GCA_038044925.1 Nanobdellota archaeon | reverse complement strand
TGTTTCTGCTAAAGATTGGACTAATTATGTTAATACAACTGCTGGGGCTTATACTCTGTATCTTAACACAACTGCAGGAATGGCATTCTATCTTAATGGAACTGCTGGTGCAGCGTTTTATGTCAATTCAACTGCAGCGAGTTATGCAAGATATGTGAATGGAACAATGGCTTCTTATGCAGTTTCTAAAACAGGTGGTAATATGACTGGAAATTTGAATATGACTGTTAATAATATAACTTCTGTTGATTGTATATGGTTTAATAGCGGGGGTAAAATATGTTCAGCTTAGGATAATATGAAAACTAAAATATTTTTTGCAGTGGTATTGTTTTTGATATTATCTTTTTTAATACTGACTGTTCCTTTAGTCCAGGCTTCTCCAATTAAAAATTTTTGGTATAATACTTTAAGTTTTCTTGGAATCATTGAAATAACAAATGCCAATCATCTTAATTCTGACAGGATTGTTATTTCTGATATTTACAATGAAGTAAAAGGATTGGATGATGTTTGGAGCGAAGAAATTCCTGATGGAGATTATGCAAGGATTAGATTTGAAAAAAATTTAACTTTTCAAAATGATATCACAATTTATCCGAGAGTTGTTTCAGGAAATCCAATAGTAGAAATTTATGAAAAAGATAAAAATGAATTAATTGCAGAGTTTTCATCTATTAACTCTAATCAATATAATAAGGTTTTCTTAACAAATTTGAAAAATAGCCAGGATAGTTTTGACTTAAAAATCTTGGAAGGAAGTATAGAATTTGACCATATAATTGACCCCTTTTGGAACGAATCTGTGGCAAGCGCAGCTAATAATCCAGCTTACAACGGAACTTTAAATGATAATAATGCTGATCCAGTTATATCATCTACGAGTGTTTTAGCTGCTGCAAGTTATACAAGAATAACTGCTAAAGATAATGATCCATTCATTGTACCAGGAAATACTTCTACTCTTGACACATTTGTTTTTGTAAATTTTACTATTCCATCTAATTATGTCAGCATGATAGCCACTACATGGAGCAATACTTCAACCGGCACTATAAACATAGCCCTGTGGAATTTTTCCTCAAATGCCTGGATAGTTGTTCGTTCAAGAACAAGCACCGCAAATGCCAATTTAAATTATACTATAGACAATGCTACTCAAAAAGAAAATTTTGTTTCAAATAATCAAGTAAGAGTTATGGCTTATGATGTTAGTAATTCACTTTCAACTTTGTGGGTTGATTATATTGTCTTAAATACTTCAGTAGATACTTCTTATCCTATATTCAGCAATTACTGGGATGATAATGCAACACTAACTGGAAGCGGAACTGCCAACTTTAACGTAACTTTATTAAATACAAATGAAAGTGTTTTCTTGGAAATAAATAATCAAAATTTAACAGCCAGAAATATAACAGCAAATGGCGTATATAATGTTTCTGCCTCTTTAACATCAGGAAATTATACATACAGGTGGCACTCCTGGGGAAATGATTCTTTAAAATTATATAATAAAAGTATTGATACAGTTTATACAGTAAATTCCTCTGCAAGCACCTGCACTTGCCCTGGATTAAATCAAAATTGGGGGATAAATATGGGAGATTATTGTGTTATATCTACCACTTGTGATTTAGGAACAGGAAGCATAACTTTTACTGGAACAGGAAATGCAACATTTAATGCAGCAATTTCTTCTATTAATTTAGAATATCCAACAACAGACCAGATATTATTCATTGGCTCTAATGCTATAATCACAATAGGATAAATAAGGTTTAATGTGGAAAAAGAAAAAATACTTCAATTAATTGCAACAGTAATTTTCTTAGTTAGCACTTTCTTTTTTGTTCAGCCCGTTTCAGCATTAACTGCAAGTTCTGAAAATTATTCAGTAAGTATGTTTGGAACAGGAATGGCAACAGCAGACCCCTCCTCAACAAATTACAAAGCAAAATCTCTCTCAACATCTCAATCAGGAACAAGGAATGGTGAATCAAATTCTTACACTGTAAATCTTGGTTTTTTCGAAAATACTACTTATTATAGAACAGTAAGCATAACTTCTTATTCCATTTCTCCGCGCTCTGCAGTTGTTGGCTCGTCAATAAGCTTATCCATTTCAGCATTAAATGCTCAGTCTGTCTGGGCGAGAATAGTTGCCCCGAACTCACAAGAACAGACAACAAACCTCGTGAATAATCAATTTATAGTTTACAATCCTCCTTCAATTGTTGGAAGATACAATGTCACATTTTATACAAATAGTTCAACAGGGGCAATTGCGAGTGTTATAGATTATTTTGAACTAACAGCACAAACAACTACTCCTTCAGGAGGCGGTTCTTCTGGTGGAGGAGGAACAACAATAATAGAAAAATGTACATATAACTGGGATTGCACTCCATGGAGTGTTTGTTCAGATGGAAAACAAACAAGAGAATGTAAAAATACTGGAACATGCACAGGAAATGAGAGCAAGCCAATAGAAGAGATGCAGTGTTCAAAGGCTTTATTCGACATTGCCTTAAAATTAAAAAATATAGAACTTACTGAAAATAAAAAGTTAAGGTTTGATGTAGACTTAACAGAAAAAATAGGAACAGGAAAAATTGATGTCTATATAAAATATTCAATTATAGATAAAAATAATGAAGAGATATTCAGCCAGGTGGAAACAAAAGCAGTACAGGGGAATTTGTCTTATGAAAAAGAGATAGAAGAAATAAAATTAACAAATGGAGGGTATATCTTAAGAGTAGATATCTTTTATGGATATGAACAAAAAGCTTTTGCAGAGCAAAAAATTAAAATAGCTAATGGCAAAATAGAATCAGAAGAATCTACATCAAATATTCAAAAGATAATCGAATTTTTAAATGATTATAAAATGTTTATTATTATTATTATTATTATTACATTTGGCTTACGCTCATTGCTTATATTTAGAAAAGATGGCTATCAAAAGAGATTTAATGTAAAGGAAAAAACTAAAAGAAAATATTTTGTTTATAGTCTATTGGTTCTATTACTTTTTTCACTTCTGATAATAACTCTCAAAACAAATATAACTGGAAAAATTATCAATAAATTATCTTCTTATAACGGGAGGTCAATGTTAATATTTTTTGTAATAATCTCTATTATTATTTTGTTAATTGTATTAAGAAAGAAAATTGCTTTAAATTATAAGAAAATTATTGAATTTTTATTAAACAAAATTAAGAATCCAGATAAATATGCAAAGAATAGCATTAAAGGGCTAATTAACAAGAAAGTTTATTCAGAAAGCGGACATTATCTTGGAAAAGTAATTGATATTATATTAGGAGAAAATAGAATTGAAAGCCTGAAAATTAAAGTGGATAAAAAACATAAATTTAAAACGAAAGGAATAATTATTGATTACAAACAAGTTAAAAGTGTTGGGGAGATAATAATTATCGATGGAGAAGTTTTGAAACAATTAAGAGAAAAACGAGATAGTTAAGTTTATAAATTAAGATTTTAAATGAAGTATAGGTTAAACTCGCGAAGCGGGTTTCTAATTCCGCAAGGAATGCCTGATAAAGAATAAAAAATTCGAATAAAAATGACAAGCATATATAAAATTAGCGGTATTGAATATAATGAAAATAGGAAATTTTCAAACATTCATCCGCTTAGGAGGAATAAAAATGACAAGCATATATAAAATTAGCGGTATTGAATATAATGAAAATAG
>JBBSZC010000009.1:0-5110 GCA_038044925.1 Nanobdellota archaeon | reverse complement strand
CTTAGGAGGAATAAAAATGACAAGCATATATAAAATTAGCGGTATTGAATATAATCAAAAATTAGCTGAAGCCCTTAAAGAAATTCCTGAAATAAAAGAGCCTGAATGGGTTAAATTTGTCAAGTCAGGAAGCGGGAAACAAAGGCCAATAAATGAGCCAGATTTTTGGTATAAAAGAGCTGCAAGTATTCTTAGACAAATTTATCTTAATAATATAGTTGGAGTCAATAGATTAAAAACTAAATATGGAAACAAAAAAAATAGGGGAATGAAGCCTGAAAAATTTGTCAAGGGTTCAGGAAAAATAATAAGAGTAATTCTTCAGCAGGCTGACAAAGCAGGATTTACTGAAATGATAAAAAAACCAAAAGCAGGAAGAAAATTAACTGAAAAGGGAAAAGGCTTTTTAGATGGAGTAAATTAAAATGCAAAACAAAAATAATCCAAATAGAAAAATCGCACTTGCAAAAGAAGGAAGAAAAACCGGATGGGCTCCGATTTGGGTAGTTATAAAAAAGTTTGGAATGGGCAAGAAAATACATCCTAGTCAAGTAACTAAACATAGAAGGTCTTGGAGAAGAACAAAACTTCATATTAAACCAAGAATAGCAAGACCAAAACATCTTGGATAAATTAAATAAAACTTAAACTAAAATGGCAGAAAAAAATTCTAAAGAAGAGAAAATTGAAAGAGAATATACAATTCCTTTATTCAAAGAATGGATAAAAGCCGCCAGATATAAAAAGGCAAACAAAGCTGTAAGGGCACTAAAAGAATTTATTGTAAGACATATGAAAATAAGAGATAAGGACTTGAATAAAGTAAAACTTGACAGATATTTAAATGAGTATATTTGGGATAGAGGAATAAGACATCCTCCGCATAAGGTTAAAGTTAAAGCAATAAAAGAAGGAGATATTGTCAGAGTTGAGCTTGTTGAATATCCTGAAAGATTAAAATTCAAAAAACAAAGAGAAGAGAAATTTGAAGAAAAATCTAAAGCAGGAAAGGAAAAGAAAAAGAAAGAAAAATCTGCTGAAGAAAAAACTTCTGAAGAAATTGAAAGGGAAAAAGAAGAAAAAGAAAAGAAAACTTCTGTTGTTGAAGAGGGTTTAAAGTTAGAAAAAGAAGCTGCGAAAAGAGTTAAGCAAGAAGCTGGATTTGAAAAACAAAAAAAACAGCCAAAACACCAATTCAGGCAGGCATTAGAGAAGTAAGACTGTTCATAAATACTAATTAATTTATAAATTATCCTATAATCAATATAATCATCTAAATAATATATTTTTATAAAATCAATAATCTTAATAAATAAGTTATTATTATTTAAAGATTCATTAATAATTAATGTATCATCTAAATTAATCTAGTATTTTAATTAAAAAGCTGTCTAATATCATATTTTATTATGTCTAGTATCAGATTAATCTAAAACGTTAATTAACACAAAAAACAAATTATTTTTATAGTCTAAATTTTAATTAATTATATCTTAAATTAAAACTAAAATGGTCTCAGGAAATTTAACAAATATCCAAAAAGAGTTGAACTCTTTAGCAAATTCAGAAAAAGCAAAAAAACTTCAAAGGTTTTTTAAAACAGGAAAGGGCGAATATGGAGAGGGAGATATTTTTTTAGGTGTTTCTGTTCCTGAGCAAAGAAAAATTGCTAAAAAATATCTTGATACAAGTTTGGAAGAAATTCAAGAATTATTAAATTCAAAAATCCATGAAGAGAGATTAATAGTATTAATAATTCTTGTTAATCAATATAAAAAAGCGAGAAAAGACAGGTTAAAAAAAAGGCAGATTTTTGAGTTTTATTTAAGAAATACAGGAAAAATAAATAATTGGGATTTAGTTGATTTGTCTGCTCCTAATATTGTTGGAGATTTCTTAACTAGAGAAGATCCGTGGATCTTGAGGAAAATGGCTAAATCTGAAAATTTATGGGAGAGAAGGATTGCTATAGTATCTACTGCTCCTTTTATAAAAAAAAGAAGGTTTGGGGAAACACTTGCAATTTCTGAAATGCTGATTAATGATAAGCATGATTTAATTCATAAAGCAGTTGGGTGGATGTTGAGAGAAATTGGGAAAAGGAACATGAATGTTCTTGAAATATTTTTAAGCACGAGATATAAAGAAATGCCAAGAACAATGCTGAGATATGCTATTGAAAAATTTCCTGAAGAAAAAAGAAAAAAATATTTGAAGGGAGAGATTTAAAAAAATTATAATGCTAACTCTTCTCCTAATTTTAATGCTTCTCTGCAAGTAAATAAATCTCCCTCATTTAAAGATGGCGAAAGTTTTTCCAAATCATCTAAACCAACCCACCTATAACCTTTAAGTTCTTTTTCTGAAGCATTAATCTTTGTTGAATTTATTGTGCATAGATAAAAAAGGCAATAATGAGAATGGTCTTGAGTTATAGTATGTCTGTTAGCATAAAAAGGCAAGGCAAATTCTTTTTTGTTCCCTCTTCTTTCAACAGGATAATGGACAAAATTTATATCTAATCCAACTTCTTCTTTAGCTTCTCGCTTCATTGCTTCATCAGGAGTCTCGTTATCATTTATATGCCATCCAACAGGAAGCCATTTATCAAGTTTTTTATGATGAATAAGAAGCAGTTTTCCTTCTTTAATAATATATCCTGCTACAACAATATCTAAGTTATATTACATTATTAGGGCAAAGCAATACCTTTTAAAAGAATATATCTTCTCTAAAATAATGGGAAAAATAAATCAAAAACCTGTCAAAGAACTTTTAGAATTTTCTATATTAAACATCGATAAACCTTCAAATCCTACATCATTTGATGTTTCAGATTTTGTTAGGAAAAAATTAAAAGATGCTGGAATAGAAATGAGAAAGACTTCACATTTTGGTACCTTAGACCCAAAAGTCACAGGTGTTCTTCCAATTGCTTTAAACCGCGCATGTAAACTTACAGGATTTTTCTTAGGCCATGATAAAGAATACATAGGAATAATGAAGATTCATAAAGAAATTCCTCTTGAAAAAATAAAACAGACAATAAAAGAAAAATTCACAGGAAAAATAATCCAACTTCCCCCTGTAAAATCAAGAGTAAAAAGAGAAGAAAGGCAGAGAGAGATAAAAAATTTTGAAATTCTTGAACAAGATGAAGATAAAAAAACATTTTTATTTAAAGCAGAAGTAGAAGGTGGAACATATATAAGAAAATTAATTTCAGATTTAGGCGAAGAACTTAACACAGGCGCACACATGTTAGAACTGCGAAGAATTCGGGCAGGAATCTTTTCTGAGATTGATAATAATTTTGTTAATCTATATGAATTTGAAAAAGCAGTTGAAGAATATAAAAAAGGAAATGAAAAACTCTTGAGGAATATTTTAATTCCCGGTGAAATTATTTCAAGAATCTATCCCGTTATCGAAGTAAAAAAAGAAATTGTTAAAAAACTTCTTACAGGAAAACCATTATTCAAAGAGGATTTAGTAACAGAAGAGGAAACAAAAATTGATAGTGAAAAATTCTGCATATTCAATGATTTAAAATTTATAGGAATTTACAAAAAGACAAATGAAAAAAATATAATCGCCAGGCCGGAGTTTGTTATGCAACCAATAAATAATAAAGGATGATTTCTTGATATTCCAATTAGATCTAAAATATTTTTTAACTACACCAAACCATAAATATTAACTCTTCTAATTTACGTATAATTTAGAGTTACATTTAATAGAATAGATTGGTATTATAATTGAATAAATCATGTAATAAATATCTCCTTGTAGCTATTAACTCATTGAGTTATATTATTTAAGATGCAATGTAGTTGCCATTCATCTATCAATTGTTCCATCAATAAAATCCTGAACTCTTCTATGAGCCATATCGTCAGAATATTGAATGGGCGGATGCTTCATAAAATATGCGCTTGGGCTGTATAAAACTCCCCCAATTTTCCTATCTAATGCAAGCTTACAGCATCTTATTGCATCAATTACAACTCCAGCTGAATTTGGAGAATCTTCAACACTCAATCGCATTTCAAGATTCATTGGCACATCTCCGAATAACTTTCCCTCTATTCTTAAATAACAAATCTTATTATCTTTCTGCCAGGCAACATAATCGCTTGGCCCAACATGAATATTCTCATCAGCTAATCTTTCTGCACTAACTGACTGAATTGCCTCTGTTTTGCTTGTTCTTTTATTTATTAATCTGGTTTTGTCAAGCATATTTAAAAAATCAGTATTTCCTCCAAAATTCAATTGATAAGTTCTCTCTAATTTAACTCCTCTTTTTTTAAACAAGTCAGTTAAAACTCTATGAATAATTGTAGCTCCCATCTGGGATTTTACATCATCTCCTATTAATGGCAATCCTTTTTTCTCAAATTGTTCTACCCAACTATTATCAGAAGCAATAAATACAGGAATGCAGTTAATAAATCCCAAGCCTGTTTCAAGTGCAGTTTCTGCATAGAATCTTGTTCCTTTTTCTGTTCCAACAGGAAGATAATTAATTAGAATTTCTGCTTCTGAATCTTTTAATGCTTTAATAACTTCTTTCTTTGTTGGTTCTTTCTCATTGCTAATTACAAACCTGGCTTTCTCATTATATTCATCCATATGCTTCGGAAATCCATCCATTATAGGACTCATTCTGACAATTGTTCCTGTTTCAGGGATATCTTTGCAAAATACAGTTGTGCAATTCGGCTCGGCAAATATAGCTTCGCTTAAATCTCTTCCAATTTTTCTTGCATCAATATCAAATGCAGAAACAACTATTATATCTCCTGGTTTATAACCTCCAAGCTCCCAATGCATCAGACCAATTGCATCTTCAGGTTTTTTATTAGCATAATAATGAACTCCTTGAACAAGAGAACTTGCACAATTCCCAACACCAACAATTGCTATTTTTATCTTACTTTTTCTTCTGTCCTCTTTCATATTTATAATAATTAAATAGGATATATAAAATTATTTGATTTTTATGAATTACAATTAACTCATTACAATTTAATTATAATTTAGCCAGTCGGCGTTGGATAAGAATTATATAAATCTGAAATTTCACTTGCACTTAAAGCTCTGTTGT
>JBBSZC010000008.1:0-8040 GCA_038044925.1 Nanobdellota archaeon | reverse complement strand
TTTCTGTATCCTAAAAACCCAACGAACAAACCACACACTTTAGTGTGTGGTAAGATGAGAGGGTTTTTTTGATTTTACAGCCCTTTCCAGCTAATTTTGAGGCCATTTTTATCTCTCAATTTCATTCCCGCATTTGCATTTTATTTTAAAGATATAAGAGGGATATTTTTAAATATTAATGTAATTGTCTATTTATATGGAAATGGACAAACGAATAGGAATTGGAGATTATGTTGAAGTTATTCTCATAAAAAAGGAATACAAGGGTGTTTTTTTGGAAGCGCCTAAAAATGAGAAAGGAATAATTTTGCTTAAATTAACTTCCGGATATAATATTGGAATTAACAGGAAAGACATACTTGAAATTAAACTCTTGAAAAAATCTAAAGTTAATGAAGGAGAATTAAAATTAAAATATGATCAGGAAAAACCAAATATTGCGGTAATAATCACTGGTGGAACAATAGCTTCTAGATATGATGCTAAAACAGGGGCTGTCAAATGGCTAACTTCTCCAAGAGAATTGTTTAAATTTTATCCTGAACTTTTTGAAAAAGTTAATGTTACTAAAATTGAAGTGCCTTTTATGAAAGCAAGCGAAGATATGGATTTTAAAGACTGGAAGAAAATTGCTAAAACTGCTGTTGAATTATTGAATAACGGGGATATTGAAGGAATTATAATTACACATGGGACAGATTTTTTGCATTACACTTCTTCTGCTTTATCCTTTTTCCTAAGGGAGTTGAATAAGCCTGTTGTTTTGACTTATTCACAGAGAAGTATTGATAGGGCTTCGAGTGATGCTAATTTGAATTTAAGATGCAGTGCACTTGCCGCTATTTCAGATATAGCAGAAGTTATGTTAGTAGGGCATTCTTCTGTGAGCGATGATTTTTGTGAGGCAATGCCAGGAGCTAAAGTCAGGAAATTACATACTTCAAAGAGAGATGCTTTTAAAGTTATTAATGATAAACCTATTGCTAAAATATCCCCTGATTTTATTGAAATTTTAAAATCCCATAAAATAAGAAATAAAAATAAAGTTAGATTGGATTCGAGTTTTGAAGAGAAAATTGCTTTGATTAAATTTTATCCCGGACAAGATCCTATAATTTTGGATTATTATTTAAAAAATAAATATAAGGGAATTATTATTGAAGCTTCTGGATTAGGACATGTGGCTGTTGGAAATAAAGGAAAGAGCTGGATTAAAAAACTTAAAGAGGTAATTAATAAGGGTTTGGTTGTTTGCATCACAAGCCAAACAATTTTTGGAAGAGTTGATCCATTAGTTTATTCAAATGGCAGAGAGATTTTAGAAACAGGTGTTATTTATTTAGAAGATATGCTTGCTGAAACTGCTCTAGTGAAGTTAGGATGGGTTCTTGGACATAAAGATTGGTGTAAGAATAAAGAAATTATTAAAGAAAAAATGCTCGAGAACTTTGCAGGAGAGTTTAATAGGAGATTGGAAGAGTAAATCTAAATGAGTATAACTATATAGTGATTACAAATAGAAAGATTTATAAGTTTTGCAATCGCTTCTTTTTTATGAATTATATACCTAAATTTTTAGCTAACGAACTTAGAAGAAAGATGGATTTAGTTAGAAATCCAAGTGTTCCAGAGATTATATTTAAAGCAGATATCTGGGATATTTGTTCTTTATTCTGCCAGAGAAGAACTAGAAAATCAATTGAGACAAATGCGCAAATTCATTCATACCGAATTGAGCATCCAGAAACTATTGTTCCTTATTCTGTTCCTCGAACAAAAAGGAATATAAAGAGAGGAATTAAGGATATAAGAAGCGCTTTTGAATGGGGTATAAAAAATTTTGGCCCAGATGGATTTAATGTTATTGGAGAAGCATTTATAAAAGAATTAGCAGGCTGGATACTTTATGAGAGAGAAGGAGGTGCACCTTATAGAAATACTGGGGTAACTATTACTGGTTCTAGGACAACTCCGCCTTATCCAGAAAAAGTTATAACTAAAGAGATGCCTGAATTTGTAGATAATTTGAAAAGGCAATTTGATTTAAATGCAGATAGTTCTGATATTATTCATAAATTAGAAACTAGTATCTATGCCCATTTTCATTTAGCAAGAATTCATCCATTTATTGATGGAAATGGGAGGACATCAAGATTATTACAGGACATTCTTTTGACTTATTATAACATTCCTGTACCAATTATAGAAGCAGGAGAAAGAGGAACTTATTACGAATGTTTAGATAGGGCAGTGTATGATTGGAAAGACAGGAAGGGTTTAGGAAAAAGCGGGGCAAGTGAAGGAGAACAATCTTTTTACAAATTCATGGCAGGTAAAATAAATGTTTCTTTAGATAAATTACTTAATTGCATACACTAAAATTTAATAAACTACTTTTCTTTCTTTTATTTATGCCAGAAGATAAGGTTAATTATTCAAAATTAGGTTTGAAAGCTGGTTTAGAAATACATCAGCAATTGGATACAAGAAAGTTATTCTGCAATTGTCCATCTATCTTGAGAAAAGATGAGCCAGATTATACTATTTATAGAAAACTCCATGCTGTTGCAGGAGAAAGCGGAGAGGTTGATGTTGCAGCAAAGTATGAAGCTTCACTTGGAAAAGAATTTGTTTATCAGGGATATAATGATAATGTTTGTCTTATTGATTTAGATGAAGAGCCCCCGCATCAAATAAATTTTGAAGCTCTAAAAATTGCATTGCAGATTTCTCTTTTGTTAAATTGCAATATTTTTCCTATAACACAAATAATGAGAAAGACTGTTATTGATGGAAGCAATACTTCTGGGTTTCAGAGAACATTAATGATTGCAAGAGATGGCTGGATTGAAACTTCTAGTGGAAAAATAGGAATACAGAGTATTTGTTTAGAAGAAGATTCTGCAAGGCCAGGAATTTTAAGCGAAGAGAATAGTTTGGAAGATGAAGGAAAAACAAGAATTTGGAAATTGGATAGATTAGGAATCCCTTTAATTGAGATTGCAACTAGCCCTGAACTTAAAATACCAGAACAAATTAAAGAAGCTGCTTTGAAAATTGGGGAAATATTAAGGAGCTGTAAAGTTAAAAGAGGATTAGGGACAATAAGGCAGGATTTGAATATTTCTATTAAAGGACATGATAGAGTTGAAATTAAGGGTTTCCAGGATCCTGATTTAATGATTAAAACAGTTGATTTGGAAATTAAAAGACAATTAGAAGATATTTCAAAAGGCAAGAAAAAAGGAGAAGTTAGAGGAGCATTAGAAGATGGAACAACTAAGTTCAACAGGCCATTGCCAGGAGCAGATAGAATGTATCCTGAGACTGATTTGCCTTTATTAAAAATTTCAAGAGAATTTATTAATGATGTTAAGAAAACTCTTCCTTCTTTAAGACAAGATATTGAAAAAGAACTGAAAGAAAAAGGACTAAACCAAGAAATGGCTAAACTAATATTAAAAAATAGAAAAATAAACGAATTTAATGAGTTAGTCGCTATTCTGGATAATCCTAGTTTAATTTCTAAAATGTTATTAATATTTCCAAAAGAAATTGCCAGTCATGAAGGCATTGAAATTGAAAGAGTTGAAGAGAGACTAAATATGGAAGTGTTGGCTTTTATTCTTGAAAAAATAAAAGAGAAAAAATTAAATGAATCTCAAATTAAAGAAGTAATAAAAAGGGTTTTAAATGGAACAAGAGTGCAGGATGCTGTTGTTTTCAAGAAACATGATAAACATGAAATAGAGGAAACAATAATGAAAATGATAAAAGAAAAACCAGGGTTAAATATTAATGCTTATATGGGATTGGCTATGAAAGAGCTGGAATTAAGTGGAAAATTAACAGGAAAAGAGATTATGGACATTATCCAGAAATTCATAAAGTAAAAACTTTTAAATATCTAGTTTGTGAGTTCTTATATAGATTAAGATGGAAAATAAGATAGATTTTATGAAGCTTCAGAAATTAAGGACTTACATAGATGAAGTTTTTAAAGGCAAGAAAGACAAGGTCGAGGTTGTTGGATGGGTTAGCAATATTAGAACTTTAGGGAAAATAAGATTTCTTTTAGTTAGAGATATTTCTGGAATTGTTCAAGTTACAGCTGTTCAAGACAAGGTTGATAAAAAGATTTTTGAACTTATTGATAAAATTTCAAGAGAGAGTGTTGTTTATGTTAAAGGAGAAGTTAAAGCTTCAAAACAAGCTCCTAATGGAAAGGAAATTATTCCTCATGAGATTATAATTCTTGCAAAAGCAGAAGAAATTCCGATAGATGTTTCTGAATTTTCAAAAACTGAATTGCCTAAGAGATTAGATTACAGATTTTTGGATTTGCATAGAAGAAAAATTCAGGCGATATTCAAAGTTCAATCTAGTATACAGGAAGCTTATGTGGAGTTTATGGAAAAAGAAGGAGCAATACAAGCTCAATTTCCTTCTATAATTTCTTCAAGTTCAGAAGGGGGAACTGAACTTTTTGAGGCAAAGTATTTTGAGAAAAAGGCATATTTAAGCCAAAGCTGCCAACTTTATAAACAAATGTTAGCTTGTTCTATGGAAAAAGTTTTTGCTATATTTACTGTTTGGAGAGCTGAAAAACATAATACTATCAGACATTTAAATGAGTCAAGGCAATTTGATTTTGAGATGGCTTTTGCAGATGAATTTGTTGTTATGGATGTTCTTGGAAGATGTGTGCAATATATTATTAAAAGAGTTATAGAGAAAAATAAAGATGAATTAGATTTATTAGAGATTAAAATAAAAGTTCCTAGCGTTAAATACATGACATTTAAAGAAGCTGCTGAAATTTCAAAAAAATACAATATTCATGTTGAGAAAGATGATTTAAATTCTGATGCAGAAAAGAAATTAGGAGAATTATATCCAGAGACAATTGTTTTTGTTCATGATTGGCCTATATTAGGAAAGCCATTTTATATTATGCCTAAGGGAAAAGATTCTTCTTGCGGATTTGATGCAATTTATAGAGGAATGGAAATTTCATCAGGAGGCCAAAGAATTCATATTCCTGAATTGTTAATTGAAAGATTAAAAATTAAAGGATTAAATCCCAAAGATTTCAAGGCTTATATTGATTCATTTAGATATGGAGCACCGCCACATGCAGGTTGGGGTGTTGGACTTGAAAGATTAACGATGTTGATTCTTGGACTGAATAATATTAGAGAGGCGGTTTTATTTCCAAGAGATAGAGATAGATTAACGCCATAAGGAATTAAATTTATAAACTCTGAATTTCTATTTCTTAAGTTAAAATGGCAATAGCAAAAGCAATTGATAGATTAAAGATAATAGAAGAATTTGGAGAGTTCGAGCCATTATATTTAGAATATTTAACTAAAAAGATACAGACAGAAACAAAAAGGATTATTATGAAAAAGAGAAAGAGGAGTTTTGAGAATACTATCAATGATTTGGAAGAGAAAAACACAGCTGTTTATGTCAGGAGATTTAGGGGACAAAATGTTAATGGACCAATAAACTCTTATTCTCAGTTGGTATATGTAATGAAAGGAATTTGGACAGGAGTTTTTAATGCAGATAGGTATAGGTTTTCTTCAAGTGGATTAAACAGGCAGAGATTAAAAATGGCGCAGGTATTAAGAGAGAAAGGAATTTCCTATAATCCAGATTATGTTGCAAGAATGGGTTATAAAGAGTTAATGAGTTTAGAGAGATTATGTAGATAATTATTTCTAGTTAGTAGTAACAAACAAAAGATTTATAAGCTATGAATCCTTAGGTTTTTTATGGAAAAACAGCAAGAAGATTATATTGAAAGCCTTAGAAAATATAGTGAAACTGGCGATATTAGTTGTGTTTCTGAACCAGCATCTGCAGAAAGGCCTGAAAAAAGCAGATTAAACAGAATATTAAAATTGGGATTAATCGCAGGATTGACTTTAGCTGGAATAACTGCATTTTGCAATTATGAAAGAGAACAAAGGCAATTAATGAATAAAATAGACACGATGATTTATGCATCTCAAAATAATATACCAATTGAATTTAGCCAGAACTATCAAGAAAAAAGAGGTAATTAAATAAATAATCAGAAGTTTTTAACTTCATTTATAATATGGAAATAGGAATAGATTTTACGTTTAGCCCAAGGGAGACAGAACATAATTCTAAGGGACTTAAATGGGTGGGTTTAGCTGCTTTATTTTCATTATTTGTTTTTTTTGGAATTAAAGAATTAGATGGAATTAGCAAATCAAGAGAAGAAGTAGCTGTAAGGTATAATGGATTGATACTTCAAGTTGCTGAGCCTGGCCATACATATGCTACATATGCTGAAGAGTTAATTAGGCAAAATCCTCAATTAAGAGAAACAAGTGCTGGGCATATAGTCAAAGAGCTAAGATTATTAAACCATAATAAAGAACTAGTTCCAGGAAAAGAATTCTTTCTTCCCGATTATGATTTTTCTAAAGAGAAAAGGTAAGATTATTTTTGGGATAAATTTGTTATACTTGTTTACACAAAGTAGATATGTTTTTTACCAATTTTTTAATAAGTTTTTTGTTATAAAATTTGAGTTAAATTAATAAACTCTGTTTTAGATACATATTTATGAAAAATAGGTATGTTGGATTAATCATAGGATTAGTTTTAGCAATATTAATTTTCTCCTTAAGTAAAATTGGAATTATTTCTGGATCTGTTTCAACATTATTTAATCTTCTAAATTTATCTCTAGCTAGTAAAATTGGAGAAATTTTTGAGTATAGTTTGATGGATAAGACAGCTATTTTAGTAATAGGATTTATAACGCAAACAATAACTTATCTTTTAATAGGATTCTTTTCTGGATCATTGTACGAGTTTGGTGTAAGGAAAAATAAAATTCTTGCATGGATACTTGCATTAATTTTACCTATAATTTATATAATAATAAACCTAATATTTGCTTAAGTAAGAATTCTTAACTTTTTTTGAACTTACTATATAAAACAACAATTCCACAAGAAATTATATACCAAAAAGTAATATCAATAATAAAATTGATCCACGAAAAGCTTATAGGTGGGGGGAGTGGATGAGCATCTGAAACAAAATTTAAATTAAAGCTTCCAACCGGCCAGAATCCTAGAGGGATTCCAATTAATTCTCTAGAATCCATAATTACTATTGTAGATATAATAAAATAATTTAATCCGATCATTAAAATTAGAAATAGAACCGTCTTCTTTATTGTTGGTTTAAAAAATTCTTTCAAATTCATAGATTAGCTAATTATTTTAGGTATAAAAAGATATTTATAGCTTCAACTCCTTTAGCAATTATGAAAAATAGTTTAATAATTATTATATTAGCAGTCGTAATCTTAGGAGTAATTGTAAGTTATATTTTTTTAAATAAAAATATTGAAAATGTTATATTGACCAATAATCAATTAAAGGTTAATAATTTTAAATATATTTATGATAGACAGGTAAGTCATATCTGTTCAGGCCCAATAGAATCTTTAAATTTTTTATATAATGGAAACTCTATAACGATTACTGCGCAGGAGAAAAACTTTAATGAGGGAATTGGACAAAACATTGAAGACTACTATCCTAATTGTGTAAATAAAGGGGATTTAATGAACCTTTATGACAATTCAAAGGGACTACCCAGTGGACTTCCTAGTGGTTGTGAAATAATCGTGCAATTGCCTTCTGATTATGATAAACCTGAATTTTTAAGTGTAGAATGTAACTCTAAAGTGAAATTTAAGATTTTGAATTATAATGGTGTTAGTTCTTGTCTTTTGGAAAATGAATGCATATTAATTAATGGTTTAGACGTTGAGATTCTTTAGCAAGAGTTATTAATTTTCTTCCCAAAAACATCTCCGCTTGTTTACATACAAAATGAGCCATAGGAAGTTTTAAATATCTTGAATATTTAATATAATCAACATAATCCCAGGTAATCCGAAAGGGTTGCCTGATGCTTTTTATCATGAATAAAACAATTGTTCTTATAGATAGTGCTTATCTTTCTTATATTTCAAAA
>JBBSZC010000007.1:0-27474 GCA_038044925.1 Nanobdellota archaeon | reverse complement strand
TTTAGGAATTTTTCTTAGCATATCAAAGAATTTTTGCTGTTTCCAATATATTTTAGGATTAACACTGATATCTAACGGAGAATTATAATAAAACACTTTGGTAAGTTCCCTATCTCCAACTAATTCATTAATCAGCTTCTGAAAGTTAATTTTGTCAATAACATCTAATTTTTTTGAACTGTGATAGAAATTACTGCCATCAATAAAAATTGCGACACGCTCTTTTTTCATAGGCAAATAAAATATTTTAGCTTTAAGTATTTATCCGAGACGAATAGAAAATTAATTAAATTCTAACAACTTAAATTGATTAACGGACACAAAAAGAGGAAAGAACAAGAATTTCCTTGAAGATGACAACCCCTCCAGAAACAAAGAATTTTTAACGTCCAAACTCTTTTCTAATTAATGGAATTAAAAGATGTAAGAAAGTTTCTTGAAGAATTAAATCAAGAGAATATTACATTTGATCCTCATTTTTACAAAAGAACTGGAGAAAGACCAATAAGCGAGAGCATAGCAAGGAGCTTTTTGTCTCAACTTAATAAACTGGAAAAAATCGAGGAAGGGAAAGGATGAAGATTCAAACTTTGGTTTAAGATGAGCAGAAAGTATTCATTAGTTTTGATAGTCGAAATTTTCAATACTACAAAGGTTTTAAAAATTGTAAGTTCTTGGAATACTGATAGAAAATGGCAAAACAAATTAAAACAATAGATTATGACACAGAGAATGATATTTTTTATATATCAAATGGCGAGAAGGTAAAAGCCTCATTAGATATCGGAGATTTTATTTTAGATGTCAGTCATGATAATTTAATCTCTGGAATTGAAATAATGGATGCTAGTGAAAATTTAGGTGTTTCTAAAGATGTGCTTGGAAATATTCAAAATATGAAGATGTCAGTTACATATAAAACAAATCATGTTTATGTTTTACTTATGATAACTTTCAAGAAAGAAGGCAAAGAGGTTAATATTCCAATTCCTTTAACGATTGGTTTAGGGCATAAAGAACTAAAGAAAGAGGTTTTAGTATACAACTAGTCATACTCTTAAAAGAAAAGCACAGTTAAATAAATCTCAAAAAAATATTTATCCTATAAGCCCTAATTAATCACTTTTCCATTTTCGAGAACTATCATTTTTCTTTTTCTAAGTTCTTTAAAAAAGGGTTCAGGGGGAACAACTCCTTCTGGAGCAAAACTCCCCTTCTCGGTTATTACTCCTTTTTTTATCATTTGAGCGAGAATACTTGCAGGCATTCCTGTATCTATATTACATCCTGCATCCTCCCATCCTTTAAGAGTAGGCACAATACACTCCATTAATATTTTTTTAGGTTTATTATTTTTTACGCCAGTAATTTTTACCCATAAATTTTCTTTTTCCTTATATCCTTTAGGATATTCTATTTTCTTAAGAATCTCTGTTAAAAATTTTACTGGTTTAATTTTAATGTTATTAAAGAGTATATCTTTTTTACTTCCCATACCTATATCAATTAGCGTAGTTATTGTTCTAAACGAATGTTCTGGAAATCCTGCATAGAATTTAATATTTTTTACCCCATGATCCTTAAAATAATGAAAAAAAGTAAATTGTTCTGGATGTCTTACAAAAAATTCTTTTTGTTTTCCTATGCTTCTATGATAATCTTCAATTATAGAATCTAAAGGCATTTTTTTTATAAAATGTTTATTAGATACAATAGGAGCCGGGTCTGTAAACTCTTCTATAATGCTTTCTATAGAAAAAGGAACAACAAATTTTTTTATGTTGGAATCCCAGCTAAACCCAACTTCTATATCACTAATCTTATCAAACTTTCTTGCAGCATACCTCAACATGATATTTCCAATTCCAGGAACAGAACCTATCCCAGTAATACTTATCAAATTTTTCTTTTTTAATATCGGATTCAAAGCTAGCTGTCTCTTAGTCATCCAAATCTCAGAACCTAGATCTATGCAATTAACATCAGCCCTAATACATTCTTTTAAAACTTTTAAATTCCAATCACCTTCAACACAATTAATAACAATATCTGCTCCTGATTTTTTTATTGTCTCAACTACCAAAGTTTCATCCCTAACATCAACAAATTTAAAAGAACTTTTTTTATATTTTTTTAGTAGATGTGTTATTCTAGATTTATCTCTTCCGCACATTAAAACGCTATATTTATTTTCTAATAAATCCTTACTAGCTATTTTTCCCTGCATTCCTGTAGCCCCAAAAACAACAAAATCATAATTCATATTTACTCTTTAGAATTACAAAACCTCTTTCATTCTAAAAATAAACAATCTATATTTTTAAACCTTTTTACATAAATTTTTATACTTCTAAAATCTAATAACATAAAGATGGTGAAAAAAATACTTGTTTTTAATGTTGGAAGCTCTACAATAAAATTTAGCCTCTTTGAAAATAGGGAAAAAATTTTAGAAGGAAAATATGAAAAATTGAAAAGCAAAGAAGATTATGAAAAATCCTTTGAAAAAATAAGCAATGAATTGAGTAAAAAAGTTGGTTTTGATATTATAGCGCACAGGGTTGTTCATGGAGGAAATATGAAAAGCCCTGTAAAAATAGATAAAAAGGTAAAAGAAAAAATAAGAGATTTTTCTAAATTCGCTCCTTTGCATAATTCCAGAGAATTAATGATAATAAACCTTGCAGAGAAATTCAAAAAACCTCAATTCGCTGTTTTTGATACTAGTTTTTTTATAAAACTTCCAGAAATAACTAAACTTTATCCAATTCCTAAAGAGCTTTCAAAAAAATATCACATAAGAAAATACGGCTTTCATGGACTTTCTCATGAATCAGTTTCAAGGGGATTAAAGGGAAAAACAATAACTTGCCATCTAGGAAGAGGCGCGAGCATGACTGCAATAAAAAATAATAAGCCAATAGACACTTCAATGGGTTTAACTCCATTAGAAGGACTAATGATGTGTACCAGGAGTGGGGACCTTGATCCAGGAATAGTTCTATTCCTTGAAAAAAAAGGATATGATACAGATAAAATTCTTAATATTAAATCAGGAATAAAAGGTATAACTAACCAAAAATATTCGGATTTCAGAGACATTTTAAAAAACATAAAAAATAAAGAAGCAAAACTTGCTTATGATATGTTCGTTTACAGAATAATAAAATACATTGGTGCTTACACCGCTGTTTTAGACGGCTTAAATAATCTAATCTTCACAGGAGCAATAGGAGAAAATGCTCCAAGACTAAGAAGAGATATCTGTGAACATCTGGATTTTTTAGGAATAAAATTAGATAAAAATAAAAACGAGAAAAACAAAGGACTAATATCTTCAAGCTCCTCTAAAGTTAAAATCTATGTCAAATCAGCAAATGAGGATGAAATAATAATAAGAGAGGTATTAAAAATAATTAAATGAAAATTCCAATTGAAATATCTGCAAGGCATGTTCATCTTTCAAAAAGGCATCTGGAAATCTTGTTTGGGAAAAACTACAAACTAAAGCCAATTAAGATTATTTCTCAACCAGGGCAATTTGCAGCAAATGAAGAAGTTGAATTAATAAATAAAAATAAGAAATTAAAAGCAAGGGTTATTGGCCCTGTAAGAAATAAAACTCAGATTGAAATTTCAATAACAGATTCTTATTATTTAAAACTAAAAAAAACTCCCCCAATAAATCTTTCAGGGGGTTTAAAAAATTCTGAAGGTATAATTATTAAGGGCTCTAAGGAAAAAATAAAAACAACTGGTTTAATAATAGCAGAAAGGCACCTTCATTTATCAGAACAAGAAGCTAAAAAATTAAATCTAAAAAATAATCAAAAAGTAAAGATAAGAGTTAAAGGAAAAAGAGGATTGATATTTGAAAATGTAATTATAAGAGCAGGAAAGAGACATAAATTAGCTTTTCAAATCGATACAGATGAAGCAAATGCAGCAGGAATAAATAAAAAATCTTATGGGGAACTAATTATCAATTAAATTTTTTAGAAATAATCTTAACCAAAGAAGAAGCAGAGCCAAAAAGGACTAGTCCTGGAAAAAAGTAAACTCCTAGCATAGGAACTAACAAACTTGTTCCTAAAGCTCCAATTGTTCCTGCTCCAATAGATTTAGGGGATAGATATAATGAAAGTCGTAAATAATTGACCAAAATTGTATGACTTTCCCTCAATAGTCAAGGCGCAAACGAATAAATTTCATCGTCCTTGACTATAGATAAAAATTTATCTCGCACATGATTTAGAATTATCACTAACTACCAGCTCAGGCATCTTTTTCAATTTCCTCTAATTTCGCCATGACAAGTTCTCCAATATCAGTAGAATTTTTTACATCTGGGTCGCCTTTTTCAATAACCACATCATATTTTTCTTCTTTAGCAACTTCTGTAATTGCTGCTACTATGCTATTATATCTCTTATTAACAAAAACAGTATATTTCGGATCTGTTTCACTTAATCTTTCAAGTTGTTTATGGTATTTACTCTCTACCTTTACTTCATCAAACTCAACATATGCAATTCTCTGTGCGCCTTTTAATTTTCCATAATAAATTGTATCTGCATCAGAAACAGAACTTGATAATCCAACCAACAATCCAGTAACCAAAGCACCTTGCTTTAATCTTTTTTCTAAGCTTTTCCAAATCATAATAAAACAGATACTCCAAACTATATAAAGTTTTCTGCATTTTTCAGCAAACAAATCCTTTTAAAGTGTTATATCAGAAGGTTTGCATGAAAAAAAGATTATTAAGAAACGTCTTAGCAGGAATTTTATCTTTTTCTACAATTCTTGGATGTAGCTCAATAGAAAAACAGAGAAAATTTGACCCATATCAGGAAATTTTTAGGGCAGACACTCAAAAAAACAAAGACGCTCTAGATTTTCAAAAAATAGAAATTGATTATGAAAAACATGATGCTCAAAACCAAAGGGTTGTTGTAAATGACAGAACTTACTTAAAAGAAGAACAAAGGCCAGCAACTGCCCTTGAAGAAGTAATTAATGCAACACCTAATACAATTTTTAAAGTTCCATTAATAAATGCAGAGTATATAGAAAATGCTACTGGTGGATTGGTCTTGCTTTACAAATGCAGAGTGTCTCCTAAAGAGCTTATTGAATTAGTCGAGCCACATTTATCAGATATAGAAATGCATGAATTTCCTCAGAGGAATATGGTGGTTTTTTCCGGACCAAGGGAAAAATTCGGGGATTTTAGTTATTTTTCAACTTTATTAAATCAGATGGATATTCCTGCAGAACAAATAAGAATAAAAATAAAGCTTTTGGAGTTTTTTGGAGACAACACATATGATAGAGAAAATATTTTAGATATATTACGAGATGGAAAATCTATTTTAGGTTTAAATCTTCCAAGCAGTTCAGATGGAAAAAGTCTAACAATGGGTGTTTATGGCAATCCATTATACAGTTTAGATAATCAAAGATATGAGTTTAATAGCATCGTAAAATTTTTAGACAGCAGGGGGCATGTTGAAATCCTTGCAGATTTAGACCTGCTTGCATCAAATGGGCAAGAAGTAAAGATGAGCAATATGTCTTCTATTCCATTCCCGCAATTTGTGTTTGTAAAAGACAATTTAATAAAAACAGTAGAATACAAAAAAACTGGAGTACAATTTATAGGCAAAGCCCATAGAAATGATGATGGTTACATCAATCTTGAAATAAATGAAATGGAGTCTGGAGAACAAACTGGATATACAGCAACAGAACAAATTCCTATATTCAGAGATGCAAACTTAAGCAGTAATTATGTTCTTCAGGAAGGAGAAACATATTTCGCATTAGATTCTTTATTTTCCAGGTATAAAGATGTTACAAGAGGGGTTCCTGGATTAAATAAAATCCCATTAATTAAGGATTTAACAAGCTCAAAATCTTATGAAAACAATAGGTCTCAACTAATTTTGTTGATAAATGCCCGGGGAATCCCGCGAGAAGATTTAACAGGAAGGCTCAAAGACTAATTTTGAATTTTAATTGTTTAGCAAGAAATTTACATATTTTAATTAATAGATTAGATTAATACATATTCAAATTAATAATAATATTTTTAATTTTAGCCTGCACTCTTAATAGTTAATTAAAACTTCCTCAAGTTTTTTGAAATTTTTATTTTCCATTATAAATTAGAAAAATAATCATTTATAAGTCTTTCCTAAAAAATTAAGTGTATAAGACCAGGACATATATCCTACCCCTGACTTTACTTAAAATTATATAACCTTATCGTCAATAAAACTCTAAATTGATTAAAAAGTTCTTCTTATCTCTTTTCTTAAGCTAATTAATAAAACTATATTCTCCTCTATAAAATCAGATTAATTACATAGGATATATGTTATGAACCTGCACACCTAAAAAAATTAAGAAAAGAAGAAAGTTTAAATCATCAAATATCTTGTCTGTCAAATGGAAAATCATCAAGAAAAATTATATATAAAAAATATTATTCCTATAATGGAAACTCTCTCAGAATATTACAATCATAAAGAAAAAACCACTCTAAACAGAATGCGAAAAAACAATGAAAACGCCTTCAAGATTTTAATCTCTTGCCTCTTATCCTTAAGAACTCAGGATAAAAACACAGAAATTGCTTCAAAAAAACTCTTCGGAGCTTTAGATGAAAAAATCACACCTGAAAAAATTATGAAGTTTCCAATAAAAAAACTTGAAACCTTAATTTATTCTTCAGGGCATTATAAAAAAAAGGCTAGAACTCTTCAGCACGTTTCAAAAGAATTAATTGAAAGATTCAATGGAAAAGTTCCTGAAACAAAAGAAGAATTATTATCAATAAAAGGCATAGGCCCTAAAACAGCAAATATAGTTCTTTCATTTGCTTTTGGGGAGCTTGTTTTGCCAATAGACACTCATTGTCATAGAATACCTAATAGACTAGGATGGGTTCAAACAAAAACGCCGGAAAAAACAGAAAAAGCTCTTGAATTAATTCTTCCAAAAAAATATTGGCAAGAATTCAATGGAATTTTTGTTTTGTTTGGAAAAGAAATCTGCCAGCCAATTTCGCCATGGTGTTCAAAATGTCCTATAAACAAATACTGTCCAAAGATTGGTGTTCAAAGAAACAGGTAAAAACTATTTAAATTAATAATAAAATAAAAAGAGGGAAAAATGTCTCCAACAGCAACAACACATATTCTAGCAGCAGTAATTTTAATTGAATTATTTAGAGATTTTTTTATTAAAGATAATAAAAAATTTCCAAGATATTATATTTTAATTGCAGCAATTGGAGCAGTAATTCCTGATTTAGATATAGCTATATATTATATTTTGTATTTCTTTGGTTTTACATTTAATCAGGTTCATAGAACATTTTTTCACACAATTTTTATTCCTCTAATCCTGTTTTTTGCAGGAATATTTGCATGGACAATTAACTTTAAAATTTCACAAATAGGAAAAAGACATATGAAACTTCCAAGAGTTTTCTATATTCTTGCTTTTGGAAGTTTTTTACATTTAATCCTTGATTCTACAATCATTGGGAGTATTTCTCCTTTCTATCCTTTCTCAAGCTACAAAATAGGCTTAGACATTATAAGTTATCTTCCAAAAGAGATCTCTCCTTTAATAATTCCAACAATAGAAGGAATTTTATTATTATTCTGGTTGTTCTGGATGGAATTCAAGCTAAAAATAAGCAATTATTTTTAAGATACTAAAAATATAAAATAAAACGTAAACCCAAATCTTTTTAAACCACCTCCTTCTTTTTTTCTTATGAAACGCTCATCAAGACGATGGAAAAAGAAACGCCAGATGCGATGGAAATGGCAGAGAAAAAGACTTAGAAAAGAAAAGCATAGGCGTAAAATGAGAAGAGCAAGAAGCAGATAATTCTAAAGAGTAAAACTTTAAATCTTGTATAATAATCTTTATAAGTCTATCTAATTTTCCTTTAAAATGATAAGCTCTATATGGACTGAAAAATATAGACCGGCTGTATTCGGCGAGCTTGTTGGACAAAATGATATAATAAAAAGAGTTGAATCTTTAACAAACTCCTTGAATATTCCCCATCTATTGTTCGCAGGCCCAGCAGGAACAGGAAAATCAACTCTTGCTTTAATAATTGTAAAAACACTATACAAAGACAACTGGAGAGATAATTACTTAGAGTTAAATGCAAGCGATGAGAGAGGAATACAAATAGTAAGAGAAAAAGTGAAAAACTTTGCCAGAACAAAATCTCTCGGAAATGTTCCTTTTAAAGTAATTTTCTTGGATGAGGCAGATGCCCTGACTCCAGAAGCGCAGCAGGCTCTTAGGAGAACAATGGAAAACTACTCTGCAACCTGCCGTTTTATACTTTCATGCAACTATTCTAGTAAAATTATAGACCCTATACAAAGCCGTTGTGCGATATTCAGATTCAAGCTATTAGAAAAAAAAGACATAGAAAAATACCTGAAAACAATAGCAGAAGCAGAAAAATTAAAAATATCTGAACAAGCTTTTGAAATAATCTATGAAGGAAGTGAGGGTGACTGCAGACGAGCTGTAAACATACTTCAATCAACAGCTTCTATCTCTCCTGACATAACTCCTGAATTAGTTTCTACAATAATTTCAAATGCAAAGCCTAAAGACATTAAAGTTGTTTTAGATTATGCCCTCTCAGGAGACTTTCAAAATTCACGTGAAAAGTTATTAGATGTAATGCTAAAAGAATCAATTTCAGGGCAAGATGTTATTAAAGCAATTCAAAAAGAAATTTGGAACCTCCAAGTAGAGCCGGAAATTAAAATGAAACTAATCGAAAAAACAGGTGAAACAGAATTCAGAATTGTTGAGGGCGCAGATACTTTCATACAACTTCAGTCTCTTTTAGCAAGTTTTGTCCTAGCAGGCGTTGGAAAATAAAGAGGCTAAAGGATTATGTACTATTCAGAAGAAGAAAATATAAGATACAGGATATATATCGATTTTGAATCAAAAAATAGAGAACTATTAAATAGGGATTTATTAGCATACATCCAAGAACAAAACAAATTTGTTATGGCTGAAATGATAAAAATAAAAAGCAGGTTAACTCGATTAAACAATAAAAAAGAGGACAATTTAATTCAAGGTTAAATGACAATATATTAAAAAAAATATTTTAAAATGCCCTGGACAGAAAAATATAGACCAAGTTGCTTTATAGATGTAAAAGGACAAGATTTAGCAATAGCATCTATAAAAGCATTTATTAAAAATTTTAATAAAATTCCTAATGGAAAAAAAGCCATTCTTTTCTATGGGCCCCCTGGAACAGGAAAAACAACTATAGCCTATGTCACAGCCATTGAAACTAGTTCAGAAATATTTGAATTAAATGCTTCTGATTTAAGAAATAAAGACTCTCTAGAGAAAATCCTAAAACCAGCATTAGAACAAAGGCCAATTTCTCAAAAAAAAATAAGTAAAATAATTTTAGTTGATGAAGTTGATGGAATTTCAGGTGTTGATAGGGGAGGGCTTGCTGAATTATTGGCGTTGATTGAAAAAACAAAATACCCAATAATATTGACAGCAAATAATATCTGGGATAGAAAATTTAACCTCCTTAGAAGAAAATGTGAAGTTGTAAAATTAAAAGAAATAAATTATAAAACAATAAAAGATATTTTAATATGCACCTTAAGAAAAGAGAATTTATTTGTAAATAATGATTTGTTAACTAGTATATCTATAAAAGCAAAAGGAGACATAAGAGCTGCTTTGAATGACCTGCAAGCATTAGCTCATTCTAAAGAAAAAATTCTTCCTGAGATAATAGATGAAAGAAATAAGGAAATTGATATTTTCAATGCACTAAGGTTGATTTTTAAGAATAAATCAGACGAGGAAATTCTCAAGGTTTTTGATTCTGTAAATATGCCCCTAGAAGAAATAATTCTATGGGTGGAAGAAAATATACCAAGCGAATATAGTGGAAAAGAATTGGAAAGGGCTTATGATTATCTAAGCAGAGCAGATGTCTTTAAAGGAAGAATCTATAAACAGCAGTATTGGAGATTTTTAATCTATGAAAATATTTTCTTGAGTTATGGAATTTCTTCTGCAAAAAACATGAGTAAAACCTCGCAGGGATTTACAAGCTATAAAAGGCCTACAAGAATATTAAAAATATGGATGCACAACCAAAAAACCCTGTTAAAAAAATCAATATCTGAAAAATATTCTAGATATGTGCATGTTGGAGTTAGAAGAGCGATGAACGAATTTCCAATAATCAAAAACATATTAAAAAGCCAAGAAGCCAGAAAAGAATTAAAACTCTCGCCGGAAGAAATAGGGTATTTGGATGGTTTGGAGCAAACAGCTAAATAAATTAAAAATATTTTTTCAAACATTCCCTATATAAACATTCTTCAAATGCCTTTTTCCAATTTCTTCTGCTTTCCTTAAAATTTCTAAATCAGTCGCTCTTCTATCAGTCATCTTGTACGTAGGAAAAAATCTTGAGATATGCCAGGGAATATTTTTATCAATAGAAGCAATAAATTTAGCGATTTTTTCTAACTCTTTAATAGAATCATTTCCATTAATTCCCGGAATAATTAAAGTCGTTATTTCAATATGTATTCCTAATTTATGTGAATATTTTATTGTTTCTAATACGGGTTTTAAATAAGCCTTGCAAGTTTTAATATAAAATTTTTCATTAAAAGATTTTAAATCTATATTCATAGCATCAATTAATTTTATTGGCTTGGAAAGAAAATCCAGACACTCTTTTGTCATATAACCATTAGTTACTAAAACATTTTTTAACCCTTTCTGTTTTGCAATTTCGGCTGTATCTTTTACAAACTCGGCAAAAATTGTAGGCTCATTATAGGTATAAGAAATGCTTTTGCAGCCTGTTTTAATGGCTTCTTCAACAATTTCCTTAGGATTTATATTAAATCCTCTTATCTCTCTTTCCTGGGAAATTTCATAATTCTGGCAAAACCCGCAAAAAAAATTACATCCTATAGTTCCTATTGAAAAACTTTTTGTATTAGGTAAAAAATGATATAATGGCTTTTTCTCTATAGGATCAACATGCATAGAAATAACTTTCCCATAAACCATTAAATACAATTTTCCATCTATATTTTTCCTAACTCCACAAAGCCCAACTCTGCCATTAGAAATCAAGCATCTATGAGAACAAGCAGAACATCTAATTTTTCCTGATTTCTTTTTTGAATATAAAATGCACTCTTTCATTAAATAGATAAGAATATAGAATTAATAAATATTTTATTAACCTTTAAGTTGCACACTGCACAGCACTAGAACTTGATGCTGAACCTGTTGAAGCTCCAAATCCTGCAGAAGGGGATACACTGCTTAATTGCTGTGAACACTCACTAGGAACCTTTCCCTCTGTAAAAGCTTGGCATATAGTATCAAGATAAGAAGCAGAATCTCTTCCACTGTTTGTTACTATTCCATTAACTATTAAAGTTGGTGAACCACTTACGCCATTTGTTTGGGCATTAGTTTCTTCAGCAGCATATAAACTAACTCCATCTGTTTTCATACAAGCATCTATTTTAGCACTATCAATCCCTAATTTAGTATAAATAGCCTTTATCTTAGGCAACACACAAGCATCTTCTCCTCTGCAAGCTCCAATTGTAGAATCTAATGCAAAAGTACTCAAATAATCATAAAATTTGTCAGGATAATTTTTTTCTATGCATAATTGTCTCTCAGCTTCTACTTTTTCATAATCTCCGTGCATTGCTCCGATTTGTCTTATTTTGAAGTTAATCTTATTCCCTAAAAGCTTAACAACAGGGACTATTCCTTTCTCAGCCTGCAATCCATAAGGACAATATGTAAAAACATATAACTCTACACTTGGTTTGTCTGTCTTAGGAATTTCTTGACTTGCAGCATTTCCAGACCCAGAATCAGCCGAACCTGTTACAGAATTTAAGGTTCCTGCATACTTTCCATCTCTAGTAACATAAATTGGAATTTCTGTTCCTTGATAAAGAAAATTAACTTCATACACTCCTGATATTTCTTTTACAGATGAAATATTAAGCCCTTCTGCACCTCTTGATTCATAAAGATTTAATAATATATCTCCTGCATCACTTCCAGAAATTACATTTCCTGTTAATTTTCCTGAAATGCTAGCAAATAACATAGTCAAGCTGAATAATCCTAATATAATAGTTGCAACCATCCAAGGATTGCCTCTCATTTTATCAGTAAGACTGGTTCTATTTTCATTGCCTTTTATTAAATTATTATCCTTTTCTGTTATTGGATTATTTTCCTCTTCCATCTCTGAACATAGAAATCACCTTTTTTAAACATTTTGGTGAACCTGGTTATATGTCAAGAACCACCAGTCAAAGATTGATGGCATGAAGATGCCACTCAATCATTTTAGTTCTTGAGCACATTCAAAATTCCATGGGTGGTTAAATCACTCATTCAATAGACGAGTTGAATTTTGATATTTGAAGATATAACACAAAACATTAAAAATCTATTTATGTCTATATTATAATGAAAAGAGGGATATATAGAAAATGCCTTATGATATAATACTTGGAAGAGACGAATCTGATAAAAAATTAATAGGCAAAAAAGGCATAATTTACCTTGGAAAGAGCTATGTAAAAATGGGGCAATACACTTCTCTAAGCAACAACCTATTTATGGACATTGCAAAAACCCATGTTGTCCTAGTTGCAGGAAAAAGAGGATGTTTAACAGGAGAAACATTAATATTCACAAACGAAGGATATAAACCTATAAAAGAATTCAACTCAAAAGAAAACAGAGTTCTTTCATTTAACAAAGAGAAAAAAGAGTTTGAATGGGAAAATGCGGAACTTTTACAATATGATATTTCAAAAGAAAAATTATTAGAAATAGAATTAGATGATGGAAGAAAATTACAACTTACTAAAGAACATCCTTTGCTTGTTAATTATGGAAAATATCTTTTTTGGAGAATGGCCCAAGAATTAAAAACAAGAGATAAAATAATTTTATCTACAAAATTGCAAGAAATCAAAAAAAATGAAAAAAGCCTTAGACTTGCAAGAATATTGGGATTTGTTTTATCAGATGGAACGATAAGCAAGAGAAAAGGAAGATGGAAAGATGGAAGAGGTAGCTGGTATAATGGGACAAAAAGCAGATTAAGAATATTCTGCAACGATGAAAATGTACTGAATATAGCAAAAAAAGATTTAGAAGAAGAATTTGGATTATATGTAAAACAATATAAAAGAAATGATTGTGACTGCTCTGTTGTTCAATCGCTTTATGCAAGAGTTGTTAATAAGATTCATGAATTAGGTGTACCTTTAGGGAACAAAGCAGGAATAATTAGAATACCTAAAATTGTATTGGAGAGTTCCAATACATTCAAAGCACAATTTTTATCGGCACTCTTCTCGTGTGATGGATATATTGCTAACAACGGCAAGTATATAGATTATTCCAGCAAGTCAAGAAAGTTTTTAGAAGATTTGCAATTAATTTTATCACATTTTGAGATAGAATCCTCTATAAGAGAAAAAAATGCAAAATGCGCAAATAAGATATATAAAAATTATCGACTCTTTATAACAGATAATTCTTCAATGGAGAATTTCAAGAAGATTGGATTTATAAGTAGATTTAAGCAAAACAGATTAGAAAAACATAAGGATAATAAGACAAGAAAAAGAAAAACATTCTATATATCAGATAACTTAGTATGTAGAAGAATAAAGAGTATAAAAGAAATCCAAGAAATTAATGAAGTCTATGACCTATCTGTAAATAAAAATCACTCGTTTATTGCAAACGGAATAATTTCACACAATTCAGGAAAATCTTATACTTTAGGTGTCATAGCAGAAGAACTCTCAAACCTTGATGAAAAAGTAAGCCAGAATATTGCTTCTTTAATTTTTGATACAATGGGAATTTATTGGACTATGAAATATCAAAATCAAAAAGATAAAGAACTTTTGTCTCAATGGGGTTTAAAACCAAAAAATCTTCCTGTAAAAATATTTGTTCCAGTCGGTTATTATGATTACTACAGAGAAAGGGGAATCCTTGCAGATGATAAATTCTCCCTGGATTTAAATGAAATGACTTCAGAAGATTGGATTTTAACTTTTGGATTAGATATGATAAATCCGGTAGCAATTTTAATTGAAAGGGTTTTGTCCAGATTAAAAGAAAAGAAAAATTTTAGAATAGAGGATATTATCGCAACAATAATCCAAGATAAAAATACTTCTCAAGAAATAAAAAATGCTGCAATAGGCCTATTTGAAGCAGCAAAAACCTGGGGAATTTTCTCTGAAAAAGAATCTGATAAAACACAGATTAATGATTTAATAACCCCTGGGTTAACCACTGTTTTAGATTTGAGTGTGTATAATTCAGTAGGAGCTTTTAATATAAGAGCTCTAGCGATAAGCTTAATTTCAAGAAAAATTTTTAATCAAAGAATGCTCATGAGAAAAAAAGAAGAAGTTGATTCTATAGCAAAGGGGCTTGAGTATTTGTCTGGAGCAGAAAAAAAAGAATATCCCTTAGTCTGGATTTTTATTGATGAAGCCCATGAATTTCTTCCATTAAGGGGAAAAACAATAGCAACTGATGCCTTAATTCAGTTGTTAAGAGAAGGAAGACAGCCAGGAATTTCTCTTGTCTTAGCCACACAGCAGCCAGGACAAATTCATAAAGATGTAATGACTCAAGCAGATATTGTTATTTCGCATAAAATTACAGCAAAACCAGACTTAGAAGCCTTAAATTATATAATGCAGAGCTATGTATTAGAAGGAATAAAACAACAAATAAATAATCTTCCTGAACTTAAGGGTTCTGCAATAATTCTTGATGACAATTCAGAAAGAATATATCCGATGCGTATAAGGCCTAGGTTTACATGGCACGGAGGAGAAGCTCCAACAGCAGTAAAAATAGAGAAGAGATTATGATAATCTTTAGGACTAATCAATTAATCTAAAACAGCACCCATAAATTTGATAATATTTCATTTTATTGCCTAATTGATGCTTGTTTGATAAATAATTGATTCAAATTTAACTTTAACAGGTAATCTAACATTTAATTTTAACTACCCCCTTCAATTTCACTTTATAGTTTAAGTTATTTAATAATTAATTTTAGTTAATTAATCTAATCTAAGATGCCATTTCACAAAATAAAAAGCTTTAAATACTACCAAGAAGTAGTTATATAATGATCGGGGATGAGAATGAAGACTATAAACAAACACCTGAAATAGCTCAACTTAGTTCTGAAACCTTAAAAACAATAGAACAAAGAATTCTTTATGCAGGAGGAAAGTTATTTACTGAAAAAGATATACAATCATGTGAGTCTTCACAGATAACAGGAGACCCGCAAAGAGCAATAGTGCATAGTGAAATTGAAAGAGCTTGGGCAGAAGCATAAAACCAATAATTAATTAGAGGGGTCTAATTATCTTTAATTTAGACCATATAACCCTTATAAACACTTATTAATAAAAAATCTTCACTATATCTCTACTATTTATCATGATATACCTAACAACATTTAAGTATAAAAATATTTATGGTTTTATCCTTACTGTTTTATTGACCAATTATTAATAATAAACATTATTTATTATAAAACTCTAAAATCCACTCTAACTCTAATCTTATACGGGGCAATCTCTCCTGCTCTCTTAATTTTAAGAATCTTGATCTTCTTTTTTGCTTTTTTTGCTTCTGTAAAAATCTTTTCCTTGATTTTGTCAATCTCATTCGCAGAACAAAAATCATAATAATAAATTTGAGTATTTTTTTTAGAAACTAAAAATGCAGCATCAAGAAAATTATCTTTTAATCTCGGTCTTGGCATGACAATTACATCAAATTTCTTCCCTTTTTTATAAAAATCTAGCGTAGTTTTTCTTGAATCTCCTGGAATAATTATTACTCTTTCTTTTAATTTATTCAATTCGACATTTAATTTAGCATATTTATTTGCAAGTTTATTTATTTCGCTTGAATAAACTATTTTTGCCTGAGAATTCTTAGCTATAACAATAGAAAACGGAGCAACACCTGCAAACATAACTAAAACTTCTTCTCCCTTTTTTATTTTATTTGCCAATTCTTTCCTTTCATTGCTTAATCTCGGAGAAAAATAAGTTGAATCTAGATTAAATCTAAAAACACATCTATTTTCCCTGTAAAGAACTTCTTTTGTCTTTTCTCCTGCAATATATTTTGTTGTCAGTTTTCTCAATCTTCCTTTTATCTTCCCAATTTTCTCAAGAACTGTTTTTATTCCTTTTTGCTCTTTCATCAAATTTAAAGCAAATTTTTTCTTATCAGTTGTTTTAAATTCTCTTGGAAAATTCACAATAACTGTGCTCCCAATTAAGTCGTAAGCTCTTTGTCCCCTAATGTTTTTCATAAAAGAATAAACAAAATTTGAAATATAAATGTATTGATTAGATTAAATTTTAAAGTTCAAAAAATTTAAAACCATTTCTCAAGATTTTTTTGTTTGTTTTTCTCTGTAGAATTTCTTAATTTCTCAAGCTGTTTTTCAACCCTCTCTTCAGAAAAATCATGCTTCTCAACAAGAATTTCTTTGATTTTTCTTTCATTTATTTTAGGAAATTTTATTTCAAAATCCCTAACATCTGGCTTGTGAAATAACTCAAAAATTTCCTTCCAATCAAACTGATTTTCCTCGCTAAGGACTCCTATTTGCTCTTTAACAGACTCAAAAATTAAAACGGGTTTTTTGTATTTTTTTACAATCCCTAAGGCTTTTTTCTGTCCAATTCCAGGAATTCCTTTAGGATTATAATCAGTTCCAATAAGTATCCCTAAACATATTAACTGATCTAAATCTATTTCAAGGAAATTCAAAACTTTTTCAAGTTCTATCATTTCAGGTTTAATCTCCACCCAGCCAGAAATTGTTTTTCTTTTTCTTGCTAGAGTTAAATTCTGAATTAATTTAGGAGCTCCAAATAATAAAGAATCATAATCCTGGCTCGCAGAAGCAAATGCATTTTTCTTTGCGAGATGAGCTGCTTCTGATTCACCTTCTCCTGGAGCCTGAACAACACAAATCCCTAAAGCTTCTAAAAGCTCTTTGCTTTCACGAATCATCTCTTCATCTAATCTTGTTAATTGAGAACTATATCTCTTCATCATCCCTATATCTTCTTCTCTTTTCGCTTCTTCATATTTCTCTTTAGCATTTTCTCTTGCTTCTCTTCTATTATAATGGATTTTATATTTCAATTCAGGGGGCTTTCCATCAAAAACATAAACAAGTTTCATGCCTTCTGAAATTAAATTAACATTCCTATAAAAAATTCCAGACAAATGACTTGTAATTCTCTTTTGATTATCCATTAAAGGGGTTCCATCCTGCTGCCTAACATTGGATAAAAATTGATAAAGAGTATTAAAAGCATCCACACAAATGACTTTTCCTTTTAATGTAGATATGTCGAGCTGTTTCTTTGGAACTATATCTCTTATATTTAAACCCATATAAAATAAACCCAAAATAAATATAAATAGTTATCTAAAAGCAACTCGTGGATTAATTCTTAACAATTTTTTATAATTATCCATTAAACTAACTGCATACTTTGTAAGATCGTATCTTCCAATAGCTATAATAGATGTATCTCTGCCCATAAAAGGCAATTTAATAATTCCATTTTCTTTAAAAATAGTTCTAATTTTATCAGGATAATCAAATGAAGAATAACCTTCTAACTCAATACATTCATATAAATCCCTGCCTATCTTTTCAGATGTAGTTAAATCTCTTTCAGCAAGCAATTCAATTTCTCCTCTGTCTGCTAAATATCCATCTTCTAAATCAAATCCATTCTCCTGACAAAACTGAATGTACTCTGCTCCATCTTGTCTAGACTGGATATCTCTAAGCCTATCAGTTAAATCTTCTCTTACTTCGTATGGAGTTATTGTTCTTGCTACCATGCCACAACCTATTAGTAGTAGTTTTTAAGCTTTTCGCTCTAAAGAATCATTATAATTTATATTCCAATTAACATGTTCTTTTGGAACATGTTTTTCTCCTTTTGATAAAAGTTTTTCTTTAACTTTTACTCCCTGCTCTTTTAATTTTTTAATTAAGCATAAGTCATATCCTTTTAATCTTGCTATACGCATATTTTCGTCATCTCCAAGATAAAAACAACTAGTTTCACCAGAATCTCCATTTATTAATACAGACATAGAAGGATAAGACTCCCAAAAAGAATCATCAAAGATAATTCCTTTTCCTTTTTCATATTGTTTTCCTATAAAAATATCTACCTTTTTTAAAAGCCCTTTGCATCCTGGAACTTTACCTCCAGAATAAAGATATTTCAAATTACAATGACAATCAACTGCCATAGAAACATTTACTCTAAAATATTTATCTCCAATTTGATATACCCGCTTATCATTCATAATGTAGCTAAAAAAAGAGTGTATATAAGATTAATTATTCTTAGTCTCAAACTTTAAATATTCTATAAATCTTTAATTTTAATGAAAACCACATTTATTCCAATAGACTACGATTACTTTGATTTTGAGGGCAGAAACTATATAAAAATTATAGGAAGAAACAAAGAAGGAAAAAGAATCTGTGTAATTGATACGTGTCATATTTATTTATGGGCAATTTTAGAAGAAAAACTCTCAGAAAAAGCAGTAAAAGAGATTAGAGAAGAAATACAAAAAATAAAATTAAATATAAAGGGCCGTGAAACTCAAGTAGAAAAAACCGAGCTCCATGAAAAAAATTTTCTTGGAAAAAAAGTAAATGCCATAAAAATATTCGCAACTAACTACAAAGATTTGCATGATATAGCAAACAGGCTTGATTTAAAAGGCATAGAAAAAAGGCGCGGCTATGATTTAGGATTCATAACTCATTATATATTGGAAAAAAATATTATTCCTTTAAACTGGCATGAAATCTCAGGAGAAATGCTAAACAATTCGAATGAATTTGGAGGAATTGACAAGTCTTTAGATATTGACTTCTGCATTAAATTAGAATCAGCAAAACCCCTTAAAGATGAAAAAGATTCAAATGACATAGATAAGACTATCTTCACGCCCAAAGTTCTTGCATATGATATAGAAGCAGATGAGTTCAGAATAGGGGAAGGAGAAATAATAATGATATCCCTTGTTTCAGATAAATTCAAAAAAGTAATCACATGCAAAAAACATGAAAAAACAAAAAAATTAGATTATGTGGAATATGCGGAAAGTGAAAAAGAGCTTCTTGAAAAATTTGTTGAATATGTAAAAAAAATATCTCCTGACTTTTTAGTGGGATATTTTTCAGATGGTTTTGATCTTCCATATCTAAAAACTCGTGCGGAAAAAAACAAAATTAAACTTTCTTTAGGATTAGATGATTCACAGCCAAGATTCTTCAAGGGAGCTGTTCTTACTGGAAAAATATCAGGTATAGTTCATATAGATTTATTAAAATTCATAAAAACAGCTTATTCCCAGTATATGCAGTCAGAAACTCTCTCATTAAATGAAGTTGCAAATGAGTTTCTTGGAGAGGGAAAAAAGCAATTTGAAATAAAACATTCTTCAAAATTAGATGAGAATGAACTTGAGAGATATTATGAATATAATCTTCATGATTCTGTTCTTACATATGGCTTATTTTTTAAATTCTGGCCTGATTTGATAGAATTTACAAGAATAATGCAGGAGCCAATTTTTAATGTCTCTAGAAACGGCATGTCCTCTAATGTTGAAGACTATATAATTCATAATTTGGAAAAATTCAATGAAATTCCTGAGAGACGGCCAACTTATGATGAAATAGGAAGCAGAAGAAAAATAGAAAAGTATGAAGGGGCGTTTGTCCTAGAACCAACACCCGGTTTATATGAAAATATTTCTTTGTTTGATTTCACTTCAAGTTATGGAAGTGTAATTGTAACTTATAATCTATCTAAATCTACATTTATATCTCAAGAAGAAATAAAAAAAGAAAAAAAGAAAATAGAAGACAGCTATTCAATAAAGGCTCTGAATAAAGAAGTTCACTTTTCAAAAAAACCAGGATTTTTTCCAGAAATGCTGAAAGAAATAATAAAAAAAAGAAAACAATACAAAGAAGAGTTAAAATCTTCTAATTTAGAGTCAAAAAAAGAAGAAGATGTATTGAAAAGGGCTAAGAGTAATGCTTTTAAGTTGCTTGCTAATGCCTCTTATGGTTACCAGGGATTTTTTGGAGCTAGATATTATTGCTTAGAAGCTGCTGCTGCAACAGCAGCATTCGCTAAAAAATCCATAAAAGAAGCTATAGAAAAAATTGACAAATCCGGATATAAAACAATTTATTCAGATACCGATTCAATAGCCTTTCTTTTACAAAATAAAACAAAAACTCAAGTTAAGGATTTTTTAAAAAAACTAAACTCAGAACTCCCAGGAATAATGGAGCTGGAATTAGAGGGATTTTTTAAAAGAGGTATATGGGTGACAAAAAGAACAGGAGATATAGGAGCAAAGAAAAAATACGCTTTAATTAATGAAGAGGGAAAATTAAAAATCCGTGGATTTGAAACAGTTAGAAGAGATTGGTGTAAACTTGCAAGAACTCTGCAGAATAAAGTTATAAAAGAAGTTCTTGAAGATGGAAATGAAAAAAGAGCAATGGTTAGTATAAAAGAAGTTATTAAAAAAATAAAAAAAAGGGAAATAGATATAAAACAACTAATAATAAAAACTCAGTTAAAAAAACCCATTTCAGAATACAAGGCAATTTCTCCGCATGTAATTGCTGCAAAAAAAATGCTTGGAAAAGAAATGCCAATAGATCCTGGAGCTTTAATTGAATATTACATCTCAGAGACAAAGACAGGAAAACCAGGAAAAAAACAATTAATCAGAGAAAAAGTTAAACTTCCTGATGAAAAGGGGGAGTATGACATTGAATATTATCTAAATCATCAAATTCTTCCTGCTGTTGAAAATATCTTTCAAGTTTTCAATATTGACATAAAGGAAATTGCCAATTGCAAAAACCAAAAGAAGCTCTGTGAATTCTAACACAATGTTTTATAAAAAATTTAAAATCAAGAGAAGTGAGAGTAAAAATTAATCGGGTAAAGAACTGTCATACAGAAAAATTTATAAATGCCAAAATTAAACCCATTTAGTAGAAGGAGTAGCAGAGTTCTTCTCAATTAAATTAAAAGTCTTACTTTCTTATCAGTTTTATCAGCAAAATTTAATTAAATGAAGTAAAAAAAGACATACACTGCCAAAAAAGCATGTATCGTCCCACAACTTAATTCTGCTACTATCTTAAAAACATTAAATTTATAAACTAAGTAGCTACTATTAAGTGACTATAAATTAGCTATAATCTAATAAAAATAAAGAAAAATGATAAAAAATACAGAAAAAAATTCAAGAAGATGCCTTGTTGCAAGCAGAACAGAATTAGCTTATCCATCAAGAGGTTTAGCAGAAATAGTTGATCCTTTTTCATCTGAATTTAATGAGATTTATACAGAAAGTGAAAGCGCTAATATTCCCCTAGAAACAAGAAGATTAGAAACACAAATTATTGATTTCCCGCAAGATTCAGCTAAACCTTGGCATTCTTATAACCCTAATAGAATCCTTGTTGACAACTCTCTTAGAAACATGTCTAAATATGAAACAGGATATGCAACACAAAAAAAAGAGTCATATACCAAATTAAGTTATGATGACATAAGAGAAATGGTTTATCTTTATAAAACAACAAAAACACCTGTTAAAAAAATTATTGAGAATAAAGGCGTAAGCAGTTCAACTTTTTACAGGATGATTAATAGATTAATTGATTCTGACATAGATCCTGAACTTAAAAAAAGGCAGCCAAGAACAAGAAAAACACCAACAGAAATTTTAGATTCATATATCACAGTTCCTTATTCAACAACAATTAATACTGAATCAAAAGAAACAATTAATACTAAACCAGAAGAATACATAGATTCTTCTTTAGAAAGTTCATTAAACCAAGCTCAAGATTACAGACCAATAGAACTTTTATCAAAAAAACTAGATTATAGCGAAGGAATTGCATTAGTAGCTGAAGAATTAAGATGGGAAAAAGAATTTTTTAATAAAAATGGAAGATATTTAAATTTAGAGGAAGCATCTGACTTCTCTGCTTTCACTGAACACTGGAATAGAATAAACACCGGACTTAAGCCTGTTGAAATAAAAAATCTCCTTAATTACTTAAATAAAACAGATTATAATACAAAATTGCAGGAGGAAGTTGCAAAAGAACTGCCTGCAAACTTACAATTTGAATATTCTCCTTTCCTGTCAGAATTAGAAAAAAGAAGAACGGTTATTTCTAATTACAAAGATTTAGAAGAAATGTCTAATATTCATGAACAACCTGCATCTGTTATAACCCCCTCACAGGAGAAATCAAAAATCAACGCACCTGGTTGGTTTAAAAGGACTGTAAGTTCTTTAAAAAATAATTACAGAAGATTAAAAAGTAAACCAAAAAGATTAAGATTAGAAGATTATGTAATAAGTACATCTCAAATTCAGGATTTTGCAGCCAGTATTCGCAAAGAGAAAGAAGATGAAAATTCTGTTCAAATTCAAAATCCCCATCTTGAAGCGATTAGAGAATTATTAGTAAGAGCAAACAAAAACAACTCAGAATCATTAACCCAAGATGCTTTAGTAAATGAATTAGACGAGATTATTCAAGAAAAAGAAAAAAATAATAATCAAGCCTATTCTCTTCTCACTCAAGAAATAAGAGATTGGTATAAAGGGCATATTGTTGATATAAACCGTTATACTAAACGTGCATTTGATCTTTCTGTTTTAACTGCTACATCACCACTATGGGTGCCTAGTTTAGCTTTATTGACTCTTGGAATTGGCACTGCAATAAAAGCAGAAGAAGTATATGATAATCTACATTTAGGCCCAATAAAAGCGCTTAAATCCGGATTAAAAGCACCTGTATTTTATAAACAAAAAGTAATAGTTAATCATAAAGAAACAACAATGCGCAAGTTTAGATCAATGAACCAGAATGCACATAAACAATTTGAAGAAACTCGTAAACAAGGTTTTGTAAATCCAGGGGCAAATTACAAAAACCCAAATGACCCAAGAATAACAAGAGTTGGAAAAATTATTAGAAAATTCTCTTTAGATGAATTAACTCAAATTATAAATGTATTAAAAGGGGATATGTGGATGGTAGGTGGCCAAAGACCCCAACATCAAAAAGCTATTGACGCGCTTCCTGTTGAATTCCAGAACATATTTATGGATGGTACAGCTGGTGTAACTACTAGGTTTCAAGCTTATAGAGGAACAGATAAATGCCCAAGTGAAACAGAATGTGCTTTAGACTATCATAGAAAGTTCCACGAAAAGTTCATGCTTCCAGAAGATTTAGTTACTCTTTTAAGAACACCTTATTCAATGATAATGGGAAGAAATTGCTGATGTTTTTAATTAAATCTCAATTAAATCAATTTTGCTAAATTTGTATTTAGCTTAGATAAACAATTTTCTCTAACCCATGCAAACTCTTTAGTTATTTTTCTGTTTATAGCTAAAAAACCCCGGTCTTCTTCTAATTTAGTTGCTTGAACATCATAATATTTATGTGGAAAAATATCTGGGTTAATATCTCCTTCATACCATCCTATAAATCTATGAGCTACTTTCACAAGCCACGGATCTCCGCCTTCATCTTTATAAAATAAAATATCTCCTGGTTTATATTTCATAATAAAACCCAAGTTATATGATTTATAAACTAAACTATACTTTAGAATATATAATTAATATAAAATTAAACTAATCAAAAAGTTTATAATAACCAAATAACTATAATTATTAATTAACCCCATAGGATCTATAAGGATCTTATGTTATCATTTTCATATAAAAAATAATTCTAAAAAGATAAAAACTATAATTTCTTAAACAATTAGTTCTTAATAATGTTATGCAAAAAATTAATTTAAAGCCTCTTTTTGAAGAACGCATGAAAAAACTTCTTGAAACAGAAGAATATGAAAGATATCTTAAAATATTAAAAAAGCCTGTTAAAAACTATATCCGTTGCAACACTTTAAAAATTTCTCCAGAAGAATTAAAAAAAAGACTTGAAGAAAAATCATGGAAAATTTCACAGCCATTTAAAGAGCATGAAGAAATCATGATAATTGAAGGAAAATTTATTAACAATAGTAATGATAATTTATATAATAATAAAAATAGCAATCAATCAATAGATAGATTAAATATAATTAATAATAAAACTAAAAATGATAAGTCAATAATTAATAACTCATCTGAGGGTGGGTGGTTGGGGGATGGTGGCAGGGATAAAATTAATAAAAAATTTATATCTCTCGAGCCAGGAGAACTCGGAAACTCCCTTGAACATCAGCTAGGATATTATTATGTTCAGGAGATTGTTTCTATGCTTCCAATTCTCGCCCTAAATCCAAAACCAAATGAAATTTTTTTAGATTTATGCGCCTCTCCAGGAAGCAAAACAACACAAGCTGCAGCAAAAATGAAAAATCAAGGGCTAATAATAGCAAATGATGCAAAGCTAGACAGAATAATTATTCTTGCTTCTAACTTACAGAGGTGCGGAGTTTCAAATGCAATACTGACAAAAAAAGACGGCTCAATGCTCTGTAAAGAACTTTTAAAACTATCAAAAAAAATGGAATTTGATAAAATTCTTGTTGATGCTCCTTGTTCAGGAGAAGGAACTCTGCGTTCAAGCTTTAAAACTTATAAAATGTGGAATATAAAGACAATATCAACTTTATCTAGAATGCAAAAAAGACTCGTTGAAAGTGCAATTTCTATTCTCAAAAAAAATGGGGAATTAATTTATTCAACATGCACTCATGCGCCTGAAGAAAATGAAGAAGTTGTAGATTTTATAATCAAAAACTTTCCAGAAATGGAAATTCAAAAACTCTATCTTCCAAAAGAACTTAAAACAAGGTTAGGTATAACAAACTGGAAAGATAAAATCTATTCTGAAAAAGTTAAATATTCGGTAAGAATTTATCCTCAAGATAATAATACTGAAGGATTTTTCATTGCTAAATTTAAAAAGATAAAATGACAATTCAAATCCTAAATCAAAGGCGAAAACAAGAAGTAATAAAAAACCTAAATCAGCAGTTTGGTGTAAAAGAAATTCAAGGAAATTTAATAAAAACAGGAAAAGAAAAAATATTTCTCTATACAGGAACTTTGAGTGAAAAAGAGCTTTTAGAAATATCAAACAGGATACATTTAGAAGGAATTGGATTATACATTGCAAAAGAACAAGAAGAGAATATAAGATTAACAATTGAAGGGGCTATTCTTTTGAAAGACCAAATAATCAAAAACATCTTTGAAATTAACAGGGAACAGTTAAAAGAATGGATGAGAGGAAGCGAAATTTTGTTGGATGAGGATGATAATTCAATAATGAAAGGGGGGGAAAGTGGTCGGGTTGGTGGGATGATTAATCAGCAAAAGCCTAAGGGCTTTGTAGTTATGTCTTACAAAGGAGATTTTTTAGGTTGTGGAAAAGCATCAGAGAAAAAGATAACTAACTTTATTCCAAAGGGAAGAAGATTAAAAACACAATAGAACAATTAAAATTATATCCTCTCTAAAATCACAAACCTTAATAACTAAATATTTCTTAAAAAAACATAAATGGAAAAGAAATTAAGAAAATTTCTAATCATCCATTTTTGAATAAAAGAATATAAAACAAAAATGAATGAAAAAGAAATTGAAAAGATAATTGAAGCGGGAAAAATAGCTTCAGATGTAAGAAACTTTGCAAAAACAATAATAAAAGCAGGAATGCCCCTATTAGAAATAGCACAAATAATAGAAAATAAAATAAGAGAACTCAAAGGAAAACCCGCTTTCCCTGTAAATTTAAGCATTAATGAAATTGCTGCTCACTATACTCCTACCTATAATGATGAAAACCTAGCAAGTGGGTTATTAAAAGTAGATCTTGGTGTTCAAATAGGGGGATATATCTCAGACACTGCTTTTTCTTTAGATTTAGAAAACAGCCAAGAAAATAAAGATTTGATAAAAGCAGCCGAACACGCTGTTAATGAAGGGACAAAAACCATTCAAAAAAATTCTCAAACAAGTAAAATAGGAGAATCTATACAAAAAACAATAGAATCTAAAGACTTCAGTCCAATAACAAATCTATCAGGACATTCAATGGAAGAATACAAACTGCATTCAGGAATAAATATTCCAAATATTGATGATAAAACAAATACAAAAATAAAAGAAGGGCTTTATGCAATAGAGCCATTTGTAACTTTAAATTCTGCATCAGGAAAAGTTTATGATGGAAAACCATCAGGAATTTACGAACTAATTAATGAAAAAACTACAAGAAGTTCAATAGCAAGAGAAGTTTTAGAAATTATAAAAAAAGATTATAAAACTCTTCCATTTTGCTCTAGATGGCTCGTAAACCAAATAGGAACAAAAGCACTAATAGGTTTGAAACAGCTGGAAGAACAAGAAATAATAAAACAATTCCCGCAACTAATAGAATCAACAGGACAAAAAATAAGTCAGGCAGAGCACACTGTTCTAATTACAAAAGATAAAAAAATAATAACAACACAATAAATTAAACTGAATCTATTTTCCTCTCATTTTCTTCCAATCAATAATATCTTTTGCAAAATGAGAATTATGTAAAGCATTAGCCTCATCAATAACTTCAACAACAGCATAAATTGAAAAAGTTAATACATTTTTAAGGATTATTACTCTTAGAAAAATATTATCAACAACTTTTACCCTAAATAACTGCTCTCTTGAGGAATAGCTGCCTTTGCTGATTTCAAATATTGTTCTTCAATTTTCTTATATACTTTTATTGTATTATCACTAACACTTGGTTTTACTCTTTTCAAAGCTTCTTCAAAATGTTCTTTATTAACTTCTTTGGCTTCAATAGATTCTCTCAAAGCAATCAAACCTGCTTCCCTAACAAGAGCCTCAATATCTGCTCCAGTATAACCAATTGTTTTTTTAGCTAAAGAATTCAAATTAACATCTTTTGCAAGAGGCATTTTAATAGTATGAATCTTAAGAATATTCAATCTTCCTTCTTCTTCAGGAGCATTCACTAATAAAATTCTATCAAATCTTCCTGGTCTTAACAATGCAGGATCCAACATATCGGGCCTGTTAGTTGCAGCAACAATAATTACATCTTTCAAATCTTCCAAACCATCCATTTCAGCGAGCAATTGATTCAAAACTCTTTCAGTAACTTTTGTTCCTTGTTCAATTCCTCTTCTTCCTG
>JBBSZC010000006.1:58085-112407 GCA_038044925.1 Nanobdellota archaeon | reverse complement strand
CATCAAGATTTGCGTTTTATGTAAACTCCTTACTTTAGTTTGTGAGAAAGGAAAAACAAATCTTGAGTGTGCTCAAGAACTAGAAGAACACGCTATACACTTTAGTGTATAGTTCTTGACATCTTTCTCTTTTTAACATGTATATATCTTATCCTCATAAATCTAACTAAAATATACTCTTAATTAATAAACTTTAAATACACTTCGATTTTAAGCTTAGAGTAAGATAATTTAATATAACTTAAAATGAGGATAACTATTTTATTCGGTGGACCTGCTGGAACAGGTCCAAATATAATAAGCAACCTTCTTGGAAAAGCTCTAGTTGAACAAGGATGGTATGTTTTTTACTCTAGAGATTATGAGTCTTTAATAAGAGGCGGACATAATTTTAATGTCTTGACGTTTTCAGACAAGCCAGTCTACAGCAATGACAGCAAAATAGATATTCTTGTTGCCTTAGATGAAAATACAGAAAAAATACACAAGCCAATATTAAAAAAAGACAATATAATCTTAAATGGAAAACATCAAAATATGTATTTTGCAGGAAGAATATTCAAGCTTCTATGTATAGATTTTAAAATTTTGGAAAAACAACTGAAAACTCTTAAAAAAAATTTACAAGAAAACTTAGAAGAAGCAAAAAAAGGATACACAGAAGAAAAGAAAAATTTTTGCACAATAATATCAAAAAAAACAGATAATTATTTTATGAATGGCTCGCAAGGCATTGCAGAAGGAGCAATAAAATCAGGAATTGATGTTTATTATGCTTATCCCATGACTCCTGCAACTTCAATTTTAGGCGAGTTAGCAGAAAAACAATTAGAAAATAATATTCTTGTTCTTGAACTTGAAAGTGAGTTAGCTGTTATTAATGCAGCAATTGGAAGCTCATTAACAGGAGCAAAAGCAATGATTGGAACTTCAGGAGGAGGTTTTGATTTAATGACAGAAGCTTTAAGTATGACAGGGATGGCAGAGATTCCTTTAGTTATTTATCTTTCTCAAAGACCAGGCCCAGGAACAGGAGTAGCAACTTACACTTCTCAAGGAGATTTAAATGCTGCTCTTAAATCAGGCCACGGAGAATTTTCAAGAACAGTATTTGCTCCAGGAGATCCATTAGAAAGTCAAGAACTCGTAAGTCAAGCTTTTTACTTTTCACAAAAATATAAAATTCCATCAATAATTTTAGGAGACAAACATTTGGCAGAGTGTTTTTACACCATCGATAAAAAACCAGAAATAACTAAATCAGAGAAAACAATGAAACTTGCACGATATAATAGCTATGAAGCAGATAAATCAACAATGTCTGCAACAGAAGACCCAGAAATAATAGAAAAGAATTCTATAAATAGGTTAAAGAAAAAAATATCTTTAGAAAAAGAAGCAAAATCATTTACACAATATAAAGTTTATGGAAATAAAAATTCTAAGAATGTAATTGTTTCTTGGGGTTCAACAAAAGGAGCAATTTTTGATGCAATAAAAGATTTGAATTGCAAATTTGTACAACTGCTTTATTTAGAGCCTTTTCCAAAAGGAATTAATAAAGAAATTAAAGACAGCAATATACTAATAGTTGAAAATAATCTCGAATCCCCTTTATCAAGTTTATTGGCAGAAAAACTAGGAATTTTTATTCAGGATAAAAATAAAATTCTAAAGTTTAATGGAAGACCCTTCTTGGCAGATGAATTAAATGAAGAGATAAAAAAGAGGTTAAAAACTTAAACTTAAAGATAAAAAGAATGGAAAATACAAGCTGTATATTTTGTAAAATAATAAATGAAGAAATTCCATCTGTAAAAATATGGGAAGATGACAAGCATGTTGCAATACTAGATATAAATCCAAATACAGAAGGAATGACTCTAGTCTTGACAAAAAAACATTATGATAGTTATACATTTGAAATGCCTGATAAAGAATATTCTGAATTAATGATTGCGGCTAAAAAGGTAGGAAAATTATTAGATAAAAAATTAAAAGTTAAAAGGACAGCATTAATTATGGAAGGGTTAGGAGTAAATCATGTTCATATTAAACTCTATCCTATATATGGATTAGATGAAAAGTTCAAAGAGATATGGGCAAAAGAAAAAGTATATTTTGATAGCTATAAAGGATATATTACAACACAGCTCGGGCCCAAAAAATCAAAAGAAGAGCTTGAAAGAATCGCTGAAAAAATAAGAGGTAAATTAAAATGAACCCTGAAAAAACTTCAAAAATACAAAAACAAATAAAAATAATTTTATTAACAGCAATACTAACACTAATTGGACTGATTTTATTTAAATACCTGCCAATGTATATTTATGGTAATGACATTTTATTTGACGCGTCGTCGCACGTTGCTTGGATGGGTTTTGGGCTTTATGTTATTTGGTTTTTCATAGACCAAAATAAATCATGGAGAGTCCCTTATTTTATTTTTTCAGCAGTTGTATTAATTATAATGGGAATTCAAAGAATAATTGCAAAACAGCACAATGAAATAGGAGTATTGCTTGGGTTAATGATCATATTTTTTGCAATAGTAATTCCAAGATACAAGGAAATAAAAAACAAGATTCAATTTTAAAAAATAAAAATGACACAAAACACAAACTTAAACACAGGAACAATTCCTACTTGGTGTCCTGGATGCTTTAATTTTAATATTTTAGCAGCATTCAAAAAGATTATACAAGAGCAGATAGACAAGGGAAAAACTAAAGGTGATTTTGCAATTGTCACAGGCATAGGCTGTCATGCAAAAATGTTTGATTATGTAAAGTTAAATGGAATTAACACTCTTCATGGAAGAGTTCCTCCTACTTGCTTTGGAATTAAATTAGGAAATCCTAATCTGAATGTTTTTGGTTTTTCAGGAGATGGAGATGCTTATTCAGAGGGGCTTGAACACACTATACATGCTGCTAGATATAATTCAGATTTTAAGTACATAGTCCATAATAACCAAGTATTTGCCCTTACTGTTGGCCAGTCAACACCAACAACAGAACAGGGGTATAAAGATAAAACAAACCCCCTAGGTGTTAAGACTCTGCCGATAAATCCAATAAGATTAATGCTCGCTGCAGGAGCGACTTTTGTCGCAAGAGTTTTTTCAGATATTTCTCAATTAGAATATGTTATTAATGAAGCCATAAAACATAGGGGTTTTGCTTTTATAGAAGTTATACAGCCATGTTTAGTTTTTCATCCCGATTTAAACTTCAAAGAGCACGCTTATTCTTTAGAAAAGACTCATCATGATAAAAATAATTTCCAAAAAGCATGGGAAAAATCCAATGAGTTTGATTACAATGGCATTCATGAAAAAACAAAAATACCTTTAGGGATTTTTTATCAAGACCCAACTTCAAAAAACCGCGTATTTGAAGACTTATATCCTCAGTTGCAGGAACTCAAAAAGAAAAAGATTTCTTGGAAAGATATTAAGAGATGAATAACTCTTAAATTAAACTCTAACCCCCCTAACTTCCCACACAACCAATTCTTCAAAAAACAATTTTTCTTTGTTAATAATTTTCTTTTTCCAGCCATTCCATTCAATTCCTTTTGTCAAAGAACTCGTTAATAATAAAATGCGTCCATTTTTATTCAAATAATTTTTTGCTTGTTTCAAAAATCTATTTATTATCTCACTCCCTTTTTTTCCTCCTGTTGTTGCAATTCCTGATTCTTTATCTTCTCTCTTGTCTTCTGGCAAATACGGAGGATTAATCACAATCAAGTCAAATCTTATTTTATCTTTAATTTCAGAAAACAAATCACTCTTAATAACTTCGGATTTTGGAAATTTTTCTTTTAATTGCTTTATAGCTTCCTTATTTATATCAATTAAAAAAATATTTTCTTTTTTAATTCCATTTATTATCGCAGTTCTGGCTAAAATTCCTGTTCCAGAGCCCATATCTAAAAATTTATTAATTTTCTTTTTTTTAAGATAATTACTAATAGCTTTTTGCAACAGATAGGAATCTTCAGCAGGCTGATAAATTAGATTAGATTTCATGCCAAAGTTTTTAAATATTCAATAATTTGGTCCTTGAATATAATACCGGCAATAATCCCGCCAACAAGCAAAACCAATATTATTATCAAGATTATTATTGTTGCGCTCATTAATCTGCTTTTTTTAGGTTTTTTTTCAATCCCATAATTAGAAATCCTCTGAACACTTTTTTCACGTTCTTTTGCTGTTTCTTGAATTTGATCATATCCAATTTTTTGCAGAGTTTGGTCAGCATCGCTTAATGCCTCTTTTGTCTCCCCATAAATACCAGCTTTTTTTATTGTTTTATCAGCTTCTTCTACAATTTCATGACTAAGTCCTTGTTGTCTGTATTGCAGTTCTCTTGCTGCATTTTCAACCTCTTCTTGAGAATAGCCAGCATTATAAAAACTTTGCATAGCATCTTTTAGAGATTGTCCTTTACTTATTGCATTCTCCAATCCTATAACAATATCTTCTCTTGCCATTTCATTACACCTTTATATTTTGCCCATCTTGCATTAAGTGGCACTCCTTTCCTGTTCTATACCCCATTTCCCTTGCTAGTTCTATCATTGGAATTAACATTTGTGTTGTGCCATGCGCAGGTATTATATTTTGTGGTTTAACAACACCTATCAAATCTCTTAAATCTTCTCTCCCTCCGTGCCCCGACACATGCACATTATCAAATATTCTAACTCCTATTTTTTTTAGTCTTTTGTCCACATTTTCCTTGTTAATCATATTTATTGTTGTAGGAATTGTTTTAGATGAGAAAATCATATTATCATTGTTTTTAAATTCAAAAGGAAGTTTTTTTCTTGAGATTCTTTCTAAAACACTTCCTGGTTCTCCTTGATGTCCTGTACACACTACAAGTGCATTCGCTCTGTCTTTTGAAACTTTTTTCAGAATTGCTTCTACTTGTTTTTTATAGCTTGCCATATAAATATCATTTTTAAAAGGGCACATATTTACATCTATTGCAGCAGAAACATATTTTCTTAAACTTCTTCCTACAAAATAGATTTTCCTGTTTAATTGTTTTCCAAAATCAACTATACTCTTTAATCTGGCTATATGCGAGGAAAAAGTTGAAACAAAAATTGCAGAATTCTTATTATGGACTGTCAGCATTACTTCTTCTAATAATGCTCTTGCAACCTTTTCGCTAGGAGTTTTTCTCTCTGTTCCAGCATATAGAGAATCCATAATCAGTACTTTTACTCCTTCTTTAGCCACCTTTCTTAAAGCTTCATAATTAGGAGGAAGTCCAACTATAGGATTATTGTCTAATTTGAAATCATTGGCATAAAGAACCACTCCTTCAGGAGTGTGCAAGGCAAGTATAGAAGTCTGAATAGTAGAGTGTGTAACATTAATAAAATCAACAACATAATCTCTTTTTTTTCCTTTGATAGTATAAGAAGAATTCGGCTGGACAGTTTTTATAGGATTAGGAATGCTTATTCTATTGTCTTCTATTATTTTTTTTAAAACAGAATTTGTAAATGGTGTTGCAATTAAAGGAGCATTATATCTATAAGCTAAATATGGTACAGCTCCAACATGGTCCAAATGCGCATGTCCAATAAGCAATGCTCTTATTTTTTTTCTTAAATCTAAACTATCTAAAATTTTATCATCCGGCAAAGCTCCAATGTTTCTCAATCTTGTTTCAGTATAAACCTTGTTTTCTTCTTCCTGCAACTCAACAACTGCAGGCATGAATAATCCTAAATCAAATATGAACGCGTCATCTTCTAATTCCACAACAGTCATATTTTTCCCAACTTCATTAAATCCGCCAATTGTATGTATTTTCATTTTCTTTTATTATTTCCTAGAAAATGGAAATTAGAAAATTTCCTATTTTCTTTATTCTCATTCGTATGAAAATCGTAAGGGTACCTATGGTTCCCTTAACAAGTCAACCCTCCTTTTATTTAAGTCACCTCTCCTAGGATTGTATTTAATTAAATTTATCATTTTAAATTATTTTATTTTTTCCTCTTTTATACTATAATAATAAAGTACTAGTTTAAATACCTTTCAACCCAGGAGATTATTATTTAATAGAATAGATTAATTTATATATGCTTCATCAATCCGAGAGTGTTTATTTAACTATTAAAACAATCTGCGAGCGAGCCTATTTTTAAAAATTAAAAACGAAGTTTTTAATAATCCCAATTTCTTATATTTATAATGAAAAACTTAAAACCATCAATGAGGGAAAACAAGAGATATCTTTTAATTAAAGGAAAAAATCTTAGAATTAATGTAGAGAAGGCAATACTGGAATTTATAGGGATTCTTGGAATGTCAAAAACAGCTCTGTCTTTCATTAAATTAGATTCAAATTCAGCAATAATTTCAATAAATCGAGAAGCTCTAGATTTAGTCAGAGCGAGTTTTGCAGTTTATCCGGAAAAGATTCTTGTAGAAAGAGTTTCAGGAACTGTTAGAGGTTTGAGAAGAATTAGATAAAAGATACGATAATCTTATCTATGTTTTGTTCTTTTATTTTAATCCTTTTTATTTTTGTAATTCTTATTAATTCCTCTTCTACTGCTATTCATTTTAGGAAGTCTTTTAAACCCAGCATATTCCCTATTCCCTACTTCTTCTTCACTCAATTTTTCAACACCAACAATCTTAACATGGTTTCTTTTTTTTCCTTCAAGAGCAGAGTCTAAATATTCTTCATTTAAATATTTAATAACCTCATTCATTGGAATCTCGCTTTTCCAAAATATTTCTCTTCTATGGTCAATTATATATTCAATTGCCATCCTTGTACTTGATACATCGAATTCAGCTCTTGCATCATTAAGGGCTCTAAAAATTTTTGGGCATTTTTTAGTTAAAGTAGCTATTATCTTTCTATTAGTTTGTTCATATCCCTTTACCATTAAACTTTTCAGAAAAAATAGTTTATAAAGTTTGGGGTGGAATATTTTTAAAAGTTCTTAGAAATATAAATAAAAAATAAAAAAATTAAACAATCACAAACTCTGCACTCTCATACACTACATTCCCAGCTTCATAAGAAATTGTGAAGTTTAAGCTGTGAAGACTTTTTTTAAATAGTAGAAACAATTTGTGGGCTTGGTAATTTTGCTCTGTTTTCTTGAATTATAATGGGGGTTTTTTCTATAATTTTATTCCGAATGCTAATCTGGTAAAATAACCTTATTTCTATCACTCCATCGTTTATTTTAGCCTTAAACTGCCATTTTGGAATTGCTCGCAGATTTATTTTTTCAATTTCTAAAAATTCAGAAGCATCAAAAATCTGAATTCCAACTATATATTTCTCTTCATCTGTATCAATAACCATATTTTGAAATTCAAATGAAAAATTATACTCTCTATTTTTTACCTTAAAAAATAAAATGTCATTTACATAATCATAATCCATTTCCCCTTCTGCTTCTAAGATTCGTTCTTTCATATCTTTGGTATTTGCCATTCTTCTATAAAGTAAAATGTAACTATATTAACCTTTCTATGATTAATTCCTAAAATTATTTTAAGAATCTTATTTTGATGCTTGTAAAAAACAGCATAATTTTCATTATGCTGGATACCTACTAAAAAAGGCTTTTCGTTTAATAAAATTTTTCTTAATTCCTCTGAATTAAAGATTTCTCTTTGTTTTTGACTTAATCTAAAAAAGGTGTGAGAAGTGCATTCTATTTGTTCTTTAGGGTATTTACTTATAAGTTCAATGAATTTGTTTACCTCTAATTTTTCTTCTATTTTTGTACCGCTAAGCATAAATAATTAGAAGAATAAGGGATATAAAAATATTGACCAGGGGTAAAAAACTCCTCTTCAACCTTTAAGCTATCCCAAACTCTACGCTTTGATATGCGACATTCCCAGCTTCATCAGAAATTGTGAAATTCAATGCATGAGTGCCTTTCTTAAATGTCTTTTTCTTTTCACAAATTCCTTTTTTCAATGTCGAACACAGGGTTTTTTCAGTACTGGCCGTTGCATTGTCTATGTATGTTATTCTATCAAAGTTTGGTTCTGTTACATTAAAGACGAATGTAACTGTCTTCTTCTTTATTGTGTAGTTAAATGAGTTTATTACTGGTTTTGAAACATCAACATCTAATTTTCTTAGATTTGATTCATCCATATTATCTGCTATATCTCTTACAATAAACCAGTATCTTATTTCCTGAAGGTCATACTCACTTAAATCAACATCAATAGAGCAATAATAGTTCTTTTTTTCTACATAGCAGTCTGTTCCGGGATTTAATTCTTTTTCTTTATAGCCTGTTAAATTGTTTCCGTATGTTAGCAAAACTATTTTTGGGTTTTCTTCTTGAAACTCAATAGTAAATGTTCCATTTGCAAATCCTGTTTTTGGAGATGTTTTCTTGATTATTGGAACTTTGCTGTCAACTGTGAAGTTTATATATTTCTGTACAACTCCTTCATTAAATATCGCCATTACTATTAACTCATTTAAACCATCGTCAAATGGCTTCTTCTTAGAATAAGAAGAACAATTTCTGCACAATGTTCTTGGACTGTCGCCATTGCGCATATATTTGAAAAAACTTACTTTACTGCTCATGCTTAAATTCATCAAAATCGTCCTTGTATTGTAAACTGCATTTTGGACAGGGCTATAAACATAAAATTCACCTGGCAAAATTGTAACTGTAACAGTTTGTGTTGCAATATTTTCAGCAATTACACTATTGATTAAGAAAACTGCAATTAAAGTAGTTATTAATAATGTTCTTTTCATGTTTTGTTCCTCCTTTTTGAATTATATAATAGTATTAAGCCTAATGCAAGAATTAATCCTGCAAAGGCAAGAGATATTTTGTTTTCATTTAATTTCTTTCCTAATGCTCCTATTGCTGAGCCTGTTATTTTATTGCTGTTTTCATTTTCCAACCCACTTAAATTATTTATTATATCTCCACCTGCCTTTATTTCTTTAAGACTTGCATTTGTATTTACAATGCTTGTGTTCGTTGTTTTACTAGACGAACTACTTCCACCTGGACTTCCAGATGAAGCTGGCTCATTAGATATTATTACTTTAAGCCAGACACCCATTTGAATTATTGAATTCCCTTGTTGCTCTTCTTTCATTAAAAGAACTCCATGATACTCGCCTAAATTTGCCCCAGATAAACAAACTTCAACTTCTCTTTCGTCTAAAGAGAGTTCTTCTGGATAATTAATAGAAATTCCATGTTCAGAAGCAGTTTTATCAAATAAACTTACTTTCCATTCAACATCTTTATTTTCTGCCCATGAATCAGAAATTGTTATGGTTTCTGAATCTGAACCTAAAGTTATTGTTTTACATTCTTGTTGATTTAGTTTTAAATTATATGTTAAACTGCTTGGAGAAAAGCTTACAGCCATTACACTGTTTGTTAAAAATAAAACTAATAACAAACTGATAATTAATTTTGTTTTTTGCATTTATTTTCTCCTTTTTTCTTTCTCTTTTTTTAATTGTTTTTTTCTGTGATTTTTTTCTTCTATGATTTTTTCTATGACTATAATTTAAAAAAAATAAAAAAATAAAAAATTGAATTATATTGCTTCTACTATTGTGTATGTGATTGTACCTGCCTTTGATCCTGGACTAAATCCTTCTGGTACCCTTAAAATTGTTGTTATAGGAAAATCTTGCAGTCCTACAGGGTCATTTATAAAATAATGAAGAATCTCATCTAATTGTTCACTATCTTCATATGTACTGCTATCATCTAAATCAAAGAAGATGTTTACAAATAGAGTATCGGGATCGCTTGTAAGTTGTATATCGACATCAAGATCCACATTATTGTTTGCCCCTACAGTTATAACTGAATCAACTGGATCTGAATCTTGATCTGGAATTACCAAACCAAAATCTAAGGTATCAATTACATTGGCCTCAATTACAGATTCAACATCCGCTTCTGTTGTTTGAGGTTCGCCACTAATTGCCATAACCATTCCCGTCATTAAAACACTAATCATCACCAGAAAAACTAAAATTTTTTTCATCTTTTCACCCCCTTTCACCTCTTAATCGAAAATCCCCCTTATCATTAAATATGTTCGAAAATATATTATTTAAAGATGTATTACTACTTTTTTTTACAAACATATCTGTTTATCAAATCTCCATAAATTTAAAATATAAAAACAAGAAAACCTTAACTCCTTACTCATTAGCATATCTAGTAGTTATATAATGATTAATAACAGCATCTCTTAATCTTCTGCTATATAATTTTTTATTTGTTCCCCCTTCAACAGCATATATAAATATTAGTTGACAAATTTCATTGCACTTATCATCATTAAAATTATCATTAAGAGAAGTAAGCCCTTGACATATTCTAGATTCAATACCAGTTAATTTATTTTCATCCATTTTTACAGAATTAATTCCACCCTCTCTTTTTTATTTCTTCTAATCTTGCCCAACATTTATTGAATTTGCAATAACAAAAATTATCTGGTTTTTCTCTTCTAAATCTAAGGCTATAAAAAAGACACGCTTCGATTATAGAATCATATTCATTCATATTTATAGGAGAACTATCTTTTAATTTTCCAACCCTATCTCCAACCCCCTTTTATATCTTCTAAAGATTTATTTTGCTAAATTTTTTATATATTTACAAACTAAAGGGAATACCCACACTATTCCCTGCTTCATCCCTTACTATTAATGTCAAATTTTCATAACCCCATCCATTAAAGATTTTCTTTTTCTTGCAAACACCTTCGTCTAAGCTTGAACATAATTTAACTTCTCTTACTCTTCCTTTAGAATCAATATAGTTATAAACTGCTTCATCGAGATTATCTTCTTGTATTTGAATGTTAAAATAGCCGTATTTTCCATCAAAACTAAAAAATTCTGCAAGGTTTAAAATGACAGGAGCTTGAGTATCAACTTTTATGGAAATTACTTTAGACTCATCTTTATTTCCAGCTATATCTTCTAATTCAAACCAGTAGTCAATTACCTGCCCATTATATTTGCTTAAATCTAGATAAACATCGCATATTTTGCTGTTCTTCCTATCTGTGCATTTGCTCAAATTAAATTTGTATTTGTCATTTCCATAGAACAAAGTCAAATTCATTGGATTGTCTTCTTTAAATTGAACTTCAAAATTACCATCCGCAAATTCGTTTTTAGGATAAGTTTTTATTATTTTAGGCTTCTTAGAATCAATAAAAAAACTTATTGTTTGATAATCTGAATTTCCAATAGCATCGGTTATTTTTACTGTTATATTATTAAATCCTTCATTGAAAGTTATTGTTTTAGTACAATCTATTTTGTTTCTGCATATGCTTTTCCACTCGTTTCCAGGATTAGTATTTTCTCTATAAGTCCATGTAGCGGTTTCATCCGCACTTCCAGAAAAGTCTATTCTTTTGTCTCCATAAATTTCTTTATTTTTTGGATTAGTTATTGTCGCATTAGGTGCTTTATTATCAAATTCTGTTGTACCATTTTCATTATTATTATTAGCGCAAATCTGTTTTCCATCCATACATATCATCCATACTCCATGTACAAAACAATCTCTAGATTCATCATATATAGATATGCATTTTTGACAACCATTTTTTAAATTACAAGTAAAATCGGGTTTGTATCCATTGCAGTATTTTACTATATCTCCTTTATCAAAACATGCCCAGAATTCCGCACTAACAAGAGCTATGCTAAAAATCCCCATTAGTATAAATATTCCAATGCTTTTTTTTGTTTTTAATTTCATTTTTTCTTCTTTTTTAAATAATATAAACGAGCCCTTTACCCTATAAAGGGCTTAAAAAATAAAAAAATAAAAAAATAAAAAACGATTTAAATAGCTTCTCCCCAGAAGTAAATCTGTCCTGAATCAAAGTCGCCATTACATGGCTCTGGCAATTCTAATCTGAATGTAACTGCCATTTCAGCACCTGGTGCTAAAATATTAGCTGTGTAATAAGGTCCTACTTGTTGTACTTGAAGGAGTTCATTATTGTTATAGAATGGGTCAGGATTGTTAAATCCAATTCCATATTCTATTGGAACATATCCCTCACTATCAGATCTAGGATCTTGCGATGTAGAGTAAGCACCATTAACAGTGTAGTAATTAAAATTCTCTAATAAGAGAGTATTACTGTCACCGCACATAGCACCACTTGAACTTGAATCATAAAAATCAGTTCCTGAGATGAACATGTCTAGCATTACTCCTGAACTTTCATCAGCTTCATTTCCAACTAACAAAGTGTCAGAGTAAGACATTGTTCCAGGTCTAACATCTTCAAATGCAATATCTCCATCAATGCTTAATGCAATTTCAGGATTTAAGAACCAGTACTCATTTTCATCTGCTGTTCCAGATAATCCATCAAGGTCTATTGCTTCAATAGTTATCCAGTATTCTCCATACATGCTATCCGGTGTTTCAACAGTAAGAGTACATGTGTAGTATCTCTGTGTTCTCTCATCAATCTCTTCTCCAGTTAAGTCTTCTTCTAAGATTCTTGCATTACAGGAATCTTCTACAACCCCAGAGAAATCTAAATCTTCTACACAGTTAACTTCGATCTCATCATCAAGTGTAGCAAAAACATCTTCAAGCTTGTTGATTCCGTTTTTATCCATTACAAGAACTTCCCACTGAATCTGTTCACCCTCAAAAGCATAATTATTGATTCTTTCAATTAATTCATCTCCATCATCAGAGATTCTTCCCGGCTCTGTTGCATCATCATAAACAACCCTCTCATCACACATCCAAACCTGTGGAGCAAAGTCTTCTGTTATGATATCTACATTAACTCCAGAACCTGTACTGACTGCAGCAACAACCGGCATTACTGATAAAGCCAATAAAGCTATTACTGATAAACTAAATAATTTTTTCATTTTATTAACCTCCTTTCAGCTGTATAACATATGTTATACTGTGTTGTATAACTATGAAAGCTAAATGATGTAATTTTTATAATACTTCTAAAAAATTTAGACACTCTTTTTGCCACCATATACAAAAATGATACCAAAATTCTTTAAAAGCATTTTGTCGTCGGACAATATACTTTTTGTTATCACTCAAAACAAATACTATAGCGTTCTTAGTAGCTTTTCCATAAAACTAATTTATTATTTTTATCTCTAAGAAAAAACGTGTCTCCTGTGCTTGTCCAGACATATTTCTCGTCTTTCCAGAATAATATCTCATTAGTATTCTCTTTATCTCCAACAATTATTTCAACATCTCTTCCTTTTTCTAAAATAAAACCAGGAAAAACAAATTTTTTCCTTCCTTCATCCTTTATACTCCAATCTTCTAATTCACAGCTAAATTCACATGAATTTTTTAAGATGACTGCTTGTTTTTCCTTGTCCAGATTCACATTCAAACAGCTCTGACACTTATTAATTGATTTCTCACATAAACCCTGATTACTTTTTAAACATTCTAACCATGCATTATAAAAATCCTTATAATGCCTGTCTTTTCCAGAAGGAAAATAAAAATTAGCAAATCCCTGCTTAACAATCTCTAAATTTACATTTTTTTTATCAAGATACAAATAAGCTAAAGTCCTATTATAGATATCTGTCTTATCTTTTCCAAATTCCAATTCAATTGTCTTATTCAATATATTTTCTTCTAAAAAATCCCTGGCTTCCTCATAATAAATCTCGTTTTTTTCAGGAGTATTAATTCCCAGCAGCCTTATTTTTTCTCCATCAGTGCTTTGAATAGTATCCCCATCCACAATTCTCTCAACAACAATGCTTTCTCTCTCATTAAAGACACTAATAAGGAAATTATCAAAAAAATTATAATTTATTATTAATAATAACAATAATAATCCTGTTAAAATATGAATTCCTCTTTTTCTATTCATATATTCTAATAATATTTTAAAAGCTATAAATTTATCTTTATCAGGAAAAATATTATATATTGTATTTATTTTGTAGTTTTAGTTTTTTTGCTGACTCTTACTAAATTAGAAAGAGTCTTAGTCAACTCTTCTGCTTCTTTGATGCTCACTTCTACAATTCCAGAGCTATTCTCTCCTCTGAAACATAAATCTATTTTGCTGTTTTTTGGATTAATTATATCTGCTTTCTCAAAAACATCTTTAATTTTTCCATCTCCTTTTAACCTAAGCATTCTTCCTTCATGAATTCTCTTGAGTTTAATTTCCATGTTTTTCCAAATATATTTGCAATTATAAGTATTGTTCTAATAGAAAATATATCCCTCCCCTTATTTCTTTGATTCCAAAGTTATGAAAAGTTTTCCTTTTAATGTAATTAATATTACAAAAGTGTACAGGCAAAAAGACCCAACATTCATAGAGTTTTTGATACAGCAAAATTTGTATTTGCGCAAACTCCCTGTTTTAACTCGTGAGCAAGCAAATCAAATTTTGGGGTGCTCAAGAACCAGACACGCCATACACTTTAGTGTATTGTTCTTGACAAAGTAAGATTGGGAAATATAAAAGAAGATGCATTGGATATTATAAATCTGCAGATGAAATGAGCCTATTTTTGGGGTTGGGTGGGTGGAATTACAAACATTTATTAAACTAGCTTTATTTTTCTGAATAATAAACATGGCAAAAGAAGAAAATAGGAAATCTTCTAATTCCTCATTTTCAAGGAATTAATTAAGAAAATGGTGAAAGAAGAAAACAAAGGAATGTCTGAAAAAGAAGAAATAGGATATCATAATGGGGCTTTGAATACTCTTATTAATGAAAGGAATGAATTTTTCAGAATGGTACAGATTGTTGATTCTTTAATTAAAGCGCATGCAAAGAGATTAGAAGAGCTTGGTGTGAAATTAAAGGGAAAATAAAGTCTCTATTTTGTTGTTATGTGCAGAATCGAACTCCTGACTGCTCGGTGTAAACAAGTATAACATTATTGTTCTTTTTTTACTAATAACTTTTATGATACATCTCTTTTATTCCTTCTTCAATTGAATATTTTGGAATAAATCCTATCTTTTCTTTTGCTAATGACATGTCACATTCAGTATAGCTTTGGTACCTAAACCCATATGGATTATCAATATATTCAGCAACCTTATTTAAACCCAATACAGTATTGAGAATACTTATCAACTCATTAAATGATACTGCTTTACCGGACCCACAATTAACAATGCAGCTTTTTTTCGCTTGGGAAGCAAGTATATTAGCAGTTACAACATCTTTAACATAAATATAATCCCTTTTCTGTTCTCCATTTTTAAAAATTTTAGGGTTGCCAGTGAGCATTTGGTTAGCTATCTGCGAAAGATAACATCTCATTTTGCCTTTATGGAAATCATATGGACCATAAATATTACAATAGCGAAGACCGACTACAGCTATGTCCGAATGAGATTTTGCAAATTGCATAGCAAATTCATCAAGCAGTTTTTTTGATTCTGCATAAGGATTCAAAGGAATTTGTTTTGTTATTCCTTCCTTATAGGGAGCTTGTTCATTTCCGTATGAAGCAGTTGATGAGGCATATACAATATGTTTGCATTTTGCAATTGCTGCATTTTCAAATAAGAATTTGGAAGCTTCTAAATTAATCCGCAACATTTCTTCACGATTCATGAAACTGGTATCTACAATTGCTGCTTGATGAAACAAGATGTCTATTTTACCTATTTTGTTCCAATCTAATTTAAATAAATCGTAACCAACAATTAAATTTTTCACATCTTCATAATTTTCTCCTTCTTTTCCGGTAATAAGCACTTCATAACCTCTTTTTAGCAATTCCTTGGTAAGATTATAACCCACAAATCCTGTTCCCCCCGTAACCAAACATTTAATTTTTTTCATATATACAAAAAGACACTTGGTTATATAAATTTTATTCTTAAAATAGTTAATGAGAATTTAAAGATTATAAAAATGTTATTAATTTTACTGGTACAACTTTGTTCTGCGCGGTGTAAACAAGTATAACATTATTGTTCTTTTTTAATTAAACACTTTTTGTCATACGGATTTTGACTCTGTTTAGCCCAATTTAGTTTATATGGGCCTGCGAGGAGTTGAACCTCGGAATACTCGGTGTAAAAGATTATATCCTAAAGGATATACTTTCTAATTAGCAACTTTTATTATGCCTATGTTATTCTATGATTGCTTTTCTAAAAATTTATTAAGAAGCTTACTTATGGAGCAATACCTTCATCCCACTCGCCATATATTTCTCCATTCTCATCAGTATGATTATCATAAGCCTCTCTCCAAGAGTTATATGAATCTCCTAAAAGAGTTCTTAAAGTTTGGTCTAACAACCATTGTTTATGATGAGCCCCATCAATTCCACCATATTGTGTTATTAGTTCAACTACTCTTCCTTTTCCTTCATCCTGTTTTTTAATTCCTTCAACTGTTTTTTCAAGGTTATCTGCCATTTTATTCTTTACCTCCCACATATGCATAAATTATACTATTTAAATCTTTCTATTGTTGTTACTTTTTAGTTAATAAATAAGCACATAGCAACCTTTAAATATAAGGTTACCTATTAGGTAACTATAAATAAACACTAAAATAAGGCTAAAATGGCAACAGAAATACCTCAATATGGCTTGAAAGCATATGCTTTGTTTTTTGCAAAGCATCAAGATAAAGAAGAATTCAAGCAATCCGAATTAGATTGGATAGTTGGGCAAAGCATGAAAAAGAAGATATTTTCTTTATTATTAAGGGCGGGATGGGTTAAAAAGCAATCAGATAATACTTACATCTGTATAAATCCAGAAGTTATAATTAAAAGTTTATTGGAATTTAAAATTCCTCAAATAATCAAAGAAACTGAAAAAGATTATGCTTTTACTAATTTGTCTGCTGTAGAAATTTGGAGTGATTACTCTTATGTTCAAAGAGGAATAGAAAAGTCTCCTTATTTTATCAAGGTATTAAAGAAAGATTTAAAATATTGGAAAAATTTCTTTAACAGACATAATATTCCAAATTATGTTAATGAAGGAACTACAATAGGGGAATATATTATTTTAATTCCAGTTGAAAATTTAGATTTTGTAGAAAAAGAAGGTTATAAAGTTGAAAGTTTAAAAGAAACAATCAAATTAGCAAAATTAAATGAAATGTATTTGTATGCTTACAATTACATAAAAAACAAATATCAAAATGTTACAGCTTAGAGAAAAAGAGATTTTTGAAACTTTAAAGAAAATGAGTAAATTCAAATTTGTAATTATTGGAGGATACGCAGTAAGTGCTTATACTCTTCCAAGATTTTCAGTTGATTGTGATATTGTAGTCAAAGACAAAGAGGAATTAAAGGAGATTGAAGAAACTCTAGTAAATTTTGGTTATGTAAAAGAAGAAAATAATAAAGACAAGACTTCTTACTATGGAGATTTTTTAAGATTAGAAAAAGATTTAGGAGATAATATTAAAGTAAGCATTGACATATTAATCAAAGAAGTTTTGGATAGGCAGACCAATGCCACTTTTTCTGCTGATTGGATATTTGATAATTCAGAAATAAGAACATTAAGAGGAAAAACAATTACAGAAGAATTAAAATTGAGAATAATAAACTTAGATGCTTTATTTGTTTTGAAATTTGTGAGTTGTAGATTAACAGATATAAGAGATATTTTTATGTTAGCGCCTAACATAAAAAACAAAAAATGGGTAAAAGAAGAGATTTCAAAAAAATATGATTTTAATAAATTATTTTCAAAAATAAAAGAAAAAATAACCTCAAAGCAATTTAAAGATAGTTTGCAAGGAGTTTACGGCATAATAGATGACAAAGTTTTTGAGAAGCATAAGAAAGCAATTCTCAGTCTAGACAAAATTTAGAAAGTATATCCTTTTTGATATACTTTGTGTAAAAGAATATATCTTAAAGGATATACTTTTTTCTGGAAAAGTTTTTTATAAGACTCTTTCCATTTTTAATTTAATAATATTTTTTACTTTTCTTGTTCCAATTACTACAAATCCATATTTTGAATATAGATTTAGTGCTTTAAGATTATCGTTTCTTACTTCTAAAACTAATTTTTTAAGCTTATCTTTTTTAGCAATTTGTAAGATGTATTTTAATAATCTCCTACCAATCCCTCTTTCTTGCTGTTTTTTTAAGACTGCAAAAAGACCAACTTCACCAATGTTTTTATCTTCTCGCAGGGTTATGTAGGCTATAATTTTGCCTTTTTCTTTAATTATAAAAATATTGTCTTTTTTATCATTGAAAATTCGTTTTAACATTGGAAGTGGATTAAATCTTCTATTTTTATGATAGCCGCTCCCAAGTTCAACTTTTGATATATTAGTTATATCACTTGATTTAGCTTTTTCGATTCTCATTTTAAGCAATTCTCCAAGATAATATTCTTACCTAACACTAAAAATTTAAAGTTTTCTCTTAATTCTCTCGAATATCCTTTAACAAGAGAAACACTAAGAACTTCTTTTTTATTGTTTTGAGCAAGTTTCATAGCTGGAGTAAAATCAGCATCTCCCGAAAAAACTATTAAAACGTCTGCTTTATTTTTTATAGCAGATTCAACTAAATCAACAGCAAGCATTATATCGACTCCTTTTTCTTTTTTCTTTACATTTCCTATTGTGTCTAATATGTTTTGTTCAACAACCGGCTTACAATTATCACATAATTCCATCGAATCAATAAGTTCTTGTTTTTCTTTTAATAATTCCTTTGTTGAATGAACTTGGAGCTTTCTTGTATGAATAGTAAATTTTTGGATCTTTCTTAATTCATCTATAAATTTGAGGTGAGAGAAATACAAGTCTTTTCCATCTCTCAATGTTGGCATTGAATTATAATATCTAACTTCTTTTAATTCAACATTAAACTGTTTGCATATAAAATCTACTAATTTTTGAAAGTTTAAATTAGAGGGCTTAATTTTCATTTGCTTTAGATTATGATATAAGTTATTGCCATCAATAAAAATAATTACTTCTTTCACCATTTTAGAAAATATAAAACCCGGCATTGTCCGAAGACCATACCGGGGACTTAATGATTATTATAAGTAGTAGTAGTTTTTAATCTTTTCTATGCTTCAAATTTTTCTAAATAAAGCAAGAACCATCATAAAATCAATTTCTAGAAAGTATATCCTTTTTGATATATTTTGTGTAAACACTAGGAGATGTTTTTGGGTAAAAAAATTAAACACTTTTTATTAATTAGTATAAATCTCTTCTATTTTGTTGTCTTTATTAAGGAGTAATCTATTTGACAGAATTTATTTATCTGATAACCCCTCTCAAATATGGCATCTCTCTTTCAATAAACTCTATAATTTCTCTTTTGAATTGTGTATTCAAAGAAATTCCTGTAAATTTTGGTTTATTATGGATAATTAACCAGCCCTGCTTAGAAAGCTCTTTAATTATCTCTTTTAAATTTTGAAATCTTTTAAAATGTTCTGTTCTATCATACTTCTCTCTCCAATTTCCCTTACTTCTCACCAAAACCGACATTAGTTGAGCTTTCTCTAAATCAAATGCCATATAAAGATATATTTTTTATATTTTTAAATGTTTCTATTTTTGATAGTTTCTTTTTGTTAATAGAAATATTTAAAAAGTGTGCGAATGTGTATATATTATGAAAATTAAAGAAAATAAAAGTTTTTTCCTTATGCAATTTGGAGATACTCCTCAATTGAGAGTTCTTGACTTTTTGATAGGATTTCATTTTTTTGACTATCCTATAACTGAAATAGCAAGAGAGAGTAATGTAAGTTATAACTCTCTTAAAGTTTTTTTTCCTTACTTTATTCAATCTGGAATTGTCTGCAAAACTAGAAAGATAGGTAAGTCTGATTATTTTAAGCTTAATTTGGGCAATCAGTTTGTTAAGAATTTGATTAAGCTTGATTGGAGCCTGACCAAAAGAAATGTTCTCCCAGAAATAAAAGAAGAAGTTTGTGTTTAATTTATTAATAATATTTTTAAAATAAGTGGGTGGTTTGATTTAACTTAAACCCCATACATTCTTTGCAAGCCTGTTATGTCAGGCTGTTCTAAACTTCTTTTGCTTATTTCACCTTCTGTGGAATAGCCATACATTGTTACTGTTGAGCATGTTGTGCTGTAAATATCATTAAGTCCGACGCTGTGCCCAAGCTCATGAGTTGCTATATTCTCCAAGTCCATTACACTTGAATTTAATGATGCATCGCCCCAGATAAATCTTGTATTGAACAACATATCAAATTCAACTATCTGCCTCCCTATTCTTGTGTACCATACTGATGTTACTGCAATCACATTATCACTTGGGTAATCGCCAAAAGCAAGTGCGTTTTTAAAATTTTGAACGCCATATTGTGCTGTATAATTTATTGTTGGGGTGTCATTAAAAAGCTCGTTTGATGTTGAACTATCCCATGTTTCTGCTGAAGTTGATATTGTATTAATTACAAATTCATTAGATAATCCGCCTGGATTTGTTGGATTTATAATATAATTAACTGGCAAGGTATTCCATTTAACACCCATTAATTTATAGCAAGTGTCTGTTTTTGATGGTTTTCCTGGATTTTCTGGCCTTACATAATGAATAAAATCTACTCTTTCAAGCGCCCATTCTCCAGAAGGAGTTTCTAATATTACCGGAGAGTTTCCAGGAGCCTGCGCATGCTCTTTTGCATTGTCATTTGCTGGAATTAACATTGACGCTGTTACAAGAGAGATTATTAAAATAAAAGTTGTCAAAAAAGCTAAAATTTTCTTGTGCATTTTTATTAATAATCACTAAATTATCTGAGTATATAAGTTTTTGGGTGATGTTTTATATTAATATTTAATCTTAAATTAACTAAAAGATTCATCGAAGTTTATTACGCTAATTAATGATGGGTGACAAATATTCAAATCAATAATAAAAGAGCATAGAAATATTACTAATCTAATAAAAAGCAGTTTATTAATATAAATAGACTAATAAATAATTGACTCTTTATCAACAACCGATTAGTTTATTAAAAATAATAAGCGATTAAAGATATATAAATAATAGATATCTTTAATTTTAATTTAGTTTAAAGATATCTACTTTTAAATTATTATCTTATTAACAAAAGTTTTATAAGTTTGCATAAAGAGGTATATTTATGCGGGAGTGCTAGAGTGGTCAAATAGGCAGGACTTAAGTCGTATGGGAAACAATGTTTCCCCTGACAAGTCACCCCTTCCTATTGGATGGTGTGATGAAGAGATCCTGTGGCTTAGTGCCTGCGCAGGTTCAAATCCTGTCTCCCGCATTTTTTGATTTTTATGATTTAAATTTGTTAAACATCTCGTGGGGTCCTCGAACCTTAGGTTAAAGTCTCCAAAGTCTTATCGACGCTGAGGTCTGGGGAGCGTTTAATTACTTACCAAAAGAAGCTCTCAATGATTATATTCTTACTACTAACACCCAAAACTTTCAATTCATTTTTACATAATACCTTCATTGGTTCTGGACCGCAAATATAAAATAATGAATTTTTCATATCTTTAACATACTTTTTGATTATTTCTTTGTTAATATACCCTTTTTCATACATTTCATAATGAGAATTGTCTTGGCTTAATACATATATTTTTTTGAGCCATTTTTCTTTTATTTTATCCAATTCGTCTTTGAAAATTATGTCTTCTTTTGTATTAGAACCATACAACAAAAGGATATTTTGTTTTTCTTTATGCTCCAATTTATTTTTTATTATACTCATAAAAGGCGTAATACCCACACCACCTGCAAGAAATACTAAATTCTCTTTATTATCTCGAAGATTAAATATTCCAAATGGTCCATCAACAATCACTTCTTCACCCTTCTTTAACTCAGATGCTGCTTTCGTAAATTTACCAGTTAATTTTATTGTGAAGTGCAAATTTTCCTCTTCAGGAGGACTAGACATAGTGAATGGATGTCTTGCATAGAGCTTATCTTTATTCAGTCTTAAAAAGCAGAATTGACCTGCTTTAAAATTAAGCTTCTTGTTTGGTTTTAATATTAGGGTAAAAGTGTCTTTAGTTTCCAATTTTATTTCTTTAACATAGCATTTAAATTTCCGATATTTAATTTTATAATAGGTTCTGTAAATTCCACCAGTTATTACCCCAATTAAAAGAATGCCAAATATTGATCTAATAAAAATATTTCCAGTGTCAGAACCAAGGTTTATAGCATGATACAAACCTAAAAAGAATAGGGTGTAGGTTAAAATATGAAGATACTGCCAGACATCATAAGATATTCTTTTGTATAAAATTGAAGAAATTTCTACAATAACAAAAATATAGAGTGAAATTGTTCCCAAAGCGAAAGGAAGAGCTATAAATCTTGGGATTAGGTAATTTAAATAAATTTTATTGGATAATATAAAAAATATTGGATGTAATAATACAAAAATAGAAGTTACTAGCGCAAATTTTCTCTGGAATTTAATTATTTTATCCATTCCAAGGTATTTGTCAAAAAATCTTGCTGTGTCTCCGGATATTATTAAGGTGGAAAGGAATAAGAATCCAATTAAGCCTGCTAATTTTCCAATTGAATATAAGACTAGATTAATTGAAGCATCTTCAGAGATAACTGGTTTGAAAACTATATAAGTAAAAATTACTATAAAGAAACTTAAAAAAATAAAAAAAAGATAAGGCAATATTTTATTATTCATAGTAACTTTTTACCCAATTACTTTAAGTGTTCCCCACTGCCCTTTTTGTCTATGTCCAAGTTTAGTGCAGTAGTAAATGAATTCTCCAGATTTATCTGCTGTAAATTCAATGATAGTTTCTTGATTAAGAGGGGTCTCAGAATATACTCCAAATTCATCTATCTTAAAATCATGCATGCCTTTAATATTTGTAATCTTAATTCTTACTAAATCTCCCTTATTAACACTTATTTCCTTAAGTGAAAACCAAATCCCTTTATCATCATAAAAAGATTCCATTACAAACTCTTTAACAGGAGCAGTTGATGTATCTTCTTTTATAGCATTTCCTGTTGTTGCTGAAGAAGAATTAAACATTTTTGTAATTCCAAGAACTACAATCATCAATACTATTAAGACTAAAAGTCCTAAAATTAACTTTTTACTCATTTTTAGACCTCCTTTCACTTCTATTCGTAAAATAGGTTAAAATAATTATTAATGCAAACGCCGTTAATGCCATGATGGGAATGGTTATATATCCATATGAAATAAATATTCTTGATGCACATGTTGAACTTTCTGCAGAACAAATAGCCGAATTCTTTAATATCTGGGTGCTATAATGATAAATAGAGATAATTCCTCCAAATATGCCCAGTGGAATTATATAATGACTAATTTTATTATCTTTCTTAAGTAACGCCATTCCAAGCAAAATTGGCAAAGGATACATGAATATCCTTTGATACCAACATAATTTACAAGGAATATAACCTGCAATTTCTGAAAAAAATAAACTTCCACATGTAGCAATCAGTGCAACAATGAATGCAAAGAGCAAACCATTTTTATTTAAAAAATTATTCTTAATATCTTTCTTAGTTAAAATTTTATATACTAAAAAAATTAACAAAACATCCCCTATTAAAGTTAATGAGGATAAAATTTCTGTAACAAGATTAACTAAAGAAATCATATTGTTTGATTATATCCACTCAATTGATCCAATCTTTCAAGAGACTGTTCTCCAGGATAATTTTTATTATTTATTTTCCAGGTAGGGTAACCTGTTACTCTAGCATTGGAACATTCTTGACTGTTTTTATCACAATCGATATAATCAATATATTGGAAAGAAGAACCAAAAAGCTTTTTTTGATTTTTACAATGAGGACACCATTCAGTTCCATACATCTTAACCCCCTGTTCAGTTAAATATTTTGCAAATTCGTCGTATTCTCCTGACTTAACCACATTTCCTGTAATATTTTTATAAACAAAAAATAATCCTATCACTATTAGAATTAATACTAGATATGTCCAAGGACTTTTCCAAATGTCCATTTTATTTATTCAACTCCTGATCAATAATTTGTTTAAATACACTAAATGGTTGAGCTCCAGATGCTAACTGTCCATTAATAATAAAACCTGGTGTTCCGCTTATTCCTGCTGCTTGTCCATCTTGCATATCCTTTGAAACCTCAGATGCCATTTCCCCAGAATCAAGGCAACTATTAAATTTAGCTGTGTTTAATCCAATTTCTTTTGCATATTGTTTTAGATCCTTAACACTCAATGCTTGTTGATTTTCAAATAATTTATCATGCATCTCCCAATACTTATTTTGTTCTCCAGCACACTCTGCTGCTTCTGCTGCTTTTTGAGCATTTGGATGAAAACTTAATGGAAAGTCTCTAAAGACTAATTTAACTTTCCCCGTATCAACATATTCTTGAATTATTTGAGAATAGGTTTGTTCAAAATGTCTTCCACAATAAGGACATTCATAATCACTAAACTCTACCATTATTACAGGAGCATTATCATCTCCTTTAACTGCGTCATCGTCAATTAATGTTTCCATATTTATATCCACAATAGAATTAGATGTTGCAATAGAATTATCTTTGATAACTTCTCCAGTTATGGGATTTATTTCTTGAATGAAATATTCTCCATCCTTTGTGATATACACCGGAATATTTTGTCCTTGATAAGACACACTTATTTCATACAAATTTCCTTTGTCAGCAGAGGAAACAAATTCAACTCCTCCCCCTGTTTGTGCATTAAGATAACTAACAAGAGACGCCCCCGCTTCATTTTCTGAAATAACATTTCCAGTAACTCCTCCTTTAAACCCCATAAACAAAGAAATCATTAATGCAATAAATAAAACTCCAGAAATTATTTGCCATGTCCTAACCTTGCTTATTTTAAAATTATTTTTATCTTCTTCGTATATGTTTTTTTCTTCCATCTTAGTAACCTTTTTAAAGTATTAATACTAACATTAATAAATTATAGGTATATAAACTTTATAGTATCCAAAAGTAAATTAATAGAATTAACATGGACGAATCCTGTCCTATTGGAAAGATAATAAAAGTATTAAGCATGAAATGGAATCTTCTTATTTTAAGACAGTTTAATAATGATTTCAGTAAAAAAAGATTTAATCAATTATTAGAAGAATTAAAACCCATAAGCACCAGGACTTTATCCAAAAGATTAAAGGAACTTGAAAAAGCAGGTTTAGTTGGTAGAGAAAAATTTAATGAAATTCCTCCAAGAGTAGATTATTACTTAACTGATTCAGGTAAGGAAATCATTAATACATTTAAACCATTGACAAAATGGGCAGAAAAGTTTGGAAACACGATATAATATAAAAAGCAAAAACAATTGTTTTTGTTTTCTGTCACAAAACTCAAAAATCAAAGATTTTTTCAGACTCTAAGCTTCGAGCAAACCATGCACTTTAAGTGCATGGTTCTTGACATCCAAATCTTTTCATCTATTTTTGCTTATCCACTCATAAACATTTTTAGCAGCAATTGCTCCTTGACTCGATGCAACTATGACCTGTTTCAGAGGAAAATTAGTTACATCTCCTGCAGCATAAACCCCGCGAATAGAACTCTCCATTTTTTTATTAACAATTATATACCCCTTCTTATTTACCTTTAAACCCAAAATATTCGCTTGTTCTTTCATCGGTATATTTCCAATCTCAATAAAAATTCCATTTAATTTAACAACTTCTTCTTTTCCTTTAACATCAACTTTAATAGACTCTACACTATCCTTGCCTAAAATTTCTTTAGGTATTGCATTATAAATTATTTCTATATTTTTCCTCTTTTTCAGTCTCTCAAGAGTTATTTTTTCACAATTCAATTTTTCTCTTCTATAAAAGACATAAACTTTTTTTGCTAAATCTGACAATGCCAGAGCAGAAATAGCAGCGCAATCACTTCCCCCAATTATTGCAACAGTTTTATTCCTAAAAAATATTGCATCACAAGTTGCACAATAACTCACACCCTTTCCAATAAATTTATTTTCTCCATTTATATTAAGAGTTCTTCTTCTTGTTCCTGTCGTAATTATTAAAGTATCTGATTCATAGCTTCCTTTTCTAGTTTTGACAACAAATCCTTTTTCTTTTTTTTCAATTACATTAGCCTCCCCAATAATTATATTTGCTTCTTTATAACCATTTAAGTGTTCATACATCTGTTTCATAAGTTTAGCCCCTTTCCCCTTAAATCCAGGCCAGTTTTCAAGCATTAGAATTTTATTTGCAGTTCCGCCTATGTCTTTGCTGATAATAGCAGTTTTTAAACCGCTTCTCACAGCATAAATGCCTGCAGTAAGTCCTGCAGGCCCTGCACCAATTATAATCAAATCATACTTTTCCATTTTCTTAACTAATTCCATAAAAAGGGAAATTAAAAAACTCCCTGTTTTCTTTATTTCCCATGAATGTATCAGGAGAACAACATTTATTAATCTTTTTTATTTTAAATACTCATGAAAGAACTCGTTGCAGAACTTATATTAAAATCAGCTAAATCTCTGAATTTAAAGCTGAAAAAAGAGGAAATAATCACGCTTATAGAGATCCCTCCATCAGCTGAAATGGGAGATTATGCTTTTCCTTGTTTTTTTCTTGCAGGTTTATTAAAAATGGCCCCAGAAGAGATAGCTGTTGAAGTTAGAAAAAATATAAAAAAAATTCCAGAACAATTTGAAGATATACAATCTCAAGGAGCATATGTGAATTTCTTCTTAGATAGAAAAGAAATGGCTAAAAGTCTAATATTAAAAATTTTAGAAGAAAAAGAAAATTACGGAAAAACTGATATTGGAAAAGGCAAAATAATTGTTGTAGAGTTTTCATCTGTAAATATAGCAAAGCCATTTGGCATAGGTCATTTAAGGTCAACAATTATAGGAAATTCTTTGTCAAGAATTTCAGAATTTGAAGGATATAAAATAATAAGGATGAACTATTTAGGGGATTGGGGGACCCAGTTCGGAAAAATGATTTTGGGCTATAAAAAATTTGGAAATGCTAGAAAATTAAATTCAAAAAACGCAATAAAGCACATGCTTGAAATTTATATAAAAGCAAACAAAAAACAATATGAAGAAAAAGCAAGGCAGGAGTTTCAGGAGTTGGAAAAAGGGAACAAAGAAAATTTAATGTTATGGAAAAAATTCAAGGAAGCGAGTTTAAAGAATTTTGAGAAAATTTATAGAGTTTTAGGGATAAAGTTTGATGTTTATTCTGCAGAATCTGAATACAATGATTCCTTGATTGCAATTATTGATGAATTGTTAAAGAAAAAAATAATTAAAGAGAGTGAAGGAGCTTTAATTGCCGACTTAGAGGAATTTGGTTTAAGTACAGCAATAATAGAAAAAAGCGATGGAGCAACAATTTATTTGACGAGAGATATTGCTGCTGCAGTTGACAGATTCAAAAAATACCATTTTGAAAAAATGGTTTATGAGGTAGGCCAAGAGCAAATTCTTCATTTCAGGCAGCTCTTCAAGCTTTTGGAATTATTAGGTTATGATTGGAGTAAAAACTGCATTCATGTCAGTCATGGATTGTATTTAGATAAAGATGGTAAAAAATTTGCAACAAGAAAAGGAAAAACAATTTTTATGGAAGATGTTTTGGATGAAACAATGGATTTAGCAAAAAAAGAAATAAAAAAAAGATATCCAAAGATTTCCAAAATAGAATTAGAAAAGAGAGCTTTGAAAGTTGCAATCGCTGCAATTTTTTACGGAGACTTAAAAAATAACAGAAGCAACAATATAATGTTTGATATAAAAAGATTTGTTTCTTTTGAGGGGGATACAGGCCCTTATCTACAGTATAGTTATGCAAGAGCAAACTCAATAATAAAAAAAGCAAAAACAAATAAAAGAAATATTTCTATTTCAGATTTAGACAACAAAGAAATAGAATTAATAAAAAAATTTTCCCAATTCCCAGAAATAGCGAAAAAATCTTTCACACAATTAAATCCTTCTTTCATTGCAAACTATTCTTACCAGCTTTCAAAAATTTTTAATGAGTTTTATCACGAATGCCCTGTAATTGGTTCTGAAAAAGAGCAATTTAGATTGCTATTAGTTGCTTCTTTCCAGCAAATTTTAAAAAATTGTCTTTTTTTATTAGGAATTGAACCATTAGAAAAAATGTGATGTGTAAAACAAAAACAAAACTTATTTAAAGCAATTTTTCCTAATAAAATCATAATTACCATTAAAAAAAGGAGGTGTAAAATGGCAAAAAAAGGTGGACTTCAATCGCTATTGGGCTTTGTAGCATGGTTTACAGGAGTTTTAGTGTCTCTTGCAGTAGGATTTGGCATGATTGCAGGAACTTTGACAATTCCTTACATAGAATCAGTTGTTCCGTTTGCTGGGTGGATAGTAGTTCTAACAACACTATTAAGCTTGATTCTGGCATTAGCTCATAAATTCAGCTAAACAAAATACATTTTTTATTAATTTTTATTTTTTAAAAAGAATTTTAAACTTTTTATTTTTTATTTTTGTGGATAATAGAGAGAACTATATTACAGCATATTTTTTAAATTTTCTAAATACGAATCTTTCTCTTCTAATTGCCAAATTTTGTCGTTTAATTCCCCTATTATTCCCTCTAATTGGCAATATTTCTTTTCATTTTCTTCATATCTTTGTTCAACCCCTTCTAACCTAGAACACTCAATTAATAATATAGAAAATTGTCCAGCTAGACTTCGCTCGCTTAAGGATAATTTTATATTAACACTTTTATATTCCTCTCTTCTTTCTTGGATTATCTTTTCAATAATAGTTTTTTCAATATTTGCCATCCTATTTATTCTCTCTTTACTTTCTAATACAACCCCAAAAATTCTTTTATAAGCATCAATTACTGATATCGCCTTAAGCACTGTTTCTTCTTCATTTCTTGGATGAGGCAGTTCATCTATTTCTCTTTTTGCTTTATTAAGAGAAATAAAAAATTCATCTAGATTTTCTCGCTCTAAACATTCTCGTGTTTCATCGCAATATTTTTGTATGTTTCTGTCAAAACTTGCGCTGAAAGTAGTATATATTCCCATTACAAATTTTAAGAAAGTTCATTTAAATTAATTGTGGTTGGAGAAAATGTATGAGTTCATGACATATATCGCCATTATTTTACGTATAAATTAGTTCATTTCATTCATATTTGATAGCTCAAATCCTGCCTCGCTTGGATTTTCGCTTTAACTAAAATTAAGCGCAGAAATCTGACAGCGTAGATTTCGAAGCCATGTTCTTTGAGCAACTTGTTGTGAACTAATTTTCGACATGGTGAGAGAAAATATATTTACTTCACTGGCTTCATTTCTTTCCAAGCCAATTCAAATAACTGCTCTAAAGTTCGAGCAAAGAATTCTGTATTTATCCATACACCAATATCATAATTAGGATGGAATTTTTCATCATCTAAAAGCATGAACATTATTTGATTGCTGTCAACAATTACAAATCTTGCTTTTATACTCTGCATATCTCTTACATCTGCAACCCTTTTCATTTCTTTTGCAATTTTTATATTTGTTGCATCTATTGGAGCAGCAACTCTAACAATAACTCCTCTTTTCCTAACCTTTTCTAAACTAGGCATTAAAGCTTCCATTTTTCTGTTTAAACCCTCTTTAGTAGTTACAATAGTTACTGTTTTCTCAGCATCTCTTATCAGCATATCTAAATGATTAAGAATATTTTGTCTTCCTCTCAAACTTCCGCTTAAATCAGAAGGTTCAACAAATTTTACACCTTGAGTGAATAAAGTACTGAGTTCTTCAAGAACTTCATCGCCTTTTAATTTTTCTAATCTTTTGGATTTTTCCTGAGCACCAATTACTAAATTTTTCTTTACTCTTTCAACAACCTCTTCAGGTTTGAGAGCCACAAACTTGATAGGCTTTCCTAATCTCATGACAATAAATCCTTTTTTTTCTAAACTTTCTAAAATATCATAAGTTCTTGAACGAGGTACATCAGAAATATTGCTCAATTCTCCTGCAGTAGATGTTCCTCTGGAAAGAAGCGCAGTCCATACTTTCACCTCGTAAAGATTCAGATCGAAAATTTTTCTCAACCTGCTTAAAAATTCTTCCTTTACTATCATGCTTTATTACACCTTTTTTTATTTTTAAACATTGTTATGCTCTAAGAGTGAATGATTTAGATTACTTATTGGTGGTTACTCTCTCTAAAGATACCACTACACTCTTATTTTTAATTTTAAAGCTTATGCTGTTTTTAAATCTTTCCTTAACAGTTGTAACAATTTCTAGGGTTTTTGAATTAGTTCTATTTTTTATAAAATTTTCCTGAGTTTTGAGCATTTTTTCCAAATTATCGTCGACACAAATGATTAATCTTATAATATTCTTTTTATTAAATTCTAAATTCTTTCTGAAATCCTGTATTTTTCTGGAGACTTCCCTCGCATATCCTTCAGATTCTAATTCAGGAGTCATTTTTGTATCAAGATTAACTCTAAATTCTTTTCCTTTTTTTATTTCTATTTTCTTGACATTTAGCTGATTTTTAATGATTTCTAGCAGTTCTTTGTTTAAATTTACATCAGCAGTTATTATTGTTCTGCTTAAAGGCCATTTTAATCCAATTCCTGCTTTATCCCTTTCTTTTAATCCCGCCTCAATTACCTTTAAGATTATTTCAAACTCTTTTTCAAGTTTTTTGTTTATCCTTTTTTTCTCTGTTTTAGGCCAAAAAGATAAATGCACTGAATTCTTGCTGAAATTTTTATAAATATACTCGCTTATATAAGGAGCAAAAGGAGCTAAGATTAATGCTGTCTTTTCCAGTATTTCTCCAACAATTTCTTTATTGTCATTTCTATCTCTAGTCATTTTTATGTAATTTCTTGAGAAATCATTAACAACAAAATTTATTATCGATTGAAACGGCTTGTCAAGAGAATAATTTTCTAATTCTTTTGTAGTTTCTTCAATTATAGAATTTAATCTGCTTAATATCCATTTATCTTCTATTCTTAGCTTTGTTTTTTTGCTGTCCATTTGCTTATAATAATTGTTCAGATTATACAAAACAGTCAAAAATGGAATTACAGATTCTTTCATTAAGTCATAAGAAAATCTCTTGAAATTTCCTGCATCACTTGTGCAGAACTGCAGTCTTACAGCATCTACTCCTGTTTTGTCCATTATATCCCTTGGTTTTATTACATTCCCCTTAGATTTTGACATTTTTTCTCCTTTTTCATCAACAATATGGCCCGCACATATTACATTTTTATAAGTAGGTTTTTCAAATAAAATAACTCCTAAAACATGCATAGTATAAAACCATCCTCTTGTCTGATCAATAGCTTCAGAAATAAAATCATAAGGAAATCTGCTTTCAAATTCTTTTTTATTTTCAAAAGGATAATGGAACTGTGCAAAACCGGCGCTTCCTGAATCATACCAGCAATCTATCACATCAGGAATCCTGTTCATTTTTCCTTTGCATTTACTGCATTTAAATCTTACTTCATCTATCCATGGCTTGTGCAAATCTATTTTTCCTTTTGGAAGTTTAATTGCTTCTTTTTTCAATTCTTCAATACTTCCTATAATTTTTTCTTCTCCACACTCGCATCTCCATATAGGAAGAGGAGTCCCCCAGAATTTAAATCTCGACAAAGACCAATCTTTTGCTCCTTCAAGCCATTTTCCAAATCTTCCTTCTTTAATATGTCCTGGATACCAATTTATTTTTTTATTAGATTTCATTAACTTGTCTCTTATCTCTGAAACTCTAATAAACCAAGAAGTAAGTGCATAATATATCAAAGGACTATCACATCTCCAGCAGAACGGATAATCATGAGATATTTTTTCTGTCTTAAACAGCAAATGCCTTTTTCTCAAATCATCTATAATATCTTTTTCAGCCTCTTTTACAAACCTGCCTTTAAACCAAGGAACATTTTTTAAAAACTTTCCATCCTCTCCAACAGTATGAACCGCTGGCAAACCAGCTTCTATTCCAATATTATAATCATCTTCCCCGTACATTACCGCAGTATGAACGACTCCTGTTCCATCTTCTGTTGTAACAAAATTCGCTGAAATTATTTTATGGGAGTTTTCATTTTGAGTTTCTTTAATGTCATACAGAGGTTCGTATTTCATTCCTATCAGCTCTTTTCCAAAAAATTCTTTTTCAAATTTATACTCACCCTTTAAAATACCAAGTCTTTCCTTTGCTAAAATTAAACTATCTCCGCTATTTAATTTTACTTTAACATATTTTATTTTTTCTCCAACAGCAAGTGCAACATTTCCTGGCAAAGTCCATGGGGTTGTTGTCCACGCTAATACATACTCTTTATCTTTTCCTTTCACCTTGAAAGCAACATAAATAGATTCTTCTTTTACTTCTTTATATCCTTGGGCAACCTCGTGGCTGGATAAAGGAGTACCACATCTAGGGCAAAAAGGAACAACTTTATAATTTTCATATAACAAATTTTTCTTATATAATTCTTTCAAACTCCACCAGACACTTTCAATGTAATTATTTTCTAGAGTTACATAAGGATTTTCTAAATCAACCCAATAGTTTAGTTCTTCTGTAGATTTATTCCACTCTTCAATATTTGAAAAAACACTATCCCTCGCTTTTTCTATAAATTTATTCACACCATAATTAAAAATATCTTTTTTGTCTTTTAATCCAAGAGTTTTTTCTACTTGAACTTCAACAGGCAAACCATGGCAATCCCACCCGCCTTTTCTAGGAACAGAAAATCCCTGCATATATTTAAATTTGCATATTATATCCTTAAAAGTCCTGACTTCTAAATGATGCAGTCCAGGAGGAGCATTTGCAGTTGGAGGCCCCTCTAAAAAAGAAAATAATGGCTTTCCTTTTCTATCTTGTATAGCTTTTTTTATTTCTTTTTTATGAGCTTTCCAAATTTCTCTTGCTTCTTGCTCTACTTGTTTAAAATCATACATTTTCTTATACTCTATTATAATTTACCCTTGCTCATTTAAAAATATGACTAAATGTCAAGAACCACCAGTCCAAGACTGGTGGCATGAAAATCCACTTGTTTATGGTTCTTGAGTACACAGAATTCCACGAATGATTTAAACCACTCGTCAAAGACGAGTGGAATTCTGATGTTTAAACATTCCAATAGTAAACCTTAAAAACATCTTAATTTGATTTATTTAATGGTAATAGGCTTATCTGAAATTACAAAAGAAAATATAAATGATTTTTTAAGTAATCTTTCAGCATCTGCAAAAAAAGATTTTAGTTCAGAATTAATTGACGCTCTTTATGATAGGTCTTGGTGTGAAACAAACAATATAAATTATGCTGACCCAGATATTGATAGAGCAAAAGTAGAGTTATATAAAGAATTATTTGATGTCTGAGGCTTTAGTATTAATTATTAAAAATATAATTTCACCCTCCAAAACCGGGTTTATAGCCTTTAGGTTCTTTTTCTTCAATCATGTTTCCAATTTTTATTTCAAATTCATCAGCTTTTCTTAATCCAGAAATTTGTTTCCCAGTTAAAATTTTATTGTGTTTAATATTTTCAAGATAATCATGAATATACCAAACATCTTCTTCAGAAGTCATCCAGTTTAATCTATCAAACCTAGATAAATCTACGGGATTTGAAAACCCTCTTAATGTTTTTCTCCCTTTTTTATCAAAGTATTCATGAAAATAACTCATAACCAATTCTTTAATATCTCTATATACTGGCTCTCTGTATCTTAAAACCCCATGATTTGTTTTTGATATTGCCCCCCATTTCCCATTTTTCTTAAAAACAGCAATTATATGATCCCAGTCATCTTTTGTTCCAACCATATCAACTATTAATGGTTTTTGTCCATGAATTCTTAAAGCAGTCGCAGCCAATAAAGCTCCTTCAAAACAATGGCATGTTTTATTTTTTAAAACCATTCTAGGAGAAAAACAAGTTTCTCCTTTCAACTCAAAATTAGTCTTTAAACTATTGAGATAATCCTGAATTTTTTTAGGAGTATTCAAACCATTCAAAATTTTCATCTCTTTTTTATCAAATCTAAACATGTTCTCTATTTTATACAGAAAACAAATTAAACTACTGCCTAAAGGCAGTAGATAGTTGCTTTGCAACTATCTGTTGTTTTCTGTATCCTAAAAACCCAACGAACAAACCACACACTTTAGTGTGCGGTAAGACGAGAGGGTTTTTTTGATTTTAATTTTACAGCCCATTCAAAAATTCTTCTTCAAGAAAGTGCAATTTTCCAGGGATTATCATACAAAAAGGTTTTCTCACGCTATCAAACTCCTCAAAATCCTTAACCTTTTTATAAAATATTTTTCTATTTCTTGTTCCTAATGTCTGGCATAAAACAATCCTATTTAATTTAAAATTGTGTTTCTTTGACGCTTCTTTTAATTGAGTTAAAGCATCATGAAATTCCAATCCAATATCAATTAATATTAAAGTATGCGCGTCTATTGATTGGTTCTCCTTAACAACTTCCATAAAACTATCAGGAGTGAAATTCCTATCTTCCTGCCATTTAGGCATGCTTGTTGTTTTTCCAAACTTATACAATTGCAAACCAGTTTCAGCAACACTATCAATAACAGAAGCAGAATAAATAATTCTGTATTTTACATCTGACTTTTTCGCTTCATCTAATAAGGAAATATGCGTTGTAGCGGTTAAAGGGCTTCCATAAACCAGCAATGCAATGTCAATTTTTCTTGCTTCTTCAATAATTTCAAATGATTCAATAAATTCTCTATCAGCATCTATTATTTTCCTGTCAAATATTTCTTTCAAAACCCCGGTAGAATAAGGGAAATCCGCAGTATAATTTTCCAAATATATCTTCTTGCATCTCTTTAGAATATCCATTCCTTCTAAGGAAATGCCTTTTTCATCTAACCCCAATCCAATTAAGTAAAGCATAGAAATAAGAGAAATTTCTTGGTTTTAAAGCTTATCTAAATATGTCAAGAACTATACACTAAAGCTTCAGGAATGTAAATTCCTGACAGTCATCAAAAATCTTTGATTTTTGAGATGTATAGCGTGTTCTTCTAGTTCTTGAGCACACTCAAGATTTGCTTTTCCTTTCTCACGAACTAAAGTAAGGAGTTTACATAAAATGCAAATCTTGATGTATTAAGACACCTGCTGGTAACTATTGCAATAAAAAAAGAACTAAACATTATTGTATCATTCATAAAAAACAAAACCACAAACCCGACTAATAAAGAAAAAATAATAACCCATCTGAATAACTTCTGATTTTTCTTTAATTCCTCTTTTGTAACCCTTGCAAGGAAATTTCCAATATAAAAACCAAATACTAAAATAACTGCTCCAATAGCTATTTTAAACACATCTTCCATAGATTTAAATGGATTTTGCTTTTTTATATTTTTGCAAATATTTTTAAACCATCTTTTTATGGGTTTTTACAGATCAAGAATCAAAAGAGTATGATAAAGGGTATCAAAGTCTTATAAAAGACTACGAAGAACTTCTTAGACTTAGCAAGAACCATTAAATTAATCTAAGTTAAAAACTTAAAAAATATTACATATGATTCAAAAAAGAATTTGAAAACTATTAACAATAAACTTAAAAATATCTAATTCGTACAAGTTTTATGTTTCAAAAATACTTGATAATTGCCAGCAAGCAGGACACAGCAGGAATAAATATAACAACCCAATTATCCCAATTTGGAAATTTCAATTTTTATTTAATGAATGGCGAAACAGTTTATACAGAGAATATAGATATGGATAAAATAAAAAGATTTGATTTTATTATTTTTGCTTCAAAACATCAATCCAAGGAGCAGAAAAAAACTCTTTCTATACACGCTCCTGGGAATTGGAGGAGTGCAGATTTTGGAGGAGAACCAGGAAAAATATGCGTGAGTTCAGCACAATTTCAAAAACAGCTTTTTCAAAAACTAAATGAAAATGCAAAAAAATTTAATTTGAAAAATTATGAAATAACTCTTGAATGCACTCATCATGGCCCTTTAGTAGACAAACCCTGCGTTTATATTGAAATAGGTTCAACAGCAAATGAATGGAGAGACAGAAAATCAGCATTTATTATTGCTAAAACAATTTCAGATACAATAAGGGAATTTAAAGAAAATCCCTACAATGAGATTGCAGTAGGAATCGGAGGCCCGCATTACTGCCCAAGTTTTAATAAAATTCAGCTAAACTCTAATGTAGCTCTATCCCATATAATTCCATTATATAAACTTCCATTAAATGAAGAAATGATTCACGAAGCATTAAACAAAACTGTAGAAGAAGTAGATTTAGTTTTATTGGATTGGAAAGGGCTTGGAAATAGCGAACAGAGAAAACAAGTTACAGATGTTTTGGATAAAAATCCAATAAGATACAAAAGAACAAGCAACATTAATAAATAAATTATTAGTATGTCAAGAATTGTTTTTTATGTAAACTCCCTACTTTAGTTCGTGAGAAAATAAAAACAATTCTTGAGCATGCTCAAGAACCAGACACACCATACAATTTATTGTATGGTTCTTGACATAAATTTAGAGTGATAGTTTTATATAATATTTATTCTTTATTTAATTATGAAAAAGCTAAATAAAAAAATAATATCTCCCATTGATCCAAGTTTCAGAAAAAAAATATGGGAAATGTTTGAATTAATGGATCAGTCAATTTCTCTGCTTTATGAAGCAGCGACTCACGATGAGAAGACAGGAATTTATAATATCAAATTTTTCAATGATGTCATAGAAATGGAAATAGAAAAAGCAAAAAGAGGTCAGGAAAAATTAAGCTTAATTATACTTGATATAGATTTCTTCAAAAAAATAAATGACAAATACGGACATTTAAAAGCAGATGATATTCTAAAAAAATTTGCAAATGCTATAAGGGATGAAACAAGGAAATCAGATATTTTTGCAAGATTTGGTGGGGAAGAATTTGTTTTGCTTCTTCCAGAAACCAGTCTTATAAAAGCCAAGCAATTTGTAAAAAGGCTTATAAAAAAAGTGCATAATGATAAATTTCTTAAAAAATACAAGATTACATTTAGTGCAGGAATTACAGAATTCAAAAAAGGAGATAGTAAAAGGAAATTAATGGAAGGAGCTGACAAAGCATTATATAAAGCTAAAAAGTCCGGCAGAGATAAATTTTGTTTTGCTTGTAGATGAATAAATATTATAGGAAGCGATTTTAAAAACAATTGAAGATGTTGGTCTTATTATTCTTGATTGGAAATGAATTGGAAGTGCAGAAGCCAGGCAACAATTAGTTATATCAAATAACTTTAATAATCGGAAGTCGTTAGTTATTTGATTATTAGGAAATAACAGAAGAAAGTATACGGAAATTAATGTTTTTTCCTATAGTTTATTAAAGAAGAGAAACCTTAGAATAGCAAGAACTTCAGAAGTGAAATAAAAAATAAGGATAATGGGATTAAGATTATTTTATAGTGGTAACATTTATATACCTCTTTTTCTAAGTTTAGGGGGATTAAAATAAATTAAATAATATGGTAAAAATATAAAATGGATATTTCGAGTAAAGCTGACTTTAGCTCACTTGCATTTGAACTTCTTGCTGAAAGTGTGAAATGTAAAGAAGCAGGAGATTTTCATAAGTGTTATAAAAAACTTGCTTTAGCGAGAGGGATAAATATTTATTTTGATAACAGAGATTTAATAAAAATGTATGATAATTTTTTTGAATTAGGAAGGATTGATGGAGAGATAACAGAACAAGAAGCAGAACTATTAAAATTATATGGAATAGATAAATCTTTATTTTTAATTAAGAAGAATATGGAAAAGAATTTGTTGAATCTTTAAAAAGAAAAAGACAATATCCTACTTGGATGTTGAATTAATTTAAGTTAGCTCTAAATAGATTGTTTGTTTTATTTAATAATTCTTATAGTCAAAAAGATAAAAGATTATTTTGAGAATAAGGATATTCTTTATTTTTTTAAGATAAATTGGGGATAAATCAAGATAGATATAATGGTTTAATTCCAATTATAATTAATAGATGTCAGTTACTAATTAATCTTGTCCAGTTTATTACAATAAGTTAAATTTAATCTTAATCGAATAATCCTCTCTATCAATATTAATAATAAGGATTATATTTATTATGGGTGTTATCTATTCTGCTCCTAAGATAATTATTTAACCTTTTATATAAGTTAATTTTATATATCTATTATTCATTCTAAATTTATGCCCAGTTCGCATAGTGGTATTGCATATGGTTGCTAACCATAGTCCTTCGGGACCCGCAGGTTCGATTCCTGCACTGGGCGCTTAACTTTACGATTCGCCTCAAAATTGGAGTAGGGTTAAGCGCAGTTTTAAGCTGGCCAATCATAATAAAAATCTTCTTTTTTGATATATTCTAATATTGGGAGAGTTTCATTTCCAACTCCAAACTCTATAATTCCCCTTTCTCCTATCCGAATATCATAAACTCTAACCAAGGCAACCCCCAAATAAGTCATAATTGGCATTTCATCCCCAACATTAACAATTTTCTCTTCTTCACCAACTTTAATAATCCTTTCACTTGTTTTTATAGAGTCAAATGTTCTTGCTCTTCTTTGCAGTTCAATATATTGTTCTGTAGCTTTTTTTAAGCATTTTTCTAACTTTGACCAACTCATTATTTTTGTATAATTTTATTTCTTTTTAATTATTTATATTTTATAATACAGAAAACAAATTAAACTACTGCCTAAAGGCAGTAGATAGTTGCTTTGCAACTATCTGTTGTTTTCTGTATCCTAAAAACCCAACGAACAAACCACACACTTTAGTGTGTGGTAAGACGAGAGGGTTTTTTTGATAATATTATACAAAAATAATCAGCAAATATAGAAAAACCAGATAATTACTTAACTGAATCTAAGGTATAGTCTAATCCTGCAATTGCTCCGATTACAAATGCAGGAACTGCTAAATACCAGACAAAACTTGCTTCAAGAATTATTGCTCCTAAAGCAATACTCTCCACCCACATTGTAATCTTTCCTATGAATTTAACTCTATAAGTATCAACACCTCTTATTATACTGATTAAAAAACCAGGCAAACCAAAAATTTCTCTTGAAGAAACTAAAAATAACAGCCATAATTGTTCTATTTTATCAGGACTATTAAGAGCTAAGAATAACAAAACTATTATTATTGAAATTGTAAAAACCCTGTCTACTGCTTGATCCATTCTTGCCCCTATCCTAGTTGTTTGCTTAAGTTTTCTTGCAAAAATTCCATCAAAATAGTCAGACATTGCAGCAATAATAAATATGGCTACTACCCAAACTCTTGAAATTCCTGTAAATAACATATAAATTATTATAAAAGTCAATAAAAGTCTTAAAAGAGTCAAGCTATTCGGAACATTCAAGAATTTTTCTTGTTTGTATTTTTTTGAAGTTTCTTTAGCCATTTTATCAAAACAAAAAATAGCGGGAGTGGGATTTGAACCACACGACCTCGAGGTTATGGGCCCTTCGCATTATTTATAGCATATATTTGCCTAAATAAATTCGCGAGCACTCCAGGCTGCTCCATCCCGCTATACCTGGATACCTTGGGGTATCCCCGCCATAATTATACTCCTAAATTTACTTATAAATGTTTCTTTAAAAAAACTTTGCCTTATTTATACGAATATGATTCGAACTTACTATTAATTCAAACCACTTTTTCAACTCATTTTTCCCACTTATTCTTATACAGAAAACAAATTAAACTACTGCCTTTAGGCAGTAGATAGTTGCTTTGCAACTATCTGTTGTTTTCTGTATCCTAAAAACCCAACGAACAAACCACACACTTTAGTGTGCGGTAAGACGAGAGGGTTTTTTTGATTTTGGTTTTTTCTCTTTCACCATAATCATAATATAATACCTTATATTTATAAATCCCACATATAAATTTAAAAACCAAATCTAGTTTTACTTTACATGTTAAAATTAGGAATAGATGATGCTGGAAGAGGCCCGGTTATAGGCCCAATGGTTTTAGCAGGTTGTCTTATCGATGAAGAAATTGAAAAAGAATTCAAGGGATTAGGAGTAAAAGATTCTAAACAATTAACTAATAAAAGAAGAGAATTTCTTGCAGATATAATAAGACAAAAATCCCTAGCATTTGAAATAATTCTTATTCATCCAAATGAAATTGATGGCCATAATTATCACGGTGTTAATCTTAACCATGTAGAAGCTATTGCTAGTGCAGAGATAATAAACAAAATAAATAAAGGCTTCAATAAGATAAGCGTTATAATTGACTGCCCATCTGTAAGCATCACAAAATGGCAGGATTTTGTAAAAACAAAAATTTCTAATCTTTCAAATCTTGAAATTTCTTGCGAGCATAAAGCAGATGCAAACCACATCTCTGTTTCAGCAGCTTCAATCCTTGCAAAATCAGTAAGAGAAATTGAAATGGAAAAATTAAAAGAAAGATACGGAACAGAGATTGGTTCCGGTTATTGTTCAGATCCAACAACAATGAATTTTCTTAAAAAATTTGTAACAAAATACAAAGAAGACGGAATTTTCAGGCAAACTTGGAGTACATGGAAAACAGCTTCTTCCTGTGAAAGCCAAAAAAGACTTGAGTTTTAACCCTAAAAGAATTATATTAAAACTTAAAAACCTGTTTTTCTTTTTGAATTAATGATATATATAAAAAGAATAGTGATGCATGGTTTCAAAAGTTTCCCAAAAAAAACTGAATTAATTTTTACACCAGAGATTAATGTTATTCTCGGTCCAAATGGTTCTGGAAAATCCAACATATCAGATGCTCTATGTTTTGTTCTAGGAAGGCTTTCAATTAAATCTATGCGAGCAGCAAAAGCAAAAAATTTAATCTTTCTAGGGACAAGTGCAGCATCTCCAGCACATGAAGCAAGTGTAGAAATGGTTTTTGACAATTCAGACAAAACATTTGAAATTAATAAAGATGAAGTTTTAATAAAAAGGATAGTCAGAAGAAACGGGCAATCTCTTTACAAGATAAATGACGAAACAAAAACAAGGCAAGAGATTTTGTTTTTGCTTGCTCAAGCAGGAATTGACCCAAACGGATTCAATATAATCCTGCAGGGAGAAATACAAAACTTTGTAAGAATGCACACAGAAGATAGAAGAAAAATTTTAGAGGAAGTATCAGGAATTTCAATTTATGAATTACGAAAAGAAAAGTCTCTAAGGGAATTGGAAAAAACAGAAGAAAAACTCAAAGAAGTTCTAGCAATTTTAAGGGAGAGAACATCTTATTTAAATAATCTTGAAAAAGAAAGGCAGCAGGCATTAAAATTTAAAAAATTAGAAGCAGATGTAAAAAAATTCAAGGCCAGTATTATTTATAATGACATGGAAAAAAAGAAAAAAGAAATAGAAAGAGTGGTTTCTGAAATAATTAAAAGAGACGAGTCTATATCTAAAATAAAAAGATCAATCATAGAACTCCAAACTCTGATAAATAATATTGAATCAAAAATACAATCTATCAACTCAATAATACAGAAATCTACGGGTTTTGAACAAGAGAAGCTTAACAAAGAAATATCTGATTTAAGGGCAGAAATAGCCGGATTGAGTGTTAGAAAAGAAAATTTTGAGAATAAATTAAATGCATTATCTAGGAAAAAATCAGAAGTCTCTTCTAGTATTAATGAAGAAGAGCTCTCAATAAAAGAGCTGAACAAAGGTTCTTCTAATATTGCAACCCAAAAAGACCTGGAAAAAAAGAAAAAAGAACTAGAAGAATTTGAACAGCAGAGAAAGAAATTTTATTCTGTAAAAACAGAGCTTAAATCAGTTAAAGAAATGATTCAAGATAAGGAAAACTTTTTGAAGAGATATCAAGCAGAATCCAACTTAATTATAAAGCAGATAGAATATTTAACTAATGAATTATTTGACAGAAAAACTGATGATGAAAAATTAAACAAGCTAAAAGCAGATTTATCAGAAAAAAAAAGAGTTCTTTTAGAGCTGTCAAAAAAACAAATAGAGCTGGAAAAATTCTCTTACACTTCAGAATACGAAATTAAGAGATTAACAAAACTAAAAGAAGATATCGCAAAAATAGATATTTGCCCTTTATGCAAGAGCAAAGTAACCTCGGAGCATATAAAAAGCATAAATCAGGAAATAAATCCAAAGATAGAGGATTTATCTAAAAAAATTGCTCATTCTAAAAAAAGTGTTTCAGAAATTCAAGAAAAAATAAATTTAGCCAACACCGAAATAGACCATATAAATTCAGAAACAAAAAAAAGAGAATCAGATTTTGTAAAGCTTTCCTCAATTAATGAAAAAAAATTTCAGATAAAATCCATCCAAGAAGAGACAGACAATATTAAAAAAGAAATTACTGCTTTAGAAAAAAGAAGGTTTTCTCTAGAAAACTTTTTTAATGATAACTTAACTATAGAGCAGAGGTATGAAACAACAAGAATAGAGGTACAGGAGATTTCCATAAGAAATCAGGAGAATGTTGATTCTGAAATTTCCTTTAAACAGAGAGAACTTGAAAGATTAAAAATAACTCTAAAACAAATTTTAAGAGAAGAACTGGACTTAAAAGAAGAATTAAAAGAGATAAATGGCATTCTTGAAGAAAGCGACGAATCTTTAGCTGAAAAAATATATCAGGAGGAAGAATTAACTAAGAGATTCAAAATGATGATTTTTGAAAGAGATTCTCTTCAGGATTTAATAAGAAAAAATGAATCAGTCATATTAATTAAGCAGACAGAAATTCATGGAATAGAGCAGGAAACTAATAATTTTAAAATAGAAAAAGCCAGATTTGATGCTGAAAACGAAAACCTTGAAATAGAAATGCTGGGATTTTCAAATATAGAAATTATCAAAACTCATGACAAAAATTCTCTGCTGGAAAAACTTAACAAAACCCAAGAAATTCTTTCAAGTATAGGTTCTGTAAACCTGCGTTCTTTAGAAGTCTACGATTCTGTCAAAAAAGAATACGATTCAATAAAAGAAAAAGTAGAAATAATTGAAAAAGAAAAACAAGGAATCCTTAAAATAATTCATGAAATAGATATAAAAAAGAAAAAAGTATTCATACAGACCTTGAATAATTTAAATGAGACCTTTTCAAGAAATTTCACACAGCTCAGCACAAAAGGAACAGTATCTCTTGAGCTTGAAAATCCAAAAGAGCCGTTTGAAGCAGGAATAGGCATAGTAGTAAAAACAGGGCACGGAAAATACTTTGACGTTACTTCTCTTTCAGGAGGAGAGCAAACTCTTGTAGCTTTGTCATTAATATTTGCAATCCAGGAATTCAAGCCTTATTGTTTCTATATCTTAGACGAAATAGATGCTGCCTTAGACAAAAGAAATTCAGAAAGGCTTGCAGGACTTTTGAGAAAATACATGCAAAAAGGGCAATATATAGTAATAACTCATAATGATGAAATAATCACAAAAGCAACTAATCTTTATGGGGTTAGCATGCATGACGGAATCAGCAAGATAGTTAGTTTAAAAGTGGATTAAAGAGGAAGGCATATTTTTAATAATTCTTCTATAACTTTTCTTGATTTTTTCTCCGAAATTATGCATTTTAAAATTCTCATGCTCTTTTAAATATTTATTAAATAAAGAGTAGAAATATTAATACATTCAATTAATAACATCTAACGATTACTTGATGATTAATATGGTCATCAGTTGAATATTAAATCAAATATACCCACACACCAACAACATTATGTCCATAAATTGAAAACCACATAATTTATTATGTGGTTATAGTTAAAGAGACAGTTTTCAATTTTGGATCACAAGAGAATTGCTCATGAATTTGCAATTCTCTGTGCAGAAAATTCCAGATATTCAACAGGAATTTTCATGCATCCAGAAAATCCAAACAAACCACATACTTTAGTATGTGGTAAAACTAAAATATTTTCTTGATTTTATTATTAATCTTATCTTTCTAATCCCTTATTGTAAAATCTAAATTAGACTAATATTAATTTAAATCTACCACTCAACAAGCTTTTCAATTTTAGCTTCTTCCAGTTTTCTATCCCGCGCATCTTTAATAGAATCAAGATATTTTTTAATATTTATATACTCCCCGCTGTTAGTCTGACCCTCAATAAAAATCTGATCCCTTTTCAATGGCTGATATGTCCGAATAATTGACCTTCCCTCTTCATATTTAAATGTTTTTGCTTTATTTCTAAAATCATCAGATTGACTTCCTGCAATATATCCTGAAAAGAGGAGGCCAGCAATCAGTGCTCCGCCAATAGCAAGTTCTTGAATTTTTTCGATTGTATTTTTATCCATCTTAATATCTATTTTATCTCCATTTTCTTATTAATCATCACCCTTCTTTTTATAAAAAAGAAAGCTACTAAATTAAAAAAATAAAAAATAAAAAAGGGAATTTAGTAGTAGCTTTCACTTAGCTCTTCTGACTTCTCTGGTTTCTTTCCTAGCAATACGATGAGAACAACAAGTAATACAATAAAGATTATTGCCAAAACTATTGTTAATACAACAATAGGATTACTTGCAACTGTCTTGCTGCCTTCTACTTTTGCACTTAAAGCAACTTGGTTAACAAGCTCTTCACCTGCAAATACAGCAACGTTGAAGTTATATGTCCCCTCAGTAGCAGAGTTAGCTGTAACTTTAACTGTCTTGCTTGATCCAGCTGGAACAGCAATAACAGTTTCATCTACATTCACACTCAAATCAGCTGAAGTTTCTGGAACAACTCTGTAAACTTTCAATTTGCTTGTCGGGTTAACAATCAAAATGCTGTATTCAGCATCTTCACCAGCCGCAACAGTTTTACTTGTTACACTAGCGATTACATTGCTACCTGAAAAAGCGTTTGCTACCTTGATTTCCTTAACTGCATTTTCTTTAAGGTCGTCATTTGAAACTTCAACTTCTAAAGTGTAAGTTCCAGCCTTTGCATTTTCTGGTATCTCAAGATATATTCTTCCGCTTACAGTGTCTTCTTCATCGTCATCATATACTCTCTCTCCACTGTTATCTCTTAAGTCTTCAAGTTCAACAAGGTCACCGAAATAACCTGTTCTTTCAGCACCCAAAGCCTGGATGCTTAGAGTTACATACAAGTCATCAAGTTCGTTATATCCAACATTTTTCAAAACAATATCTACTGGAAGTGTTTGTCCAGCTTCAATGTTCTGAGAAGTGCTGACTGACATAACATTAACATTGTAAGGTTCTCTTTGAACTCTTAATGTAACGCTTTCGCTTAATGTAACGCTTTCGACATCAGTGCTGTAATCTTTGTTGTAGATTCTTATATTAAGTGTATAGTCATCACTTAAGTCATCTTTCAATTCAGAAGGTATTTTAATATTCAATGTTTTTGAATATCTTTTACCTGTTTCTACATCGAAAGGGGCTGTGATTTCCTCTACATCTTTCTTCTGGCCTTCAATCTCTGCTTTTATCTTAATATCAGAGGCATTAACATCTGATGTAAAGACAACTTTTACAGAAACTGTGTCATCAGTAACTACAGCAAAATCACTACCTACAGCAACTCCATCAACCATGACATATTCATTGTCGACTTTAACGCTGTATTCGCTTGTTACATCACTAGCACTAACAACAGCAATCATTGATAAAATAGTTGCAATTGCTATGAAAGAAACTAAAATATTTTTAGCTTTCATTTTTGCGTATCTTCTAAATTTAGTTTGTAAAAATCCCGATGGGATTTTTGAGCATAAATTTACCATTTTTACTCGTATTTTATTCACATCAAAATCGTTTATAAACTTTATGGTGACAACACAAATAGATAATTTTTTAGTAATAAAATTGTACTTATTGTAAGTAACAATTAATAATATGTAGGTAAAAATAACTATTATAAAAGTTATTTTAAACTATGTTTAATAGTCAAACCATCTAAGCTATCTTCTACTGGAGTTGGACTTTCATTAATTATTACTATATTTTTATCCTTAGGAAGATTTTCCAAAAGTTTTTTCCATTCTTTTTTATCTGTTTTCTTATGTTTTTTTTCCCCTTTTTCCCCGTATTCAATTCCTGAAAAATGAATATGCATCTCGTCGCTGTTTTTTGCATTTTCAGTTTTTTCAAACTTCTCAAACACCTCTTTAAACTTATAATCTTTTTCTCTTGCAAGTATATGGGCAAAATCTATGCAAAAATGACACCCAGTGTCCTTTACAAGCTGTGATATTTCTTCAACACTTCCAAAAACATTCAGCTTTCCTGTAGTTTCAAGAGCAAGTTTTGTAGTGTAATTTTTTTCTTTCAGGATTTTTTGCATTTCCAAAATTTCATTTTTAATTTTTTCATAAGTTTTTTCTTTGTCTATCAGGCCTGACCCATTTTTAGAGGAGATGTCATAAGAAGAACCAGGGGTTCTTTTTATACTATAGTAACCAGGATGAAAGACAACTAGTTCTGCTTTTAGCCATGTTCCAACTTTGCAACACTCAATTATTCTTTCTTTAGATTTCCTGACTTTTTCTGCATCTTCTGAATTGAGATTAATCCAATAAGGTGCATGAATGCTCAATTTAATATCTGATTCTTTTGCCATTTTCCCTATTTTTTCTGCATCTTCTTTATTTTTAATATAAATGCCATAAGTGAATGCTATCTCACAAGCTCTAATTCCTAAGCCACGATACTCTTCCAAGTTTTTCAATGCCTCATTCACACCGCCAATTCCAGCAGGCCCAAATCTAATTGACATGATTATAGAATAATATTAGTAGTTTAAAGAACTTTTTATACAGCAAAATTTGTATTTGGGCAAACTCCCTGTTTTAACTCGTGAGCAAGCAAATCAAATTTTGGGGTGCTCAAGAACCAGACACGCCATACATCTCAAAAATCAAAGATTTTTGATGACTGTCAGGAATTTACATTCCTGAAGCTTTAGTGTATGGTTCTTGAAATAATTAATGATGTTGTTAAATTTCTTTATGCCTTTCACTATAGTTTATTTAGAAGATGTATTCACTGAAAGTAAAAACATCACACAACTTTTTTTAATTCTTCATTGATAGTGCCGACATTGTCTAGAATATAAGAATATAACTTATTTATCATCATTTCCTGCACTCCTTCTTTTAACAAACCATTGCATTTAGCTAAGTCAGATTCAGGAGAGGCTATAGAGCCAACAGGCAAATAACAATCCATTGCTTTTCCTTGGAGTTGCATTAAATCCAAAGAACCTTTTTTGACTTTTAACAATTCAACATTAATCTTGCAACTTCCTGATTTTTTTCCTAATATAGAATACTTCCAATCAATTTCTGTTCCTTGGCTTAGAAAAATTGTTTTAGCGCATTTTTCCTGGTGTGACTGGAAACATGCTAAATCATTGCATGTGTATTTAAAGAAAAAAGTGAAATATGTTGCAGCAACAAGTACAATTAAAACAAGTACAATTAAAATTATTTTCCAAGCTGCCCCTCTTTTAACCATGATTAAAAATAGGAAGTTTAGTATTTAAAGTTTTTTGAAATGATTTATTTAACAAAAGGAAAAGTATTTTAAGTTAAATAATTTATTTATTATGTGATTGGTGCACAAATATTAGTTAATATATGTTGTACTGAAGCTTGTGGGAGGTTTAGGAGTCTATTATGCTGATAAAGCAAGAAATTAAGATTATATCCGCCGTGAACAAGAAATTCTCGCACCCGATTATTCTTCACATACCCCTTCAATTGAATATATTTTATCGCTTGTTAGGGAAGAGGAAGCTAGCCAGATATAATAATTTTATTTAACAAATTCTATATCCTTACAAGCTTAAAAGCTTAATATTGCTTTCTACTGTCGTGAAATTTTTTGCAACTATTACCTTGCATCCAACTTCTTCAGCAACACTCAATATTGAAGAGTTAACAGTTCCATCTACAATCAATGCAAATGGATTCTTTCTCGCTCTTTTCAAAGAACTTATTATGCTTTTGATTGAAACAGTTTTTATCTCTTCTAAATTTTCATCCAAAAGTATTGCTCTTTCAGAGCCCTTATTCTCTTGATGAATTTCTTTCAATTTATTTTTCTGACTATCAGTTATTTCAATAGATTCTCCAATTTCTTTTTTTGGTTCTTTATAATCATTAAAATCTCTTCTTTCTCTATATCTAGATTGCTCCAGAGGAACTCTTTTCCTTAAAGCAATTAAAATTTCTTTTCCCATGAGTTCCTCTACTTCTTTGCCGTCTGGAGCAAAAGCCACATATTTTATATTGGCGTTATCTGATACATTTTGAAGGATTAATTTTCCTCCTCTGTCTCCATCAACAAAAAGAGTTATTTCTTTATCTTTGCTTAATTGTTTTATTGATTCAGGAAGTTTTGTTCCATTCATAGCAATAACATTCTTAACATTATTTCTAAGCAAATTAACAACATCAGCTCTCCCCTCAACAACAATTATCTCATCCCCGGAAATATCTCCGCAAGGAAGATTTTCATTTCCATATTCGTTAATTTCTGACATTCTTGTTGATTCTTTGATTGTATTGGAAATTTCTCTTGAATCAGAAGAGCCATGAATATTCTTCATTAAATCCTTAGCTCTTTCAATTATAAAATCTCTCTTAGTTCCTCTAACATCTTCTATTTTTTCAACTTCTATGCTAGAATCACTAGGCCCTATTCTTTCAATAGTTTCTATTGCGGCTGCAATTAGGGTAGTCTCTGACTGGTCAAGAGCAGTTGGAATTTTTATAGCTCCTGTTGTTTTTTTCCCTTCTCTCTGCAAATCAACTTCAATTCTGCCGATTTTTCCTTCTTTTTGCAAATCCCTCATTTCAAGATCACTTCCTAAAAGCCCCTCTGTCTGTCCGAATATAGCTCCGATTACATCTGGCTTTTCTAAAGCGCCTTCAGCTGAAAAATTCGCATGTATCATATATTTTATTGATACCGGACTTATTTTTGCCATATTTCTTTTTTTAAAAAGAAATGCTAAAAATCTTTGATTTTTATGTATTCAAAACCCTTAATATATTATCATGCGTAGGCATGATCTGGTTTTGAATCTGCATTCTTTTCAATTTATATTTTGTTTAATTATTCGAAATCAAAATGATTTCTAACTTAGAAAAATATTTTACCAATTACCTCTATTTACAAACCATTCAAAAATAGCATGATGCTAATGGCGTGAACGTGAATGTGATTAATAATAATCTTGAAATATTTTCCTAATATGTTGTTATAAGAAACTAGGTTTTTAAAACTTCCTACCCTCTTCCTTTCAAAAGATTATATTCCCTAGACATCCCTAGTTGCTGATATAAACTCATGAGCTTCTCTTTGACTTCTTTTCTTTCCACTTCTGTAAGATTCATAGAAGCTAATTTTTCATAAATTTTAACAGCATGGTTTCTTCTTTTTTCTATTTCATAAATATTTGCCTGTTTCTTGTAAAATTCTTTTATCAGAAAAACTATTTCTGTTTTCTGTGTGAGATTTGCATAATGCAGGGCTTTTTTCAAGGCTTTGTCTGAAAGATCAAAAGAACCCGCCCGAATATACGCCTCTGCTTCTATTATATGGTATTTTATCTTGTCCGAAAAGGTAATTGATATCTCTGCAAGATTAGAATACATTTTTCCAGATTCATTGAACATCTTCATTTTTTCATAAATTTCAGAAAGTTTTGTATAAACAAATTTTTTCATATCTAGAGAAATATCTTTGTCAAGAAACCTACTTAGATAATTTATCTTTACAAAATCCCCCTTGCCTTCCAGCTCTTTCTCTATTTGCTGTTTGGACATTCCTTTCTGTAGCATGTTTTAAAAAATGAGAATTAGTATTTAAGGATTATTGTATTAAGACTTATTTCTTTTCAGTTATTTCTAAGCACATTCCAGCAGCAACTGTTTGTCCTGCGTCTCTAACTGCAAATCTTCCCATATATGGGTTGTCTTTCTGTGTTTCTAAAGCAAGATTGCCTTGAGGCCTTATCTTTACTTTAGCTACATCTCCATTTTTCAAGAAATCTGGGTGTTCCTTTATTACTTGTCCTGATCTAGGATCAATTTGAGCTATTAACTCTGTAAATTTGCAAGGAACTTGAGCTGTGTGGATATGGAATACAGGTGTGTATCCTTTAGCTAAAACAGTTGGGTGATTTATAACTGCAATTTGGGCAATAAACTCTTTAACAATTGGAATAGGCGCACTTGCATCGCAAATAACATCCCCTCTTGCAATATCTTTCTTGCCTACGCCTCTTATGTTAATTCCAACATTGTCTCCTGCATAAGCTTCTTTAAGAGTTTCATGGTGCATTTCTATTGTCTTAATTTCTCCTTCAATTCCTTCTCCTGTTCTTCCTGGAAGTATTTTAACCTTCATGTTTTGTTTCATGACACCTGTTTCTATTTTACCAACAGGAACAGTTCCTATACCAGTAATTTCATAAACATCTTGAACAGGCATCCTCATTGGAAGATTTGTAGGCAAATCAGGAGCAGGGAACAAATCAAATTGTTCTATTAGAGTCGGTCCTTTATACCAAGCCATATGCTCTGATTTCTTAACAATATTATCTCCTTTTAATCCTGAACATGCTATGAAAGGGGTTTTAACAGGATCAATTCCAACTTGTTTTAATAATTTAGAAACATCTTCTTTAACTTTGTTGAATTTATCTTCTTTATATCCAATCTCTTCTTCATCCATTTTATTTATTACAATTGCAATATTCTTAACACCCATAGTTCTCAATAACCATAAATGTTCAGTTGTTTGAGGCTGAACCCCTGCTGGAGCAGCAATAACTAAGAATGCAGAATCTGCTTGTGAAGCTCCTGTAATCATGTTTTTTACAAAGTCTCTGTGTCCAGGCGCATCAATAATTGTTATCTCAAATTTTTGTGTGATTATTTTCCTATAAGCAAGATCAATTGTAACTCCTCTTTCTCTTTCTTCTTTAATTTTATCCATGATATAAGCGAACTCAAAACCAACTTTTCCATATTTAACAGCTTCTTCTTTTAATTTTTTCATCTCTTGTTCTGAAACAGCTCCAGTGTCAAACAAAAGTCTACCTACACAGGTTGATTTTCCAGCATCAACGTGCCCTACAAACACAATATTCATATTTGGTTTTGCTCTTGCCATGTTAAATTTCCATGAAATTTAAGAGACAGAAAATTCTGAAAATTTTCTGTATGTTCAAAACCTTTAACATATTCTGCGCGTAGGCGCAGTTTAGGTTTGAACTTAAAATTCACTTAAATTTTTAAGTATAATTTAATAAAAAATTAGGTTTATAAATCTTTTGATTGATTTTTTAAAAAATTTGTCGAGGGGGATTGTTTTTAGGAAATTATTTAGTATTGGTTTAGGTGAAAAGAGATACACCAGAAGGAGAGCTTCGTGGAGCACCACAAGATATATTCCATGCATCATCTAGTACTAATGAAGTTATGCACTGGCTCTTTCCATAATTATAAGACTCTCCATCACGAAGTCTTCCATTCCACTCTCCAACCCATAAACTATCCTCTTTAATAAAATCGTATTCTATATAACTCTCCCTTCCATGATATTGTTTTATAAACTTGAGAGATTTATCATTTAAACTCCCCATTCCTATTCTTGAAGGTCCCCATGCATCTATTAATTGGCCATCAACAATTAAATTTTCTAAAACATCGTGTCTAAAATAACCCGCAAATGCTGTACAAGGACAAGTAGGTAAGTCAGAAATCCACCCCGCTATTGAGTATAATTTTACATCCCTCTTTTTAAATCCTTTAATATTATTTTTATCACTCAATATTTTTAATTCGTCTGGAATAATTAATTTTGAATCATGACTCATATATAAAATACAAAATTTGCGTTTTTAAAGATAAGTAGTTTGTAAAATAATTGTTTTTAATTACAATATAAGAAATAGAGTCTTTACTGATTTTCTGCTAATCCTTTTCTATCACGTATTTTTCTAATAACGTCTGCTTGAAGGCTTGCAGGAACTTTTTCAAATAATTGGTCTGCCAAGCTAGAAACACCCTTTCCCTCTGTCGCACTTCTTAAATCAGAGCTCCATCCAATCATTTCTGCAACAGGAAGCTTAGCCTTGACTTCAACACTGTATTCTTCTTGTGAAACATTTAATAATTGCCCTCTTTTTCCTCCAATTAATTTTGTCATTGTTCCAAGGAATTCATTAGGAAGATCAATTAAATAAATCTGCACAGGCTCAAATAAAGAAGCATTTGCATCTTTCATAGCTTCTTGCATAGCCTCTCTTACTGCTGGATAAACTTGTGCAGGTCCTCTGTGAATAGCATCTTCATGAAGTCTTATATCCATTAAAGAAACTTTCATTTTCATGCACGGCTCTCTTGCTAAAGGTCCAGCATTTATAACATATTCAAAAGCATCTAAAACCATTTCAATAACTTCTCCAATATGAACCTCTCCTCTCGTTTTATCTACAAATATATTTCCTTTGTAAATTTCTCTTAATTGTCTTATTTCTTCACCACTCCACCCTAAACCAGCGAGTTTTTTTGAAAGTTCTTCATTTTTCTTTTTTATTCTTCCTTCAGGTATTTCTCCTGTTTTTATAGCGTTATATAATTCATTTTCTAAAGGCTCAACTTGGATAAAAAAGCTGTTGTGCTTGTTTGGAGATCTTCCTTCTTGTGTTGACGATTCTTTAATTACTGTCTCTCTATAAACTACAATTGGAGGAGAAGTTTTAACAGAAAGCCCCTTTTCAGTTTTAATTCTATTTTCTATAATTTCTAAATGCAATTCACCCATTCCAGAAATAAGGCTCTCTCCTGTCTGTTCATTAATCTCAACCTTTATAGAAGGATCTTCTTTAGCAACTTTTCTAAGTATTTCAACTAATTTAGGTAAGTCAGAAGTTTTTGTAACTTCTATAGCTTTAGTAATCACAGGTTCAAAAATATGTTTTAATTCTTCGAATGGAGTTTCAGGTTCAAGAGTTATTGATTCTCCTGCCTCTCCTGTAACACCAGAAATAGCAACTACATTTCCTGCACCAATCTCATCGATTTGCTCTGGCTTTACACCGTTATAAATTAATATCTGCTGGATTTTTTGTTTTTGTTTTGCTAAATTCAAATAAACTTCCATTCCTGTTTTAAGAGTTCCTGAGAATAATCTTCCTGCAGAAACTTCCTTTCCAGAGCGGGGTTCAATCACAATTCTAGTTATTACGAATGCGGGTTTTCCATTTGCATCACAATGCAATAAGGATTTTCCTAATTCAGAATCTAACTCCCCCCTCCATATTTTTGGAATCCTATATTTTTGCGCTTCAACAGGGCTAGGGAGATGCTTTACTACCATATCTAATAAAACTTCATATAAAGGAGCATTTTTCCAAAACCATTCTTTTCTGTCTTCTTCACCTTTATCAAGATAAGCAGATAAAATATCTTTGAAGGAAATTCTTTTTTTCTTCATAAAAGGAACAGACAATGCCCAGTTCTCTCTTGCACTTCCAAAACCAACACTTCCATCAGAAATATCAACTTTCCATTCTTCTTTATATTCTTTTTCTGCAATTTTTTCTACAAGAGTATTAAACTCTTCAAATATTTTTATGAATCTCTCCTGCATTTTTTCAGGCGTTAATTTTAATTCTTTTATTAGTCTGTCAACTTTATTTATAAATAAAATAGGCCTAACCCTTTCTCTTAATGCCTGCCTGATAACAGTTTCTGTTTGAGGCATTATTCCCTCAACAGCGCATACAAGGACAATTGTTCCATCAATAGCCCTCATTGCTCTAGTAACATTTCCAGAAAAGTCTACATGCCCTGGAGTATCAATTAAATTAATCAGATATTCTTCTCCATGGAAATCATGAACCATAGAAACATTCGCAGCATCAACAGTCATTAGTCTTTCTTGCTCATCTGAGTGCTGCCATGTTGCCATTCCTGCATCTAAATTTCCTGCATTTTTTACAGCCATATAGCCAGATGCAGCAAGCAAATTATCAGTCAAAGCTGTCTTACCATGATGAATATGTGCAGATGTTGCAATATTACGAATATGTTTTTGCTTTGTAGATAATCTTTTTATTTTATCCAGTTGTGTTTCTTTTACTGCCATTTT
>JBBSZC010000006.1:0-57985 GCA_038044925.1 Nanobdellota archaeon | reverse complement strand
ATTGTTTACATTCCTTTATATAAAATGGAAGTTCAAAATCTTTGATTTTGTTTACTGCCATTTTATTGTTTACATTCCTTTATATAAAATGGAAGTTCAAAATCTTTGATTTTGTTTACCGCCATTTTATATAATAAATAGTCTCTATTTATAAACTATATTGAAAGATTTATGTCTTTCCCTAAATAGTCAACGACGAAATTGGTAAAAATTAATGTCCTTGACTATAATAGAATAAAATTTATTGTAAAATTTGCTTTTTAAATGTTTTCTCTATGTTAAGTCCAGTCTATAACTTAACATTTTGCACTCGTTTTCACTCGTGATATTTCTTAGATTGATAATCAAAAAAACCACTTTTAATTATAATTATCAAGGATGTTTCTTTTATTATCTTGATTTTATCGATTTGCGACGAAGGAGCAGTATATTTTAAGATAATTTTTTATGTTAAGATTCAGAGTTTACTTAACACTCTAGAAAAGATTAAAAACTTCCTTAAATTATTACCTCTATGCAAAAAAATACAATACCATCACTTAAATATTCAATAACAGTATTAATTATTGCGAATTCAATCCCATTGATGGGAGTTTTATTTTTTAATTGGAATATTTTTATGATTTTAATTTTATACTGGATTGAAAGTGCTATAATCGGGTTTTATAATATACTAAAAATGATAAAAACTAATAAATCTATAAATGAAAATTCCAAAGCCAATGCATATCTTAATTTTAACCCTACAACAAATTTAACCCATTATTTTAAAATATTTTTTATAATTCATTTTGGGGGTTTCATGTTTGGCCATCTTATTTTTATTTTTGCTATAAGTTCTCTTTTTCAAGATAAATTAGCTTTAAATATCTCAGATATAATATTTTCAGTTTCTATTGGAATTATTTCCTTGTTTATAAGCCATGGATTTTCATATTATAATAATTTTTTAAAGAATAGAGAATACGATAAAATTTCTATAAATCAATTATTTACACAACCTTATTCAAGAATAGTTGTAATGCATTTCACGATAATATTTGGTGCATTTTTAATTGGTTTTTTTAAAGCCCCATCAGCAATTATAATGTTTTTAGTTATCCTTAAAACAACAATAGATGTAAGGTCCCATATAAAAGAACATACAGTATTTAATGTTGGGTGAGATTAATTTTTATCTCGCACTATCAGCTTGCTTCTCTGATTCATTCTTTTTTTTCAAGGCAAAACTTTCTCCATTTCTCTCATAAGTCATAATTATTTCTTCGGCCAATGCCTGCGCAAATGGTTTCTTTTTTCCAAAAGATTTGTCTCCGGCTCCATGAATTAAAAATTTCAAAGAAAGATTAACTCTTCTCATAGGTGAAACATCAACTGCCTGCGGGTAACGAGCTCCACCATATTCTATAACTGTAATTTCATCTCTAGGAGCAGCATTCTCTATTGCCTTGACCAAAACTTCAACAGGATTTTTTCCTGTTTTTTTTGCAACTATTTCTAAAGCATCTAAAACTAGTTTCATATTGGTAGTATATTTTCCTGTCGAACTTCCCATTTCAATCTTGTGCTTTTTCCCTCTATGTCCAGCAACACCAATTTTATTCATTAATCTCTCAACAATATTTATTTTGGCTTTTCCCATCTTTTGCATGTTTCTTCCATGGCTTTTGAGAATTAACCTTTGATCTAAATTAATCATAGGTTGCAACCCATCGTCAGCTACTTTAATTTCGCTTAAATCATATAAATCAAAAATCTTGAATTTAATTTTTTGTTCTTCCATTTTTATTTTGTATCTTCTAATCTAAATCTTTCATTTAATTCTAAAAAAAGTTCCTTATCTAAATCATCAAACACCATCTCGATGCATCTTCCCTCTTTTCTAATTAATGGCACATTTGCTTTCATATTTCCTTGAGGTGTTTGACATATTAATATATTCCCCTCTTCTTTTTGTTTTATTTCTCCACCATATTTATTCATCAGATATCTTATAATATCTGAATATGTTTCTGTATCAACTTTGTAATTTTTTGTTGCCATTTTATTATCTCTCTTCTAATTTTCCTCCTGCATATTCTTCTAAAACATCAATTGTTTCTTGATCAAGACTATCTGTTAATAATAAACTTAAATCATTATCCTTAGCAATTCCAACACAATTTTTTTGTTGGTTAATTATATAATAAGTAAAACCTTTCTCTTTTTCTTCTGTGCAATCTCTTGAAATTGTTCTAAGGTAATCTTTAACTTCTTCAAATGATTCTTTAGTTTTGGCAGTGATTTTCTTTGTACGTATGATTCTATTAGTTTTTAATGATCTTGTCTCAGTTACTTCAACATATGGTATTTGTTCATCCATTTTAAACACCTAAAGTTATACTGCTCTCAAGTTTAACTCTATCTGATGGTCTGACATTCGCAGTTAAGGATATCACTTCAGTTTCATTATCTGCTCTTACAACTCCGCCATTATCAAAAAAATAAAGAGTTTCTTTTCTTTTAATTAATTTTGTAATAATTCTTTTTGAAGCAACTAAATCCTCTAATAGATTCACTCTTGCTTTATATGTCCCATTCAAACAATAAATATCTAAACTAAAACTTAAATTTGGATGTGCAGATTCAGAAGCAGTGCTTCTTTTAATATCGTGAGAATTCCAACTAAGCAGTTCCAATTCTTTTTCTAAATTAACAGATTCATATCCTATTGTCATTTTATCTTATTTTAATTTATCCTGAAATTTAAATGCCTGAAAATGTTTCATTTTCAACGTCTACCCTTTTCTATCTGCCCATTAACAAGCCTGTGTAATGGCTGATCATTTACTTTAATAACTTGATACCTGACTCCAGGAATATCTCCCTTGCTTCTTCCCTGTTTTCCTCCAATTCTTTGCACTAAAACTTCATCGTGCTCATCGATGAATCTTTGAGCGAGATTTCCAGGGATAAATGCAGTGATTGATCTTCCATTTTTTGTAAGCTGAACTTTGCAGCATTTTCTCATCGCTGAGTTCGGCTGTTTAGCTTCTTTTTGAACTTTTTGAAGAACTATCCCCTTTGCTTGATTCGCCCCTTCTAATGGGTCTGATTTTGCATAAAGATTTAGAGTTCTCACTGTGAATTTTCTATCTTTCCATCTAGATTTTTTTCTATTCTTTATAAATTTTTTAGCATTTTTTAATCCCACTTTGAATTTCCTCTTCGGTTTCCCTGAAATTTGAAAGCTCGAAAATCTTGAAAAGATTTTCGTTGTATTCAAAATATTTAATATACTCTGCGCGTAGGCGCAGTTTTATTTTGAATTTAAATTCAACAATTATGAATAGGTTAAATTAACAAATTCGGTTTTTAAATTTATCCCTAAATAATCTTTAAGTCTTTGCTGAAATAATTTTTAACAATCTTCTGCAGTTCAATAAATCTTCTTCTATTTCTTCCTATTAAAGCAGCCTTATTCTGGCTTCCTGCAGCAATTATTATTTCATTTTCTCTAATCTCTAAATCCCTAAAAGTTACAGGGCTGACAATATCTGCAATAAATCTTCTTGCATCCTCTTCCCCATTCAAACTTTTTATGACTTTTATTTTCCTATTTAGTGTCCCGCTTATTTTTTTTATGTTTTTTCCGCCAAGTCCAATTGCCTTGGAAATTAATTTTTCCGGAACAGCAAATATTATCATATCATTATATTTGAAGCAGAATCTTGTATTCACCTGAGTAATTTTTCCAAAGAGATTTATGTACCTCATATCCTGCATATCAATTGTATTCCCCATTTCTTTTTGAGTTTTAATTTATTTATAAACGTATTGTTATTTGTTTGTTTTTTAATGTAAAGTCAATAATGGATTTATATCCCCCAACGAAATTTCTAATTGATTATTATGGGGGACTAATCTAGACTTTTTTATTTTTTGTAATATCCTTCTATATATTTCAAAAGTTAATTTATCTTCATCTTCCTTACTTCCACTGCAATGAAATAGTGGATACAAACTCATAACAACGCTAGAACCAAGCAATTTAGTATGTATGAGAGGATTTTTATTTAAGGGGTATTCAACTCTCTCAACATTTCCTAAAGGCAAAGAAAAATTTCTATTTCCTCCTTGTACGTCTTGAATAGCAAATGGCCCCAATGTTAGTGATTTAATTTCTCCTACAGGATAAAATTCTTTTGGAATTTCTATCTGAAAATCACAAAATCTTTCTGATTCATAATAGTGATAACCCCCAAATTTTTTATCTGATGAATGCCAAAGATGAATTCTAACATTACATTCCATATTGTTATATCTTTTTAATACTCTTATTTGTTTGCTCTCTCAACTATTTTTTTGCTGGCTATTTTTTTATCTTTCTCTTCTTTAATTAAAGGGCCGATAACTTTTACAAGAAGACCAGGCAGCCCTGTACCAATAGGGACAGGCTGATTTAATATAATATTTTCAATTACACTTGCTAATTTATCCTTTGTTCCCTTGACAGTTGAATTTACGAATTGTTTTACAGGAGTCTCAAATGTTGCTCTTGCAAGTATAGAAGATTTTTGTGCAATAATCCCCATTCTCGTAACCCCCCTTATCACTCCACTATTGCACATTGAATCAGCAACTAACTTCAAATGTTTGATATCAATATCAAGTCCTTGAGTTTCAATTACATTTTTTATTTCATTAATAATTAATTGCCTTCCAGCCTCTATCCCAAATACTTCAGCAACTTCAAATAAATCATTGGAAATTATTCTTTCTTTGTCAATTTCTTTCATTTTAAGCATATCTTTAAGATTTGTTCCAAGAGTCTGTATAACAAAGTCTTTTCCTCTCTTTACTATTAGAATTTGTTTTACTCCTTTTACTCCAGAAATGGATGTTGATTTTATTTTCTCTTTTAGCCTGTAAATTTCTTTGAAGTTTGAGTCTTTTACATCAAGAACAACTGAATCTGATTTTTCTCTAACTTTAAATCCACTGTCAATTAATCTTTCAACCACTTTTTTCATAGACATATGAATCTGCCTTAATGATTTATCATCTATTTTTATTTCAATTTTCTTGTCACTAAAGTCTATGCTTACTTGAGATGAAATTTCCTTTAAAATGACTTCTTTTATCTTCTCGGCAAATATTCTGGCGTTTTTATCGTCATTATAATCTTTTTCAAGATAAATTTCCATTTTAGGTGAAGAAGGTTTTTTCCTTGTGTCAAATATTTCTATAAGTCTTGGAAGTCCTGTAGTTATCTGCATCTCGGCTACTCCGGCAAAGTGGAATACATTAAGAGCCATTTGTGTTGACGGTTCACCAAAGCTCTGGGCAGTTACTATTCCTATTGCCTCTCCCGGCTGTATTTCTTCTTCAAGATGCTGTGTTGCTACATCCAAACCATCATCACCATATTTGAATTGTATAATATTGTTGTTTCCGTCTCTTACTGTTTTATCATATTCTACTCTCAAATCTTGCAATGCACTTGCTAATCTCCTATACAAATAACCAGATTTTGGAGTTCTCAATGCAGTATCCATCAATGAATCTCTTCCTGTTATTGCTCCAAAGAAAAATTCATCAGGCCTTAATCCTTTTATAAAAGGAGAATTTATGAAGCCTCTTGCTCTTGGAGATAAATCTCCGTTCTTGAAGAATGATAAAGTTCTTCCTGTATATCCAATATCAATTCTTTTTCCATTCATCGCCTGCTGTCCAACACAACATGCCATCTGGGTTACATTAAGTATATTTCCTCCGCCACCAGATTTAATCATATAACTAACAGGATTATTGTCAGGAAATTCTTGCTTGACTATCTTACCTATTTTTGTTCTAACTTCATTCAAAACCTGAAGGATTTTTATTTCTCTTGATTCTTCCTCGTTTTTTCCTGGAATAATTTCAAGAGTTTTATTTCTCCACGCTTCTATCAGCTCGTTTGTTTTTTCTTCTGCTTTCTTGACAATTTCCTCTCCTTGTTTTATTACTTCTTCATTCAAATCTAAATCTTCAACCGATATTGTGATTCCAATATTAGAAAGATAATTTGTCCCTAAAGCAAATATATCTTTTATAGTACGCATTGTTTCTACTCTCCCAACCTGCTTATCCATTACTTTAATTAACAAGCCATCTTCAACACAGAAAGTATTTTTATCCACATTTCCGCTTATAAACACCCCATCCTCAATTTTGACATAAGCATTATCTTCACATTTTGTTTTTCTGCAATTTTCATAATGTTTGCAGTCTTTTCCTAAACAATTCTTTGATTTATCGCCATAGTTGACTTTATTAGGGAGCACAGCAGAAATTATTTCTTTTCCATCTATTATTTTTTTGCTGAATGAGGGAATTATTCCTGATCCAAATAAAATCTGATCTGCATCTTCTTTTGTCAATTTTCTTAAACCTAAAAGATAATTTCCAGTAACAGCGTCTGAAATAGTACCAATCATGTTGGTATTATTCTTAGGGGAAATCAAATTATTCTTTACATCTAAAAGTATTTTTGCTTCTGCTCTTGCTTCTTCTGTTTGAGGAGAGTGAATATTCATCTCATCACCATCAAAGTCTGCATTGTATGGGAAAGCTACAGCAGGATGCAGTCTGAAAGTTCTTCCTGGAAGAACTTTTACATAATGAGCCATTAAACTTCCTCTGTGAAGGCTCGGGTGTCTATTAAATAAAACAATATCCCCATCCTGTAAATGCCTCTCAACTTTATAACCAGTAACTAACTCATTTAAAATTTCTTCTTTTAAATCAGGAGTAATTTTCTTTCTTTTTCCATCTGGCCTTATTATGTAATTAGCTCCAGGATAATCCTCTGATTCTATAAGTTTTTTTAATCTTTTTATATTCAAATCAGTAGCAGTCTCGCTGACAGTAACAGTTTTTGCAATTTCAATAGGGACACCAATTTCATTTATATTCAAATAAGGATCAGGAGAAATCACTGTTCTTCCGGAATAGTTTACTCTCTTGCCAGCAAGGTTTTTTCTTATTCTTCCTTCCTTGCCCTTAATTCTTTCTGTGATTGTTTTTAATGGCTGTCCGCTTCTATGCCTTGCAGGAGGAATTCTAGAAACTGTGTTATCAAAGAAAGTTGTTATATGAAATTGCAATAAATCCCATAAATCTTCAATAATAACTTCCGGGGCACCAGCATTTAAGTTTTCCCAAAGTCTTTGATTAGCTCTTATTATATCAGAGAGTTTATGCGTTAAATCATCTTCACTTCTTTCACCTGTTTCAAGAATAATGCTTGGCCTTACTGTTACAGGAGGAACTAATAGGGAAGTTAAAACAGCCCACTCTGGCCTGCAAGTTTTTACATTAATTCCTATTTTTTTCAATTCCTCATCAGGAACCTTTACCAGCATTTCTCTTATTTCAGTAGGAAATAATCTCTTCTTTCCAACATAGAAGTTAGTAGGTTTGTCTAATTTTATTTTTTCGTGTTCAGCTCCGCAGTACGGGCACTTGCTTGCATCTTTTGCCTTTTTTGCTTTTTGAGCAGGAGTATATTTATTCATATCTTTATCTTTAATTAATAATTTTCCACACTCTACACAGAAACATTTCAATCCCATTTCTATTATAGGAACATATTTCAAATGAATTACAGCTCTTGCTAAATCTATACCTCCAGGATGTCCTAAACACTCCTTTAATCTTCCGCCGCAAGTTCTGCATCTTACTCCAGGATCAATAGCTCCAAGCTTTAGATCCATTAATCCGCCATCAACAGGATATCCGTCGATATCATAGAGCTCAGGAGTTACAATTTTTGCAACTGATAATTTTCTAATCTGCTCAGGATTAAGCAAAACAAAGCTTATTTCCTTAATTTGTTTTCTTATTGGTTTTTCTACCATTTTTTATTTGTTTTCTAAATTTTTATTTATAGGAGTTACATTTATTTCTAATCTATCTGTCCCAGGAATAGGGTGAATTGAATATATTTTATCTGAAGATAATCTCGGTGTTTCAGGAACTATAGTTTCAGTTACATAAGCGCTATCAATTAAATTTTTAGTTATTTTATAATCTGCATATCCAAAGTAACTAATATTCCATGCACATATTGCTAATCCAATTAATTCAAACAAATTTTTTTTAACAAATTTTCTTTTTTCCATCTTACTTATCATATTTATTCTTTAAATTGAATGATGTGTGTATATGCAATCCTTGTAATTCTTCTATTAATAATTTGAAAGCATAAGATATTTCCACTGGCTCGACATGCTCGCTTCCGCACAATGGACAGATAATTCTGTTTCTTATTGTGTCATTTATTCCAATGCTTCCGCATTCTGAACATATATGCAGGGTTACTTTATCAGAATCATATCTTTCTTTTAATAATAATGATGCTCCATGTGCAACTAATGCCTGTTGCTCCATTTCCCCTAATCTTAAGGCTCCTCCTCTTGACCTTCCTTCTACAGGCTGTCTTGTAAGCAATGCAACTTTTCCAGAAGCTCTTCCATGGATTTTGTTTCTTACCATATATTTTAATTTTAAATAATATAAATTTCCAACAAATATTTTAGCTTCCATTCTTTTTCCTGTAATGCCATTATACATTGTTTCTTTACCATCATATCTAAATCCTAATTCTTTCATTTTCTCTTCTAATTCTTTTTTACTTACCCCTGAAAATGAAGTTCCATCCATAACCTCTCCCTTCAAACATCCAACCTTTCCCGCCATTAATTCTAAAAGATAACCAACAGTCATACGGCTTGGAAGACCATGAGGATTGAAAATTACATCTGGCTTGATTCCGCTTGCGGTAAAAGGAATATCTTCTTCAGGAATAATTGCACCAATAACTCCTTTCTGACCATGAGCAGTAGCAAACTTATCTCCTAATTCCGGAATTCTCTGATCTCTTGTTCTTACATGAATAATTTTATTTCCTTCTCCATCTTCTGTGATAAAAACAGCGTCTATAACTCCGCTTTCTTCCTGCCTCATAGAAACACTGGCTTCTTTTTTTGTTTTGATTGAAATTTCTCTTGCTTCAGACAAGAATTTTGGCGGAGAAATCTTGCCAATTAATACATCTCCTTCATTAACTTCTGCTTCAGGGAAAATTATACCATCATTCTCTAACAATCTATAACTAGATTCCATTTTATATCCAGAAGTATCTTTGTCTGGGATTAATATTTCGTCTTTTAATCCTCCTGCATAATTCATTTCAACTGCAGAATAAGGCCTGAAATAATAGCTTCTTCCAACTCCCCTATCAAGACTTCCTTTATTTAATACAAGTGCATCTTCCATATTATATCCCTCATAAGTCATTATAGCAACAACAAGATTTTGTCCTGCAGGATATGTATTCAAAGTATCATAAACAAAACTTCTAACAACTGGTTTTTGCGGATATTCTAAAATGCTTACATCTGTATCTAATCTGCAGGGATAATTTGCAGCATACAAACCTAAAGCCTGCTTTTGTGTCTTGCTTCCTCTGTTAAGCCTTGAACTCTGGTCGTGATTTCCATAAGGAACTAAGCTTGTAACAACTCCAAGCAAGTCCATAGGATCAATTTCAAGATGAGTGTGTTCAGGAGTTACTTCTTCTTTATATAATGAAACCAAACAATTTTCTTCCTCACCAGCATCGAGATATTCAATTATTCCTTTTTCTACAAGATTATTCCATTTCAAATTTCCCTGCTCTAATTCAACTAAATGTTCATTTGTAAGTTTTGAAATTCCATTTTCTACAATTATCAAAGGCCTTAAAACTCTTCCTGGTTCAGTAGAAATAACAACTGTCTGCAGAGTTTCATCGTTTCTGAAATTCATTTGTATAGGAAGTTCATTGTTTCTTCTTTTATATTTAATAACTTCAACAAATTCTTTAGGTTTAAGCACACTTCCGATAAATATTCCATTAAAGAAAACTTCTGTACCGCTTATTTCTTTATTTAATCCAATTGATTCTAGCATTTTCATAAATTTATTTAAATCTAAATCCACTATTGTGGAAACTTTAGCCAAAATTCCAAGATTTTTTCTAAGTCCGATCTCTGTTCCTTCTGGTGTTTCAATTGGGCAGAATCTGCCATAGTGGGTTGGATGAAGGGTTCTTGCTTTAAAATTCTCCTGCTCTCCTGGAAGCATAGAAGAAACTCTTTGTAACTGTGAAATTGTAGCGAGATAATTTGTCTTATCCATATTTTGTGTAATTCCAGACCTTTCTCCTGTCCAGCTTCCTGTTGCTATTGCTGATTCAATTCTATGTGAGAATAAAGTTGATTTTGCTATAGTTCTTATCGAGAAAAATTTTTTTCTTTTTGATGCTTTCTGAAGAGAATATTGGACATCTCTCATTAAAATGCTTAAATTAACCCTGAATAAACTTGAAAGTAAATCCCCGGAAAGCCTCACTCTTTTATTCGCATAATGGTCTTTATCTGTCCTTAATTGAGGATTATCTTTTGCAATTAAAAATTGTTTTATAAGTTTGCATAATGTTATTGCTTTTTTAATTCTATCCTCTTTTTTCTGTCCCATATGGGGGAATAAATATGAATCAATCCTCTGTTTAACTCTATCAAGAATTTCTTTTTTTGTTCCTTGCAATGCAGTTTTCTCTGCAATATACATCATTGCGTCTTCAGAAGTTGCTATATTTGCAAATTCGTAGAGATTTACAATAACGCTGTCTGTTTCCTTTCCTATCAGCTTGGATATTTCTGATTCTTTTATTAATCCAAGAGATTTTAGGATAATTATTGCAGGAATATTTTTGAATCTGCTGAAAGAGATTTCAAAAAGTCCTTCTTTATTTTCTGTTATTGAAACAGGAATCCTATAAGTTCCTTTTAACGAGAACATTCTCAACATCAAATTTCCTTTAGAATCATTTTCAATAAAAGCCTGGTTTTCAGCCAAATCTTCTACCATTATCATTACTCTTTCATTTCCATTAATTATAAAATATCCGCCTGTATCCAATGGATCATTGTAGTTTTTTATCAATTCTTCTTTTGACATTCCATGGGTGTTGCAGTTTTTGCTTTTCACTAATATAGGAATTTTTCCTATTTCAACAATTTGAGAATCAGTCTGTTCTCCTTTTCTAACGCTTATTTCAAGATGAATCGGGGCAGAATAAGTTAAATTTCTTAGTCTTGCTTCAGCAGGAGTTATTAGGGAAGTGCTTCCATCTGCTTCAATAACTTGTGGTCTTCCTATTTCAATTTTTCCAAATGTTATTTCAAAGTCTTCTGAGTTCATGTTTCCAGAGAGATCTTCAACAATCTCCTTAATTTTTTTATCTATAAATTCATTGAAAGAAATTATGTTTGATTCTACAAGAGAATGTTCCTCAAGATATTTTTTTACGATTAAGTGTTTATCCATTTCAGAAATTAAACAACAACACGATAATAAAAGAAAACTTTACTATCTTCTTTCCTTTCTACTTTAATTATATCTCCAACATTGCACCCTTCAGGAAGTGCAGGATCTGTTAAAAGAATTTTTGGCAATTGCGATTTAGAAACATTTAATTTTACTAAAATTTCATGAACTTCTTTCTCGCTCGTTTTTGAATGTTTTGGTTGAAGAATATGCATTTTATATAATTTTTAAATAGTTTTAGGGGATGGAAGGCATGAAATTTATTAGCACAAAGTTGTGAATTTTTAGGTATTTAAAATTTTCTGCTATGAGGCATAAATTTTAATAGCAATTTAACAACTTTACAATACTAAAAATTATCAAAATTTAATTTAAAAACCTTTCGCTTTTAATGGCTTTGCACAATAAAGTCATTCTTGCACAAAAAGTCATCTAGTTATTGTGCAAAGCCGCCTTTAATGCGTTGTGTATAAGATCAGGACATATGTCATGAACCCCCATACGCTTTTAATGCGTTGTAACGTAAGCGGGAGTTATTTGACTTAAAAAATTAATTGCTCTTTCTCTTTGGTTTATTCCAATAAATAGATTTGCAATTTGGACAAAGAATCAGATATAGGGGAATTAATTAATATGGCCTCGAGGGGATTTGAACCCCCGACACCTAGCTGTCCTTTATCACCTTCTCTTAGAGGAGGTGGTGACTTGTTAGGAGGAACCTAGGTTCCTCATACGAATTAAAAGGCTAGTGCTCTAACCAGGCTGAGCTACGAAGCCATATAAAAGTAATATAGAACTATGTTTAAAAAAGTGTTGATTTATTCAAAAGAAAGAGAGTTTGTTTTAACAATAATATTATCTCCTGTACCTGCTTCTTCTCTACCTTCAATAAATCTTCCTGGGACTTTAACACTAACTTTATCTCCTTGCTTCATTAAAACTTTAACTTCCAATTTCCCATCTTTTACAGAAGATGCTGGAAAAAACCCACTTGTTCTTTCGCCCCGATAATTCGTTACTCCAATTGCGAATTCACCGGAAAATTGCCCATCTGAAACATAATTTGCTATTAAATAAGCTTTTACCATTATTTATTTTAGAGATGTTCCTATTTAAATATTTGCTATTAAATGGCTCTGTTGAAGATCTCAATTGAACTAAGTCTTAAATTATAGGCAATTGCCTTCAAATATACTTCATTTCTAATTGCTCTCCAATCGACTGCCAATGTAAACCCCCTAATTAATCAAAAAGCTTCTCTACAAATACCCCTTCAATTTTTCCCCAAAATCTTCAGCAGACATAGAGCCAATAAACTGGCCTGCTTGTTTTCCATTTTTAAAAATAATAAAATTAGGTATAGAAATTATTTTGAACTTTTGTGCAAGAGTTTGATTATCTCCAACATTCACTTTTCCGAATTTTACTTTTCCAGTGAATGTTTCTGCCAAATCCTCAATAATTGGCTCCATCATCAGACAAGGCATACACCACTCTGCAAAGAAATCAATGACTACAATTCCTTTTTCAATATATTTCTCAAATTCTCCATTTGTAAGCTCTTTAATATTTTGCTCTGGCATTTTAATCTGATAATTCCTCTCATATATACTTATTAGAAAAAGACGTGTTTATAAAAGTTTTCTTATCTTCCCAACATAGCTGTTTTAACTTCTTTATGTAATTCTTGATTATAGTCGTCTCTAAATCTCAAAACATTTCCACAATATTTTCCTTCTGTGCAATATCCAATATTGCATTTTGGCTGAATAAGCCTTTCTAATTCCGGAACAATTTCTAAAATTTTCTCTCTTTTTTTCCACGAACTTGCTTTTCTCTCTGGCTCACATGTATCACATAGTCTCAAAGGCAATTCTAAATCAACTAAATTCGCTAAATCATAATTCTCTAAAGTCCTAACTCTTATATTTTTAGGAGCAATATACAAAGCATCTCTTTCTTCAATTCCTTCTTCTAAGAGTTTATCATAAAATTTTAATTGCCTTGCAGTATGATAAATATAAGGAATAATCAATTCAGGAGATTTTTTCATTCTTTCATCAATAACAATATATTTTTCAAGTTCATCTAATTTTCCTTCAATAATTTCAAAATTATTCTCCTTATACGCTTTTTCTATTAATTCCCAAAACCCCCTAGTTCTTGCTTCTGCCCTATATACAGCAGAATAAACTGACTCTACATTCTGTCTTAAAGTAGAGTGTCTTTTTTGTTCAGACCAAACTCTCCATGATAAGGTATCAGCAATTTTAATCCTTACTGCTTCATTATATTCATTAGAAAAATTTCTCAAGGCATACATGCTTTCCAAAGCCCTTTTATGTAACTCTTCAGGATCATTAGTTTTCCCTGCTCTTTTAAAAGCCCCAATAACAATTTTCAAATTCTCATAAAATCCAGAGGTAAAATCCTTAAAACACTCAATAACAATAGGATCAATGCTCATTTTATTTTTTATTCCTTTTTCTAAAGAATAATTTGGAGAAGATGGATCCTTAAAAACACAATAATGCAAATAAGTGTCTCTTGGAACCTCTATTCTTTGTCTAAACATAGTTCCTTGTCCAACACTTTCTTCAATTTCAGCTAATTTTTCTGCTAATGTATGAACCTCTCGGGGAATAAACCTTCCGTTTGGATTTAAATTATCTGCTCTTGTTTCAGAAACAATAGTTGAAAGTGTATCTAAAGGAAGAACAATAAACAAATCTGCAGGATTATTATACGGAATTACTTTATTAAAAGTTTCAACTCCTCCGAGTTTTCCAAATTTATCTTTAAAATCAGATGACATTCTTAAAACATCTCTAGAGATTTCAAGATATTCTTTAAGCAAATCTTCTCTATCAAATAAAACTTCAGGAATTGCAATTTCTTCTGTTGTTGTCTCTCTTCTTCTACTGCTAGTTACTAAAGACCTTGACATACATAATCCAGTCAATCCAGAATCAATCATTTTTGTTCCATGAATTCCAAATGCAACTCCAGATAACCCTCCTAAAGAATGCCCTCTTCCAATTCCAGATGCAGTTTTTTTAAATATAATCTCTCCAATATCTCCTTTTTCTGGATCTCTTATATCTTTTAACATTTCTTCTTCAAGTGCATCAAAATCCATTCCATTAGAAACTAAAGATTGAGCATATGCAACAAATTCATCTCCACCCAAAAAATCTCTGCTATATTTTTCCTGAAAACTATTAAGCAATTCTAGATTTTTTATTTTTCTTCCAGGCCAAAATCCAAGAACACTTACACTTAAATCATTGTCAGTCAAAAAATCTTGGTCTTTAAATTTTCTAGTCATGTTTCACCACTATTTTTCATCATCATATTTTATTTTTCTCTTTTTTCTTTAAATATATTCCTATCTTTCAATAGATATAATCTTTTTATTATTTCCCAGTGCTTCCAAATCCATTTTCTCCACGAGAACTATTTTCCAATTCAGAAACCTCTTTAATTTCACATTGTTCTACTTTCTGAATTAGAATTTGCGCAATTTTATCTCCTTTATTTATATTAATATTTTCTTCTCTAGATGTATTAAATAAAACGATCTTGTATTCCCCCCTATAACCCGCATCACAAACTCCTGCCATTGTTTTAATTCCTTTATTTAATGCTAATCCTGACTTATCCCATACAAGAGCAACATAGCCTAAAGGCAATTCCATAGAAATTCCTGTTAAAATTCCTTTTCTTTCACCTGCCTTCAATATACAATTCTCACATGAAAAAATATCCATGCCAGCATCTCCTTTATGAGCATAACAAGGAATAATTGCATCTGGATTTAGTTTTTTAATTTTTATAGAAATCATTTTTTATTTTCAACCACCACAGCCTTTTGGATTTTCCCAACCACAATCCTTATTCGAGCAGACAAACATGCAATACCCTCTTTTTACCATCCTTGAACTGCAAATAGCACAAAATGATTCAGTCATTTCCTCTTCAGAAAAACTTATTTTATCTTCTTCATCCTTTTTTTCCCTATTTTCATATTTTGCTTCTGCATTTAATGTTTCTATTTTTTCAGGATTATTTTTTTTATTATTTGGAACAAAAGCTTTTCCTAAGAACCTGAATATATAATCTATAATTGATGTTGCTGTTTTTATTTCAGGATGTCCCTCATAAACTATTCCGCTTGGTTCAAATTTCTGCTCCTTAAACTTATTAACAAGAGCTTCTAAAGGAACTCCATATTGCAAACATAAAGATGTAAGAGTTCCAATAGTATCCATTAACCCGCCAACAGTACTGCCCTCTTTACTCATAGTAACAAAAAGTTCTCCAGGAGTTCCATCTAGATACTTGCCAATAATCATATAGCCCTCGTGCCCAGAAATATCGAATTTATGGATTTTTCCATCTCTAGTTGTAGGAAGTTTTTTTCTTAACGGCCTTTCCTCAAATTTCCCCTCTAAATTTTTTTCTTTTTTTACAAAACTCAATGGCTGATTTTCTTTGCTTCCATCTCTGTAAAGAGCAACAGATTTTAACCCCATTTTCCAAGCATCTAAATAAATATTATATATCTCCTCAACAGTTGTTTCTTTTGAAAGATTTACTGTTTTTGAAATTGCTCCAGATAAAAAAGGCTGGATAGCAGCCATCATTTTCAAATGCCCTTGATAAGAAATTGTTCTCTTGCCCTTTCCGCTTGGTTTTAAAGCACAATCAAATATTGGAAGATGTTCTTCTTTTAATCCAGGAGCTCCTTCAATTGTTTGATGCTCTAAGATATATTTTTTCATAGACTCTACATCTTCATTAGAGTAGCCTAATCTTTTCAATGCAGGCTCTACAGTGCTGTTAACTAAAGTTAATTTTCCTCCATCTGACATAGTTTTTATTTGAACTAATCCAATTTCTGGTTCTGCTCCTTTTGTGTCAGCGTCCATCATAAATCCAATTGTTCCTGTAGGAGCAAGTACACTTGCCTGAGAATTTCTAAAACCATTCATTTCTCCGAGTTCAATTACTCTATCCCACTTTTTTCTTACTCTTTCTTCTAATCCTGAAAAACCCCTAGGCAATTTTTTCCAATCAATGTTATTAAGAGCATCTCTATGCATTTTCATAACATTTAGCATTGGTTCTTTATTTTTCTCAAACTCTTCAAAAACTCCTAATTTACCAGCCATTTCAGCAGAAGTTTCATAAACCCTGCTTGTTAGCAAAGCAGTAACTGCAGCTGCAGTTGCTCTCCCTTCATCAGAATCATAAGGCATTCCTAAGAACATTAGCATAGCCCCTAAATTTGCATAACCCATTCCTAAAGGCCTAAATCTATAGGAATTTTCTGCTATTTCTTTAGTAGGAAAACTAGAATTATTAAATTCTAAATCTTGTGCTCTTGCAGTTATCTCTATAGCATGTTCAAAATCATCAATCTTAAATTCATTATTTCCACCAATAAATTTTATTAAATTTAATGAAGCCAAATTGCAAGAACTATCATCAATAAACATATATTCTGAACACGGATTAGAGGCATTTATTCTTCCTGAATTAGGGCAAGTATGCCATTTATTTATTGTGGTATCATATTGCATTCCAGGATCTCCACAAGCATGAGCATTTTCTGCAATTTTTTTAAGTAATTCTCTTGCCTTATATACAGGCATTTTATCAGCCATCTCTTTATTATGAACAGGTATTGTTCTCAATTCTAAATCCCCTTCAACACCATACATAAATTCATCATTGGCTCTTGTAGAAATATTTGTATTTTGATAATTTACACTTTCTTGCGCATCTTTAAAAGGTATACCATAATTAGTCAGTATATGTAATTTTTCTTCTTCTTTTCTTTTTGAAGTTATAAATTCCATTATATCCGGATGAAATACATTAAGAATATCCATTTTTGCAGCTCTTCTTGTCTTGCCTCCTGACTTGACAATTCCTGCAACTTTATCCCAAAAAGCCCAATACGCCAAAGGTCCTGAAGGAACTCCTCCGCCAGAAAGTCTTTCTCTAGACGAACGCAAAGTTGAAATATTTGATCCTGTTCCAGAGCCATATTTAAATAATAACGCCTCTTTTTTTGCTAAATCCATTATAGATTCCATTGAATCTCCTACTTTTAGAATAAAACATGCAGAAGTTTGTGGATATTCATTTTCTCTTCCTATTGGAATTAATTCTGCTTTTCCAGAATCATTTATTATATATGCTTCTTTTTGCTGTCCATCTAAACTTTCTTCTCTTCGTGCTCCAACATTAAACCATACAGGAGAATTAAAAGCCATCCTTTGGTCTAAAGCTAAATAAGCAATTTCATCCTTGAATATTTCAGCCCCCAGGGGATTTTCAAAATAATTTTGTTTTTTTGCCCATTTTCCAAAAGTTTCACTTACTCTTCCAACTAATTGTTTAACAGAACCCTCTCTTTTTGGAGTTTCTTGGTTTCCATAAAAATATTTTGATGCAGACATTTTTACAGCCAGAGGAGACCATTTTGACGGATGTTCCACGTTTTTTTGTTTAAATAAAACAACATTATTATCATCAATTATATCTACATCTGTTTTTTTCCAGCCAAACATATCATAGACATTTTTTCCTTCTTCAGTAAAATATCTGTCAATATTTAATGCCATTTTTTATTTTATCCTAAATTTTTTATTTCCCGTTTAAAATCATTTACATCTTTAAAATCTCTGTAAACAGAAGCAAACCTCACATAAGCAACCCCATCTAATTTTTTTAATTTTTTCATAACTAATTCTCCAATAACAGAGCTATTCACTTCTTTTCCCTTTGTATTTTTTTTCAAACTCTCTTCAATTTCATTAATCATTTTTTCCACATCTTCTTTTGAAATAGGCCTTTTTTCAAGAGCTTTTTCAATTCCATCTTCAAGTTTTCTTCTCTCAAATTTTTCCCTTCTTCCATCTTTTTTTATGACATATAAATCAATACCCTCAACTTGTTCGTATGTTGTAAATCTTTTCTTGCATCTTGGATTTAAACACTCTCTCCTTCGCCTTACTTTACCTTTAATATCTCTTTTGTCAGTAACTTTTGTTTCAGCATGCCCGCAAAATAAACACCTCATTTTATTTAATCACCCTATATTTTATACAATATATTGTATTTTTATTTTAATTTTATACTATGAATAGTATTCAGAATTTTTTAAAACTAAATCCTATTTAAATCTTATTGTGCTGAAATATACATACAATATATTTTTTTCACTTTAAAGTGTTTATTTAGTTAAAAGTGAAAAATAGAATTTAATTGATACAGCAAAATTTGTATTTGCGCAAACTCCCTGTTTTAACTCGTGAGTAAGCAAATCAAATTTTGGGGTGCTCAAGAACCAGACACGCCATACACTTTAGTGTATGGTTCTTGACAAGAGTAAGTTATATTTTATTAGATTATATTTTTAATATTTGTTCAAGCTAAATATCGCTGGATTTATTTAATTTACCATAGAAATTCTTTTAAACCTCCACCAACTCGCATTTCTTGCAGATATTTTTTCTTGAAGGCTCGTTGCATATTTTGCAGAATTTCATTCTAGAATCTTTTTTCCTCTCAATTAAAGGGTAGAGTTTTTCAAAATTTTTAATAAGATTTAATTTTTTCCCTGTTTTCAGGGTATTCATGAATTTTCTGACTTGTATTCTATAAGAATCTATTGCACACGGACATTTTTCATAAACAACAGGGAGTTTTTTTTCTTTAGTATATTCTCTTATTTTGTCTTCAGGAACATAAAACAAAGGTTTTATTCTTGGGATAAATTTCTCATTTTCAATATTTCTTGTTATAACTCCTGTATTTGCGCTTAATTCAGGAGAGCCCTTAAAAATATTCATCAAAAATGTCTGGCATTCATCATCTAAATTATGCCCTGTTGCAATAAGAGAAACGTCCTTGATTTTTTTTGCCTCTTTATTCAAAATCCATTTTTTAATAACCCCGCAGATAGCGCAGTTCTTCAACCCCCTTGTCGAGTGTTTTTCCTGAACTGCGCTCCTGATATAACACATAGAGCTTCCCATTTCATCTTTGATATTATAATAATAAATTTTAATTCCTAGCAATTCGCCTAATTCCTGCACACTCTTCAAACAATCTTGGCTATATTTTCCCATTCCTAAATTAATATGAAATCCCTCTATTTTATATTCAAATTTCTTCAGAAAATACGCAACTAAAGCAGAATCTTTTCCGCCTGATAAAGCTATAAGTATTTTTTTATTTTTTGGAATTTTTATTTGTTTAATGGTTTTCTTAATTATTTGTTCAATGTTTACAGATTTCATAAACATAAAGAATTAATTCAATATATAAATTCTATTCTTCATATTTTTTGATGACCTATTAATATAAAGGACTCTCTCTTCACGCATTCATTCCGAGAAGAGTATTTCTTATCCAAGCTAGGTATTGTTCTATTGCAGAGCTTAAAACCTTTAATTCTTCAAGAGTCTTAATGCTATATGAACTATATTCTTCTTTTATCACTATAAGTTCAAGTTTCTTTATTGGTATTGCATTATCATATAACTTGATACGTGTCAGCCCATATTCTTTATCAAAGTCTAAATGAATCGGGATATCGCTCCAACTACCTATCCATTCAACATGCCATTTCATAAGTGTTTCTATACTCCTATCATTAATTAATATTTTCGCAGCTTCTTTCCATCTTGGATGAAATTTATCTACAACTATCAATTTTTCATTTTCAAAGTTCTCTGAAACATTCAATTTAAAATACGGCCTCATATCTATTTCCATTATTATTTTTAAGGAAAAATATTTTAATTTATATATTTTTATCTTTAAAATTTGTCTAAAAGAATTCTTATCTGTTTAAACTCCAGAATTCCACTCGTCTATTGACGAGTGGTTGAATAACCACTCGTGGAATTCTGGCAGTGCTCAAGAACCATTAATTAATATATCAGAAATAACATGCCATCAGTCTGTGACTGATGGTTCTTGACATATGGATTTTTTATTCTAAAGTATACCATTTAGGAATTTTATTCTTTTTATGTTTAAAGTCTCTTAAACTTCCTTCACTAATTTTCCTAGGGCAATAAAGCCGTTCACCTTCAATTTTATAATCACTTTGTGTTATTTCTTCATTTCTAATTCTTCTTGCAATTCTTACTTCTGCACCCCTAATTTTTCTTAATATAGATTCATCACTACAAACCACCACACCAATATATTTTAATTTTTCTTCTATCATTCTTAAAAATTATAATTTTTTAATATAACATCATTAGGAAAAAGGTTTTCTAGATGTTTTGGGGGTTTTAAGTAAAACATTCCAGAGTAATTTTTCTCTTCGCCTTTAAGGGTTGTTCTGTGTTCTACAAATCCTATTCTTTTTTTATTTTTCACTATTAGTCTGTCAAAAAAACAAAAACTAACGCAGTTTTCAGGAGCGTTTTCCATTGTTTCTAATATATCTCTATTTTCAACTTTTTCCACTTCACTGGATTTGCAATTTCCAGAATAAAAAAACCTAACATAATGTTCTAAATCTCTTTCTATTTTTATTTCTCTTAAACTACCAACAAACATTGATTTAATTAATCATAAATCTATTAAAACTTAATGTTATTATAATAACAAAAAGTTTAAAACTTGTTATTCTGTATATTTTTATGACAAGTATATCCCGGGTTGTTGAAAAAATAATTTTAAAAAGGCCTTTTTTGCAAGAGGCATTGAGAAAAGGAATAGTTAATTATTATGCTTTGGCTGAAGAACTAACTCCCGAAATAGAAAAAGAATTAAGCAATTTTGATAAAAAACAAATTAAAACGTCTGCAGTTATGATGGCTTTGAGAAGACTTTCCGAAAAAATTGAAAAAATAAATATTAATGAACTGAAATTTAATGAAGAGTCAAATCTTTTAGTGAGAGATGGTTTAATAGAAGTTACTGTTGTCAAAAGCGATAAAACTCTTAATAAAATAAAAAACCTTTTTAATGAAGTTGATTATTCTAAAGGAGATTTTTTGACAAAAAGCCAGGGCATATATGAAGTAACAATTATTACAAATAAAAAAAATAATCAGTGGGTTAAAAAAAGTTTTGACAAAAAAGAAATTATTGCTATTGAACAAAATCTTTCTGCGCTGACTTTGACAATTCCGATTTCTTTTGCAAAAACCCAGGGATTTTTTTATCTTGTAACTCGTGCTTTGACTTGGGAAAATATTAATATTGAGGAAATTGTTTCAACTACCAGGGAATTAACAATAATCCTTAAAACAGAAGATATTTCAAGAGCTTTTGATGTTTTAAAGAAATTAGTGGAAGAAACAAAATGACTTCAATTATAATTGAACCTATAGTTTTATTTATAAATGATAATTTCCTACATAATTCATGGAAAAAAAGTACTTGTTGGTGTCAATGGAAGATGAAGGAGTAAAACAGCTCGCAGAAGTATTGGGAAATAAAACCTGCAATAAGATTATTGATTTTTTTGCAGAAACAAAAGAAGCAAGTGAAAAAGATATTTCAGATGCACTGCATATTCCAATGAATACGACGGAATATAATTTAAAAAAACTTTTGCAGGCAGGTTTAATTGAAAAAGCCAAAAATCATTTCTGGAGCAGAAAAGGAAAAAAAATAGTGCTTTACAAACTTTCAAATAAATCAATAATAATTTCTCCAAAAAACAGCAGATTAAGCTCTAAGATAAAATCTCTTTTAGCAGTTTTAGGAATTTCTGCTTTGATTACTTTAACATTAAGAAGTTTCACGCTAGCATTAACAGCATCTAATAATTTTTATAAAGGAGTGCAAGATACAGCAGAATCATCTATAATGGCTGGAGCAGAAAAAGCAGCTGAAAGCACTCCTGCAAGTGTAATTCAAAATTCCGGAGACTGGATTTCCTTATACCCAAACTGGGCATGGTTTGCATTAGGAGCAGGAATAACAATAATCATATTCGCAATTTTAAATTGGAGGAAATTATAATGAAAAAAACAGGCAAAATTTTTATAGGATTGATAATAATAGAATTAATTGTATTTTTATCCCTTTACTTTGTATTTATAGATAGATGTGCAAGTCAGTGTAGTGTCTATCGTTTCATAAATCCATTGGGGATAGGAAGTCCAAAAACATGCATACAAACATGCATAACAGCACCTAATCAATATTCGTATCTTGCAGGAGATGTTTTAATTTTAACAATATTTATTTATCTTATATATTTATTAATTAAATCTTTAACTAGAGCTGAAAGGAGGAAAAAGTAAAATGGACAAATCAGTGCAAATAACACTAATAATTGTTGCAGGGATAGTAATCCTCGGATTATTAATCTTTTCAGGATTCTCGAATATCTCTCCAAGTAATACAGTTACAGGAAATGGACAAGCAAATATAAAAGCTGTTCCAGATTTAGTTGGAGTTTATTTCAATGTTCAAACAACTGGTTCTACTAGCGAGATTGCTACAGATAAAAACTCTGAAATTGTAGACAATTTAATAACTGAACTAGTAAAACAAGGATTTGAAAGAAAGGATATTCAAACTACAAACTTTAATGTTTATCCTGAATATAATTGGAATTCTGGATTACAGACTATTAAAGGATATAAAGCAACTCATAGCATAAAAGTTCAAATGTCAACAAGTGATGCATCTGAGATTGGCGAGGTCATAGATGCAGGAGTAGACGCAGGTGCGGGAATTTCTTATATTAATTTTGAGCTAAGCCAAGAAAAGCAGAATGAGTATAAAGCACAAGCATTAAAAGCTGCAGCAGAAGACGCTAAAATAAAAGCTCAGTCAATTGCAGAAGGTTTAGGCAAAAGACTAGGAAGTTTAGTATCTACATCAGACAGCGATTTCAATTACTCCCCATGGAGATTATATGAAGCTCAAGGAGGAGTAGCAATGGATGCAGCAGAAGCAAAACAAGCAACAACAAACATCCAGCCAGGAAATCAGGATATTTATGCAAGTGTAACTGCAACTTACAAACTAAGATAATTCTTCATTTTCTTAACTGATTCCTTGAAAATGGAGAATTAGAAATTTTTCTTAAATTTCTTAATTTTTTATTTTTATATTTTTTTTCTTCTTAACAAATTCGCATTTGTAACAACAGTTATTGATGAAAAAGCCATTGCAATCTCTGCAATAATAGGATGCAATAAACCCGCGACAGCTGCAGGAATAGCAATAACATTATATGCAAATGCCCAGAACAAATTCTGTTTTATTTTTGAAAATGTAGCCTTAGAAAGATTTATTCCCGCAACAACTCCTCTTAAAGAACCTCTTGCAAGAACAATATCCCCTGCTTCTATGGCAATATCTGTTCCTGTTCCAATAGCAATTCCAACATTAGCCTGTTTCAAGGCAGGAGCATCGTTAATTCCATCACCAACAAAAGCAACCATCCCTCTTTTCTGCAACTCTCTTACTTTTTTTGCTTTGTCTTCAGGAAGCACATTTGCTATTACCTCGGTAATTCCTACTTTTTTTGCAATTGCTCTAGCAGTATTCTCATTATCTCCTGTAATCATGACTGTCTTATATCCGCTAGAATTTAAAATTGAGATTGCTTTTCTTGAATCATCCTTAACTGCATCTGCAACAGCTATAACTCCAATAATTTCTTCATTTTCAGAAATAATCATAGTAGTCTTTCCCTCTAATTCAAACTCTTCTATTCTTGATTCAAACTTATTTAAAGAGATTTTTCTTTCTTGCATTAGAGTTTTATTTCCTATAATAAAATTCTTGCTTCCAATTTTTCCTTCCAGGCCCCTCCCTCTTAAAATCTTAAATTTTTTAACATCCTTATATTTTTTTAATCCTGCTCTTTCAACAATTGCTTTTGCAATAGGATGCTCTGATAATTTTTCCAAGCTTCCGGCAAATTCCATTAAATAATTTTCCTTTACTTTAATAGGATAAATATCTGTAACTTCTGGCTTTCCCTTTGTTATTGTTCCTGTTTTGTCAAACAAAACAAATTTTACTTCCTTCATTGTTTGAATTGCCTCCCCCTTTCTGATTAAAATTCCTTTTTTAGCTCCCATTCCTGATCCTACCATTAAAGCAGTAGGAGTTGCAAGCCCTAAAGCACAAGGACAAGCTATAACAAGAACAGCAATTGCGGATTCCAGAGATTTGGATAAATTCTGAGAAAAATAAAGCCATCCTCCAAAAGTTAAAATAGAGAGAATTAGAATTGCGGGTACAAAAATACTTGTAATCTTATCTGCTAATTTTTGTATAGGAACTTTCTCGCTCTGTGCTTCTTCAACTAGTTTTATAATATGGGATAAGAAAGTATCTTTTCCTATTTTAGTTGCCTTAATATATAAAATTCCATCCTGGTTTATTGTAGCCCCAATAACATTGCTGTTTTTTCTCTTCTCAACAGGAAGACTCTCTCCTGTAACCATTGACTCATCTACAGAACTTTCTCCTTTGAAAACAACTCCATCTGTAGGAATTTTTTCCCCTGGCTTTACAATTATTATATCTCCTATTTTTACTTCAGATATCTCTATTTCTATTTCTTCTTTGCCCTTAAGGATTCTTGCTTTTTTTGCCCCTAATTCTAATAATTTCCTTATCTCTTGTGAAGCCCTTCCTCTTGCTTTAGCTTCTATATATTTTCCTGTTATAAAAAAAGCCATTATCATTGCAGAAACACCAGAATAATCCTGAACATCCATAAAAAAAGTTAAAATTCCTGTAACATAGGCGATTACTGTTCCTAACGCTATTAAAGAATCCATGTTAAAATACAAGCTGGTAAATCCCCTCAAACCGCTTCTAATAGTGCTGAATCCAAAAACAAAAATTACTGGAAAAGCAATTATTAATAAGGCAGGAGTCATAAACCAGTCTGGCATATTGAGCATCATAAAAATATTAAATCCAAAAAGCCTGTCTGCTAGCATAAGTATAGCAATTGGAATTGCAAATATCCATGCTCCAATTAATTTTTCTCTCCATTCTATAATTTCTTCATCTTCTATAGGAGCATCATGATGATGTTCGTTATTTTCGTGTTTGTGGTCCATATGGTTCTTGACATTTCATCTTATATTTATTTTTTAGGTTCTTTTTACTATTCATATTCAATTCTTTTAACTTCATACCCTGTTCTCTTTACTGCATTTTTCAGCTCTTCTTCTCTTACACTTTCATCTATTTCTGCTGTTCCTTTTTTCAAAAGAAGAGAAACTCTGGGATTTTTAACTCCTCTTACTTTTGAAAGGCTTCTCTCTATGTTTGCAGCGCACGAAGCGCAGTGCATTCCATGTATTTCCATCTTTATCTTTTTCATTTTATTCCATCCTATATTTTAATTAGATTATTTAAATTTTTTCCCTTATTTTTGTTTTCACATTTTTTGCATTTAATTTGGAGAAACTAATTACATGAATTAAATAAAAACAGAAATAATAGCCACTAAATACCATAAAATTAAATTAACAATACTAAAAGCTTTTGCTCTTTTTTTAGCTCTTAAAAATTCCAAAGAAGGCTTTTCTTTCTCTCCAATTATCATAAGTTTTTTCATTTTTCTTGAATTTAACCCAATAGTAATGCCAAAGATTACTATCCAGATAAAGAGAACGTGTTTAACAAGAAGCATATTTTTATCAAGATGCCACGTTATAAAATAAGGCAAAGCGATTCCGGAAATTATTAAAAATACCAATCCAATCCATATAATCTTAACCATTGCTGGCATTATTTTTATAAAAGCCTTTGCAACATCTTTGTCTTTATCGGCTTTTAAAGAGATTATAGTTGCTATTGTCACTCCTCCTAATCCGAAAGATAATCCAATAAAATGTAAAAAATTAAATATCTCCAGCCACATATAAAATATAATAAACTCTTCTTTTTATTCTTTTCTATAATTTGTCAAGAACCACCAGTCTTTGACTGGTGGCATGAAAATGCCAAGCTTCGTGTGGTTCTTGAGCACACTCAGAATTCCACGAGTGATTCAAACCACTCGTCTGTGATGAGTGGAATTCTGATGTTTAAATTTCTCAGATCCGCTTATTCATCAGCTTAAATACAATTAAAGAAACAAGAAATAATATGACAAAATGGATTAATAAAAACTCCAGCACAAATTTAATAGCATAACCTTCTAAGAAATATCTTATCTGCAATAATATACTAACAACAATAGAAAAGATAACGGCTTTCTTCCAGATTTTTTTCTTTTCAATAAATAATAAGGCAAAAAAACCAATTAATGCCCCAAAAATAATTTTATTCCTGAAATAATAATCAGGAACAGCATATTCTTCTCCCAAACTATGAATAAGAGCATCAATAAAAGTGAAAATAAGGATTATCAATAATGCAATTACAAAAATCTTAAACAATCTATTAGAATCTAGATTCCTATCTTTCCTTCTATCAGGCTTCTTTTCTTTCATATTTAATTAAATTCTGGTTATTTCTTTTTAATTAATATCAGCAAAATCCCAAGAATCAACAATATAACTCCAATCACAATATGGTAATTATGCGACAGTCCGAAATCCAATCCAGAAGATATATGCATTGAATGAGGCAGAAGCGCATAAAATACCCCTGCTATTAAGAGAATTACACTTACTATTAAATTTACAGTTTTCATTTTTACCTCCTTTCACTTATTTTAATTAATATAAATATATAAATTTTACTATCTTAATAATTTTTCAGCACAACAATATTATTCATTCCTCTTCTTTTTCTCTCAATAATCTGCTTAGCTTCTAATTTATCAAGCAGTCTTGTAATTCCAACTTTTCCTATGCCTAATTTCTCCATTAAAGTTGCCTGGAAAATTACTGCATTTTCTTCTTGAAGTAATTTAACAACTTCTTTCTCTTTGCTGTCTAATCCGGATAAATCTAATTGTTTTTTCTTCTCTTTAATTATTTTTGTTTTAATTATTGTTTTTTCTACTAATTTTTCTTTAGGTTTTGAAAATATTAATACAATCCCAATCATAAATATAATTCCTACGACTGCAATACTCAACCATGTCTGAATGTTTAAATTTTTATACATCCCACAGCTCGGTCCATGAGTGCAAGTTGCTCCAATAGCACTTTTTAAAACAGAATTAAACATAATTACAATTACTAAGAGCACGACTGCAATTCCAATAATCAACCATCCAACGTTTTTGTTCTCCATTTTCTTCAGCTAAATCCATGAAAATGCAGGATTAAAAATTTTTCCATATTATCTAATTTATCTCAGTTTATTAGTATTTAAAACTAACCATTTTTGGTTAAAAAAGAACCTGAAAATTTTTTATTAAAAATGAGTGGAATTCTGAAGTTTAAATAATTCTATGAACTTTTTTAATATTTTTCCATAATATAAAGACAAACAACAGATAAGCAAGATATGCTAAAACTTCAGTTAATGACGGATTCCCATTATATCCAAACAATCCTTTTAAAATGCTTCCAATATATCCTTTTTCATGCAATAAAGGATAAATCCCTTCTTCTGCTTGAGGTGCAGAGGGGTTAATATCCCAAATCTCCTCAACTACAAAAGGAATAACTTTAGCTTCTTGAAGCTCATGAATACTATGAGCAACTAAACCAGCAGCAAACAAAATTAATATAATATTAGTAATGGCAAAAAACTTTTTTATATCAATTTTCATTGAGCTAACAAATATAAGGTAACCTAAAAAAACAGCTGCTATAACTCCTGCTATTCCTAAAATTAGAGTATTGCCTACTGAAACAAAACTCGCTGCCCCTAAAAAAATAACTGTTTCTATCCCTTCTCTTAAAACAGCTATAAATACCAATAGAAATAAGCCAAACTTATGGGCTTTAACAACCTCTCTTTCAACTTTTTTCTCTAACTCTAAGGCGATATGTCTCTGCTTCATCATCCACAGTATCATAGTAGTTAATAATATAGCCCCAATTAGCATAGTTACTCCTTCAAAAATTTCTTCTGTTCTCCCGGTAAATCCACCAGCTATATTAATAAATAATAAAGCTCCAATAATGCTTGCCATTAGACCAGAAACTATTCCAATATAAACAATATTATTGTATTTTGTCTGTTTTGTCCTAACTAAATAACTTAGAATTATTCCTACTATTAAAGCAGCTTCTAAAGTCTCCCTAAAAGTTATTATAAAACCTGCAATCATTTTTTATTTTCAACAATTTTTTTAATAAAAGCCAAATAACTCTTAATCTCTTTTTTCTTATCTTTCCCAATTTTTTCAAATTTGCTTAACATTTCTTTTTGCGTTTTCATGCTTAGTGCTTCTTCAGCCATTGGGTATAAAATATTATCCTCTTTGAAAATATGCTCTCTAATTAACTGAACATAACACAAAGCATTTTCAATAACCTTTTTCCGATTCTTTTCTTTCATTCTATCTTCAATTCCTTTTACAAAATTTCTTCCAGAATCATGCTCGTAAAGCATCTGCTCAACAGGATTGCAATGCAAACCTCCTTTTTCTGCAGTCTTACAGAATTCCTTAAATAAAATATCCTCTTCTTTTGCGTGATGAAATTTGTCTGCATAATTTCTTATAAAATCTATAACTTTTCTAAAAAATTCTTCATCCACTTTTTTACCTTTATCAATTTCATTGCATTCTTTTTCAATAACATCTGCTATAGCAAGTATGTTCTTGTGTTCGTCCACTAAAATACGAATAGTTTTTTCCATTTTCTTTATTTATTTTTCACTCAAAAACCCTCTTAACACTTATAATCTCTTTCCCTTCATTCCAGTTTACAGGGCATAAATAATCCTGGTTCTTGTCCAAAAATTGAAGAGCTTTTATTTTTCTCATTAATTCGTCAATGTTTCTTCCTACTTTATTATCGTGTATTTCAAAAGTTTTTATCATTCCAAACGGATCAATTATAAAGGTTGCCCTAGTGCTTACACCTTCTTCTTCAATATAAGCCCCATAGTCTATAGAAACTTTCCCTGTAGGATCTGCAAGCATAGGAAATTTAACTTTATTTATTATTGGGGTAAAAGTATGCCAAGCCCTGTGAACAAATGCTGTATCGGTGCTTATGCTGAAAATCTCAACATTCATATTTTTTAACTCTTCGTATCTATCTGCAAGCTCTCCAAGCTCAGTTGGGCATATAAAGCTGAAATCAGCAGGGTAAAAAAACAAAACAACCCACTTCCCTCTATATTTAAATAAATCAAATTCCTTTATCTTTCCTTCATAAAATCCCTTGAGCTCAAAATCCGGAGCCCTTGTGTTTATTAATACCATTTTCTTGTTTTCATTTTTTAAAGGTCTTACCTCCTTTCACCTTTGCTGAATTTACTGAAATATAATTTTCATTCACCTTTTCCCAATTTATCACATTAAAAAAATTTTCAATATACTCTGCTCTTCTGTTCTGGTATTTCAAATAATAAGCATGCTCCCATATATCTATGCAAAGCAGGGGTATTTTTTCAATACTCAAAGGAGAGTCCTGATTCAGTGTTTTAATAATTTGCAGTTTTTTAGTTTTCTTATCTATAATAAGCCAAGCCCACCCGCTTCCAAAAACACTCAGAGCTATTTCAGAGAATTTTTTCTTAAACTCTATAAAGCTTTCAAATTCCTTGTTAATCGCATCTAAAATGTCTCCTTCTATTTCAACATCTTTTTTTAAAATTGTCCAGAAGAAATTATGATTAACAACTCCTCCGCCATTGTTTTTCACAATTATTTTTATATCTTCATGAATTTTATCTAAATTTTCAATAACTTTTTCAGGGGTTTTTTTCTGTAATTCAGGAAATTTTTCAATAGCAGCATTATACTTGTCTACATAAGCCTGATGATGCTTATCATGATGAACTTTCATTGTCTGCTCATCTATATACGGCTCTAAACTATCATAATCATACTCAAGTTTTTTTAATTGATATACCATTCTTCTTTTTACTTATTGTTTTTTAATTATTTATTTTTGACATTCCATCTTTTCTAAATGCCCCTTTCCTATAATTTTCAATTGCCTTTCTTAAAGCTTCATCTGCAAGATTAGAACAATGCATTTTTATTGCAGGAAGTCCATTCAGGGATTTAGCTACATCATTTCGTGTTATTTTTTCAGCATCTTTCAAGCTCTTTCCTTTAGCAAGCTGTGTAATCATAGAAGAAGTAGCTATTGCTGCAGCGCACCCAAATGTTTTGAATTTTACATCTTTCAGAAATTCCTTTCCTTTTTTATTCCTCTCAACTTTAATATAAACCCACATTATATCTCCGCAAGTAGGATTTCCAACTTTCCCAATTCCATCTGCATTTTTTATCTCCCCCATATTCTTTGGGTTCATAAAATTTTGCATAACTTCTTTCGAATAATTTAACGCCATTTTAAAATTTTTTTCCTGTTTTATTTTTTTTATTTAATGTTTCAATTATTTTTTTAATTTCCTTATTGCTCATTCCATGCGCTTTGCATCCCTGTTCTAAAGTTTCCTGCATTCCCATAGGGCATCCTATGCACATCATGCCGGATTCAAAAAGAATCTCTGCTGCTTTCTCGTCGCCAGATACAATTTCATTTAGCTTTGTTTTGGGTGTTATTTTTTTCATTTTATTTTAAGTTTTTTGATTAACTAATTCCTTGAAAATTGGGGATTGGAAATCAGCAAAAATTTATGATTTTTATGGCGTCAAAAAATCTATAGTTTTTGGTATTTCCTAATTTCTTTATTCTCCGTATTCATCAGCTTCTTCTTCCTCTAAACTAACTCCATCCTCTACTAATTCATCTTCACATTCTTCTTCATTCTTTAACCCACATGAGTGTTCTTTAAAATGTCTACTCATTTTCTACATCTGTTAAGTCTTCACAGTCACATGGTTCGCAAATTCCTTTCTCTTCATCGCAACATGCACAATCATCAAACTTTTTTTTATTTTTCATTTTATTGTTTTTTCCTAATTAATTTTAGAGAGCGGACTTATTTTTCTTAATCTTTCCACTACTTTTGGAATAATTTCTAAAAAAAATTTAATCTCTTCTTCTGTTGTGTATTTGCTTATGCTTATTCTTAAGGAGCTGTTAGACTGTAATGCACTTAATCCAAGAGCTTTCAAAACATGGCTAGTTTCTAAAGAATGAGACATACATGCAGAGCCGGTAGAAGTATAAATTCCATAAGCTTGCAATAATCCTCCAATTGATTCTCCTTCAATATCATTAAAAGATACATTAACATTATTACACAATCTATTTTCTCTTGAACCATTTAAACTGACATTTGGAATCTTCAAAAGCTCATTAATTAGATAATTTCGGAGCCTTTCCATTTTTTTAATATTCTCTGGATTAAAGTTTTTCACAGCACTTGCAAACCCAACAATTCCAGGGATATTTTCTGTCCCGCTTCTCAAACTCCTTTCATGCCCTCCCCCATGTGCCATTGGAATAATTTTTATGCCTTCTTTTATATAAAGAGCTCCAGCCCCTTTAGGCCCATGAATTTTATGAGAGTTCAGTGTAACAAAATCCAAATTCTGTTTCTTGACGTTGATTAGAGTTTTTGTATAGCTCTGACAAGCATCTGTATGAAAATAAACTCCTTTTTCTTTGCATATCTTTCCTATTGCCTCTAAATCCTGTATTGTTCCTATTTCATTGTTTCCATGAATTATAGAAACAATCAGAGTATCTCCTTTAATTGATTTTTTCAGTTTATTTAAATCAATAAAGCCATCTGAATTAACATCAAGATAAGTTACTTCTGCTCCATGTTTTTCCAGCCATTTGCAGGTATTCAACACACAATCATGTTCTATTTTGGTAGTTATAATATGTTTTTTTCCTGTTTTATTTTCTTTATGGTAAAAGAATAATCCTTTAATTGCAAGATTATTTGATTCTGTTCCCCCTGATGTAAAGATTATTTCATCTAGCCTTGCATTTATCGAGCTTGCAATTATTCTTCTGCTGTCTTCTAAAGCTTTTCTCGCTACGTTTCCCTTCAAATGCTGTGAAGAAGCATTTCCATAATATTCTGTGAAATAAGGAAGCATATCTTTTACGACTTTCTCATCAACTTTTGTTGTTGCGGCATTATCCAGATATATTTCTTTCATTCTTTTTTCTCTCCATTTTGATTTTAAAAATTTCTTGTTTTATTTCTCCACTTTTTTCCTTTTTATTTTCGCAATCATTTGCACAGCATTTGTAGTTGCAATAAAAGTTTGAATGTTTGTTTAAGATTTTTAATATAGGGACAATTGTTTTTTTATTTAAGGAATAAATCCTCTCTTTGCCTTTTTGTTTTGCTTCAACAATATTACACTTTTTTAGAGAAGTTAAAGCATGTGAAACCTTGCTCTGCTCCACATTCAACTCTTTTGATATTTTAGTTACATTTTTCTCTGTTTTTATCAAACTTAGCATTATTCCAATCTTTAACGGATTCGCAAGATTTGTAAAAAAAATATGATATGACTGATGATCCATGAAAGGGTTTATATCTTTATATGTCAAGTCTTTCATATGAAATTAAATTCATATAAACTATATAAATCTTTCTTTCTACTTTTTAGTAACGCCTTTTCCAATACTCATAAAATCATTTGCCACAAAGAAAACTCCTCTAAATAATCCATAAAGGGGCTTTGGCATCTCATGAGCAAAATATTTTATAAGATTTATATTCTTGCTGTCTTGTACTTTTCTCACTTCTTTAATTTCAGGTAAAAATGAGAAAATAACTAATGCCCTTAAAAATCCAGAGATTAAAAATATAAGCAAAAATGTATTCATGAAGTTTACATGAACATACTGTGCAAATAAACCACCTGCAATTGCCCCTATAAAAACTCCAATGCCGGATATAGTGCTGTAATAAGCAACGCATATAGCTCTTCTTTGAGGCGAGACAGCATCATAGATAAAATTAGAAGCCCCAAGATTAAAAGCAGCCCATCCAATTCCAGCAGCTAATTGAGCAGTAAATATTAACACTAATGGATTTTTAGAAACAAGCCAGAATAAAGCCGCAAAAGGAATCATTATTCCCCCTATTTTCATTAAATATCTATTTCCATATTTATCTCCAATTTTTCCCCATACAGGCATACTGAAAATTGTAAATACGACTGAAGAAAAAGCGACTATAATAAATAAAGTATAGCTAAAATTTAATTCTTTAAGCATATATACAGCAAAAAATGGAGCTGCAAAGTTTGTTGCAAGATTTACCAATCCAAGAAAAATAGAAAACCTTCCAAAATTAGTCTGAGGAGCTTTTTTTACAAACTGAAAAAAACTAAAATATTTTTCTTTTTTAAACTCTCTTTTTGGATAATAATGTTTAGTAAAAAGATAAGTGGCAAAATACCTCCCAAGAGCTGCAACTGAAAAAATAATTACAAAACCCCATAAAACAATCCCTAAGTCTTTGAAATAATCAAGAATAAAAGCTGCTAAAAGTGTGGTTAGTAAGGCTATAAATGCGGTTATTCTATTTCTTCTTGAAAAATATCTGTCTCTTTCTCCTTCTTTAACTATATCTCCCATTAAATTGAACCAAGGAGGATTCCCTAATCCACTAAATATAGCATATATAATATAAAAAACAATTAAAATTCCAGCAGCATATCCATTTATAACTCCTTTTAACACTAAAATACCTAATCCAAGTATAGCAACCCACATTGTAGCCTGCAAAAAAACAGTGGCTAAAATTATTCTTCTTGTAGTATATTTATAAAGTAATTTTCCGCCAAAAATCTGCGAAGCTGCTCCAAATAAACTTACAAAACTCGTCAAAAAACCTATTTGTGCATTGTTTGCATTCAAAGCCAAAGCAAAGGGGACAATGTACGAGTCTCCTGCTCCTGACATGATTGATGTCGCAGAGCCTTCTTGTATGGATATTTTTTTTGTCCTCTCTTTAGCTAATTCAATTTTTCCCTCCTCTTTTGTATTTTTCATAATTATAGTTAAAGATATTTACTCAAAGAATCTATTGTAATTTTAATTTAAATATCTTTTGAGAAAAGAAATAAGGAAGTTTCTATAAATAAAGTAAAATTTCAATTTAATCTGGCAATGCAGGAGGAGAAGGTATTAAGTTTCCACCACCAAAAATTGAAGTTACTCCATCGCTACCACCCATTAATAAAAAGTAAAGTCCAACACCAACTACAACAATAGCAGCAATTATCAAAATCCAACCAAGTGTGCTTAAACCTCTTTTTTGTTTTATCATTTTTAGTTTATTTTTAAATTTATTCTAATTGTGGGGGTTCAATTTCATTATCTGAATCAGATGGTAAAAATAAACTACACTCTTCACCATATTTTACAGCAAAGACTAATCCTACCTGATCTTTACTTATAATTGCTTCTCCAAGTTTTTCTCTATTTTCTCCTTCTTCAAATATCCATTTTTGATTTGTTGAATCCCATGCAGCTACCTTTGTCACAAGACTACAATCTCCAGTAGACAAAGCTTTTTTAACTTTTTCCCCAATCATTCTTGGTTCTAACACAATAAAATTCCATCCTTCTGCAATTTTATGATTTTCTGAAAAAGAAACATGTGTAATTATTTTACATTTAGTTTTTGAATATAAAAATGCACCCCCATCGCTAGAAATATATCTATATTTTAAATTTTGATCTCTTTTTACAACATCATTATCATTTTGATTTAACCATTTTAAATATCTTTTTTCTGTTGGAGAGTAAATAAATGCATTTTTCCTTAGTGTAGAATCACTAATATCACAAGTTGTTTCACTCCTATATCCACTTAGGGGGATAAGGTTCCAACCCTCTTCTATTTGAATTGTTGTTTCGTCTAATTCTGCATTATAAGATGTTATATCATAAATCATCGCAGAAACCAAAAATCCTAAACTAACAAGTATTAACAAAGAGCTTATTATAATTATTCCTTTCTTCATAAGATTATCAAGAATATATATATAAACTTATCTAATCTCAATTTTTTCCTAGTTTATCTTTCTTCCGATAACTTAATAAATCCTAATTTCACTTAGACTAAGTAATGAATTTTTCTTTAAAATGATCCAAATAAATCAAGCCAAAGAGAGAAAATCAGAAGAGATAATTGAAATTATGCACTCTCTTATTAAAGAATGGTTTTTCTCAAAATTCAAAGATTTCTCTTTAACACAAAAATACGGAGTTATGAATATCTGGGAAAGAAAAGATATTCTTATTTCAGCACCAACAGGAGGAACAAAAACCCTCACAGCTTTTCTCTCAATATTAAATTATTTAGTATTTCTTGCAGAAAAAAACGAATTAGAAGACAGGATTTATGCAGTTTATTCTTCTCCGCTTAAGGCTTTAACAAATGATATTCACAAAAATCTCATAGAGCCATTAGAAGAAATACAAATCCTTGCAGAAAAAAAGAACATCAAACTCCAAAAAATCCGTGTGGGTCTGAGAACAGGAGACACTAGTGCTTCAGAAAGAGCAAAAATGTCTAAAAAATCTCCGCATATATTAATAACAACTCCTGAATCTTTAGCAATAGTTTTAACAACAAAAAAGTTCGTAGAAAATTTAAAATTTACAGAATTCTGCATTGTTGATGAAATACATGCATTAGATAATAAAAGAGGAACTTATCTGAGCATTACATTAGAAAGATTAAATGAATTGAGCAATATTTATCCTGTAAAAATTGGCTTGTCAGCAACAATAGAGCCATTAGAAGAAGTTGCTAAATTTTTAATAGGCATGGATAAAGAAAGGAGCGTTCATATAGCAAAAGTTCCTTTAATAAAGAAATTAGACATAGACGTTTTAACTCCTGTTGAAGATTTAGTAGAGGACGAGAATTTAAGGCCAGAAATGTACAATTTAATATCTAAATTAATCCAGGAGCATAAGACAACTCTAATCTTTACAAACACTCGTTCAGCAACAGAAAGAATGGTCAGTTATCTTAAAGAAAAATTCCCAACAATTTACGGAGATGATACAATTGCGGCCCACCATTCCTCTTTAAGCAAAGAACACAGATTTGATATAGAAAAAAGATTAAGAGAAGGAAAATTAAAAGTTGTTGTTTGCTCTACATCTTTGGAATTAGGAATTGATATAGGTTTTATTGATTTGGTTTTAATGTTGGGAAGTCCAAAATCTTCTGCTAAAGCTCTACAAAGACTTGGAAGAGCAGGCCATAAACTCCATGATACTGCAAAAGGAAGATTCATTGTTATGGACAGAGACGATTTAGTAGAATGCTGTGTAATACAAAAAGAAATGCTAGAAGGAAAAATAAACAGAATATATTTTCCAAAAAACTGCTTAGATGTCTTAAGCCAGCAAATATACGGAATGGCAATTTACAAAATCTGGAAATTCGATGAACTCTTTGGTTTAATCAAGAAAAGCTATTGTTATCATGAACTTTCAAGATCAGATTTTCTTGATGTAATCAGCTATTTATCAGGAGAGTATGACTTAGAGAAAAATTATGTTTATGGAAAAATCTGGTATGATCCAATAACAAAAGAAATAGGAAAAAAAGGAAAACTCGCTAGAATGCTATATCTTACTAATATAGGGACAATCCCAGAAGAATCTTTTATAAGGGTTAAACTAGCTCCTGCAGGAGAACAAATTGGGTTTATAGATGAGGGATTTATGGAAAGAATGAAAAAAGGAGACGTCTTTGTTTTAGGGGGAAAAAAATACCTATATCTCTATACAAGGGGGATGAATCTTTATGTTAAAGGAGCAATAGACAGGCCCCCTACAATTCCATCCTGGTTTTCAGAAATGCTTCCTTTAAGTTTTGACTCTGCCTTGGAAATAAACAAATTCAGAAAATTATTAAAAGAAAAAATAGAGCAGTTGGAAAAGAAAAAAACAACAAATCAAGAAATAATAAAATTCCTGCAAGATTATCTCTATATTCACGAAAATACAGCAAATGCAATTTATACTTATTTTTTAGAACAGCACAAATTTCTTGAAATTCCAGATTCTTCAACACTTCTCATTGAAAGATACAAATCAGAAAAAAATTATTTGTTATTTCATAGCATGTATGGAAGAAGAGTCAATGATGCTTTGTCAAGAGCAATAGGATTTATGATAGGAAGAGCAGGAGGCAGAGATGTAGAGATAGGAATAAATGACAATGGCTTTTATCTCGCAGGAGAAAACATGAAAATAGAAAAAGTTCTTAATTTTGTAACAGAAAAAAATATCACAGAAATTTTAAAAGAAGCTATAAATAAAAGCGATGTTCTCGCTAGAAGATTTAGGCATTGTGCTACACGTTCTCTGATGATTTTGAGAAATTACAAGGGACAGCAGAAATCAGTAGGCAAGCAACAATTAAAGAGCCACTTCTTGATTAATGCAGTAAAAAAAATAACTTCTGAGTTTCCAATTCTAAGAGAAGCCAGAAGAGAAGTTTTGGAAGATTTAATGGATATTGAATCTACAAAATTAGTAATAAGCTGGATAAAAAACAAGTCAGTAAAGATAAAAATTACTGACACAGCAATCCCATCGCCATTTGCATTGAATCTTATTATCCAGGGCCATACAGATTTAATAAGGATTGAGGATAAACAAGCATTCTTGAAGAGAATGCATAAACTGCATATTGAAGGATTAAAGAGGATTGAAGGGGGGTAGATTTAAATACCCTATTAATTAAGAAATTATATGTTAGTTAAATATAATTGCAGTGTTAGAGTCAATTCTAATTTTATGCTCAAGTAAATGTAAGGAGGATAAAATGAAGCTACATATAGGTAATTTGCCTTTTAGTATTGATGAAGAAGCTTTCAAAGAGCTTTTTTCAGGATTCAATGCACAGGATATTACTCTTATCAAAGACAAGTTTTCAGGAAGATCCAAGGGATTTGGATTTGTAACCATTGAAGACGAAGAAATTGCTAAAAAAGTAATTTCAGAGCTTAATGGAAAAGACGTTGCAGGAAGAGAACTTAAAGTTTCTGAAGCCAGACCAATGGAAGAAAGACCGAAAAGAGACTTCCATAGAAGAAGTTTTGGCGACAGAGATGATAATAGAAGAAGGTTTTAAATTTTCTTCTTAATTTTTTTGTTTATTTTTTATTATTTTTTATTAAAATTTTTCTCTGAAATAGTTTTTTGAAGGTTTTCTTGACAAGTTCTATATTTTTTAGTTCATCTGAGATTTGATTATAATTTTGTCCTGCTAAAATTCTTTGTAAGATTACAAATTCCAGCTTTGTTAAAGTAGCATTTTTATCAGGATTTATATAAACTGTTTTAAAATTTCTTTCTTCTCTATATTTTATTTTTCCTTCAGCAATCTTACAATCCCTAGGATTAAAATCTTCTTGAATAATTTTTTCATTAGGTCCAAGAACAGATGTTAAAATATAATCTGTTTCTAATCCTTTAATTCTTTGTGCATCGTCTTTTTCAAGCAAATAAAGGTTAGTATTAATAGACACATCCATTTGTTCTTGTTTAAATCTTTTTATTGCAGAAAATAATTCTTGTTTTTTAGTTAATGGTTCTCCTCCAGTTATAGTAATATTAAAAAAATCACATTCAGCAATTGCATTAACAACTTCTATTCCTGCAGAAGAAGAACCTCTGTTTTGCGAATAAGAATTATAACAATGTATGCACCTTCCAGGGCAATCTTCAGTTAATTCTAATTGTACAAAATATGGTTTAATTATCATTTTTTTGGAGAAATTCAACACACCTCTCCATTAAAATATCAAAATCTTTTTCTTTTTCCCATTGTTCTTTTATAAAATTTCTTAATTCTGTGTGTTTTTCATATCCTTGATCTTCTACAAACCACAAATCCTTAAATTCCAAATTTAGTAATATTGTGAGAGCTTCTTTTAAATCAGCTGTTTTTTCTTCTCCTATTTTCATTTCTATTTTTGGCCAATAAGTGTTATGAAATTGCAAATGCATTAATTCATGCCCTGCTGTTTTTAATGCATTAGAAATATCTCTAAAAAAAGAAACCATAAACCAGGACTCTTCAAGATTATATGGGCATCTAAGAACTGTTGTTATATAAGCAGTAAATTCTTTTGTATAAATTTTATTTTTCATAAGTTTTTCTAATCTCGCAAAAAATTCGTTATTTATGATATTCCAGGCTTTTTGAATAGATTCTGTGAAAATTTCTATTATTCCAGAATCATACATTTTGATTCTACGCTTTTCTAGTAAATCTCTACATTCTTCAAAATTTTTTCCTTGACAAATTTCTAGGAATGAAGAATGAATTGTTTTTTTATAATCATACCAAGAAGAAGTGTTGTTACAAGTTTCCCAGATATTTCTTAAATCTTCTTCTTTATTAAATTTAAAATTTACTTTTGGAAATTCCATTTTAATAAATCGTTAAAACTCTTAGAATTATATTTTATTTATTGCAATCGCAAGGAGGATCTCCTCCCCCAAATCCATCGCAATCACAAGAATATCCCGCTGAACTTTGTTCATATTTTAATTCTTCATCAGAAATTCTTTGTTTCGCAATGTATGGAATTTCAGCAATTGAACCTTCTAAAATTTTTACCATAATTTGTCTAAATCACTTCTCTTTATAAATATTATTATATTTGGATTTTTCAGCTTTTTTGGCCCATGAATAATCAAGTTTTTTTAACCCCCTAGTCTTCCCATATGTCAAGAACTATACCCTAAAGCTTCAGGAATGTAAATTCCTGACAGTCATCAAAAATCTTTGATTTTTGAGATGTATAGTGTGTTCTTATAGTTCTTGAGCACACTCAAGATTTGCTTTTCCTTTCTCACAAACTAAAGTAAGGAGTTTACATAAAACGCAAATCTTGATGTATTAAAAAATGAAATGGAAGATTAAATTACTTCTTCCTAGAAAAAAGGGTTATAAATTTATCATCAACTTTTTCTTCAGCAGGAGTCCTTTTTCTCATGTTAAGAGAACTTCTCCTCAAGATATCTTCAACCTGCTCGTGAAGTGTGAGCATGTTTTTATCAGCTCTTTTCTGAATCTTAGCCATCAATTCATCACTTAAAAATATCTTTACCTCATTTTTAGATTTAAACCTTGGTTTCAAGGATTCAAAAGCAGAATCAACTTCTTCTTCTGACCATCCATACCTAAGTAAAGGTTCTCTAATTTGAAAATCATCAAATCCTCTTCCTCTCGCTTCTTTAATAAATTTTACAAGTCTTGGGTTTGCCATGATTTATTTTTTACCTCTTTTATTATCTACTCAAATCTTTTAAGTTTTTAAATTTAGGCATAATTTTAATTAAGAAGTCAAACACTTTCTCAGCATATTCTTTGTCAAAAATCTCTCCACGATAAGTAATTGAATTTCTAAAAGATCTTAACTGGTTTAAGAATAAAATTTCTTTTTCAAGAAAATTCAATTTTTTAAGATAAGAAATTTCTGCTTCATGGGCATAATTTCCAGAAGCATAATATCCGTCCAAAAGAAGTTTTGCTCTTATAAGCTCCATTATGATATCATAACAATCTTTAATTATAGAATTTGCATTTTTATCATTTATACCTATAATCTTTATTCTCTCCTTTAATCCTTCTAACGAACTCCCGGATTCTTTTACTAAGAAGCTAGCTCTTGACTTATCTTTGCTTATTTTTCTTACTATCCCCATATCTAAAAAATATTCAAAACTATTTAGTAGATTCATAATTCTACACCCCCATGGATTAAAATTCCATTTAAAATATTATTTTTTAGGTATTTATGTATAGCTTTAAACGAATTATAAAAGTTTATATTTATCCTTCTGTTTAACATTTTTTCATATTTTTCTAAATCAATTAACTTGTCTTTTCTTCCTATTATGGCAATGTCTATATCTGATGTATTAGTATCACTTCCATTTGAATAGCTTCCAAATAAAATTATAGTTCCTCCTCCAAATTCTTTTTCGATAAAATCTGACAATCCAGATAAATAGATATTTTTTAGGTTTTCAGCCCTCTTTAATTCAATTGCTTTTTGCTCATCTCTATTAAGGGAAATAAAATTGATTGTCTTTGTTTTTTCAATTTTGATAAGATTATCTTCTTTTAGTTTTTTTATAGAATTAGCCACAGCAGTTGGCGATACATTAAGGATTTTTGCAATTTCTCTTTGGCTTAATTTTTCTCCCGCTCTTAAGCAAAGCAATGAAAAAATCTCGCTTTGCAATCGTGTCCATATTAGTTTATATATATCCATATTAGTTTATATATGTAAACTTAAGTTTATAAAGCTTTTGATTAAAGAAAAAGTGTTAATTATAATTCGCGAATTTATGTTAACTCTAGTTTAGATGTGTTAAAGTTTATTTATAATGTCTCTCAAAGTTTTCTACTTTAATAGTTTTCTCATTTTGTGCTTCTAAAAGCTCCATGATAAATTCAGGTCTAAAACGTCCTTCAATTATTTTTTATCCATAGTTAGTTAATAGATTTAATTTTCTACTTTTTACTAATTTTTGCTGTTGTTACATATGTTTTCTGAACAGCAAAGCTCTTATAAATTCCTTCTAAAATATCTGTTCCAGCATAACCGGCTAATAAAGAGAGTCTTGAATCAAAATTAAATATGACTCCAGTAAAGATTCCTATAATGATTGCAATAGCAACAGTCAGAGCATAATATCCCCATAAAATTCTTCTTCTCAAAGAAAGAGCTTTCAGCAAGCCAACAACCCCTCTTGTCAATCCCCCAACACCACCAAGAAGTCCAGCCCAAATTATATCGTCCATGATTTATGATTAAATACTCATTCGCCCCTCTTTTATAAAAATAAGAGAGTTTGTTATTTAAATGTTACTTTCCTATATCTTTGTAACATTAATTGGTCTTATTAGATGGATTTTTAAGTTTTATAATTATTACCTTTTCCATGAATTTATCAAAGTGTTTCTTTAATATAGCATCCATTCCAGAAGGAAGACTTGGGAATATTCCAGCAGGTCTTTGCCATACATTATGCTGTGCAAGCCAGAAACATCTCGGACATTCTTTCATTAAAGACAGCGAACTCGGGTGATAATTTGAATGCCCCATTCAAATTCTAAGAACTCTCCATATAAAAACCTAATCTTCATCTTAATTTTCCAAATACCTTTTCAAAGCCTCGCATCCTGCAACTGAGCTGACAATTGTAGCTCCAATCAAAGCAACCTTAAGCAAAAGCCCTTTAAGATGTTGATTTTCTGTAGGAATGTTTTCTTTTGCAAATCTTATTCTTTCTTTATAATGTTCCCTGGATTCAGAATCCTTGGATTTCCTTATTCTTTTTTTTATTTCTTTTAATGCTCCTTGTCTCAAGCTATCTTCATAATTTGGAACCATAATCTCTGGCCCATTCCACATATAATTGGCTCCTCTTTCATTAAAATCCCCATATCCAGCATAATCTCCAGAAGTTGGCTGTTTTGTATAACTGCATAAAATTTCTTCAAGCTCCTCATTTGTAGAACCTTTAATCTTTTTCAACATTTTCTCTCTTATCTCTTCAGCTTTTCTAGCATACTTATTCCAGGCAAAGGCGTCATGGTGATTTTCAGCAACACTCTGTGCTATTTCCAGATGCTTCCCATACTTATTTTTTAAATCAAAAACAGATTCTCTTATTTTTTCATTATTGTCATTCATAAATCGCCTCAAGAATACCATATTTTTAACCTTTTCTATACTTAAACCACTCAATCTGTCTGAATCTCTTTAATACCTTATTGTAGTTCCCTTCGACCAAGGTTTTTGTCTTTGCTTCATTAAAAAGTCTAAAATCATATTTTGATACGGGTTTCTCTAATTTGTCTTTTCCAGGATATTTTTTCCACCTTGCTTCTTTTTTATTTTTTCTCTATATTAAAGGACCATATTAAATTACTCTCTTAACTTCTTCTTCTCAAGGTCAGAAGGTTTTGCCATTATGTTTTCTTCTTTAGAAATAGGTTTTAATAATTCATTTTTAACAGATCTATTATAACAATCCCGCCTATAAGTTCCATTTAAATATTCTGCCCCTCTCCAATTATAAATAATTTAATTCATCCACCTACCATAAAATATTAATGTATTAGAAATATTTAATTTTTCAGCGCCTCTTTCCCCTTTTTCCTTTTGTTTTTTTATTGCCTTTTTTCTTTCTTTTTCTAGAAAGAGCTATTAGTTTTTTTACTTTAGATATCTTTGAACCTCTGCTTTTTCTTCTTCCTCTGCTCTTTGTTATCTTCTTTACTGCCTTCTTTTTTCTTTTCTTTTTCATTTTGTCTGAATATAAAAAATCCCTGAGTTCTACCCCACCCTAAAAGGATGCTGTTTGTTTTCTGTATAAAAAAGAGAACTGGACTCGGTGAAGAAAGTTCCTTAAATAATTGTTGAATCAATCTTAACCTATCAACATATTTTAAAGGTTATCTTCTTCATGCCATCCTCCGAAGCTTAACAGATGCAGATTTCGTTTTGCGAGTTATAGTCCAGACGCAAAATTAATAGCTGAACACCTGACATAGGCTTTGATAGTCATGCCATTTTCAAGGCAACCGAATTGTCCATCTCTTTTTTATTAAACAATCAAGACTTTGATATATATAAATTTTTCTGATTATAAAAATTAAACTCTGAAAAAAAGGTAAAAAATATACAGATAATATACCAGCAATTAGGAGTATAGAAGTTATTATTACTGATTTTATCTCCCCATTATATTTTTAAAAAAATACAATTTATAAATACCCCTTTCTCCTCTTCCATTAATGCAAAATTCAAAACCAAAATACCTATTAATAGATAAATGTATATTTTTTAAGGAAAAAGGAATTCTTGCAGTCGGAGATCTTCATTTAGGTTATGAACATATGCTTAAAAATTTAGGGGTAGATTTTCCATTAAAAGAAAAAAAAGAACTCAAAGAGGGATTTGAAAATCTTTTTAAGGAAATAGAAAAGAGAAAACTTCAAATAAAAATACTGGTTTTTTTAGGGGATATAAAACATTCTTTTGGTTTTGAGTGGAAAGAAAAGCATTCTTTTAATGAGATTTTAAAATTCATAAAAGAAAAACTTCCGAACACAAAAATTATATTCATAAAAGGGAATCATGATACAATTGATTTCTCCTATGGAAAAATGAAAAATTATTACATTAAAGAAGACATTGCTTTTCTTCATGGACACGAATCTTTCCCAGAGATATTTGACAATAAAATAAAAACTCTTGTTTTAGGCCATTTGCACCCCTCAATAATTTTAATAGACAAGCACACTTCGAGAAAAGAAAAATACAAATGCTATTTAATTGGAAAATACAAATCAAAAAAAATAATAATTCTTCCGAGTTTCCTGACAACAATAGAAGGCCAAACAATAAATAATCTAGAATATGAATATAAAAATTTTTTTTCTATTCTTCCAAAAAAAGAACTCAGGAATTTTGAAGTTTTTGTTGTTGAAAACAGGGAAATTTTAAAATTCGGAAAAATCAAGAATTTGAGATAGATTTATAAATAAAAATATCTTAAAGCATCTATTAAAGAGGTTGAAATATTGGGGATATTTTTAGAGAAATTGGGAAATATTAATTATTTGGAAAATTTTACTTCTTTTAAAGATATGCCTATTCCTGCTGCTGCAATGGCATTTATAGCCGCATTTTTAATAATAGCAATAATTATTTCTATAATTGGATATGTTTATTTAGCATTAGTCTGGAGTAAAATAGCAAAGAAGCTTAATTATAAAAAATCGTGGCTTGCATGGATACCTATAGCAAATATTTCTCTTGTGTTAATTTTAGGGGGATTTCACTGGGCTTTAACATTTTTAATTTTAGTTCCTATATTTGGATGGGCTGCTCTTTGGATATTAATTATAATTTCTTCATGGAAAATTTTTGATAAACTTCATTATCCAGGAGCCTTGAGTCTTTTGTTATTAGGGGTATTTATCCCAAATATAGGGGGAATAATAATAATAGCTTATTTAGTAGTTTTAGGATTTTTGGCTTGGACTAACAAAAAAGTTAACGTAAAATTAAGAGTTACTTCTAAAAAATCCAAAGGGAAAAAGAAAAAGAGATAAATTTAAGCGAATAAATCTTTTCTTTTATTAATTTTTCTTTTTAATTCTATTTTTCCCCTGTTTAATCTGCTCCTAACTGTTCTAATAGATATTTTTTGTTCTTCTGCAATTTCCTGATATTTTTTTCCCTCTATAGATCCAATTAAAACAGCTCTAAATTCAGGCTTTAATTCATTAAAAGAATCCCCTAAGAACTCGTGTTGTTCTTGAGATATTGCATATTCTCTAGGATTATCAAGATTAGAGGGATGATTTTCTAGAATCTTTCCAATTTCTTCATCAGAACTTTCTAAAAGAACATTTTTATTCCAATACCTCTTTTTCTCACTTATAGATTCATTCTTAGTTATTACATAAAGCCATGAAAGTATTTCTTCTTTAGGAGGAAAATTTCTTTTTATCCATATTTTAGTAAATACTCTTTGAGTAACATCCTCTGCATATTCAGGGCAAAATCTTAAGGCATTTTTATATACCTCCTGACGATATTGTTCACTAAATTCGCTAAAAGCTTCTCTATCTCCTCGGGCTATTCTTTCCATTAATTCATAATTTGCTTTTCCAATCATAAAAATGGGCACGGAGGGAATCGAACCCCCATCTTCTGGGCTGGAGCCAGATAGTCTACCACTAGCCTACGCACCCATAAAGTATCAAGAAATATTGTGTTTTTAATGTTTTCTGCCTAAACTTACAATCTCTCTGATTTCATCATCAGAAATATAACATCCTTTAAATCTAACCGCCCAAATCATTGCGTCCAATGTCCTTGGATCTTTTAAAGATGTCAGCTCTTTTTGATTAATAACATAAACCAGCTCAGCAGACCTGATAAATTTGAAATTCCCTAAAAACTTTTGATTTTCTTTTTTATAGTTTATTCCTGTATGAAACCTTTTTTGAAAAAGTTTCTTTAAAGCTATAGGGTCTTCGCATAATAGCCTGGTTGTCCTCTCATCTACTGCAATAACATTTGTTATTTTTTTATCATTCAGAATATTGCTCAAAGCCAGACAAGAAGTTTCACCATCGCTTATCAAAGTCATTGGCTTTCCATTAGCAATAAAAATATTATTTGCGATATTAGAAATTTCCCTGGTTTTTATTGAGATTTGCTTGTTGTCAACTCCAACAGAATCTGGCATCTCCAAAACTTTTTCTTCTAAAAGCTGATTTAACATTAAAGCTTCTAATTCATATTTTTTTATAGTTACAGGCTTGTCAATAATTTCTCCTTTAACCTCAAGAGTTATTAAAAATTTTCCGTCAAACATCTTTTTCAATTTTCTCAACTCTTCAAACATCCCATTCATTGAAAAACTTATCAAAGTTGAAGAATCAAAAATTATTGCTTTCATGCAAACATCTCCATTGCAAGTTTAAGTCTGGCTTTAACATTGGTTTTTTCTCCAAATCTTTCTTCTGAAAGTTCGCCCTTTTGTCCAGCATAACCGGCTAATTCAAACATGGTTATCCCCAATAATTTAGCAGTCTGCTCTATTGAAATACCATGTTCATAAATTTTGGAAGCCTTGTTTATCGAAGCCTTGGTAAAAACATCTTGGATATATGCTTTCATTTTGCTGGAAACCTTAAATAATTTTTTCCTTAAACTCTCCATGGAATTTCTCAGCTTTACATCATTCTTTTCTTTTATTCCTTCAATAATCCCATTCATTGAAAAAATAACATCTTTGCAGAGTTTAGAGCATTTATTTTTTGTTCCGTCATATCCTCTCTCAATTATTTTGCTTAAAGAATAAATAATAACAGCTATAGCAATATTATCAGGATCTTGTGCTATTGATGCTGTATGAATGGTCTGGTTGCTTAGCTCTTTGAGTTTAAAAGTGTCATTCCCCTTTATCGCCGTTTTTGCTTCAGTCAGTATCCTAAGAATATTCCCCTTTTCCTGCATAAAATATCAAGGAAAAAAGATTATTTAAAGCTTGATATTTTAGTATTGGCATGAATTCAGATAAAAAAGCATTATTAGATACCTCGTTCATCTTAACATGTGTAAAGCAAAAAATAGATTTTATGAACTATCTCTACTTAGAAGGATATTCCATCCTGATTCCAAAAAAAGTAATTAATGAACTGCATGGATTAGCAGAGAGTCATATTAATGCAAAGCTAGTATTGGCATTTATAAAAATAAACAACAATAAGATAAAAATAATTAAATTAACCGGAAAAAATACAGATAATTCCATAATAAACTATGCAAAATTTCACCCAGAAATAATAATTGCCTCTCTTGACAAAGAAATAAAATCCAAAACCAAAAACAAGAAACTTGTTATCAGAGGAAAAAAGAAGCTTGAAGTTATATAATTTAGATTTATTTTAAATTTATTGTATATTGATTTAATCCTCGCTAAACTTATAATAATCCCTTCTAAAATTATTTAAATCCCGTAACCTAGCAGGTTCATCAGTTTGTCTAGAACCTAAAATCATTGCTCCTAATGTAGTAAGGCTAATTTCATGATGAGGTATTTGTGTTTGCTTAAATGCTTTTTCTGCAAGTCCTTTAAGTTTTGCATCTTTAAGAAATCTCTTTTGTTTATCTTCGTCGTATGTTAAAGTCCAAGAAGGTATTAAACAACCATCTGTGTATTCTCTTGTTCTATAAATAGTAAATAACATAATTTTCTTATAATTTATCTATTTTAAAACTTAATTATCTACTAAAATATACTTTACCCTGCAGTTTTAAGAACAAATACTGTACACAACAAGCTTTTTAAACCGATTTTTATTATGTTTTTTATAGATTTATTTAAAATGTTCTATTTAGCAGAAGTTGAAGATCATGTCAGAGTAGAGCCGAAATTATTCGGTTTTCCTACTGTAGAAGCTGTTGATAAACAGCTAAGAGAAACATATACCGATTACTATGACAAGGAATTAGGAAAAGTCGTCGCTGTTATTGAAGTTTTAAGTGTTGGAGAAGGAGTATTAATCCCAGGAGACGGCGCTGCATATTACAAATCAAATTTCAAATTATTAATATGGAAGCCGGAACTGCAAGAAATAATTTATGGAGTAGTTTCAGAAATAACAACTTTCGGTGCTTTTATTGATTTAGGGGTAATGCAGGGAATGGTTCATATAAGCCAGACAATGGAAGATTATGTTTCATTCAGCAAAACAAACTCTCTATTGGGAAAAACAACTAAAAGGGCATTAAAAAAAGGAGACAATGTTCTTGCAAGAGTTGTAGCAATAAGCCATAAAGGAGATGAATTAAAAATAGGATTAACAATGAGGCAGCCAGGACTGGGAAAATTAGAGTGGATTAAAGAGGATCAAAAGAGGAAAGATATTGAAGCAAAAAAGGCTGCTAAAATAGAAGCAGGAGAAAACAAACCTAAAAAGGAGAAGAAAGAAAAATGAGAAAGATAGGAATAAGAATAGGTATTGGAGCATTAGAACTTATCGGCGGATCTTTAATTTACCTAACTCTCCAACCAGTTAGATATATCCTACCTAATTCTCATTCAGAGAGAAAACAAATTGAAGATTTAACAGAGAGGGCTATAGGAGTTATTTATTTAGGTATAGGGAGAATTTTGAATAAGTCAGATTATATTAATGAAGGTTTTAAGAGGACAAGGATCCCAGATAACTAAAATATTATTAAAATGTCAAAACAAAAAGCATGTAAAATATGCAAGATGATATATGAAGGAAGCAAATGCCCTAACTGTGATTCCAAGGAATCAATAGACAATTTCAAAGGAAGAATAATAGTCTTGAACCCAGAAAAATCAGAAATAGCGCAAAAAATAAAACTGACAAAAAAAGGAAATTTCGCAATTAAAAATAGATAATCCTAATATGACTGAAATAAAAATAATACAGAATAAGGAAAATCCCCTATTTGAAAGAAAAGAAATAAAATTTTTAATCGAATCGTCCAATACCCCGACTATTTCAAATTCTATAGAAATAATCTCTGAAAAATTTTCCTCAACTCCTGAAAAAATAAGAATTCATAAAATAAAAGGAAAATTTGGAAGAAATAGTTTTTTAATAACTGCTGATATATACAAAACAAAAGAAGCAAGAGAAAAATATGATAATACTTATAAACAAGAAGATAAAGAAAAAATAGAAGAAAAAAAGGAGAATAAATAAAACAGATAGAAAGTTTAGCAACAGATTAAAATGGAAGAAAAAGATTTAGCAAAAGTCTGCTTTGAAAGAATTGAAAGAGAATTAAAAAATAGAAATAATTCTAAAGAGTATATTCAAGGATATTATGAAGCAATATGTGATATCTTATGGGATATGGAAGAAAGAGTATTAACTTCAATAAGCTACGAGGAATATTGTAACAAAAGAGGTATTAAAGTTATATATATCCCCCATGATAAAATAGTATCGTAAATAAAATGGCAAAAAAAGGAGAAAAACAGGGGAAAAAACCCCATAGGAATAAAAAGACTAGCAGGAAATATTCTAAATATAAAATTGAAGGTGACAATATCAAGAGAACTGCTTTATTCTGCCCGAGATGCGGTCCAGGAGTCTTTTTAATGGAATCTAAAGACAGGAAATACTGCGGCAAATGTCATTATTCCGAGTTTAATATATCTAGCAAATAGTAATGAATAATAATAGATTAAATAGGTAGAAGTTAGAAGCCCGCGGGCTGAGAAAGTATGACAGAGGAGATTCACTAGTTAGGGAAAGAATTTTTTATTTTTTAAAATTCGGTAAACACTGCAAGAAATAATACATGACATAATAATTAAAGAAATATACACTAAAGAATTAATTAAAGTATACTGATAAAATAGATCATACCCACTTCTTTGGAACAATAATTGAAACATAGTGTAAGCTATTTTTTCTTCGGGACATGGGGGGATTTGGCATGGAGATACACTTATCCCTTGTATTATCGGCATAAACAATAATACTACCAATAATATTAAGAAAATAATAATTTTCAATAAATCTGGTTTAAAAAATTCTTTCCAATTCATAGTATTAGAATTATCTCCCATCTATATAATTCTTTTTATGATTTCAAGTTTAGTTGAAGCTATCTACGAGCCAGCCCGAATTACGCTAAACAACTATTTGAAAGCAAGAAATAATTTTCTGATAAATTACTAGCTTATTTAAAAATTATAAAAATATAATGCGTGGGAGCAAGTACTAAAAAATAAATGCTTATTCCACGACTTTTTTACTTATTGTAAATATTCTCTTTAATGATAAAACCCTGGGGGAGGATTCAAGTCAAAAAAACAGTTAACCTGAAGCCTCTCCTGGGTAAAAAGAGGTGATAATATATATAGAACCCTCAACTATTTAAACCTTTCGTTTATGTTACTCTTCGAAAATGACGTAAGATATTTAGTTAAAAGTAGTAATAAATCCTTGACTCTTAACTATAAAGTTACAGGTATACTTTAAATCCCAATTATATAAATATATCTTTTTACCCACTACATATAACCTTATTTACCAACTACATTTAAATTATAAATATATAACTTAAAATATTTTATAAACATCAATTCGTTTAAAGATGCATGACAGATGAAAATATAAAAAATGAGGGAAAACCAAAAAACAATGTAAAACAGGAGCAGATTCATGATTTGCTCTTCAGCAGAGAACTAGGCTGGCAGGAAATAATTTATGATTTAATCAACACAGAACAATTAGACCCATGGGATATTAATATCATAGTTCTAAGTGACAGGTATTTAAAGAAAATACAGGAATTAGAAGAAGCAGATTTCTTTGTTTCTAGTAAAGTCCTACTTGCAGCAGCATTATTATTAAGACTAAAATCAGAAATTTTATTGAATAAATACATAAGAAGCATAGATGAGATTTTATTTGGAAAAAAAGCCCCTGATCCAAAAAGAATCTTAGAAAGAATAGAGCTAGATGAAGAAATCCCAGAATTAATACCAAGAAGCCCTATTCCTCGTATGAGGAAAGTTACTATAAAAGAACTCATGGATTCCTTAAATCAGGCAATATCCACAGAAAACAGAAGAATAAAAAAAGAAATAATAAATCAAAATGCTTTAAGAGAAACAGCAATTTCCATGCCTAAAGGAAAATTCAGTATAAAAAACAAAATAAAAGAAATATACTTAAGATTAACAACTCATTTAGATGAAAAGAAAAAACAAAAAGTTTCTTATACAGATTTAATAGGAACAGACCGAGAAGAAAAAATAATCTCCTTTCTTCCTCTCCTTCAGCTGGAAAGTCAGAAAAAAATATGGCTTGACCAAGAAGCTCATTTTCATGAAATTTATATCTGGTTAAAAGACGTTTATTTTCAAAATAATCCAGACCCATTCGCTGGCTTAAGGCATGAAATTGAAAGAGAATTGGAAGAACTAGAAGGAGCAGAAGAATTTGAGGAGAATCAAGAAAACTCAAAAGACAGTAAAGAAATAGAAAAAAGAATTAAAAAATTAAGCAAAGATTTTGAAAATCCTTTAGCAGAAATGTTTGAATAAAATGAAGCTCGGAGTTTTATTTTCAGGCGGAAAAGATTCAACTTATTCTGCTTATCTTGCTAAAAAGCAGAAACACGAATTAACTTGTTTAATCTCAATCCTCTCAAAAAATCCAGAATCTTACATGTTTCACACACCCTCTATAGAAAAAACAAAAAAACAGGCCAGAGTTATGGATATTCCAATAATGTTTCATAAAACTGAAGGAAAAAAAGAAGAAGAACTCAAAGACTTGAAAGAAGCGATAGAGAGAGCAAAAAAGAAATATAAAATCCAAGGGATTGTTACAGGAGCCCTGCACTCTATTTATCAGGCATCGCGGATACAAAAAATCTGCGAAGAATTAAAATTAGCATGCTTTAATCCCTTATGGCATAGAAATGAAATAGAATATCTTGAAGAATTAATAAAAAACAAATTTGATATAATTATCATAGGAGTTTTTGCATACCCTTTAGATGAAAAATGGCTGGGCAAAAAAATAGACAAAACTTTTATAGAAAATGTAAAAGTTCTAAAGGAAAAATACAACATCCATCCTGCAGGAGAGGGTGGAGAGTTTGAAACATTTGTATTAAATTGCCCTTTATTCAAAAAGCCATTAAAACTTAAAGGTTTTAAAATCTCAGGGGAAAAACATTCCTGGAAAATGGAGATTAAAGTAGAATAGCTATTTTTTATGATTTTTTACACAATTCATTTTTATGCTATTTATTTCATCTATAGTCTCTTTTTTAAAGGTCTTTAAATCTTTTATATCTTCAACAGCAATGTCAAGTTTATGCATAGCCCATCCTACTAAATATACAGCTCCAAAATAAGGGGCGTATTCAATTAAAATAGGAGTTTTTATCAATCCAAAACCTTTCAATATCAACCATATTAATATCAAAAATAGAACAATCCATGCAAGAATATCCCAAAAGCTCATCCTCTTTTTCATAATTTTTCAAAGGTATTATTACTTATATATTTTTCTCTAACTTTATTAATTCCTTCTCCCTAACTAACTTCTCTCTGCCTGATTTCATATTTTTCAATTTGAACTTCCCCTTTCTTGCTTCTTCGTCTCCAACAAAAATAACATAGGGAATATTATAGCTATTTGCAAAGTCCAAACCTCTGCTGATTTTATCTGTCATCAAGCAAGAAATTCCTTTTTCTCTTAAGTTTTTCATCAATTCAACAGTTTTCTTATCTTGATTTATTGAAATTAAAAGATATTTTGCACTTTCAGGATTCTCTATAGGGTAATCCAAAATTCTTCCTAAAGAAATTCCAACAGCAGAAACCTGCCTGTTGATATATTTTCCAACCAAATTATCAAATCTTCCTCCGGCAAAAATAGAGCCTTTTATTTCTTCTGAATAAGCTTCAAATACAATTCCAGTATAATACGAAAATCCTCTCGCCAAAAAAGGAGAAAACTCTGCTTTTATATTATAGATTTTTAATAATTTTAAAAGTTCATCTAATTCTTTTGCTCCAGCATATTCCTGTTCAAGAAAAAACTTTAAATCTCCTCCAAGCAATTTAAACAATTTAATAATCTGCTCTTTATCAGCATATTTTGTCAGATTTTTCTTAACCTCATCTTCTCCGATTTTTCCAAGTTTGTCTATCTCTCTCAAAACATTATTTTTATCAATTATCTCTAAATTTTCAAATATCTCGTCTAAAATCTTTCTATTATTTATTTTAAGAGCATATTTTATCTTTAATTCTTTGCATATTTTATCAGCCAAAGCCAGGAACTCTGCCTCTGCATTTATGCTTGCATCCCCCATTATGTCCGCATCACACTGGATAAACTCTCTGTATCTATCTTTTTCAACTGGCTCGTCTCTGAAAACATATCCAATCTGGTATCTTCTAAAAGGGAGTTTTATATTGGGATTTTCTTTGAATAATCTCTGCAATTGGAAAGTGAATTCATATCTCAATGCAAGTTCTCTGTTTCCTCTGTCTTTTAGTTTAAACATATCAGAGACAGCAGAATCTTTTTCATTATCTCCTTTAGCAAAACTTTCATACTCTAAGCTAGGAGTCTCAATAGGGATAAATCCAAATAACTTAAAGTTCTTTTCAATTACTTCTCTGATTTTTGCCCTCTTCAATGATTCTGGAGGCAAAACATCTCTAAATCCTTTTACTAATTCTATCATATTAAATTTCCTCCATATTTTTGGAAATTTAATGCTAGAAAATTTCTTTTAGAAATTTTCTTTGTTTGCAAAATATTATTACTATTCTGTGTGAAGATACAGCCTATGTTTTGCAATTGCATTATTTTCTCCTCCTATTTAATTGATAAACCAATTTATCAACCTTTTTAATTATTATTCTGATTATTTCTTCTATCTTCCTTATATTATTTTGACTAGTGTCTGGAATTTTCCAAACAATGATTTTTTTGACTTTATTTTTAAATAAAGATGCAGGAACATCATTTGCAGTTATAATTAGTAAATCAACCTTATAAATTTCTTTCTCTATTAATCCTTTAGTTTTTTTTGGTATTTTTAATCCAAATTTATTCCCTATTTTAACTACTATATTTTCTGTGGGAAATCCCTTAAAAACACCAGCACTTGAAACTTTAAGATTTTTATTCTTATTTATCTTTTTAAAAGCAGCTTCAGCTATTTTGCTTCTAAATCTATTGTGTTTGCATACAAATAAAACTCTCATAATCTTAATCTCTTTTTTTTAAACTATTGAGGGCGAAAGGAGGGAGTTGAACCCTCGTCTTGCGAGCCACAGTCACACGTTCTACCGTTAAACTACAATCGCCATATTTATAATTTAATATAGAAAAACAATACTTAAAAGCCTTTCCAGAATTCGCACAGCTAAAAAAATATTGCTTATTTGAAAAAATGCCGACAAATTTTAGCTGTCATAAAAATACTCGTTAAACAAGATTTTTAAACTTATCTAACCTATATCTATTATGAGCGTTTTGCTTAGAAAAAAAGGGGAATATCTGCACTTAACCGGCGTAGGAAAACTAGCGGTTATTACACTCATAACTTCTTTAGCGTCTTCTATAGTAGACACTATATGGTCAGTTTATATGAATAGTTTTTTTAATAGCATAGTTTTGGTGGGTTATTTTTCAGCATTTTTAACTCTAGTTTCTTTTATCTCATATTTCACAATTATACCTGTAATAGAAAGGATAAGCAAATCTAAAATATATGCAATTAGCTTGATTTTATTTGCAATTTCTTATGTCTTATTTGCGATAAATAAAAACCTATATATTTTTATTTTACTTGCATTAATAACGACAATCCTTTTTACATTTAGAATAACTTCTTTTGGAATAATAATAAGGGATAAATCAAACGAAAAATACTTATCTAGAAATGAAGGATTAAATTACACTTTTATGAATATTTCCTGGGTTGTAGGGCCCTTGATTGCCGGCTATATTTCAGAAGAAATAGGCATAAGCAGCATATTCTTGATTGCTGCTGTGTTTATATTATGCTCTTTATTTTTGTTTAAAATTTCAAATATAAAAGATATAAATATTAAAAAGAAGGCAGATGAAAATCCAATAAAAAATTTTATAGATTTCTTTAGAAAAAAAGAGAGAGTAATCGCATATATAGTTGGGGGAGGTGTAAGCTTCTGGTGGACATTAATTTATTTATTCATGCCATTATATATAATAAAAAGCGGTTTGCATGAAAAATGGATAGGATTTTTCCTTTTTGCAGTTTCTATCCCATTAATATTATTTACATATTCTGCTTCAAAATATACAGGCAAACATGGGTTTAAGAAAGTATTCAAAATAGGTTTTTTAATTCCGGCTGTATTGTCTCTAGCTTGTTTTTTTACAAATAATATCTTTTTTGTTATGGGTTTGTTAGTGCTTGCAAGTGTGGGATTATCAATGATAGAATCAACAGTAGAAGCTTATTTCTTTCATATTGTTAAAGGAAAAGATGAAGTCAGATTTTACCCCCCTTACAATACTGCAATAGAAACTAATCATTTTACAGGAAGAATACTCTCAGCAACTCTTTTAATTTTCCTACCCTTCAGGTACATTTTCTTAATTTTTGCATTTTTTATGTTCTTCTTTTTCCTAACTTCTTTTAAAGTTAAGAACATAGTTGAAAAGAGAAAAAATAATAAATAAAATATAAAAAAAGAATAATAGTGCTTATACTAAAATAATGCCTTTAATTAAAATCTTCTAGGCTTTTTCTTCGCATAACAATCTTTGCAATAAACTGGTTTTCCTTCTGTAGGCTTGAATGGAACCTCGCATTCTTGCTTACATTCGGAACAAACTGCCTTGTGCATTTCTCTAGGACCAAAGTCCCTTCTTGGGCCTCTTCTGAAGCCGCCATCGTTGTTCATTTTTGAACTCCTTCAATTTAATTACGCATCAGAAATAGTTAAATTCCTATATGCTAAAATTTTTATGTTTTTTGGCTTTTTAAATCTATCATGAGCCATTTTTGTAAGTTTTTTAAACTCAAAACCCATTCTTCTTAAACATCAGAATTCCACTTGTCTATTGACGAGTGGTTAAACCACTCGTGGAATTCTGAATGTGCTCAAGAACCAAAATGATTGGGTGGCCATCTTCATACCACCAATCAAAGATTGGTGATTCTTGACATTATGGCAAAACAAAAATACGAATTATTAGCGCCTGCGGGAAATTTCTCAATGTTAGCAGCAGCTGTAAATGCAGGAGCAGATGCAGTTTATCTTGGATTAGGGGAATTTTCAATGCGTGCAAATGCTAAAAATTTCAAAATTTCAGACTTAAAAGAAATAAGAAACACCTGCAATAGGGGCTTAAATGGAAGAAAAGTAAAAATCTATCTCACTCTTAATACTATAATTTACGACGAGGAAATAAGGAAAATAGAAAAAATCCTTAAACAAGTAAAAAATAAAGTTGATGCGGTAATTTGCTGGGATTTGTCTGTTGCTGAATTATGCAAGAAAAACAAAATTCCATTTTTCATATCCACACAGGCTTCTGTTGCAAATTCTAAAACAGCAGAATTCTACAAAAAATTCGGAGCCAAGAGAATAATACTCGCTAGAGAATTAAATCTAAAACAGATAAAAAAGATATCAAAAATAATAGAGGTTGAAACTTTTATTCATGGAGCAATGTGCATTGCACTTTCAGGAAGATGCTTTACTTCTCAATTCCTATTTAATAAATCTGCAAATAGAGGAGAATGTCTGCATCCATGCAGAAGATCTTATCAAGTCTTTAAAGCAAGAGACAAGCAAGAAGACTATGAACTAGAAATAGAAAATAATAAAATATTTTCAGCCAAAGACCTTTGCACCCTGCCTTTTATAGAGAAATTAAAACAAGCAGGGATTAAAGCTTTTAAAATTGAAGGAAGAGGGAGAGATGCGAGATATGTTGATATTGTTGTAAGAATCTATAGAAAATCCCTTGACAAAAAACTAACAAAACAAGAAATACATGAATCTTTAAACGAATTAAAAAAAGTCTATAACAAGGGTTTTTCTTCTGGGTTTTACCTTGGTGTTCCAACTTCAGATGATTTTTCAAAAATAGAACACTCTTCAGCAATAGAGAAAAAAGAATTCATAGGAAAAATAAGACATTTCTTTCCAAAAATAAGTGTTGCAACGATTCAATTAAATAATTCTATAAAAAAAGGAGAAAAAATCTGCATTATAGGAGATAAAACAGGAATCATCAATACAGAGATAACTTCAATGGAAATAAAAAACAAGCCAGTTGAAAAAGCCATTAAAGGCCAGGAAATAGGGATAAAACTTCCAAAACAAGCAAGAAAAAACGATGAAGTTTACAAGATAATTTCTTCAAGTTAATAATATATAAAATAACTAAAAATAAATAACTGCATAAATAAATTAACTATAGTGAAAGTCGTAAATAATTGACCAAAATTGTATGACTTTCCCTCAATAGTCAAGGC
>JBBSZC010000005.1:0-34832 GCA_038044925.1 Nanobdellota archaeon | reverse complement strand
ACAGGCTTATTTCCAGGAATTCATATAAATCTTGTTGGAGCATTTCTAGTTTCCCTCTCTATCTCTATTTATCTTCTGTAGATTCTCTTTATCTAGTTGTTTTTATAGTTGCGATGTCTATAACTCACACGTTCTTAGATTTTATTCCAAGTATTTTTCTAGGAGCTCCAGATACAGACACAGAGCTTTCTGTACTTCCTGGTCATGAATTATTAAAACAGGGTTTTGGTTTTCAAGCATTAAAATTATGTGTTTTAGGGGCTTTGTCAGGAATAATTATTTTCTCGGTAATCTTTCTTCCTTCTATTTTATTTATTGAAAAAATTTATAGTTTAATAAAACCCTTTATTCCTTATTTATTAATATTGGTTTCCCTTTCTCTAGTTCTTTCTGAAAAAAATAAATTTTCTGCTCTATGGATTTTTTCTCTAACAGGATTGCTGGGCTATTTAGTTTTAAATTCTCAATCAAAAGAATCTCTCTTGCCTTTATTAGCTGGTTTATTTGGAGCATCTACCCTTTTAATAAGCATAAAACAAAAAACCAAGATTCCAAAACAAAATTTGGATGAAAAAATAAATGTAAAAATTTCTAAGCCTTTAATAGGTTCGACAATTGTTTCGCCTTTGTCTATTTTCTTGCCTGCTTTAGGAAGCGGGCAAATAGCAATTTTAGGAAGCACTTTTTCAATTCCAAAAGATGATAAAAAAGGTTTCCTTGTCTTATTAGGAGCTACAAACACATTGGCAATGGCTTTTTCTTTTCTAGCATTATTTACAATTTCAAAAACACGAACAGGTTCGGCAGTCGCAATAAACGATTTAGTTGGAATACCTCCCATGAAAATTTTCATTTTAATTTGTATAATAATTTTAATTTCTGGAATAATTTCTTATTTCTTATCATTAAAAATAGCAAAATATTTTATTAAGCTTTTAGAAATTATAAATTATACAAAAATATCTATAATTACGCTAGTAATTTTAATAATAGTTGTGTTTGTTTTTTCAGGATTTTCAGGATTATTAATTTTAATAGCATCTATATTGACAGGAATTTATGGAATATCTTTTAGCATTCGAAGAACAAATTTTATGGGTTGTTTAATTATTCCTACAATTATTTTATATTTGTCTTAAAATTAATATAAGGTATGTTACCACAAAAAAATCTTCATTAGAAAAAGGTAGTAATCTCTTAAACTAAAGTTTTAAAAACTTCTTCTTATTAATTATTTATCATGGAAAAAAGAGAGGTGAGACAGAGATCTGGTCTAACTAGGCTTGTTTTAACAGGTTTAACAACAAGTATTCTTGCATTTTCTTCTGGATGCCTTACTCTTGGTGGCGGTATTGATATAAATACAGTACAAAAAAAGCCGCAATGCAATATCATCAAACAAGAGTATAGGGACAGCATGATTAGTGGTGGCTATTTCCTTCTAGAACAAAAAGAATATGGCAAGGCATTTGAAAGTTTTAAACAAGTTGGGTATATTAAAGGAATGGAAGATGTAGCAGATAAAGCAAAAATTGAAAATCCTTTGGCTGCAGGAATGATGTATCAAACAATTGAAGATATGGAAAAAGGAGAGTAAAGGGTAAGGCAATTATTCTAAATTCTTATTCTAAATAATCTTATATAAAAATAGGCTTTAAAATTTCTAATCAGTTGTTAATAATCATGGCATTGCAATTAATAATGGAAGAAAACAACATCTTAAAATAGCGAATATAGTTCTACCCCTTATTAATTAATTTAGTGATTGTAACAAAAGAATATTAATTCTTCAAAACCACTTCTGCAACCCTTCCTGTTTTTCAAGCTCTTTTCCAAAAACAGAATCAATATACCTTTTCGTCAGCTCTAAACTTTGCTTGATATATGGGGATAAATTATATTTATTCACTAATTCCATTGCAGGATCTAAGTATTTTTTTATGCCTCCCTCATGAATTGTAAAAATTATTTTTCCTTTGCATTTCGGACAAACTCCTGACAAAGGCGGCCTTCTTATTATTTCATTGCATTCCACACATCTGAACTGTTGCATAGAAAATTTTCTTAAATTGCCTCTCATATCTCTTATAAAATGCCTTTCAATAATTAACCTTGCAGTATCAGCAGTATCTACAGCTCTTATTTTTTCAACAAGTTCCATTTGGTGCCTGACTTTATCCTGCATAGTTGCTAATTTTTTATATGAAGAACATAAAACTCCGTCATTAAAGTTGCTACTATCATGGGTAAAACCCAAATTTAAAAAAGGATCTCCTCCTTTTTTCAAAATTTTTTTTACATTCTCAATACCCCTGACTTCAGAAGAATGTTTTTTCTCTTCTGCTAATTTATACAACTCTAAAGGATATCCGCTGTTTTTTATAATCTCTAAATCCAAAATTTGATCGTCTACTTCTCCTGCATCTATTTTTGCATTCAAAACTAAAGGAGCATCCTGTGTTCCCCCCCTATGCCCTGGAAGATATTCTCTAGAAAAATTCAGCAAAACATCTAATAACAGCATTATTGCTGCCTCATCTCCATCGCAATCCCTTCTAATAGCAGCGTGCATATATGGGCTTGCTAAGAGTCCTTGTGTATGAGAAAAACCAATAATTCTGCATATAACTCCTGCACAATTATGCGGAGCCATGCAAACCCCGATCATTCCAACCAAATCTTCTTTATTTTTTGCATTATAAAAACTTTTCAAGCCATAAAACCTTTCTAAAAGTGCGTCGCTGAAATTTGCAATTTTAATAAAAACGTCGTCTGCTCTCTCGTCTCCTGATTCAGGACAGCATGGAATTATAATATCATGTGGCATTAATTCTAGAATTTGCTCGTCGTTGATTAAATCATTTTCATAAATATCCTTATCGTATCCGATTTCTCTTAGTTTTTCCACACTTACAAAAATTTCTTTAGGTTTAAAATGAGTCAAAGGCAACTCAACAGCATCGAATCTTATAGTGCCGTCCTTATTTACTTGTAAATTGAAAAATGCCCTTAATATTCCTTTGGCTAAATTTTCTACAGCATGGTTTTCAGAACTCGTCCCTCTAATTCCCTTGATTAATGAAGGAATTTCTTCTTTATTAATCCTGATTTTATTTGCAGCAATTTCAAAATAATGTGCTAAATCCAAATCTTTATAAGAATATAAATTTCCAATTCCATGTTCTGGGCATTTTTCACTTATAGATATTCTCTTGCATATAGGGCAATAAAACATTTTCTCTGTTTCGCTATTGCAATTTTCACATCTAGTATAAATTGTTTCTTTTTTGCATTTCTCGCAATAATATGAAGGAAACTCTGCTCTAACCTTTCCTGCTTCTAATGCGGCATTCACGCTTCTCAATCTTCCCCCCTCTTTTCCCACAGGAAATAAAACATTCGGACTTCCAACTAATTTTCTGAGTTTTGCTTTTTCAGGCCTTCCCATTCTACTCCCAATAAATTCTCCAGTTTTATCTTTTATTTTAAAATTAGAAATTTCGCCTATTATATCTAAAACAGGCTTTTCTGAATTTCCATCCACAGAAAAATTCATTTCTTTTCCCTCAAAAAAATCTTTAAGATGGAAATTTTCATCTTCCAATAAATCTAAATTTAATCCTAGATTAATAAACAAGGCTTTACTAATTTCACTGCTCAAAACAACATTTTCAATAGTTACCTCATGTTCCACTCCCAGTAATTCCAAAGCTCTTTTTCCAATAGCGAATTTTTCTTGAGAGGCTTTATCATATGGAAAAATTAGTTTTTTGCTTATCCTGGAATTTTTAATCCAATCGAATAATCCAAAAAATTGTTCTTTTGAAATTTGTGTCCAATAAAAAATATATTTAGGATGTAAAGGTATTTGGTATTTTTTTGAAATTTCTATTGCTTCTTCAAGACTAACATTTAAACAATTTATATTTTTCTCAAATTCAGGGTCTTTTTCTCTTAATTCTAATTTCCACCACTCTTCAACATATCCGGGTTTTACAAGCTCGTAATTTCTATTAGCTACATCTGAAAATGGGAATAAAATATCGCCCATATAAATTATTTCTTCCACATCTGGATAGATTTTTTTAGCTTCTTCTTTAGTTTTTATCTTTTTAACACTTCCATTAAAAAGTTTTACTATAGGTCCGTCAATAGAATCGCAAGAACTAACAGCGCATCCTTTAGTAGGTTTTTCTAATTTTAGCTGAGTCCCAATTGCTATAAATCCGTCTGTAATAGCCATTGTTGCTGGATGTAATGATGTAGCAGAAAAACCAGAAACCCTGCTCCTTCCGTATCTAAATCTAAATGATCCGGGCATAGAAGGGTGCCCAAATATAGGCCTTCCTGCAACCAAATCCCTCATATAAATAGGAGATTCTTTTTTAGACGCTCCTGAATTTCTCTTTTCATGGATTTTAATATATTCTTCCAGGAAATCAAAACCACTGGATTTTATTCCATTTTTCTTTGCCATATTTAATAATCTAAAGCCCTTTGCAGCTTTCTGAGCAAGCCCTTCTCCAATTATTAAACTAAATCCGCTTCTCAAAAAATTTGTCTCTATCCTATCTAAATTTTTATAATTAGAAACCTCATATTTTTCTGAAGCGTCTCCTGCAATTTGTATAGGGAGATTTTTTGCAAGAAAAAAAGTTTCTTCTTCTGTAGGCATATATTGTAAATTTGCAACTCTTTCATGAAAATCGCTTAATTCAGAAAAAGTTCTTTTAATTTCGTCTTCTGTCGGATCATACTTTGCATATCCAAACATCTCTCTTAGAAAATCAATTAAAATTAAAACCATACACGAGGCTGTTGTTCCTGCACTTCTTATAGGTCCAGAAAAACTCGCTTCAATATACTCCCTGCCATCGCGAGTTTTTTTAACCCTCAATCCAGTAAACCCTTCTATAGGGGAAGAAACAACTCCCAAAGTATTATATGCAAACCCGATTCTTATTCCAGCATCCATTGCCTCTAAAAAACTAGAAAACTGGCAAAATTTTTGTTTAGCAACGTCTTCTGCAATTTTAAAAACAACAGTAGAATCTAATTTGCCATACTGTTCTTCTAATTCAAGGATTCTTTTTGCGATTCCGCTTCCTTCCATTTGAGGGTATATTGTAGAAATCAAACCTACAACTTTTTCTGCCATTGACATTGCAAGAGGAATTTCTACTTTTTTCTTAGGATCCAGGCCCAAACTCCTTGCATCACTAGCAATAGAATAAACTTTCTTAACTTCTTTCTCTAAATTTTTTAAATATATTTGAGTTTTTTCAGAATTCATTTTTTATTTCTTTTATTTTAATTAATATTTCTTCCCAAGAATAAACTCTATAAACATTTGAAGGAAGGTTTCCATTTTTATTCCATGGCTGATTCATTAATAAAATTTCAATTCCTTCTACTCCTTCGGCACATTCTAATGCATTTTTCAAACTGTCCTCTATTAAAACATCAATTTTTCTATCTTGGCAAACTCTCACTTTTTTAGTCTTTCTGTTTACTTCTGAAATTTGTCTTTCAAAATCAGAATATTCATCAGTATGAGAAATATCATAAAATACCTCTCCAAAAAACCCCTCTAACTGCTCTTTAGTTTTATTTTTAATATGTATTGGCCTAGAAGTTATTACATAAAGTTTATTTTCCCTGTTTTTAGAAAGCTCATAAATTGCCTTTTTAGCTCCATCAACTGGAGAAACTCTTTCAAAAAACTTTGAATTAAAAAACTCGTCCATTCTCCTATAAGCTTCTTTTTTAGGAATTTTAAAAATTTCCCAAAAATCATAACAAAAAACATCCTCTCTCTTTACATCTATTTTATATTTCTCCCTATTAAAATCTAAAAAATTATCTACTAAATTTATCAGGCATTCATCAACATCAATCCCGATTTTCATTTTTCCTCCTCCCCTTCAAAATCCAGAATCTTTACTTGTCTTGTTTTTAAATTAAACATAGGCACCTTGCAAAAGTCAGGCTCATTTCCCATTTTCTCTTGAAATGCAGTTAAACTCTCCCATGTTGAACTAGAAACAAGCAAAATATTATTATAATAATTAATTGCACTCTTATGCGTGTGCCCTGAAATAAAAATATCAGGCACTTCTTTAATTAAAAAAGGATCTCTTTCAGAAGGAAAATATAATGTAGACGTATGTGTTGGAGCAAGATGTCTATTCTTTAATAAATAAGACATTATCATTTCAGGTTTATGTGCTGCCTTTTCCTTAACTAAAGATTCTATATTTCCAGCATAATAATGAAAAGAATATCCATGATATGTTAAAACATTAAATCCAGGAAAAGCTTTCCTAGAACCAATATTTAAATAAGCAGGATTTCCAGTCAAAACAATATTCTTTAAATTATACAAAGGCCATGCATATTTTTCATCTAAAAGGGGCTGGGGCTCCATTATTCTCAAAGCGTCGTGGTTTCCAGGAGAAATAATTATTTTTATGTCTTTTCTGATTTTTCCTAGCAATTCTGCAACTTTTGCATATTGTGCTTCAACTTCAGGAATAATTAGCTCTTCTTCTTGCCCTGGATAAATCCCCACACCTGCAATTAAATCTCCTATTAAAAAAAGATATTTTATTTTTTCAACTTCAGGAGTATTAGGAACTTTTCCATTCAAATAATCTATAAACCTTAAGAAATTTTTCTCCATAAATAACTTGCTTCCAACATGCATATCTCCTGTAAATAAAACCCATTCGTCGCTTTCTGATTTTTTTCTATTAAACAGCATTGCTTCTGGAAGAATTATATCACTCGCAAAAATTATCTCCCTGTTTCCAGAGCCTTTAACTCCAATAACGCTGTCTAAAGCAATATCTTTCGCTTTTTCAAACAACTCCTTATTATCATGGTTTATTAAAACTTTTATTTCTCCTGTTAAATCTTCTATATCAATTAACAAATTCTTATTCTTAGTTGCCCTTTTATCAATGACAAGTCCAATTATAGAAGCCCCCTGCCTGTTTCCAGAAATTTTATTTATCGAAATTAGGTTTCCTAATTCCGAATGCCCTTGTAAGATGCTCTTCATATCAGAAAATCTATTTCTAAAATACCTGACAAAATCCTTGACTTCAAGTTTCTTACTTAAAGCAGGAGTCATAGATAAAATCCTAATATCATTAAATTCGTCTAGTTTTTTTCTTACCTCTTTTTTTTCTTGAATTAAACTTTCTTTTGAGATTTCTTTGGAAATTTCAATACTCAACCCTAATTTTATTTTTAATTTTTCTATAGACTGTCTATTCTCCTCGGGCAATTCTAAAAAAATCTTTTTGAATTGCTCCTTATTTTCATCAAAAGTATGCTTAGTTATAAATCTCTTTTTTGTATGCCCTATTATTTTTTCTATTAAAATCTTTCCTGTTTCTGTATCTACTTCCCGAAACAAATTCAAAATATCCTTATCTACAAGTAATCCTCTTTCTAAACAAAAATTCAAAATTTCTTGTACGTCCATTTTTTTTAATTTAATTATAATTTAATGAGTTTAATATAATCTCTCTAGCCTTAGAAAGTATATCTTTAGTTATTGCTAGTTTTATCTCTCTAGTTCTCCCGCCTCTTCCTTTTGAAATAACTCTGACGTTTATTATTCCCAGCATATCAAATTCCTGAATTATGTCGCTCACCCTTCTCTGTGTTAAAACATCATATTTATTTTTCTTGCACAATTCCTGATAAAAATTATATACATCTCCTGTAAAAATATGGGTGGGTTCATTTTTTTGTTTTTCGGATAATTCTATTATAGAAAATAAAACTAATTGAAATTGTTTGGGCTCTGACTGAATTACATCAAGAATTTTATCTCTTTCAATTTTATTGTTTGCTTCATCTATATGTTTTAACAAAACCCTGCTAGAATTATCCCTTTCGGCCAATTCTCCTGCAACTCTAAGCAGATCTAAAGCTCTTCTAGCATCTCCATGCTCTCTAGCAGCAAATGCAGCGCATTTAGCAATAACACCATCATCTAAAACTCCTGCCTTAAACGCTTTTTCTGATCTTATTTTTAAGATGTCTTGTATTTGCAATGCATTGTAAGGGGGAAATACTAATTCTTCTTCTGATAAAGAGCTCCTTATTCTAGGGTCTAAATTTTCTAAAAAAGTCAAATCATTGCTTATCCCTACAATAGATATCTGTGATTTTGAAAGTTCTGAATTCAACCTCGTTAAACTATATAAAAAATTATCTGATATTTTTTTAATGGCCTGGTCTATTTCATCCAACACTAAAACAACTAATTGTTTATTGCTATCTATTTGATTTATAAATCTACTATAAACTGTTTCTGTAGGCAGTCCTGTATCCGGCACTTTCCCCCCAAATTTTCTAACTAATTCTGCTAAAATCCTATATTCTGTATCAGAAACCTTTCTAAGCTTGCAATTCAAATACTCTATTCTTAATCTGAACCCGGAATCTACTTTAACTCTTTTTAACAATTCCTCTTTAACATAATTTATAGATAAGGTTTTTCCTGTCCCTGTTTTTCCATATAAAAATAAATTACTAGTTTTCTCCCCTTTTAATACAGGGGCTAAAATAGAAGCTATTTGTTTTATTTGTTCATCTCTATGCAAGATTTCTTTAGGTTGGTAATTTCCTTGCAAAAAAGATTTATCATCAAATATAACTCCATTACCCATAGATTCAAAAATTTTATCTAACCCGATAACCATTTTTTAAGTTTTTATTGTTTTTGTTCAATTTACTTTCTATATTTAATAATTTATGAGTTATTTAATCTATATTTTATTATTCTTTTAAACCCTGTTAATTAAATAAAAACCCCGCACTTACAGGGCTAAATGTTTTATACTCACAGCTTTGTTTCTAATGGAAATCTGTAAATCTACAACTTTCACAACGGAAAAATTTTAGCTGATATATAAAACCTTATAACTACTAATAAAAGAGAACGCCTTAATTTCTTATGGAAATTAAAAATAATTGCTTTTTGGCTTATTTTTACAAATTATAACTAAAAAACAATGTTCTTTGGCTTATTTTTACAAATTATAACTAAAAATAATTACTTTCTAACTTATATTTGACCAAATAGCGAAATTATAGAGTAAAATTGATTAAATTATAAATTTATAGAATAAATCTATTTATTATATAAGATACTTTGAAATATATATAATATACTATATATAATTTTATAATTAAAAATAAAAATTAAAAATATAAAAAATTCCTTTTTAAATATTTCCAATAGAAATAAAGGGGAGGGGGTATTATTCTATATATATTATTCTTAAATTAATTCTTACTTTAAACCTAAAAAATCCTTATAATCTAATATTACTCTTTTATTTAACCAAAAACTACAAAAATCCTATTAATATCTATTCAGGCTTATCCTATAATATTTTACAGAAAAGTTTATAAATAATTTCGTTGTGGGGTTATTATGCCAGGAGATAAAAACCCATTCAGTTCAATCATTGGAAAAATGATTGTAACGAAAGAAGGTAAAAGATTAGGATTTGTTAAGGACATTACTTTTGAGACAAAATCAGGTGAACTAATTAATATTGTTGTTAAAGACGCTACTCCTTACATAAAAAACCTAAACCTAGAAAGAACACGTTCCGATGAACTACTAATTCCCTATAGTGCAATAATCGCTATAGGAGATTTTGTAATTGTTTCTGAAGAAGATCTTATTTAAATTCAAATACAAATATTTAAAAAATACCCCTCTTATTTTATAATATGAAAATAATTTCATTTAATCTCACTAAACTAAGTGCAGAGAGATTTTCTAATTTAAATGAAAAATTAAAAATAAATACAAATATTGACATCTTTTCTATAAAAAACGCCGATGTAGCTATTTTAGACGAAAAAGAAAACATTGTTGAGATTGATTTTAATTATATTATAGATTATGACCCTAAAATAGCAATAATAGATTTCAAAGGCAAAATTTGGGCGTCTCTAGATAAAAAACAAAAAAAACAACTATTAGATGGATGGAAAGACAAAAAAATATTAGACGAAATTAGGATTCCTTTATTAAATTTCATTTTCCAAAAATCCAACATCAGGGCCCTTCAACTTGAGGAAGAATTAGGATTGCCCCTTCATTTACCTATGCCGAGGCTTAGCCCCAACAAAAAAGAATAAACCCAAAGTTTAAAAAAATAACTTCCCCTTTAATTCTATGAAACTTTCTAATGAAAAAAGAGAAAAAATTTCAGAACAAATCTTACAGATCATTTTCATCAAGTCTCCTAAATCCCTATTCACCTCTGAAATCGCTAAAGAAATAGCTAGAGACGAAGAATTCATTAAAGACCTTTTAGAGGACTTACAGAGTAAAAAACTAATAATAAAGATAACCAAAAACCCTAAAGGATTTACATATTTAAGGAGAGCTAGATGGCGTCTTTCTGATGCAATTTATAATCACTATAGGAATAACCAATAATAAATAATATTAAATTATATATACCTCTTTAACTTAGCTTTTTTATGGATTCAGGAAAAATCAAAAATTCTTTTCAAAAAGTTCGAGAAGATACTAGTTTCTTAAAATTAGAGTTAAATTCTTTAAAACAAAATATAGGTTCTCTAAAACAAGAAATGCTTAATCTCTGTAAAGTTTTAACTTCTTTATCTAAACAAATAAAATCAACACCTAATTTAGTCCCAATAATTTCTAACCCTTTTCCTAAAATTCCTGTAACCTCTAAATCAAAAGAAACCCCTTTCTTACCTAAAGATACAATAGAAAATATCAAGGAATATTCTTTAAACAAGGATAAAAAAAAATCTTCGTCTAACTTCTTTAATTCTTTTAATATTAGTCCCAAAAAAACTTTTCCATACCAATTTACAGATACTACAACACATATTAAAGAAACTCCAACAATTCCAACACATAATCCAACACATTCGTCAAACTATCTAGTAACTTCAACAGATAATGGGCTTTTTAAACCTTTAAAACACCAAATATTAGGTATTTCCACTAGAAATGAAGGGGTTCCAACAGACAGACAGACAAACCAACAGACAGACAGACACATCCAACAAATACCAATAAAAACTACAAATCCATTAGAAAACGCCTCCGAAATACTCGATTCTTTAGATAATCTCAAGAAAGAGATCCGTCTTAAATTTAAACGCCTGACTAATCAAGAAATAGCTGTTTTTTCATCGATATATCAGTTAGAAGAAGAGAAAGAATTTGTCGATTATAAATCTCTTTCAGAAAGGCTGAATTTATCAGAAAGTTCTATTAGGGATTATATAGGTAAATTAATAAAAAAAGGCATTCCTGTAGAGAAGGTTAAACTTAATAATAAGACTATCACTCTTTCAATTTCAAAAAGTTTAAAGAAAGTAGTTAGTCTATCAACTATCCTTCAATTAAGAGAATTATAAACACACTCTTTAATATAAGTAGTTATTCCTTTAACCGAATAAATCATTTATCTTGTTTTTATTATCTATTTTTTATAGTTTTACCCCCTACAAAAACTATCACTTTTTAAGTTTTTATTATTTATTTTTATCTCATGTTTTCAATTTTTTTGGATTTTTAACTCTATTCTTGCTATTTTTTCAATTTTTTATTTTTACCAACTCTCACTTTTGACTTTTTTACCTTTCTTCCTGATCTTTTTTAACTCTTTTTGTACTATTTACCCTCACTTTTGACTTTTTTACCTTTCTTCCTGATCTTTTTTAACTCTTTTTGTACTATTTACCCTCACTTTTGACTTTTTTAATAAAATTTCTTTAATATTTTCAGGTATAAAGACCCTCTTTTTCCCATTTTTTTCAATTATTTCTTCTACTAAACCATCACTTTTTTGCTTTATTCCATTTACTTGTGTCCTTATTGTAGATCTTTCTTTTCCCAACATAGCCCCTAAATCCTCATAGCTGAGTTTCATATCACTATTTAATAAAATCCAAAGTATTGCCCTTTCAGTTACAGAAAAGTTATCTAATTTAGGTGTCTGGACAGCTGTTTCGACAGCTGTTTCGACAGCCTCAACAGCTGTCTGTTTATTAGACAGCTGTTTAAATGTTTTAAACACCGGACTATTTTTTAAATGTCCCATGAGAGAAACAATATTTTTCAACCCCTCAATCTCTTCTTTTATCGACGATAAATCTTCTTTTATTTCTTTAATATCTTGCTGTTGATAATTTTTGCTAGAATTTAGGTGTTTAATCCATTTGCTTACATTATTTATGTCATCTTTAACACTTTCAAAACCACGCCGAGTATCTTCTTTTACTTTTTCTATCTCTTTTTTATCACCAAAAAGCCATTCAAACATATAAAATAATAGTAAAAGACATTTAAAAACCTTTCTCTCCGTCGGAATATCTTTTAATTCCCCCTCGATAACTTCCATAATTATATGCTGGATTTTCTCAATTTTTTACAACAAATAATGGTGTTTAAACAAAAAAAATGAATTAAACAGCCTGTTTAACAACAATTAAACACTTCTAAACAACCTTAAACACCCTTAAAATCTACTTAATCTGCTCTTTATTTTTCAATAATTTTAAACATTTTATTAGATTACCTTCGAAAGCCATAATTTTACCATTTTTATTAAAAAATATCTTATTTTCCATAAATTTTATCTTATTATCTAATTTATTCACAAAGCCAACCTAAGTGCACAAAAATACACAAAACACTTCCAAACAAAAGCTTTAAAATCTCTATTTACTTATACTATTTATCACTTAATTAAAAAGGGAGGGTGAAAAATGGCAAAATTAACAGCATGGCTTGTGACGATTATTGGTCTATTGCTCGTGCTAGAACAATTGAATGTTTTAGCTAGTATAACTGCATATAATGGCTGGCTAATAGCAATAGGTGTATTAGTAATTGGTATAGGCAAGCTTATGAGAAACTACAGCAAAAAGAAGAGATAATCAACCCTAGAAACCACTCTAATTAGCTAAATAGGTACAGCTATAAAATACTCATTTTGTTTTTGAGAGGCTATAAGCGGGTTAAAGAGGAGAGTGAAAGGATAGAATAAAAGATGTAGTAAATAGACACTCTAATTCTAATTAAATATTAAATATCTTAAATATCCTTAAACAGCTGTTTTTTTTATCTATTTTTATAGAATAAAAGTCTAAAAATATACCATCTTCACAAAGCTAACCTTTGTGCACAAATACATTGTAAAGTTAACGAATGCTAATCTTTTCAAAAAAACTTCAAAACTCTATAAAATCCCTTAAAATCCCAAAAAAACTAAAAAAACCAAAAAGCTTCGTACAATCGTACAATATATCTTATATACACCAATAAAAATAGAGATTTTTTATTGCTTTAATTATTATATTATAAAATATAAATTCTTAAATATCTATTTCAACTATTAAACTCATGAGAATATTACCAAATATAATATATAACCCCCCTGAAATGAGGTTAGGAGAAATCATAAAGGAAATTATGGAAAGAAACAACCTAGTGAGTTATAGTGAATCAGATACAGAAAATAAAGAGAGATTAGATCAACTTTATGAAGAATTAACTAATAGAGAACCGAGTTATCTTGCAAGAGGAGAAGAAAGATTTAGCTAAGTTTTCCTCAAAATTTTTTATTTTCTCTTAAATTCATATTTATTCATAAAACATTCGCCTAATGTAGATTACACGAACTTCTCTGGGCATTTATGCGAAAAGTTTTTATAGGCATATTATTTAATGCTATTATGGGGGGGTGTTCTAATTGCGGTAAAGAAGTTCTTTATCTTTCTAAAGGGATGTGTATAACTTGTTACAAAAAATTTAAATGGCAACCAAAAAAATCTATTTGTGAAAAATGTGGAAAAGAAAAAATAATCCATGCAAAAGGAATGTGTAAAAATTGTGCTAATAAATTCCTTTATTATCATCTTATAAAAAAACATAATTATAGGAAATGGCATAATATTGATTTAGATCTTTATAGAAAAACAACTCAAAAATGCGCTATATGTGGTTTTGATAAAGCAGTAGATTTACACCATTTAGACCAAAATAAGAAAAATAATTCAGAATCAAATCTTATTGGACTATGCCCCAACCATCATAAAATGATACATATGGCAGAATATAAAAATGAAATTTTAACTAGCCTTATAGAAAGAGGATATAACCCATCACAATTTAAATTTAATGCTATTGAGGGTTAAAATATGCAAAAACAAGAGATAAATAACTATATAGAAAAAATTAATCTAAGTCTCAAACTTCGAGGTTGTAGTCAGAGAACAATAGAGTCTTATTTATTTTTCTTAAAGCCTTTTTTAGAAGGAATTGAAAACTTAGACAAAATAACTTTAGATAATGTCAATTTTTTTTTGGTCAATCTTATAGATAAATACAGCAAAAAGTCTAGGTCTTTGGCTGTTTCAAGCCTAAGGTTCTTTTTTAAGAGAATAGTTGATAGACCAGATATTTTTGTTAAATTAGAAGTCCCAAAAAAAGAAAAAAGACTACCAGAAGTATTATCTACTCAAGAAATAAAAAATTTGATAGATTCTGCAGAACATTTAAAATCTAAACTAATTATTAAATTATTATATTCTTCAGGACTTAGGGTTTCTGAACTAGTTAATTTAACTCCTAAAAATCTAGACTTTCAACAAAATATTGGTTGGGTTAGAAAAGGAAAAGGAAGCAAAGATAGATTATTTAAAATAGCAGATTCGTTATCTAAACAACTTCAAAAATATATTTTTAAACACCCTAAAAATAAATACCTTTTTTCAGAAATTAATCCAATGTCTACGAGAAATGTCCAGCTTTTAATAAAAAAGGTAGCTCTTAAGGCAGGAATAAACAAAAAAGTAACACCCCATACTTTAAGACATAGTTTTGCAACACATTTGCTTGAAAACGGAGAAAATTTATTAGTAATTCAGCAGCTATTAGGCCATGAAAGCCTTGAGACAACAAAGATTTATACTCATATAAGTCAAGATCAATTAAAAAAAGTAAAATCTCCTTTAGACAGGCTATAGAAGAAAAGTAAATCTTCAGCACCTATCTAAAACATAATAAGTGGCTATAAAAATATTTATTAATTCTCTTATTATTTAAATATTATGCAATTAACAAAAGAGGAGCTTGAAAAGAGAGTAAGAGACAATCCATTAAATAATAGAAGTTGTTATCACACTTTTTTAGAGTTAATCGAAGTAATAGATTGTAATAACCTTCAAAAAACAGGCTACTGCAAGCTTTGTGGAGGGTGTATAAATTTTGATGGTCACTATGAACAATTATTTGGGACAAATATATACAGATTACGAGATTAAAAATGAAAACAAAATGTATCAAATGCCGGTTTGAATCAGAAGAAAATCTAGAAAAATTTCAAACTCCAATATGTAATATTTGCTTTAGATTTTCACCAACAACAGAAGAACAATTTAAAGAATATGTGAGTGAAAAAATAGATGGAAATATTTTAGAAACATTCAGAAAACATTCTCAAATAGGAAATCTGCAAAAAAAAGGAATGATAAATAAAGCTTCAAAAGGAGCAATAATGTCAAGGCCGCCTTTTGGCTACAAAATTATAAACCGGCAATTAATTCCAGCAGAAAATTTTAGAGAAGTGGAGGATATTTTTCAGGAATTTATAAGAGAGAATATAAGTTTAAATCAACTCGCAAAAAAACATAATTTTTCAGTCAATGGCCTTAAAAAAATTCTAAGAAATTTTACATATATAGGCAAAGTTAAATTCGGCGGTGAAATTCACAATGGAAATCATCAGCCAATAATCTCTTCAACTTTGTTTAATCATGTCCAGAATAAGTTAGGGGGAATAATGAAGAAAGAGGGTAAAATCTCAGATAAGAAATAGTTAAACATCTTGTGGGGGCATTAATCCTTAGGATTAAGTTAGCTACATAAACCGAATAATTATGAGCTTATTTAGTTTAATGCTCTGTTAGGAAGTTGAGCCATTTGGTAAATTGCTTCGGAGGAGAGTTGAACCAACTTTTATAAATTAGGTTTTGTTGGATATTAGATGAAAGATGTAGATAACCTGAAACTATTAGAATCAACAATCTTATCAAAAAAGGATTTATTAAAGAATTACAAATTAATCGGTTTTTTTGGTAGTTGCTTAGATTCACTGGATTTTTTTGATATTGACTTAGTGAGTATTGGTGATAATGACACTCATAGATTATTAAGAAAAGAAATTAAAGAGGATTTATCAAAAGAAAGAATAAAAGTCATATTTTTTAAAACTGTTAAAAAACAACCTCTTTCTAAAAAAGATAATGAAATTTTAATTCATGATTTACATTATTCTAACTTACAAGATTTATATAAAAAAGAATGGAAAGATATTATTAATGAAATAAAAAAATCAACTAAAGTAATTTATGGTTCAAAGGAAAGTATTAAAGAAGTAAAAGTTTCTGATGGTGAATTTTTATCCGTGTTAAAAAAATGGGTTATTGGTATAAAGACAAATAAAGATTATATTGACTTTAAAAATTATATTGTTAAAACCAACAAAAAGATTTCTGAGATACATCCAAATTTGAAATTAATAATTTCTAAATTATTAAAACTATTAGAGTTAGATAATTATGAGATTGCAAAAAGAGAACTATTAGAATTGTTTAAATCTTAGAGGAAAAAGTTGGGGAGTTAATCCTTAGGATTAAGTAATCGTGGGGGCGTTAATCTTAATGATTAAGTTCTATAACAACCATATAAAAAACAAAAACAATTGTTTTTATATAAAAACAAAATATTCTTTTCACTCACTAATAATCATTATTCAAACCATGCGCAATGCTTTCTTGCAGTCCTGCAGGAGAAATTTCAATAAAATCTGCCTTGCCTCTCAATTCCTCGATATTTTTTGCTCCGACATAAGTCATTCCAGATGCCAAGCCGCCTAAAAACTTTTTTATTATTGGCTCTATTGGACCTTTATATTCAACATAAGTTTTTTCACCCTCAACACTTATTATTTCTTTATGTTTTTCTCCATCTAATTCTAATTTTTTTAATGTTGCATCATAGCTTGCCATTCCCCTGTAAAGCTTAAATTTTCTTCCAGCTTTTTCAACAATTTCTCCTGGAGTTTCATCTGTTCCAGAAATAATATAGCTTGCTACAATCGTATCTGCTCCTGCTCCAATTGCCTTTACAACATCTCCTGGCTCTCTTATTCCTCCGTCAGCACAAATCGGAACTCTTCCTTGAGAAATTTCATAAGCGTCCATAATTGCAGTTATCTGAGGGATTCCAGCACCTGTCATAACTCTTGTTGTGCACATGGACCCTGGACCGACACCAACTTTTATTGCATCTGCTCCTTTACTTATAAAATACTGAGCTGCATCTTTTGTTGCTATATTTCCTACCATAACATCTATTTCAGAAAATCTTTCTTTAATCCAATCAAGAGTTTTTCCAACTCTTTTTGAATGTCCATGCGCAACATCTAAAACCAAAATATCAACTCCTGCATTACTTAATGCCTCTGCCCATTTTTCATAATCTTTAATTCCAATAGCAGCAGCACACAACAAGTTTTGTTCTTTAACTTTTCTAACTTCTTCTGCTTGTTGTCCTATTTCCATAAACCTATGAATTACTCCTAAGCCGCCTAATTTTCCAAGTGCAATTGCCATTTCACTTTCACAAATAGTATCCATATTTGATGTTACAAGAGGAATATCAATTGAAAAGTTTCTTGTGGCTCTTGTTTTAAATTCAACATCTTTTCGAGAATCAATTTTATTATATTTAGGAACAATCAAAACATCATTATAAGAATATCCCCTGCCAATAACTCGTGCCATACTTTATTTAAAACTACGAAATTAGTTTAAATAGTTTGTTGTTTTTTATTTTTTTATTAATTTCTTAAAATCAGATAACCTATTTTCTTTAGAATTTTTTCTAGGTTGATAACCTGTATACTTCTTAATCCGGCAATGCAGGAGGAGAAGGTATTGAGTTTCCTCCACCAATAATCGAACTTCCTCCGTCGCTACCACTTATTAATAAGAAGTAAAGTCCAACTCCAATAACAAGAATAACCACTATTATTAAAATCAAACCAAGTGTGCTTAAACCTCTTTTTTGTTTTATCATTTTAATTATTGTTAAGGTATTTCTGGAGGGGTAATTTCTTGTTCTTCTAAACCAAGACTACACCCATATCCATATTTAACACCATATACAAAACCAATATCACTATTTTCTATTCTACTTTCTCCAAGTTCATCTCTGTTATCTCCTACTTCAATTACCCACTCTTGATTAATGGAATCCCATGCAGCCATTTTTGTTATTATACAATCTTTTCCATGGAAAGCATCTTTAACTTTTTCCCCAACCATTTGTGGTTCAATAGCAATAAAATTCCACCCCTCTGCGATTTTATTATTTTCATTAATAGTAGGAACAAATGTTACTAACTCGCAATTTACTTTTGAATACATAAATATTCCTCCACCCCCGCTAGAAATATATCTATATTTTGTATCTTGATCTCTTTTTACGATTTCATAGTCATTTTCATTTAAATATTTTAGATACCTTTTCTCTGTTGGAGAATAAATAAATGCCTTTTTCTTCAATTCAGGATTACGCATATCACAGGTGGTTTCACTTCTATATCCACTTGTAGGTATAAGGTTCCATCCTTTTTTAATTTGAAATATTGAAGTCTGATCATCAGAATTATATGATAATATATTTCCAATTCCTACTGCAGAAACCAAAAATCCTACACTAACTAATATCAATATCCAACTTGCAATAATTATTCCTTTCTTCATAAAATTATCAAGAATATATATATATATAAATTTATCTATAACTCTTCTGCCTTTTTCTTCTAGCTTTGCTGTCCCCTGGCTTGTAAGGCTCTTTTCTTCTTATATCTGCGACAAGCAAATGTTTATCATAATCAAAAATAGCTTTTCTCAATTCCTTTGATTTTGTAAACTCAACAATTGCTTTAGATAAAGCTAGTTTTGCAGCTTCAATCCGCCCCCTTTCCCCCCCGCCTTTAACAGTTATCCAAACATCAAAATTATTTTTTCCAATTATTTCTTTTGTTATCCTTAATGGTTCTTCTATTTGTAATTTATCAAATAGATGTAAATTCTTATAGTCTTTTCTATTAATAGTTATTTTTCCATCTCCAGGAACTATAACTGCTTTTGCTACAGCAGATTTTCTTTTTCCTGAAACTATTATTTTCTCCATTTTATTTAATCATCTCCTTAACTTCAATAAATTTTCCAGTTTTTTCTTTTCCAGCAAGTATTTTTTTCACACCCTCAAATTCCTTAGGCAAGCCATTATAACATCTTATTCTTCCAAGTGCTTCTTTGCCTCTCCCTCTTCTATAATTTGGAAGCATTCCTCTTATTGTTCTTTTAACTACTTTTTCAGCAACTCTTGAAATTTTCGGACCTTTTTGTCCAGAACCAACCCTTTCTCTTGTAGCTTGAAATTCTCTTTGTATGTTTTCCCTATTTCCTGTGATTATTACTTTCTCGCAATTAACTATTGTTACCTCTTCTCCATTAAGCGCTTGCTTAGCTACATAACTCGCTAATCTTCCTAAAATTGCGTTTGTTCCATCAATAACTTTTACCATTTCATTTAAATACGCTTATATAACTTCGTGTTGCTTAAGTGTTTAATTGATTGAAAACCGCAAGAATTCATAATTCTTGGGGCATCCAAAAACCATAGGTTTTTTGTGTTTCCTATTTTCATTTTATTTAATCAAGGATTCTAATGCCTTTTGCATCAGGATTTTTATTTATTTCTTCTAATATAGTATTAAAATCTATTTTGCTCTTATTTAATTTTTCCCCTGCAGAGTCTGAAAAAGCAAGCGCAATTATTTTTATTTTTTTAATTATATCTCCTTGAGAAAGAATTTTTCCAGGGACAACAATTTTCTCCCCTGTTTCAGCAATTTTATCAATCTCCCCCAAATTTAAAACTATCTTGCTTCTGTGGCTTCTGGAAAGAATTTTTCCAACCTCAAACCACTTTTCATTTTTCTTGCAAGCCATTAAGGTTTCTACTAACATAGGGTTCCTTTTATTTTCTAATCTTTTTTGAAGCCTTGTTTTTGTTATCATTTTAATAAATTTAACAGAATTATTTCAAATTCTGCTCTACGCTTATCACTCGCAGATGAAAGTTGAAGATAAAATTGGTTTATAAATATTTAGATTTTGAAATAGAAAATATTTTACATTAAAGAAGAAAATCTTTCTCAGTAGTTTTTTAATCTCACTTCTGGAACATCTGTTAATATTTCCTCTACTTCTTCTGGTTTATGAGTATTTAGAAAATCATTGATATTCATACACAATATGACTTTTTTCTTCTCTAGGGTTTATTCTGAATTTCATAATTCCTTTTTCATTTCTAATAATCATTTCGTAAGTAGCGTCAATTGGCAGATATGTTCCACTAATTCTTTCTCCCTCCATTGTTTCGTAAAGACATCCGTTTTCATACTCTTCAATAAAGAGGGGATGATATTTTTGATTTCCGGATACATTAAAATTGATTCTGGAGGTAGGAGTTTTAGAAGTACCAAAAAGCATAGTATTAGAAAGATCCCTTGTAATAGAAGCTTCTAGATTAGCCCTGTTATGAGCACAGCTTCCAAGAGCAGCAAGACTAACAATAGTAGCTAAACCGAAGCCTGCTTTTTTCAATAAACCCATTTTTTTACTTTGTGGAGCCATATCAATCACGTAGATATCTCTATATTAACACAACTTCTATATAAATCTTCTATTTTTTGGTTTAATTGAGCGTGTTTCATTTTCAAAAGGATTTATCCCCTTGAAAATATATTATTGTTTTGAGAAATATACTTCTATTCTCGATATTTCATTATCAAATTCCCTTATGCAGGAGAGAGGATTCGAACCTCTGAACCCACTAAGAGACGAGATTTTGAGTCTCGCGCGTTTGACCACTTCGCTACTCCTGCCCAATTTTCATAGAAACCCCATATATAAAAAACTGCCTATTTATCAAATTTAATGGAAAACTCGTAAAGAAAACCATAGGTTGTCTTCGCTATTTTACTTGTTTAGAAAAAGATTCCAAATCTTTTTTTAGTTCTTTTATAGAATTTAAAACAATTTCTTTAGGCGTAATCTGGCCAAAAGATTCAACTGTAATTAATAATTCTTTTTCAGGAATTATTTCAATATCTCCTTTTTTATTTTCCTTGCAGGCATTTATGCATTCTTCACACATATCACACGCTTCTTGGCTTATTTTCAGCTTATTTCCTTCAACTTTGAAAACTCCCTTAGGGCAAGATTGTTTTAACAATTCAATGTTACATTCTTTGTTAGGTTTTACACTAAAAAAATTCCTATAAACAATCATACCAGGAGAATATTTGCTATGCTCTATTCCTTTTCCAACCTTTACTTTAGCTATAAGCTCTAATTCTTGGTCTTTATTTAAAATTACTAAAGGAATTTTATCATGAGCTATTCTTATCAATCCCTTTAATTCTCCAGAAAAAACATAACCAGCTTTTTTAGAAGACAGTTTCAATTTCACTTCATTCTTATCGTTGAAAGATTTTTCCATTTGCAGAGGGATAAGGCCAATTCTATGCGCAAGAGTTTCATCGTACATTGCAGAATCATTTCTGAAAATTTCTACTTCGTCAATTGCAAGAATAGGTATTTCATTTACATATCTTCTTATAGCATTCATTAGACTTTCTTCTATTTCCACACCGAATATAATCTGGTCTTCTTTATTTTTTATTATTTTCATTTTAACTCAAAATTTTCTCAACTTTTAAACTTTATCTAAGGTCTTCTACCTCTTCTTCCTCCTTTTTTCTTAGGTCCTCCTCTTGGCATTCTTGTCGAGTCTGTTATATTTATTATCCTAATACCATCTCTTGTTAAACTTTTTATTATAGAGTGCGATCCAGGACCAGCAGTAAGGCTTCCTGTTTCAGCCCTTATTTTAACATATAAAGACCTAATTCCAATCTCTTTTATCTCTTCTGCAATTCTTTTAGCTATAAACATCGCAACTGTAGGATTAGCTTTTAATCTATCATGCTTTGTAACCATTCCACCACTAACCCTAGTGATAGTTTTTCCGGACATATCGGTAACATGAACTATAGTGTTGTTAAAAGAAGTATATATATTCAATATAGCCTCTATTTCTTTTTTTGCAGGGATTTTCTTTTTCTCTTTTACAGAAACTTCTTGTTCCTCTTCAACTTCATTTATATTTTCTTTCATTAATTCATTCTCCATTTTCTATAGTTTCTATTATTTTTTTCTTAGATTTTTCTATTAATTTAATTCCTTTTAATAAAATTTTATTTTCTAATTCAGTTGAAACTATATAGGATGGAATATTGACCGCTTTTCCATCAACTAAAACATGTTTATGTGTTATTAATTGCCTTGAAGTTTTTGGTGTCCTATTAAATTTTTTACTTACTACTGTTTGAAGCCTTCTTTGTAAGTAATCCTTTTTATCAAGAGATAAAATATCTCCAATAGAATTGACCTTTAACCCCATTTTTCTCAATCTCTCAAAAAGATTTTTTTGCTCTTCTTGGACAGCAGAAATAAGTTTCTTCGCTTTTTCTCTTATTAATTTTACTTTTGCTTCTGCTTTCCAAATTTCTTTTTTATTTTTTAATCCAAACTCTTCTCTGATTTTATTCTCTTCAAGTATCCTTGCTTTATCAAAAGGCCTTTTCGGTTTTGAATATGTTTTATGTTGTCTTTTCATTCTAAATTAATTATTTCTTCTTTTTATTTATTCCAGCAGATTTTCTTCTGTTCTTTCTGAAGTGTGCTTTAGTTCTTTGCCCTCTTACAGGCTGCCCAAGAGTGTGTCTTAATCCCCTATAAGATTTTATCTTTTTGAGCTTTTTGATGTCAAATTCATGTCTAAGATCTAAATCACTACCTATCAAGTGTCTATCTTTTCCTGTCTCAGGATCAAATTTCCTATTTACTAAAAAAATAGGCAGTTTAGGATTTTTTACAAAGTCGTTTATTTTATGTATTTCCTGTTCTGTTAAAGAGCCAATTTTTCTATTTTTATCTAATTTTAAAGAAATGCAAATCGCATTTGCCATACTCCATGAAATTCCTTTTATTTTTGTCAAACCAGGATAAATCCTCATTCTCCCCTCTATATCTTTTGAGAGAATTCTAACTATTCTTTCTTCTTGTTTTGTTTCTTGCATTGTTTGCGGCTCTTTGGTTATTCCCACTGTCTAGAATTTTTTCCTAGTTTTTTAAAGTTTTCCTAAGAATACTTTTAACTTATAAATAAGTTAAATCTTTCGATATTTGTTAATTCTTGGAATATTCTTTTTTCTATTGCTTTTTCAGGGTCAGGTAAATTTGAAATTCTTTGTTTCATATCTTCAAAAGATTTAAATTCCTTCTCCTTTCTTTTATCGATTATTTCTTTCATATGTTTTTTCCCGAATCCAGGAAGTAGCTCTATCTGGTGCATTCTTTTATTTATTGCTTCAGATTTATTGAAAAAATCAACAAACTTTTCTTCCTCTAATTTAACAACACCCCTTATGAATTCTGAAAGCTGCATTTTTGCACTTTCTGTTAATTTTTCTCTCTTTAATCTTCCCAAGATATAGTATATTTTATCCCTCTTATCGTCACCAATATATACTTTTTCCCCTAATTGCAGAGAAACACCTTTTCTAGGAACAAGTTCAAGAAGTATAAAATTATTCTCGCCTATAGCTTGAGCTATCGGCATCATCTTTCTTTCTAAAGGATATCCATTCGGCAAATAATCCAATATTATCGCAAATTCTTCTTTCTTTTTCTGTTCCATTTTCAGGCAAATTCTTTAATTGTATCAAGTATTTGTTTTGTTTCATTTTCATCTAAGCTAACATCTGTAAATATTTTATTCAATTCCAAGGGATTTTGAGGCAATAAATCAATTATTTTAACTATATACTCTAGTTTTATTTTTAATAATCCTAAAGAGTTTAATTTTTCCTTCATAGCCCTGCTGTCTACATCCTCTTTAACAAATTTCTTTACAAATCCAATTAAATCTGGATTTTCTGTTTGCGACTCTTTTAAATATTTCATCGCTTCAACACTGCTTAAGGGTTCTAAGTTTTTTATCATTTTTCTTTTATTATTTTAACTACTTTATTTTTTTTAAATGTATTGGCTCTATGAGAAATCTTTTTTCTTTATCTTGGTCTTTTATTTTTACAATATAAGCCCGTCCTCGTTTTTCTTTTATACTCCCTGTTCTTCCTTGCATCCTTTCAGGAAAACTAAAATTTAGAGACGGCTCTATTTTTACAGCTACTTTTTCTCCTTCCTTAAATTCTTGGAAATATAGGCTAAGTTCAATCTTTCCTTTATCTCTAAGTTTCTTCTTTAATGCCATAAAGAATTCAGAAACTATCCCTTTAAAAAACTATCCTTTAAAGAAAAGTTTTCCGCCAGATACTCTATTAGAGCAATTAGAGAACCCATCAGAAGGGGTATGAAGTAAATCTCCTCTTTCTCTTGCGTCTTCCATGTTTGAAACTATTGTTTGAAATAATTTTTCACCAAAAACTCCAATCCCGCATTTTTCACAGAAATCTATAACATGTTCTTCAGGAATTTCAATCTTACAATAAATACATTTTTTTGCCATGTTTTCACCTTTTTTAATAAGTAATATTAAAAAATAAATTAGGTTTTTAAAGATTTGCATGGGGATTTAGAAATTTTATCTATGAACATGCACCTTAATTTCTTCTATTATTCTATCCAAAGAAACTGGTTTAACTAAATGTCCATCTGCTCTAAGGGCTTTTGTTTTATAACCACAAAAACTTATTACTGGAATGTCAGGATTTATCTTTTTTGATAAGTCTATGACATCATCCCCAGAATATGCCTCAGAGTCACCTAAACTTCTATCAACTATTGCAATATCATATAACAATCCATTTTCTATTTCTTCTATTGCTTTTTTAGCTTCTTGATAATAATTAATATAAAAACCACGCTTTCTCAAAAGAGAAGACATCATCTCTACACATATCCTACTATCTTCTACAATTAAAACTGAAATTTTTTTCATTTTATTATTTTATATCTTATATTTTTAAATCTATTCATACCTCAATGCATCAACAATATTTGTTTTTGAAGCTCTAATTGCAGGAAGTGTTCCAGATACAGCTCCAATAACAAATCCAAAAAACAAACACCCTAAAACAAGATACCAAGGAGAAGCTGCCTGAAGCAAATTTGTATTTAATTGTGTTAGTGCAATATATTCAATTAATCTGCTGACTCCATATCCAAAACCAACACCAATCAACGCTCCAACTATTCCTAAAAATCCAGCTTCAATCAAAAAAATCCACATTATATCTGAATTTTTCGCTCCAATAGCCTTCATAACTCCTATTTCTCTTGTTCTCTCTAAAACAGAAGTGTACATTGTATTTGAAATACCAATTGCACCAACTAACAAAGAAATACCTGCAATTCCCGCTAAAAATGCAGTTACAATATTTAAGATGACATCAAAACTTGACAAAAGTTCTTCTGGGGTCAATAGCATAAAATCCTGAGTTTTTTCAGTCACTCCTCTTGCCTTCCTAAGCTCTTTTTCAATTTTATCTGAAACTTCTTTAACATCTGCATTTTCTTCTATCTGGACAATTATCTGGTCTATTCTTCCGCCTGTTTTAAACAGCTCTTCAAATGCCTCATATGTCATATAGACATTTTGGTCATCTCCTGAATTGCCGACAGATTCTAAAACACCAACAACCTTAAATTTCTCGTTGTTTATTTCTATTTTATCTCCAATTTTTATCTCTTTTCCAAATAAATTTTTTTCATTATAAAGGCTTCCAATTGCAATAATAGTTTTGTCTTCATCTTCAATAAATCTTCCTTGAGCAGGTTCAAGAGAAAAAGCTTCTGTAATTAATTCATCAATTCCCTGCTCTTTCATTGAAAGCCCCGCCACCATGAAATATCTTGTTTTATCATTGAACTTTAATCTCGCATTTCCTATAGACATATATATAACTGATTTTACCCCATTTACTTTTTTAATTACATTAATATCTTTTTTAGTAAGTATAACTCCTCCTACACTTCCTGGCGGTCCAAGAAATCCTGTTGCAGGTTGAACAAAAATCTTGTCTGTTCCTAATTGCCTGAACTGTTCTCTAACTGCATTTTGCAACCCTAAAGACAGACTAATAAGCATAAAAATCGCAGCAATAGAAACAAAAATTCCTAACACAGTTAGAAAACTTCTAAGTTTTCTTTTTTTCAAGTTTCTAAATGCCAATATAAAATAGTCTGTGATCATTTCCTCAACGCATCAATAACATTTAATTTACTTGCTTGAAGTGCAGGCAAAACTCCAGATACAATTCCAACTAAAAATGAAAATGAAATTGCTCCTGCCAATAAAAAATAATTTATATCAATAATAAACAAGTTTTGTCCAAGTGCATTATTTGCAACACTAGAAATTCCAATAGCAGATCCTAATCCAATAAGTGCTCCGACAATTCCTCCAACTAATCCAAGCAACCCAGACTCAATTAAAAATATCCACATTATATCTGAATTTTTCGCTCCAATAGCTTTCATAACCCCTATTTCTTTTGTTCTTTCAACAACAGATGTATACATTGTGTTTGAAATACCAACACCGCCAACAACAAGAGATATTGCTGCAATTCCAATAACAATGGCGTTTATTATATTAAGAATATTATTAACAGCATTTAATGCCTGCAAAGGAGTTTCTACGGTAAATGTTTCTTCTTCTATTTCTTCTTTTCTATCTTTTCTTAATTCTTCTTCAATTTTTTCTGCAACTTCATTCATTTTGTCTTTGTCTTCAACTTGCGCAACAATCAGATCATATTCATCTTTAATATTCAAAAGTTTTTCTAAATCATCATTCATAAGAAGAATAATAGAATTTAATTGGAAGCTGCTTGATTTTTCTAAAATTCCTATAACTTCAAAATCTTTTTTATTTATTTTTATTTTGCTTCCTATTCTAATTTCTTTGTCAAAAAATCTTTCATCAGCAATATCATTTCCTAATAAAATTTTTCCTATATCTCCTTCTTTTAAGAGTTTTCCTTCTTTGGCTTTTGCGTCAAAAGAATCATAAATTATGTTTATTTTATCCTGGTCAGAAGGAATATCAGCTACATACCCGAATCTTGCTATTTTATTATATTGAAATTCTGTAACTCTAATCAGCCTCGGGATGACTATTTCCACGCCATCTGTATTTCTTATAATATCTAAATCATGATTATTAAGTTTTTCAATAACAGTGCTTCCTGGAGGTCCAAATCCTGTTCCTTTATTCTGAATAGTAAGCTTATCAACAGATAAACTTTCAAATTGTCCTAAAACAGCTGTTTTTAATCCAGCTCCTAAAGAAATTAAAGAAACAACAGCAGCAATTCCAATAAAAATTCCGAGAATAGTAAGCCAGCTTCTTAACCCCCTGTGTTTTAAGTTTCCAAACGCCAAAGAAAAAAAGTCTTTAATCATTTTTTATTCTATAATGACCTCCTTTCTTTTATTTTCTATATAACGTTTATCTTTACAAAAAAAACAATTAAATGATCTTAACAAATAATATCCAATTGGAGAACGTAACCAGATACCTAAATTTATTTCATATCTCCTTTTTATTCTATTTTGTTCATCCATCTGTAGGGATATATCTCCTTCCTGTGCAATATTTTGTAATCTGGAATTAATTTTGGCTAAGCCATCCTTTATTCTCACTTTTGTTTTATATTCTAATTCTCCCTCATCATTTTCTTCTACTTCAAATCCAGGAATAACTCCCGCTTGCTCAGGGTTTTTTTCAAGAATTTTTCTTATCGAATTTCCCTTAAAAAAGAAATAGTCTTTAATCATGGGAGTTTACCTCCCTAACTTATTCTTACTCTTCTGTCTTTTTCTCCAGCTTCTATAAACAAACCACAAAATAATTAATATAATTACTATTCCAACATAAATAGTAGTATTATTCTTTTTTATAATTCCAAGCTCAAGAGCCCTTTCTCTTGTATAAACCTGAACAGGAATATTTAGATTTTGAATTTGTTCTTTATTATCAAAATCCTTGTAACTAACTACTGCATTTAAATTTACATTTTCCTGATTAAATATAACATCAAAAGTCGCAGTTTCAAAATCATCGCTCGCAACAGTTCCAATATAATTTTCATTAGAAGAAAGCAAAGTATAACCAGAAGGGCTTATTTTAGCATTAACAAATCTTATATCTCCTAAACCAGAGTTTATAATTTTCAAAGAGAGTTTTCCTTGCTGTCCTATAACATTAGTTTGAGTTTCTGCTGTAAAACTTAATTCTGTTTTTGCTGAAACTCTAATTCCAAAACCCCCTGTTTTTCTTAAACTGTTATTTACCGAGTCTGAAGGTTCATCAGCATTTTTGTATTTAACAACATAAAGAATATTATAATCTCCAGGAGTTATATCAGTATTTGCTTTTAGACTAAATGAGGCGCTATCATCATCATCTTCATTTAAATCATCCAAATCTTTTTCTGAACTTCCAACAACACTAAAAGGGAGATTTGTCAAATCTAGTGCAACAGAAACATCTTTTATATCAAAGTTTTCATTATTTTCAACATCAATTTTCACACTTCCAGACTCTCCTGGATAAATTGCTATATAATTAACATCAACTAAAATTGCTGATGCAAGACTAATCATAGTGAATAAATATATGGCCAAGATCCCCGTAACAATTGCAATTTTTATTTTTGGGTTCATTTTCTTTTAAATTCCTCAAATGCATATTCCTTATAAATCTTTCTGTTTATTACTACTAAATAGTTAATAATAATTTACTACTCTATTTAGATGAATTATTTTTTGCAAAAAACAGAGCTTTTTGTCCATCTTCCTTTTGAGTCTTTTCTTTCAATATATTCAATTCTTCCATCTCTTAAAGAATATATTTTCCTTGCATGTTTTTTCGCAAGATATGGGTCATGAGTAACCATTATAATTGTTTTTCCTTGATTGTTTAGCTTCTGTAAAAACTCTAAAATAATTTCTCCTGTTCTAGTGTCAAGATTTCCTGTTGGTTCATCTGCAAGTATAACTTCAGGATCATTAGCAAGAGCCCTTGCAATAGCAACTCTTTGCTGTTGTCCTCCTGAAAGCTGTCTAGGATAAAAATCAATTCTCTCTCCAAGTTCAACAAGTTTCAAAAGATCTATTGCCCTTTCTCCTCTTTCTTCTTCATCTATATCTTGAAACAACATGGGAAGCATAACATTTTCCTTAGCAGTTAAATTAGGAATTAAATTAAACTGCTGGAAGATAAATCCAATCTTTTTCCCCCTAACTTGTGCAAGTTCAGATTCAGATAAAGTTTCTATATTTTCTCCATCCAAATAAATATCTCCTTGCGTAGAATAATCTAAACTTCCTGTAAGATTCATTCCAGTGGATTTTCCTGATCCACTCGGACCCATTATTGCTACAAAATCTCCTTTTTCTATAGCAATATTTACGCAATCTAAAGCCTTGATTACAGAGTCTCCCATTTGATAATGTTTTGCAACATCTTTCAATTCTATTATTGTTTTAGCTTTCATGCTCCTAAGCATATACAAACATATTTAAAATTAACTACCCGCAATTAGTAAGTTTTAAAAAGAGCGGTTTAGAAGATTATATATGATAATTCCTGTAAGATGTTTTTCATGCGGAAAGCCCATAGGACATTTGTGGGAAGAATTTAAGCGAAGAGTTTCAGAAGGAGAAAAACCAAAAAAAGTTCTTGATGATTTAGGTTTAGAGAGATATTGCTGTAGGTCTGTTTTCATAGGACAAACAGACTTGATTGAATTAGTTGGAAAATTCAAAAAATCTTAATATTCTAAGTAAATTGAAGTTATAACAATATTTTTAAGGTGTTTTGTCCTTATCAATTTATAAATTTCAAACCAACTTCGTGGAAAGTGATTGTTTCAATTATTCTCTTAATATTATCTTATCTTTTTTTAGGTAGGTGGGTAGAATATTTTGGTCCAGCTAGCAATAATACTAAATATATTTTTAATCCAATCAATTTATTATCCGGTTTTGTAATTGCTATTATCATTTATTTCATCTGGAGCTTAATTCAAAAAAAGAAATAACTTTTTATTTATCCCTAAAACATAATAAACAGCTTTCAAAATATCTCAGATTTTTCTGCTTTTTTCTCTGTCGATAAAAAATAGCCAGTTAAGTTCCCCCGAACTTAAAAAAATGTTTATTTACGATAACCTTAAAGCGCCCCCACGATTACTTAACCTTCCACCTGCTCACATGCCCACAGCTTTCACAGGTGATTGACTTAGTTTCTTTTTTAATTCGTATTTTTTCTTTTCCTTGAAAAGGAGAATAACAATTCTTGCAGAATAATTTCCTTTTGTCTTTTAGCTGTATATTATATCTCATTCCGAGTCTTTTCATCTTTTTTATCTCTTTAGGTTTCTTATTTTTTATATCATAAAAAAACTTTTCTATGTTTTCTTTTGCTTCTGTTTTAGAAATTTCTTTTTTCATAAAAATCTAAAGAAATTATACTATAAAAATTTATAAAAAATAGTGAAAGACAGCTTGAAGGGTTCGCATCTTGTGGGACACTACAACCAACAACGCAGGAAGCTTAACTTCTGGGTTCGGAATGAGACCAGGTGTTTCCAGCCCGCTATGGCCGTCTTCAATATTCTCTCTTTTTTTCAGTTTATAAACTTTTTGTTACGATTGGCGAAAAAGATTATACCCAAAAATTAATTTAAATACAAAAATTTTTGTTGTATAAACTTTGCTTTTGTTATCTCTTTTTGATGAAAACCAAGAATTATATACTTCTAAAACCTTATCTATTGATAGAAGCTATCAGTGTTTGGTGTACTTCGGTATGATCAGAGTCTCTTCGGAGATTCACACTGGCTTGTACTTGAGATAAAAGCTGTTTCATTTATGAAACAGCTTTTATTCTAAATATCTTTTAATTTCTTCAATTGTCGGTGTTGCTGTTCCAACCTTTTCAACAACAATACCAGCAGCACAATTTGCTAATCTAGCAGCATCATCTATATTTAATTTTGAGGCTAATCCAAGGCCCAATGTTGCTGCAAAAGTATCTCCTGCTCCTGTAGGGTCCGCAACTCTTCTAGCTTTAGTTTTCATATAAGTGGATTTTCCATTATGATAGCTAAACATGCCATCTTCTCCACAAGTGATTATAACATATTTAGAATTAATCCTTTTTGAAAGAACTTCTCCAATCTTTTTCAAAACATCATCCCCATTAGAATATCTTATTCCCGTTATTCTTTCTGCTTCTTCTTTATTCGGAGAGATCACAGTACAATTTCTAAAGAAATCAATATTATCTGGTTTAGGGTCAGCTAATGTTTGAATCCCATTGCTTCTTGCTAAATCAATTATTCCTTGAGCCAATTTCTCACTAAATAAAGATTTATTATAGTCTGATAAAATTGCAAAATCATATTCTATAATATCTTTTTTTAATTTTTTTAAAATACTATCTTGAATTTCCTGACTTATTTTCTCCAAATTATTTTCCCCATAATCTAGTCTTACTATTTGTTGACCATGTGCAATTATTCTTTGTTTTACTATTGAAGGTTTGCCGTCTTTAAAACCCATTAAATCTATTTTTTTCTCTTTACAGATTTGTTTAATTTCTTCTCCATAAGAATCATTTCCAATAACCCCATATAATCCACAAAAAGCTCCGAGTGCAACTACATTATTCGCAACATTTGCAGCCCCCCCTAAATTATAATTTTTATCAGAATATATTTTTATTAAATGGGATGCTGGCTGTTCTGGATTTACTCTTTCAATATTTCCTAAGGTTATTCTATCAAGCATAATATCACCTATGACTAATATTTTTCTTTTTTCAAAGTCCTTTAACACTCTCGCCAAATTTTTTGTCATTTTTAATAAACAGCTTATTCCTTTATAAAAATTAATCTTCTCTACAAGATATGTCTGGTTTATTATAGATTTAAATATTAGTCTTGAGCGCTAATTTAGAGGAAAAGTTGATAAGAAAATCGAGAAGATGTTTTTATGCGGAAGAAAGGATTCGAACCCTTGCAGGCACTAAGCCATCTGATATCTTCCAAGCTCGCTCGCATATTATTGAAGCAATTCTAAATTGCCTCGCGAACTTGCTCGACCTTAGTCAGACCCGTTTGACCACTCCGGCACATCCGCTGAGATTTAATACGCTTTACAAATATAAAATCTTCTATTAATTTTATAATTTGCTAATATATAAAGCTTACATAAAACTAAAGATTCCTTTTTGAGCTAATACAAATGCTAAAATAAATGCAACAAAACTCGGAATATGAATTAGAATAGATATTAAAAGAAAAATTCCACAAGAAATATCAATCCAGCTTCCAACATCCTGCAAAAATCCAATTAAAGATTTTAATATAAATATTGCTCCAAATACAATTAAAAAAGTTTTTCCAGGAGCTATTCCTGCTCCAACTAATATGAGTATCAAAGCCCCTAGAATATCTAATCCTCCTAAAATTTTCATTAGCATGTTTTTTAAACTAAATAATCCCTTTTAAATTATGCGCTCGTAACTCAGCCTGGATTAGAGTACCTCCGTCCTAAGGAGGGAGTCATGGGTTCAAATCCTATCGAGCGCGTAATTAGTGAGCTGTAAATATTAAAATCAAAAAAAAACAAAATCTGCATCGCAACAAGTTTACCCCCATTTCATGAGAAATCTCATTTAATCAAACGTCAAAACCTTATTAGAATCTTTAATTATTTGATACAAATCTTTCATCGATGAAAGTGGACAAGTATCCCTGCTGTCTATTTGCCTTGATTTCATGCAAGTTCCACAACCATATATCCCTCCGCCTTTTGAAACAAATTGAGTTATTTGTTCTTTAACATTATATTTTTTACTTCCAACTTCTGATTCAACTCCTGTTGCCAGTAAAAAGACTTTTACCATATCTCCTTCATTTAAAGCAAAGTTAGCAAGTCTATAAACATTCCAAACTATTTCTGGTTCATTGGTACTAATAATAATTCCGAGTTTTATCGTTTATTTATATTAAAATATGGGCGTACGAGGAATTGAACCTCGAAGAGCTCGGTGTAAACTAATGTATCCTTTTAGTAACCTTTTGTAACGAGCTACTTGTTTTTAAGATGATTATGTTCAACCGAATTGTTTATTTTTCTTTACTATTTTGCCTACTTATCTCCTTCATATCCATCTTCTAACCTTGTTTTTATAATTAAGATATTGACTTCCAAATACTTTTTGCAGATTTCTCTCTTCAAAAGCTATGAATAATCTATTTATTATGGCGATAAAAATAATTGGAAAAATAAACGTAGACAAAGAACCTAAAAAAATAGACAATCCCCATAAAACCAAATCCATCCCCAAATACATAGGATTACGGCTCACCTTAAATGGTCCACCATTTTCAAGTTTTGATGGCATTTTGTAAGGGTTTAATGTTGTTCTCTTTTTTCTAAATAATATCCAAGCCCATATATCAATCATTAAACCGATTAAAATTAAAATAATCCCCAGATAACTGTATGGATAAACTATTATTCTCTTAATCGGAAAAATAAAGTTTAGAATTAATGATAAAATTATGAAAATATAAAAAATCATTGGTGGCATAACTTTGAGTTTCATTTTATTGCCTTATTCAACTCTTTTATTGCATCTTCTTTAGTTATTGACCCGCTTTTTCTCCAAATTTCTTTATCGCCTTTTAGAAGAATCAAGGTTGGAACAGATAGAATTTTATATTTTTTAGTCAAATCTTCATTTTCTTCAATATCAATTTTGATAAATTCTACCTTCTTTTTATATTTCGGAATTATCTCTGATTCCATTATTCTGTCTAAAACAATACAAGTTGAACACCATTTTCCTGTAAAATCTAATATCTTTACTTCCATTTTAAAGCCCCTTCAATTATCCATGTGCCAAAATATTGGTTATTTCCAAATTTACTAGCAACATAAATAACAATAGGTCTTTCTACTTTTTCAAATAGCTCTTTAAACGAATTCTTAATTTCTTCATTCTCTTTTATATCGTTCCATAACTTAACAACTTCTATTTCTTTTTTACCCTTAATAATTGTAGCAACCTTAGGAATTATAGATTCCAAAATATCATTTACTTTTTTCTTTAAATATTTTTTATCATATTTACTCTGCGTATACCCGTTTATGAGTTCATTTGTTAAGTTTTGTATACTTTGCATCTTCTCACTTTGAATTATCAATAATCTCTTTAATATCTTTTTCTACCTCTTCAGCTTCTTTTCTGCTGACTTCTGGGAAAAACTCAGAAATTATTGTTGGCCTCATTCCAATAATCTTCACTTTTCCATTTTCTTCCAATACATTAATCTTGCAAGGCATACAGAGAGAGATTAACCTGTTCTTATTCAAGAATAGATTAGCGTGTTTTCCGGAGCAAATTTCAATTATTTTTAGTGGTTTTTGTTCAAATCCTTTAGCTGCTAATCTTTCTTTAATGTCATAAATTTGGAATATACTCCATCCTTTTTGTTCGACTGTTTTAAGTAAAGATACAACAGCCTCATCAAAACTCTTTTGTGTTTCAA
>JBBSZC010000004.1:0-120183 GCA_038044925.1 Nanobdellota archaeon | reverse complement strand
TCGACTGTTTTAAGTAAAGATACAACAGCCTCATCAAAACTCTTTTGTGTTTCAACAATATATGCAAAATCTTCTATTTTCATTTTTTACCTTCTTGTAATTGTTTAATTAACCATAAAATAAATAAAACTAAGGCTACTAGAATTAGTGTCATAAATAAAAACCCAAAAATCCACATACCTCCAAAACCATAACCCAAATTTCCCATCATGCCATAACCACCACCAATCATTCCGCCAAAACCAAACATTCCTAAAAGTAAGAATATAGCCACAGCAATTATTATCCCGATTAATAAATTATTATTATTTTTCATCTTTTGTTATTTCCTCCTTTTTGTTTTGATTTATTTATTAGTAATATTATCATTAAGACTAATGTAACGATAATGAGAATTAAGATTATATAAAAAAATATTTGGAATCCCAAAAAACTATTTTTATAAATATTATTGTTTTGAGGATTCTGATAATAATAGTTTCCCATCATTCCTCTCCCAGCCATCATGCCTCCACCCATCATTCCACCAACATTTTCATTACAATAAATCCTTCTAGCAAGATTAATATGAATTTGTTTTAGTGATTCAGAACCTTCTCTACCCATCATGCTATCCATGTATTCATGTGCTTCTCCCGGATGCATTTGCTCCATATAATAATCTCCAATTTCTTCAAGTTGTTCATTCGTTAAACTATCACAACTAATTTTAGAGTCTATTAATTGCTTAGCTTTTGTGAAATCGTGTTCTTCTTGAGCTACAACTAAAAAACTAAACAATACTATTAACAATAAACTTATTATTATTCTTTTCATTTTCTTTTCTCCATTACAATACCATAATGATATAGTTTTAAATTATATCTTTTTGGACTATTAAATCCAGAGTTTGTCGCCCAATTGATACATTGTTCAGGTTTAGGACGAATCTCCATTGGAGGTCCTCGTGGTGTAGCAGAATCATAATTCCAATGAATAATTCCAAGTTTGCCACCATTTCTTAAAATTCTATAAGCTTCTCTCAATAATTTTTCTGGTTCTTTAGCATGCAGAATATTGAATAACATTACATAATCCACACTTCCATTTTTTAGACCTGAACCACTTGACACAAAATCGCGAAGTATGGTTTCTACATTGTTTAATCTATTTTCTCTTACTTTTCTTTTTGTTTCTTCAACCATCTCTGGCTCAATATCAATTGCATATACCTTCCCCCCTACAATTTTTGCAACTGGGATAGTAAAAGTGCCATAACCACAACCAAAATCAACTACATCATTAGTTTCCCTGTCTAAATTTAAGGTTTTGAGAACTTTGCTGGGTTTGAAAAAGGTTTCCCAAATTTCTTCTGTAGGCATTCCGCTTTCTCTAATTTTCATTTTATAATAGCACCCTTAAAGATTTTATTGTTTTTTTCTAATCTTTCAATTAAAATTTCCATAATAATGTCAAATGCTTTTATTATTTTTGGGTTTGATAATTTATAATAAATATTTTTACCAGTTCTTTCTGAACTAACTATATCCTTTGATTTCATTATTGACAAGTGTTGGGATATATTTGATTGACTTAATTTTGACATTTTAATTAGCTCTGTTACAGACATTTCTTTATCCCTAAGAAGGTTAAGAATCTCTAATCGAATAGGGTTTGAAAATACCTTACACATTTCTGCATGGAGATTATATAACTCTTTCATAGAAATATTAGAATATTCTAATATTTAAATACTTTGTTTTAAGTTTTTTAATACTTTTTCCTACTTTTTTATAAAAATAAGAACTACTCTTCAAATCGCTATTTTAGCTGACGTTTACCTTACAACTACTAATTAGTAAAATTTATTAAACAACATTTTAATAGAATAATTAGGCGCTGGTAGTTCAGTGGCAGAATCACTGCCTTCCAAGCAGTTGACTCGGGTTCGAATCCCGACCGGCGCATACCTTGAACAACAATAAAAAATAAGGAAATGGAAAACGAAAAAACAGAAACGCGTATAGAGAAAAAAGAAAAATTTAACTTTGAAAAATTTCACGATAAATATTATAAGTTAATATTTTTAATTCCTATAGTTTTGCTTCTAATTTCTTTTGTATATGTAATCCAGGTTTATTCTTCAACAGGGGATTTCATATATAGAGATGTCTCTCTTTCAGGAGGGACTACTATCACATTAAAAGGAGATATAGACCAAGCCAAACTAGAGTTAGGATTAAAAGATAAATTTCCTGGAACTTCTTTTACCAAACTTACAGATCTAACTACAAGAAGGCTAATTGCATTAATAATTGAAAGTTCAGCAACTTCAGAACAATTAAAACCAGAAATAGAAAAAATTTTAGGCTATACTTTAAATGAAGATAATTCAAGTATAGAATTTACTGGATCATCACTAAGCGAGAATTTTTATAAACAATTGATAATTGCTTTAATAATTTCTTTTATTTTAATGTCTATAGTTATATTCCTTTTATTCAGGACTTTTATTCCTAGTTTGGCTGTTATCTTTGCTGTCTTCGCAGATATTATAATGCCTTTAGCTTTAATTGATTATTTTGGAATGAGAGTCTCTGCAGCAGGAATCGCAGCATTTTTAATGTTAGTTGGTTATAGTGTAGATACAGATATCCTTTTAACAACAAGAGTTTTAAAAACATCAGAAGGAAGTTTAAATCATAGAATTTATAGGTCATTTAAAACAGGAATATTGATGACTGCAACTGCTCTGACAGCAGTCTTACCAGCTTTCTTTTTAATAACTGCTCTCCCAGATTCTTTCAGGCAGATTTTTCTTATTTTAGGTTTAGGATTATTAGCGGACATACTTAATACATGGGTTACAAATGTTGGAATAATTAAATGGTATTGCGAGAAAAAAGGCATAAAATGAAAATTAAAAATTTTCAAATAATTAAACATTCAAGAAACATAGAGTCGTCTAAACGTGTTTGGTTAAAATGAAAATAAGTTTCAGGGTTTGGGTTTTAATTGTCGCATTATTGCTAGCAAGTTTAGCAGTTTCTCCCTGGAAGGCCCTTGAAAAAGGAGTTTTAATAACAAGTGTTGAAGCGAATTCAACTGCCTTTGAACAAGGATTAAAATCAGGACAAATAATTATTGCGATAGATGGAAATCCTATAAATAATATAGATGATTTTTCAAAATTAATTCAAGGAAAATTTCCTTCAACTGAAAAAATTAAAACAACAATAATTACAAAAGACAACGAATTTGTTTTATTTTCCAGCAATGCTCCTGAAATAACTGTTTCTTCTATTCCAAAATCTAAGATTAAAACGGGTTTAGATTTATCAGGAGGGTCAAAAGCATTAATCAAAGCAAAAGACAAACAATTAACTTCTGCAGAATTGAGTGATTTGATTTCAATAACAAGTAATAGGCTTAACACTTATGGAATTTCTGATGTCAAGGTAGTTCCGGTAAAAGATTTGTCCGGAAATAATTATATGTCTATAGAAATTGCAGGAGCCACTCCTAAAGATTTAGAAGATTTAATTTCAAAGCAAGGAAAATTTGAAGCTAAAATAGGAAATGAAACACTTTTCATAGGCGGAGAAAGAGATATTACTTCAGTATGCAGAAATGATGCAACTTGCGCCGGAATAAAAAGTTGCGATGAAACACAAGATGGAGCTTATTGTTCTTTTACATTTGTGATTTATTTAAGCGAACAAGCAGCGCAAAGGCATGCTGAAATAACAGCAGATTTACTATCTAATGTAACCTCTGGAGGAAAAAAATATCTCTCAAAACCTTTAGATCTTTATTTAGATGATATACTTGTAGACTCTCTTTTAATAAGCGAGGATTTGAAAGGAAGAAAAACAACTGAAATTCAAATTCAAGGTTCAGGAACAGGAGCAGACAAACAAGAAGCATATAAAGATGCTACAAATTCAATGCATAAACTCCAAATAATTTTAATTACAGGAAGCCTTCCTTATAAATTAGAAATTGTAAAACTAGACACCATTTCCCCCTCATTAGGAAAAGAATTTTTGAGAAATATAATAATTTTAGGTCTGCTAGTTTTTGCAATAATATCTATTGTTTTATTTATGAAATACAGGAAAATAAAAATAACTTTATCAGTAATTATGACTATGTTCTCAGAAGCATTCATTACCTTAGGAATCGCAGCCTTCATAAATTGGAATTTAGATGCTCCAAGTATTGCAGGAATAATTGCAGGAATGGGTACAGGAGTAAACGACCAGATAGTCATTATAGACGAATCTGTTTCAAATACAAATTTAGGGATTAAAGAAAGAATAAAAAGAGCATTTTTTATTATATTAGGAGCTTTCTTTACAATTATTGCTGCAATGCTGCCGTTGTTCTGGGCAGGAGCAGGAATGTTAAAAGGATTTGCATTAACAACAATAATTGGAGTGAGCGTTGGAATTTTAATTACAAGACCGGCATTCGCAGATATAATAAAAAAAATACAAGGATAAAATGCTTCCATTAAAACATATAGTTTTTGGGTTGGTATTTGCTCTTTCTTTATTTTTAATATTTCCAAAAATAGGTTTAATTGGTTTTATTATTATTTTTCTTTCAAGCGTATTTATAGATATAGATCACTATATATACACAGCAGTTACAAATAAGGATTGGAATTTAAAAAGAATCTATGACTGGCATATTCAAGCTCATAAGAAAATAATAGAAATGCCAAAAGGTGAGAGAGGAGAGTTTTTTGTTGTATTTGCATTTTTGCACGGATTTGAAATAATATTTATTTTATTTATATTGGAATTTTTCGTAAATAAAATATTTTTATTTGTTGTAACAGGATTTTTATTTCATCTAACTTTAGATTTTTACCATCAAAAAACAATAATGAATAGGGTAGACAAAATTTCTATTATCTACGATTCTTTAAAATCCAAGAAATTAAAAAAAATAACCTAAAATTAAATATACCAAAGGACATTGATACAGCAAAATTTGTATTTGCGCAAACTCCCTGTTTTAACTCGTGAGTAAGCAAATCAAATTTTGGGGTGCTCAAGAACCAGACACACCATACACTTTAGTGTATGGTTCTTGACAATTGGCCATTTATATCTTTGGTATCAGGGAAAAGAGATAGGTTTTTAGCAAATTATTTATGTCTTTTACTATAACTATTTTATAAGCTATAAATCTTATTAAAGGAGCTATTTTTGTTTTTTTGATGATAGTTTCCATAGTTATCCCTATATATAATGAAGCTCAAAACATCTCTATTCTATATTCTGAATTGAAACTCGTTCTTAATAATCTTTTATCCTCCAAAAAAATAAAAGGGTATGAGATTATTTTTGTGAACGATGGGTCTAAAGATAAGAGTGAAGAAATATTAGATTTCATAACAAAAAGAGACAAACAAATTAAAGCGATATATCTTAGAAAGAATTTTGGGCAAACTCCTGCTCTTAAAGCAGGTTTTGATAATTGTAAGGGAGATGTGATAGTTACTATGGATGGTGATTTACAAAACGACCCCAAGGACATTCCAAGACTTTTAGAAAAATTAAATCAAGGATATGATGTAATTTCTGGCTGGAGAAAAAATCGTAAGGATAAATTTACTAAAAGAATTTTTTCTAGGATGATGAATAATTTACGTAGGAGAATAATTAGGGATTCTTTAAACGATTACGGGTGTTCTTTAAAGATCTATAGAAAAGAGTGCATTCAGGATTTAGAACTTTTTGGAGAATTACATAGGTATATTACTGCTTACTTATATATTAAAGGATATAAAATTGGAGAAATTCCAGTGAACCATCGCCAAAGGAGGTTTGGAAAAACTAAATATGGTTTTGGCAGGGGGTTAAACGGAATTTTGGATTTATTTTATCTAAAATTTTGGGCAAGTTATTCAAATAAGCCCCTTCATTTTTTTGGTAGACTTGGCATATATCAATGGGTTATAGCATTTCTAATAGTTATAGAACAAATTATTAAAGCAAATATAGTTGGTTCTTTAGAATTAGGCCCCTTATTAGCTTTATCAGCATTTTTATCTATATCTGGGTTATTATTTATTGTTTTTGGATTTTTATCTGAGATAACTATAAGGAATTATTTCTCAAATAAATCCATATACAGCATAAAAAGGATAGTTTAAAATGGAAATAAAAAATTCTTTTAAAATAGATTCTCATGTCCATATATATACGAGTTATTTAGATAAGAGATGGGAGCCAGGACCAAGAGATTTAGAAACATTTACAAAGGAGTTTTCAAAAAGAGGATTAAATGCTTCTACTCTAACTAATTTTAATGATGAGAGATATGAATTATTTATAGAGACTGCAAAAAATCTTCCTAAGGGATGGGATTTTAAAGAATATAAAAGAGGAGCCATTGTTACAATGCCAGATAAAACAGATCCTAATGGAAATAAATTTTATTGGTTTAAGTCTCAAGAAATTCCTACTGAAAAAGGACACGTATTATTTTTAGGAACTCTAAAAGGAAAACATATAAAACCATTTAAATCTTTAGAGGAAACTCTAAAAAAAGCAGATCCTTTAAATACTATTGTTGCAGATCATGCTGAAGCAGTCCTAAGTGGTATAAATCCATTGGGAATTGGTATAAAAAATTTATTGCGATATAAAAAGTATTTCCATGCAGCAGAATGGAACTCCTCTTGCTGGTTTCTTTTTCCAGAATCTAATAAAAGAATAGAAAAACTATGTAAAGAAGAAAATATACCCTTAATAGCAAATTCAGACAGTTATGGTTTTACTTTACCTTTAATCGGAGGTTTTCCATTTTATGGTGTAGGAAATACTTTCACAGAATTTGAGAAAGGAGAATTGGATTTAACAGAAATTGACCACTTCTTATATTCCTTAAATAAAAATATAATCTCAAATAATTTTAATATTCAAACAAGCAGAGCAAATATTCCATCAATGATCGAGCATGCTATTTTAGCTATTAGTTATTCTCGATTAAAAAGATTGGGGTTTAATATAAAACATCATTGTGATAAAAAATAATATGTGCGGCATAATCGGTTTTAATTGGGAAGATAATTCTTTGTTAAATAAAGTTTTAAAAGAGATAAGCCATAGAGGGCCAGATGATTCTGGGAAATTTACAGATAAAAATATTTCTTTAGGTTTTAGAAGGCTGTCTATAATAGATCTTTCAAAAGACGGAAAACAGCCAATGTCTAATGAAGATGGAACAATCTGGATAATATTTAATGGGGAAATATACAATTTTAAAGAGCTTAGAAAGGAACTTGAGACAAAAGGCCACAAATTCAAATCCAATACAGATACAGAAACTATAATTCATCTTTATGAAGAATCTAGCTCTCTTGAAGAGTGTTTAAAAAAACTTAACGGAATGTTTGCATTTTGCATTTATGATTCTAAGAAGAAAGTTTTATTTTTGGCAAGAGACAGGGCAGGAGTAAAACCATTATATTATTATTCAAATAATAAAAAATTTATCTTTTGCTCAGAAATAAAAGGCATATTAAAAGATGAAGAGATAAAGAGAGAAGTTAATTTAAATTCTGTCTATTCTTTTTTGACATTTAGGGAGAATATTGAAGAAGAAACCTGTTTTAAAGGAATTAAAAAGCTAATTCCTGGAAATTATCTTACTTATAATTTAGTAGCCAAAAAAATATCCAAAAAAACAAAATATTGGGATATAAACTTTAAAAAAGAATACCACAGCGAGGGGTATTTTATAAAAGCATTTAGAAATTTAATTAACGATTCTATAAAAAAAAGATTAATGTCAGATGTTCCATTTGGAGCCTATTTATCAGGAGGAGTGGATTCTGGAACAGTTGTTTCAATTATGAAAAAATTCTGCTCAAAACCTATAGAAACATTTTCAGTAGGATTTGAAGAAAAAGGATATAATGAAACAGATGAATCCAGGTTTCTTGCAGAAAATCTGAACACAAATCACCACGAGCTAATAATTGGAGAAAATTCAATATTTCATCTCCCTAAAATAATTTATCATCTAGATGAGCCAATGTCTGACCCTACATCAATACCTATTTTTTTATTATCAAAATATACAAAGAAATACTGTACAGTTATTTTAACAGGAGAAGGGGCAGATGAAGTTTTTGCAGGATATCATCAATATAAATTTATGAAGATCCATAAAAATTTTATAAGACCACTGCCATTAAATTCTAGAAAGGTATTAAGCCAAGCAGTAAAACTAACCCATCCAAAAATTTTAAATAGTTTTTTTAGATTTTCTTCTGAGTTAGGGGAAAAAGGAATTGAAAGATTTGATAATTTTTTATCAACTAATTCTTATTCTAAACAATATTTAAATCAAGTTTCAATATTCAATGAAGAAGAGAAAAAAGAGCTAATGAAAAAAAATTATCCAGGAAATTATTATGATAAATACAAAAATAATTTCAATAAAAATCATCTCCTAGACAGTTGCTTAAAATTTGATTTTAAAGGGAATATGGTAGATGATTTATTAATGAAGCTAGATAAGAATACAATGGCATTTTCTATAGAGGGGAGAGTTCCATTTTTAGATTATAGGATTATAGAACTTGCGTTTAAAACACCTGAAAATTTAAAACTAACCCCCTTAAATAAAGATAAATATATTCTAAGAAAAGCAGTAAAGGATCTTCTTCCTAAACAAACTTATACAAGGAAGAAAAAACATTTTTTTGTGCCAATAAATAAATGGTTTAGAAATGAACTCCTACAGATTAAAGAAGATTTGCTTTCAGAGAATTATATCAAAAAACAAGGAATATTTAATTACAAATATATTGATAAGGTAAACAAGAATTTTGATAATTCAAGACTATTTTATGCAAGACAGCTTTGGTCTCTTATAACTTTTCAAATTTGGTATAAAAAGTTTATAGAAAATGAAAAAATTAAAATATAATTCAGGATCTCAGGAGAGATTCGGCTATGAATGGAATAAATTTAATAAAATAATTCCCAAATATGAAATTCAGTTTCTGAAATGGGTATATCCATTAAAAAAAGAGGATTTTAAAGGCAAAAGAATTATAGATGCTGGTTGCGGTACAGGAAGGAATTCTTATTGGCCATTGATTTATGGTGCTAAAGGAGTTTTTGCATTTGATTACGATAAAAGAACAGTCAGTATAGCAAAAAGAAATCTTTCAAAATTTAAAAATGCGCATGTAGAGTTTAAATCAATATACGATTTAAAAGAAAAAAATAAATTTGATATAGCATTTTCTATAGGAGTTATACATCACTTAGAAGATCCAGATTTAGCAATTAGGAATTTAATATTCTCTGTTAAAAAAGGAGGAATTGTTCTTATTTGGGTTTATGGATATGAAGGAAATGAGTGGATAGTTAAATACATTAATCCTATTAGAAAAATTACATCTAAGACAAATCCATCCTTAATTAATATTTTTTCATATGTTTTTTCAATTCCTCTATATTTTTATATAAAAATTTTTAATCAAAAATCTCCTTATCTAAAACAAATATCGACTTTCAAATTTTGGCATATACACAGCATAGTTTTTGACCAACTAATACCAAGAATAGCAAATTATTGGAAAAAAGAAGAAGCATTAAATTTCTTTAAAGATAAAAATGTCTATAACATTAATATATATAATGTAAATAAAAATTCTTGGACAGTAATATGCAATAAAAAATGAAATTGGATAATAGGGCTATATTAATAATAGCAATTACAGTTATTTTTTTAATAACAATTCTAACAAAATATTATGGAGATGCTGATATAGGGGATTATGCCGATGTGGCCAAGTTTTTTGCTGGGGAATATAATGCAAAAATCCGATCGTCTCATTCTTATTTTTATGGGTTTATTTCCTCGCCATTTGTAAAACTTACTGGTAATTTTTCAGGTATGAAAATAATGACTCTTATTTGGCTGATTTTATTAATTCTAAGTATATACTATATTTCTGGAAAAGATAGAAAAACTCTTTTACTCACAATTACTGCCCCAATCTTCTGGTATATGGCCCCTATAATAAACCCTATCCAGATAGCAAGCCTATTTTTTCTTTGGGGGTATTATTTTTTAGAGAGACATAACGAGCAAGAAAAAATAAAACATCTTTTTTATTCAGGAATATTTTTTGGATTAGCATGGGTTTTTTGGGATACAGTATTGCATTTTGGAATTTTATTATTTTTATGTTTTTTTTGGAATAAAAAGGCCTACCATTCTTTCTTATTTATTATAGCCATATTAATAGGATTGGCTCCAAGGCTAATTTTAGATCAATTATTATTTAATTTTCCATTTTATACTATTTTGAAAAGTTTCATTGGAGGAATTGTTAATTCTCTATGGTCTGGAGTAATTGGAAGCGGCCATACTCCAAAAACATTTGTAAATGTTTTTTGTGTGTTGATTATAATCCCCCTTTATTCATGGACATTATTAACTAAAGAGAATTTTAATAAAGATAAATTTTTCCTGTTTTTTCTTCTTCTTTCTTTATTATTGATATTATCAAACCCCCAAATAAGATACACGCTTATAATAACCCCGATTATTCTTTTAAAAATAGGGAAGTTAATTAATGAAGCACAATTAAAAAAATACCTATATTTTTCAGTTATTTTGTCCATATTAATAATTATTCCTTATCTAATTCAAATAAAATACTCTATGAACAACTCCGAATTTAATTCAATCTTGGAAGATATAAATGGAACAAGCATAATCAGTATAGGGCAATCAGAGATAATTCAAGGGGATTTAGACGCCATCTCTAGAGATTTCCCTAACGAAACATTTTTAGTTGGTCCTTTTCCAGATGATTATGCTATATTGGCAAGATTATATTCTGGAAATAATATAAAAGAATTTGTAAGTATGCAGGATTATAAATTATACCTAAAAAATGAAACAATCCTTTTTAAAAAAGAATTTCGCCCAATATCTAATATTAATGATAGAAGAGAAATATGGATTATAGGGGGAATATCTGCAAAAATGGAAGAATTTGAATTTAGTAATATTACTAAGGGCATAGGAATTAATAGCATAATAAATTTAAATAATTCAGAATTTATAAAAAAATATAATGTTCTTTATATATCTAAAATCAATAAGGCTTAAATACGCTATTATTTAATTCCTATATAATGATAAAGGATAAAGAAGAGATTGATAAAAATTTAAAATTGATAGCAAAATCTTCCTTCGTTATCCTTTTTGGATTGGTGTTTTCTAAAATTTTGACATATACCTATAGAGTAATTATTGCTAGGAATTTTGGTCCAGAGATATATGGCTTATTTTCTATATCTACAATGCTTTTTGGATGGTTTGTTCTTTTTGCATCTTTTGGGTTTTCTGAAGGACTCTTAAGATATATTCCATGGTATATAGGTAAAAGAGATTATAAAAAGATTAATTTTATATTTAAAACAAGTATTTTAATATCTATAGTATCTGGAATTCTCTCGGGAATATTATTGTTTTTTTTAGCAGAATACATCTCTATTTCTTTTTTTCATAATAAAGAGTTAATTATTTTTTTGAAGGTATTTTCTTTTTTAATTCCATTTTTTTTATTGAATAGCCTTTTTCTGTCTGTTTTACAATCATTTGGAAAAATTAATTGGTATTCATTTATAGTAAATATTTTTCAGAATATTATAAAGGTTTTTGCAATAATTTTGCTTGTTATTATAAGTTTTAAAACAAATGCCATCATTATCTCATATCTTTTATCAATAGTTTTTATGTTCTTTTTATCATACTATGTATGTAGGTCATCTATCCCTGGTTTATTTGAAAGGATAGATATAACTACATCAGAAAAGAAGAAATCTTTCTTGGACTTTTTTTCATATTCATGGCCATTATTATTTTCGGTAGCAATGGCAGAGATATTCTTTTGGATAGATTCGTTACTTATAGGGTATTTTAATGGAGTAGTAGACGTAGGATTGTATAATGTTGCAGTCCCAATAGTTTTATTTTTAATGATAACGCCGGAAATATTTTTAAAGTTATTTTTTCCTATAATCACCCGGGAATTTTCTAATAACAAAAAAGAAGTAGTTAAGCAATTAAGCCAACAAGTTGGGAAATGGATATTTCTTCTAAATCTACCACTATTTTTAATTATGTTTATTTTCCCAGGAATTATGATAAACATTCTTTTTGGGTCACAATATTTAAGTGCATTTAATGCTTTGAGAATTTTATCTATAGGGGGGTTTATTTCAAGTTTAACTTGGATAAGCTATAGCCTTTTATCTATGGCAGGAAAATCTAAAGCAATATTCTGGAATATCCTAATAGCATCAGGAATTAATATTTTACTGGGCATATTCTTTATTCCAAAATACGGGATAAATGGGGCAGCATTATCCACCACTCTTTCTAAATTTATTCTTGCAATAATCTTATTTTCAAAAGTAAAAAAAGAACTCAATATATTTCCATTTAGAAAAAAGATAATTCAAATATTATTATTATCTTTAGTTCCAACAACGATTGTGCTTTATTTAAGGTCAATTTTTAAGATAAATTTTATAACTTTAATTTTGGTTGGAATTCTTTTTATTCTAATTTATCTCTTACTAATATTCCTTACAAATGCTTTAGATAAGAATGACTTTATGGTGCTAAAGAGCATAAAGAACAAGTTATTGCCTCAAATAAAAATAAAGAAGCTATTTGAGCCTCTCTTTTAACCCATCATAATTATATTTAAAAAATCACCCCTTTTGAAAATAAAATGAAATTAAATGATATGAATAGGAAGATTTACTCTTTAATGCCAGAGGTTATAAAAAAGATGGTAAAAGACATATATTACGATTACATTTTGCATTCTATATATTCATTGATGTATTTTATTAGATATGGATTTTTTGATTTCTTTGATGCGATTGCTATTGAGACTACGACTTATTGTAATCTTAGGTGCGAAAATTGTCCAAATAGTAAATACACCCGGGGGTTAAAAGGAAACACTAAATTGATGGATACAAACCTGTTTAATAAAATAATAAATGAGCTTGCAGAAATAAATTATCGTGGGACTATATTATTGCATTTTTATGGGGAACCGCTTACAGATAAAAGGATACCCTATTTTGTCCAGTATATAAAAAAGAAGCTGCCAAAATCATTTATACAGATAAATACCAATGGATTTCTCTTGACTTTGCCTTTATATAAAGAATTGCTTAAATCAGGGCTGGATAGATTTTTCATTACTCAATATACTTCTGTAAAACCAAAAAATATAGATAAAATTATCTCTTATCTAAAAGATAAGCCAAAAAAAGATAATCTTATCAACTACAGGGTTCTTGGTAAAGATATAGGGCTATCAAATAGAGGAGGGGAAATAAAAGTAGATAAATGTGTAGATTTTGAAAGGCCAATATGCCTCTATCCAACTACTGCAATACATATAGATTATTTTGGAAATCTAGTTTTATGCTGCAATGATTATCACAGCTCAGTAATTTTTGGAAATATTAAAAATGAAAAACTTTTAAATATATGGGATAAACCTTCTTATAAAAAACTGCGAAAAGAATTAAGGAAAAAAAATTTTTATTTGTCTATATGTAAAAAGTGTGTGGGTAGAAAATGAAAAAACAAGTAGTATTTTATTCAAGTGTTGCTCCGTATGTAATGATTTATAAAATTTCAAAAGAATTTAAAAAAAATGGTTATGAAACGATTTTATGCACTATGTCTGAAAAAGATAAGTTTGATTTTAATTTTTATAAAGATGCCTTTGATAAGATTTTATGTTCAAATTTTCAATTTTATAAGCCTAATTTGATAAAGACCCCTATTTATATATTGAAAAGAGGATTTAGTTTAATTAGATTTATATTTCTTATGAAGCTTTTAAAGCCTTATGTTTGGTTTGGAATAGGAAGAACAAACTGGCAAATTAAGTTTACCCATAAGTATCTTTTTAAAAAATATCCATTTATCTATTTCCCTTACGATATCCAATCCCATCTTACCACAAGAAAAGAAGCAATAGAAAAAGGAATGCGTTTATTTGAGATAGAATCAGAAAAGTATTGTTTTGAAAAAGCAGATGGAATTATGCATAAAGGAGACCCTAAAGAACTAAACTCCTTAGATGGCAGAATTTTTGATAAAGTAATTCTTCCTAAAAATATAATAAATTTTTACCCATATTGTTCGAAAGATTTTATGGTCCGATTTAATAAAACTAAATTATCGGATAAAGATAAGGAAATACATCTAGTTTATATTGGGGGTATTACTCATGGAGAAGTATCTATGGAAATAGTTTCAAATTTAATAAGAGAGATATTAAGACAAAAAATCCATATTCATTTGTACTGCAAAACACAGCATCTTTCCAGAGAAGAGTCGTATATGGGAGCTATATCAAGTCTAAATTCTTTCTTAGGAAATAAATATTTTCATTTGCATAATTCTTTAGGGCCAAAAGAGATTATTTCAGAAATTTCAAAATATGATTTTGGTCTATGGTTTCATGATTTACATAAAGACAAGCATAGTTTAGATTTAAAATTTTCCACTGGGAATAAGCTTTCTAGTTATTTAGAAGCAGGAATTCCTTTTATTTATGAAAAGAGATTAAAATTTATAGACAAAATAATGAAATTCCATGGGCTTAATATAGAGTATAATTCAAAGAGTATAAAAAATATTAGGAAAAAGTTAAATAGCTTGAATTATAAAAAGTTAATTTCAAATGTAAGCAATATGAGAGACAATTTTTGCATGGAAAAAAATTTTCCAAGGCTTGAAAAATTTGTAAAGAAGATCGTTTCACTTAAAAAATAGAGCAGAATTTGTTTATTTCCGATGTATGACTGAATATAAAAATATTTAAATGCAGAATTCACTCCTAATTAAAATGAAGATAATCTTAAGCACTTTACCAAAAGAAGGAGGAGCAATACAATGGTTTTCCCCGAAATATTATTTACCTGATACTTCAGCATATGCGCCGCTTGGTTTGTTGTCTTTGGCTACAAATATTCCCCAGGGAAACGAGGTAAAAATATTAGACCCTCATAGTCATAATTGGAGTATTGACAGAACTATGCAGGAAATTGAAAAAGAAAAGCCAGATATTTTAGGGTTATCTGTAGTAACCTCAAAGGCTTATCAAATGACACAAATTTTGAAAAATACTTCTGCCCTCTACAAGGTTGTTGGTGGCCCCCATGTTACCCATAATTATAATCATATTTTAAGCCAGGGCGCAGATGCAGTTTTTTTAGGCCAATTAGCAGACCTAGAATTTTCTGAAGCAATTCAAGTAAGGCCAAGAGGGGTTATTGAATGCAATACTCAGATAAATCAAATTAAATTTCCTGATAGGAGCTTCATAGACCAGGAATTTTATTATTCGACAGGCAATCTTTTTAAGTCAAATAAACGAATGTCTATGTTTTCTGGAGTTGGATGTCCAAACCATTGTAATTTTTGCGATGTTCAAACAAAAAAAATCCATAGAAAAGATACTAAAGCCGTATTGGATGAGATGATATATTTGCAATCTATTGGAGCAGGGAGCGTGCATGTTTATGAAGATAATTTTAATACAGATAAAAGATATTTAGAAAAATTATGTAAAGAGATGGACAAAAGAGAGTTTAGTTTAGAATGGAGCGGAAGAGGTCAGGCTAAAATGGATTTAGGTACTGCAAAAATGCTTTCAGATAGAAAATTTAAAAGAATCCATGTTGGAATAGAAGCACTATCAGACGAAACTTTAAGGTTTTTTGGAAAAAAACAAGATGTGAATCAAGTTCAAGAATTCTGCGATATTATGAATAAAAATTCTATAGATATTGTAGGTTTTTTTATAATTGGCACGCCAACAGAGACAGAAGAAGATAGAAAAACTCTATCAAAAAAAGTAAAAGAGTTAGGAATAAAATACCCTCTTTTTAGCATTTTGCAACCCCTGCCAAACACACAATATTATAAGGATTTGCTAAACCAAGGAGTTTATCAAAGAGATTTTTGGGGGGATTATATAAAAAATCCAACTAAAGATTTTATGATTCCTTTCCCATATGGAGAAGATAAATGGAAGAGGGATGCTAAATTTATTGAAGAATTAATAGACGATTTTAAAAATAATCCTCAGGACGATTTTTAAGCTGGAAACAAAAATACCGCCTCTAATAGAGATATAGCTATAGTGAAAGTCGTAAATAATTGACCGAAATTGTATGACTTTCCCTCAATAGTCAAGGCGCAAACGGATAAATTTCAGCGTCCTTGACTATAATTCAATTAATTAAATTACCACAATAATTCTTTTAAATAAACATAATTAACATATTTAATGAAAAAAGTTCTGATAATTAAAACAGGTTATTCTGAGATTCTTGAAGGGAGAAATAACTCAAGAAAATTGAGTCTCGGGGATGTTTTAAGAACAACCCCTATTTTACATTTATATAAGGAAGAAAATATAACCTGGGTTACTGATATAGACGCATTTCCACTGTTAAAGGGAAATCCGCTTATCTATAAACTATTGCCATACGACTTCACAACAGCATTACAGTTAGAAGCTGAAGAATTTGATACATTGATTAATTTAGAAAAAATTCCAGGAATTTGTGCACTGTCTGACAAAATTAGGGCTAGAAGAAACAGGTATGGTTTTACTTTTAATAGCCAAACTGGGGAGGCAGAGGCTTATGATAAGGCGTATGAAGTGCTTGCAGTTAGTTCAGATAAAAAAACAAAGAGAGAAAACAAAAGAACATCCCAAGAATTATTATTTGAAATGCTAGGGTATAAATGGAATAAAGAAGAATATTCTTTAAGTTATAAACCAAGAACACAGATATTATATGACGTGGCTTTAAACACCAATGTAGGCCAGAAATGGCCAACTAAGTCCTGGCCTAATGAAAACTGGGACAAACTTGAAAAATTTTTAATTAACGATGGAATTAGAGTTACAAGGCAAGATAAACAAGATTCAAAGGTGTTAAAAGACCTTTATTTGTATATGGATTGGATAAATTCCTCTAAAGTTATAGTTACTAATGATAGTCTTGGTCTTCATTTAGGTATTGCAATGAAAAAAAGGGTTTTAGGCCTTTTTGGACCAACACCAAGTTCTGAGGTTTATTTTTATGGAAGAGGGAATTCAATCCTTCCAGAAGGAAAATTTGATTGCATCTCATGTTTCAGTTCAGAATGCACTAATGATATTTATTGTATGTCTCAAATACATTCAGAAAAAGTATATGCTGAAATAAAAAAACAATTAACTAAAAATGACTGAAATATCTGTAGATAATCATAAACTAATGTATCATCCAGAAAGAGTTTCTGAATGGAAAACAGAAGGGGATTGTTATCCAATTTATATGGAGGTAGGCCCAACAAATAAATGCAATCATGATTGTGTTTATTGTGCGTTGGATTGGGTTAAAAACGGAATAGAAAATATAGACAAATCTATACTAATAAATTCTTTAGAGGAAATGGCTTCTGTAGGAGTAAAATCAATAATGTTCGCTGGAGAAGGAGAACCCCTTTTACATAAAAATATTGGAGATTTTGTTCAAGCATCTAAATCTTACGGGATTGACACATCAATAACTACAAACGGCATTCCTTTAACTCAAGATAAAATTGAAAGAATCCTACCTTATCTTTCTTGGATAAGGTTCAGTATAGATTCTGGAAGTCCGGAAAATTATGCTCTTGTGCACGGGACAAATATAAATGATTTTGATAAGCTGATGACAAATATTCAAAATGCGGTAGACTATAAAAGAGCACATAGTCTTTCGCTTACAATTGGAACACAATTTTTAATGATTCCGCAAAATGTCGAAGAAGCAGTAAAATTAGCATCAAGGCTAAAACAAATTGGAGTAGACAATCTCCAGATAAAACCATATTCCCACCATCCTAAAAGTTCAATAAATTTAGCTGTCAAATATATAGGCTATAAAGATTTAGAATCTCAACTTTCTGAGTTTAATTCAGAAGATTTTAATGTTTTTTTTCGCAGCGCAACAGCAAAGAGAATATGTGAGGGGGCTAATTACAACCAATGCTATGGTATTTCTTTTATAGCGTTATTAGATTCAAAAGGAAATGTTCTGCCTTGTAATATTTTTTATGGAAATAATGATATGACTTACGGAAATATTTACAAAGAATCTTTTAAAAGTATATGGAATAGTGAAAAAAGAAAACAAGTATTGAGTAAGCTACATGACGAAGGAATAACAAATTGCCGAAATGGATGCAGGTTAGACGTAATTAATCATTATCTCCATAGATTAAAAAATCCAGAATCTCATGATAATTTTATATAATTATCCTCAATAATCCTTATAAACCCATTATAACCCGCATTTATATGGAAAAGAGCGTTGCATTAGACTTAATTAATTTTGAAAAGGCAATTGCCTCTCTTTGGGACCAAGGAAAAATACCATATCCTGTTCATTTATCTGGAGGAAATGAGGATATACTGATTAAAATTTTTAAAGAAATTAATCCTGAAGACTATATCTTCTCTACTCATCGTTCTCATTTTCACTACTTGCTTAAAGGAGGATCTCCAGAGAAATTAGAAAAAATGATATTAGAAGGAAAAAGCATGCATATTTTCGATAAAGAAATAAATTTTCTTTCAAGCTCTATTGTTGCTGGAAATGCTGGAATAGCTGCAGGAGTAGCATATGCTTTAAAGCGAAATGATAAGACAAACCATGTGTGGTGCTTTTTAGGAGATGGGGCAGAAGAAGAAGGGCATTTTTATGAAGCAGTAAGATATGTAGATGGGCAAAAGCTTCCATGTACTTTTATAATAGAGGATAATGGTTTTTCTGTAGAGACTCCAAAAAATGCAAGATATGGAGACTGCGATTTTATCTGGCCATCCTGTGTAAAAAGATATACTTTTAAAAGAACATATCCTCATGTTGGGACAGGGAAATTTGTTGATTTTTCAGGAGAGAAAGCAGGAGGGAGTAGTTTTTAGAATGAATTATAGAGATGCGATTAAATCTTCAATGGAAATGTTATCTCAAGAAGACAAAAGCATCTTCTTAGGATATAATGTGGCTTTTGGTTCAAAAGGCTATGGCACTTTTAATAATATTTCAAGCAAAAAACTTTTAGAGACTCCTTTAGCAGAAAATTTAATGATGGGTTTAGGAATTGGAATGGCCTTAGAAGGATATAAGCCCCTGATTTTTTTCGAGAGGCATGATTTTATACTAAATGCTTTAGATTCAATAGTAAATCATGCAGATAAACTAAATAAATTATCTAACGGGCAATATAATCTGTCTTTAATAATTAGGGCAACTATAGGGGCATCAAAGCCCCTTAACCCTGGACCACAACATACACAAGATTTTACAGAAGTATTTAAATCTTTAATGACTTTTCCAATTTATATTCCAAAAACTCCTTTAGAAATTTTAGGAGCTTATAAAGTAGCAAGAGATATAAACAGACCCATTATGGTTATTGAAAGGAGAGATTTATACGATATACAATAAATATGGGAAAAGTTATTTTAATGTATCCAAATTGCAGGTGGGTAGATGGATGGGAAAATAAAACTATCTGGAATTTACACCCCTATAATCTTGGAGTTTTATCTGCTACATTAGAAGATAGCTTTGATACTGGGATTTTTGATGCTAATATTGATAATATTTCTAAAGATGATTTTTATGATTTCTTAAAAAGAGAAAATCCAGACATAGTAGGTATTTCTGTTCTAACAAATGAATACGGAGAATCCGGATTAATTGGAGCTAGAATTGCAAAGTTAGCGAATCCCAATATAAAAACAATTATTGGAGGAGTTCACGCTACCTCTAATCCAGAAAGTATAATAACAGATTCTTCTGTAGATTATGTTGTTTTAGGAGAAGGCGAATATGTATTGAAAGATTTATGCAACCATATTCTTCATAAAAAAAGCATTCCTTCTAAAGGAGTTGTATTCAAAAATATAAATGGGGAAGTAGTTAATACAGGGATGTCGAATTTTATTGAAAATTTAGATGCATTGCCTCTGCCTTCTTATGATAAAGTAGATTTTATGAAATATGCAACTTCTGTCCAAAGAGAGAGTGTTGATAGACCTAGAGCTATGCCTTATGCGAATATTTTAACTTCTCGTGGTTGTCCTTATCAATGTTGTTTTTGTGAAGCTGGGAAAATTTCTGGGAAAAAACCAAGACTAAGGAGCATTGAGAATGTAATAGGAGAAATAGAATGGTTAAAAGAGAAATATCATATCAATGCATTGATATTTGATGATGACAACCTTGTAATAGACAAAAATAGGGCAAAGGGTTTGTTTAAAAAAATGATCCAAAGGAAACTAAATTTAAAATGGAATGCAATAGCCATGGCAGCGTATAAGTTAGATGACGAAATAATAGGCCTTATGAAAGAAAGTGGGTGCGAGTATGTAGACATAGCAATAGAATCCGGAGTGAAAAGAGTATTGCATGATATAATCCATAAACCTTTAGATTTAGATAAAGCTAAAAATGTTTCCAAAAGTTTAATGGATGCAGGAATAGATTTAGCTGCAAATTTTATAGTTGGTTTTCCTGGAGAGACTTGGGAAGAGATAAGGCAGACTATTAAGTTTGCAGAAGAATTAAATGCAGATTATACTAAGATATTTATCGCAACCCCTCTTCCCAATACTGAACTTTACGAAATCGCTAAAAAAGGAGGTTATCTTAGAAAGGGATTTAATTTTAATAAACATCTATGGAGCGATGGGTGGATAGAGACAGAGGAGTTTAGACCGCAAGATCTTAAAATTTTGAGAGCATATGAATGGGATAGGTTAAATTTTTCTAATTCAGCAAAAAGGGAAAAAATTGCAGATATGATGGGAATAACTGAAGATAGATTAAATGAAATAAGAAAAGAAACATTAAATAGGGCAAATCCTTAACTAAAAAATGGAAAATATAATTTTAGATGGCCATAAATTATCCTGGCATAGAGAAAGAGTGAAATCTTGGCTTGATGGAGAGAGGATAGCTCCAATTACTATTGATTGTGCATTAACAAGGGCATGCAATTACAAGTGTGTTTATTGTTATGGGCAGTTACAGGAAAACGAGGGAGAAAGAATGAATAAAAAAACAATTTGTAATTTTTTAGATGATGCTGCTGAAATCGGTGTAAAAGCAATAAGTTTTGTTAGTGATGGAGAAAGCACTTGTTCCCCTTATTTATACGATGCGGTTAAATATGGGAAAAAGAACAAATTAGATATGGCTCTTGGGACTAATGGAGTTTTGTTAAAAATAGAAGAGTTAGAGGGTATGCTAGGCGATTTAACTTATCTCAGATTTAATATTTCTGCAGGACAAAAACAAAGGTATTCTCAAATACATGGAACTACTCCAGATAATTTCGATAAAGTTGTTAAAAAGATAAAAAAATGTGTAGAGATAAAAAAAACTTCTGGATTTGATGTTACCTTAGGGTTGCAGATGGTGCTAATGCCGGAATTTGCAGATCAGATAATCCCTTTAGCAGAATTAGGAGGAGAGTTGGGAGTAGATTACCTCGTAATAAAACATTGCAGTGATGATGAATTTGGGAGTTTGGGAGTAGATTATTCAAAATATAAAGAATTGACTAATTTACTAAAAGATGCAGAAAAAATATCTACAGAAAAATATAGTATTAAAGTTAAATGGTCAAAAATATTAAGTGGCGGGGGAAGGAGTTACACTCAATGTTTTGGACCACAATTTATTTTACAACTTTCAGGATCTGGATTAGTTGCTCCTTGCGGAATGTTTTTTAATGAAAGATATAATTCATTTCATATAGGGAATATTTCTCAAAAGAGATTCAAAGATATATGGAGAAGTGAAAGGTATTGGGATGTTATGGGGGAAATATCCTCTGAAAGATTTAATGCAAAGTCAATGTGTGGCAAATTATGTTTACAGCACAAAGTTAATGAATTTTTATCAGATTTAAAATCAGGGAAAAGACTTTTGCCAGAACAGCCAAAAGAGACCCCTATACACGTAAATTTTATATAGTTAAAATAAAAAGAGTAATTAACCATTGATGGATTTAAAAAAATCAGTTGCTATCTTTTTGATTAACCCCGATAATAAAATGTTATTTCAGCTAAGAGATAATAAAAAATCTATCCCTTTTCCAGGATTTTGGTCTTTAATTGGGGGAGGGGTTGAAGGGAATGAAACAGACATACAGGCAATTATAAGAGAGATAAAAGAAGAAATTAATTGCGAGGTAAAGAATATAGCTTTAATTGGAGAAATTAATTTTTTTAATAGAAAAAGGAAACTTTTAATTTACAAAGGGGAGATTAACACTTCTCTTGAAAATATTTCCTTAATGGAAGGACAGGATATTAATTTTTTTTACAAAGAAGAATTAAGAAATTTAAAAATACCTTATTGGTTAAAGGATTTTATTTTCAAAAAACAATTTAATCGGTCTTTAACAAATAAACAGAAAGGAATAGGATAAAAACCTATTTTTGGCTATAGTAAATTTTATAAACATAAAAAAGATAACAAAAGAAGTTAAAAAATAATATTATAGTCAAGGATGCTGAAATTTATCCGTTTGCGCCTTGACTATTGAGGGAAAGTCATACAATTTCGTCAATTATTTACGACTTTCACTATAGATACGAGGATTAATACCGTCTAAAATAAATAATAATAGAAGCAATATAATTTAAAATGAGTGATATAAAAATTCCTGGTGATTATAAATACATTTCAGCATTTTTAACAATGCGCTGTAATCTTAAATGTAGCTATTGTTTAAATAATTTTAACACCGCTTTTGATAGAGCATCCTTCAAAGAACTTCATGGAAGGGAGTGGGTTAAATCAATTAACAGAATAAATTCTTGCCCAGAGGTTCCAATAACTTTTTCAGGAGGAGAACCATTCCTACATCCAGATTTTATAGAAATTATTAATGGTGTAAAGTCAGAGCTTAATATAGATATACTAACCAATTTATTATGGGGGAAAAAAGGAATTGAGAGGTTTTTATCCGAAGTAGATCCAGAAAGAATTAAAAGGAGTGCTAATTATCCTTCTATTAGAGTCTCTTATCATCCGGAACAGATGGGAGAAGGAGAAGTATTAGTAGAAAATGTGAAAAGGTTAAAAGATGCTGGCTTTAGCATAGGAATATATTCAGTTCAATATCCTTCTCCAAGACAATTAGAAGCAATAACTCAAATGCAATTTAGGTGCAGAGACTCTCAAATAGATTTTAGAATTAAAGATTTTACAGGGAAATTTGAAGGGGTTGATGACCTTGGAAGACCTTTTTCAATAATTTATGGTGATTATTCAAAATATCCGGATTCAGCCTTTCAAAATAAAACAAGGAATTGTGATTGTAAAACTTCTGAATTTCTAATAGGGCCTAATGGAAATATATATAGATGCCATAGGGATTTATATAGTGAAGAATTTACAATAGGGAATATTGCTGATTCAAAATTTCAAATAGAAGAGGGATTTAAATCCTGTGACAAATATGGAGAATGCCATCCATGTGATGTGAAAACAAAAACAAATTACCAACAGCAGTTTGGGCACTCTTCTGTTGAAATAAAAAATATAAAATAGAAAAAATTTAATAATCATGGCTAAAGTTTTATTAGTTCAACCCAATGATAACATAAGAAATGGAAAGAAAAAAGCAGATCCATGCACTCCGCTTAGCATGGTTTTAATAGGTACTGCTATAGAAAATAAACACTCTGTTAGAATCTATGATAGAAATTTAGATGTTTCAGATCTTAATTTTATCAATTACCTTCAAAAATATGATCCAGATATAATTGGATTCACTGCAATGACCTCTTTGATGTTGTTAGATATTATTCATCTTGGAAAACTAATAAAAAAAATCTATCCTGAAAAAATTATAGTTGTTGGAGGAATTCACGCTACTCTTGAACCAAATTCTTTTCTAAATGAGCCTTATATAGATTATATTATAAGAGGAGAGGGTGAAGATGCATTTTTAGAATTTTGCGACACTTTTGACAAAAATCCTAAAAAACTGGGGAAACTAAAAAATATCAATTTAAATTCTCTTCGTCCATATATTAAAATGGATAGTTTAAATCTCCCAAATTATAATCTTCTGGATTTAAAGAAATACGAGCATTTTTATGTTAGTGTGAGCAGAGGATGTCCAGGAAACTGCACTTTTTGCGAAACTGCAAATTTATGGGGGATAAATGGTAGGCCATTTGTTAGGGCATTTAACACTAAGAAAACAATGGAATTGTTTAAAGAGATTATAGAAAAATATAAAAGAAACACATTTGAAATTATTGATGATAATTTTCTAACATTTAAATCAAGATGTTTCGAGGTTTGTGATTACTTAAGCAAGCATAAAGTCTATTTTCATTGTTTTTCTAGAGTAGATTATATAGACGATGAAATATTAAAGAAATTAAAAAAAGCAGGATGTCATACCATCCAGATAGGAGCAGAGTCTGGAAGTCAAAGAATTTTAGATTTTTTAAATAAAAGAGTTACTGTTCAGCAAAATATTAATGCTATTTTATGCTGCAGAAGGAATAATATAACTTGTGATGCAAGTTTTATGATAGGGCTTCCAACAGAAACTTTGGAAGAAATGAGAGAAACAATAAATTTAATAGAAAAATATAAACCAGATATAGCTAATGTTAAAATATATAATCCTCTTCCAGGGTCTAATCTTTTTGATTTATGTGTTAAAAATAGTTTAATAAAAAAACCGACTTCTTTAGAAGAATGGGCTATATGGACAGGAAATCATAGGACAGTCAACCATAATGTAAGTACAAGGTCTACAGAAGATTTAATAAAAATATCTCAAAGATTATGGAGGACTAGTTATTATAAAACAAGGATAAAAAAATTTATATTCTGGACAAAAGCAGGAAATTTTAGCAATGTTTTTCATGGAGTAAGAAAATTTGTATCGTCTGGCGGAAAACTTTACGTATCGCAATAAAAACAATAAAATTATTAAACCAGTTATATCTTGCTGTAAAATGATAAAAAAAGTTAAAAGATTTATTCGTCCTCAATTAAGAACATTAATTTTTTTTGTTACAACAAAATGCCCTTTAAGATGCAAGCACTGCTTTTATAATGATGAATTGAATAAAGATATTAGAGAGCTAAATTTAGTAGAGATAAAAAAAATTTCTAATAATCTTCCTCATTTAGAATATTTGCAACTTTCTGGAGGAGAGCCTTTTTTGAGAGGGGATTTAGTAGAAATATTAGAGATATTTTTTAAAAAAGGGCTAAAAAAGGCAATAATCCCTACTAATGGATATTTTACAGAAAATACTGTAAGTATGGTTAAAAAGATGAAACAAAAAAGGTTTAATTTTCAGATAATGATATCTATTGATGGGTTTAGAGAATTGCATAATGAAATAAGGGGAAGAGACTGCTTTGACAGAGCGTTAGAGACTTTTGATGAATTAAAAAAATTAGGTGTAAATGTAGGTTTTAATCCTTCTCTTAGCAAATTAAATTATAATACTTATATAGATCTATTAAAATTCTTAAAAGAGAGGACAAATTCTATAGATCCTATTTTAGTTAGAGGGAAAAAAGGAATTACTCTCAGTGCAGAAGAATTTAAAAAAATAAAATCAGAAGTGGAAAATATTACTTCTAGAGGTCTAAGCCCATTTTATAAAAAGAGGCAACAAATGCTAAATGAAATTTATTGTGATATTTTGGGTGGAAACAAAGTACCTTATAAGTGTCTTGCAGGGGAGATAATCGCTGTTTTAGAGCCAGATGGGGGGGTTAGAAGCTGTGAAATTAGAAAAAAATTAGGAAATGCAAGAGACTATAATTACGATATTAATAAAATATTAAAGATGGATAAAATTCCCTTTAGGTGTTCTAATTGCATCCACCCATGTTTTATAGGCCCAAGCATGTCATACTCTCCAAAATGGTTGTTAAAAAACATTCTATTTCAGTATGCATAATTGCCAAACCTTATGAAAATATTGATAAGTGTTTGAACTCAATTAAAAATCAAATATATTCTCCTAAAGAAATAGTTGTGCATAGAGGGATAGGCAGATTTTCGGTTCTCAGAAATAATGCTTTAGATAAAGCAAGTGGAGAAATAATTGTTTTTATAGATTCTGACTGCTATTCAGAAAAACATTGGCTTGAAGAAATAAATTATATCTTCCTGGACAAATCAATAATAGGTTTTTTCGGTAAAGTTTGTTACGAATTAAATGGAAATTTTCCAACAGCAAAGACAAGAGTAATTAGTAACGATGGCAATGATACTATGACTGCAAATGCCGGCTTTAGATCAGATATACTAAAGAGAGTTAGATTTGATGAGGATTTTAATTATCTAGAAGACAAAATATTATTTAAGAGAATGAAAAAGGAAGGAAAAATAATTTATTCTAATGAAGCAATAGTATTCCACGAATATCAAGAATGGACTTTTAAAAAAGCAATAAATTACGCAAAAAAGGTTGAGGATTTTTTAAAGGCAGATAAAAAATACGGGATGCCCATAAATAGACTAGGGCCATTGATATACCCTCAGCACATTTTAATTATTTTTTTCCCGCCAATATTATTTTTATATCATTCTATAAGGGGTTTAAAGGACTTAAATATATTAACAGCAATGTATATGGAAAAGATTTATACAAGGCTTTTAATATGGAGGTATGCGATAAAGAATAGAGAGTTTCTATTTTAATGCTTTTTTTACTTCTTTCTCAACTTCTTCCACAGAAATGCTATTCATATCAATACATTTAGTATAAATTATCTTTGAATTATTTAGGGGAGTTACTTTATTCATTCCATAAAGAAACAAATTATGTAGTTCAATTAGCTTAGCTTCAGATGCCCATGCAATATGCATCGGCCCTCCATCCTGAGTAAGGACTAGTTTTGAATTTTTAAATAATAACAATAGCTTTCTTACATCGAAATTTATAAAATATTTGCAGTTTTTATTCAATTTGCAAAGTTCTTCAAGAATATTCTCCTCCCCTTTAGTTCCTAAAAGTATGAGTTTATATTTTTTATCAAAGTTTTTTATAATTTCCATCCAATTTTTTAAAGGCCATTGTTTTTCTATTAAACCAGTTATAGGGCATATACAGACATAATTTTTTAATTTATTTTCTTTAATAAATTTATTAACATATTTTTCATCCTCTTTATCTACAACTATTTCTAAGGTTTTATCAGAGGAGTTTATTCCAAGCCCATTATTAATTATTTTTAAATTATCTTCTGTTGCATGGGTCTTTTTATTTATCTTTATGGGATTGGTTAAAAGATATTTTATTATTGGATGATGGTCAATTCTACTTATTCTTTTTTCTATTCCTGTAAGCCACAAAAGAAACAAACTATTCATAATCCCCCCCCTCAAATCAACCCCAACATCAAATTTTCCCTTTAATCTCATAGCTATTTTTAAATATTGCCGGATGCTTTTTAGGCTGTAGTTTGCCATATTTAATTCTATAATTTCGTCAATGTAAGGGTTTTTATCGACAATTGAGCGGTTAGTTTTATTTATAATTAAAGTTACCTTTGAATCAGGAATAAATTTTTTTATCTCTCTAAATACAGCAGTAGACAAGACTAAATCCCCAATATGATCATTTCTTATAATTAATATTTTTTTCATGCACATTTATATTATTTTTCCTTTAATTCCAGCAGCCAAAGAATATACTAAAAAATAAAATAAAGAGATATATCTTCCTGCAAAATCTGTAAGAATCCATAAAAGGGAATTTATTGGTTCTTTTGTCTTCATAGTAAAAAAGATAAACCCCCCAGCCAAATATGCTATAATTATATATGGGGTTATTATCGTTAAAGGAATTATCAAACAAGGGATAAAATGCCTAAATGCCCAGTATTTTTTCAACAAGAATATCTTCATAACCAACCCCCTTCCCTGCCATTTTCTCTGCCTCCAATAATCCTTTAATGTTTTTGGATCAATATGGTACACAAAAGCTCCTGTTTCTTCTAGTTTATTTCCCCTCTTTATCGCCTCTTCGAATAAAACATCGTCTTCAACATAAAATAAATCTTCTCTATATTTAATCTCATTGAATAGTTTTCTTTTTATAATTATAGCAGCGCATTTGTTATATTTCCTATAAGCATGCCACCCCCTCTGAAAAATACTTTTTGGAGAAGCAGAGTGTATTCTAAAAGCAGCAACATTAAATTTTCTCTCTCCTACAACCATATTCAATTTATCTAAGAAACCATTTTCCAAAATCTGATCCGCATCCAAAAAAATTAAGTACTCTCCTTTAGCTTTTTCAGCGCCCCTGTTTCTTGCAAACGCAGCAGAATGCCCATCTTTAAAATTTATCAGTCTGACATCTTTATATTTTTTTACTATCTCTAATGTCTTGTCTTTTGATCCATCATTAATAACAATAATCTCGTAATTTTTTTTACTTTCTTGTTTTTTAATAGACTCTAAAGAAGACCCGATAACTTTTTCTTCATTGTGGGCAGGAATTATAAAACTAAAAACCAAATTTTTCATTGTAATTTTCAAGATATTTTTCTCTGGCAAACATAGGCTCTTTTATTTTTACCCCAGTAACAGGGATAATTTCTTTTGCTCCGTATATTTTTGGGTATGGCTTATCTATCCCGTCACAGACATAAAAATATTTGCATTTTCTACATTGATTTGGTTTTGTATAAAGCTTTTTTAATTGGATACCTAAGACGAATTTATCGAAGCTCATAAAATAAGACGGCTCTAGTCTTATTATAAAAGGAAGGTTTTTTAATATCCTTTTTAATGGTCCTCTTATATTTATCACGGCTTTTGTTTCCATTCTATATTGTATTTTTGGAATCCACCACTCATCAGAATCAAATTGATTATGCATACAATTGCAAACATGTTTTTCATATCCTTGCATAAAACAATATGGAATATATCGTACTGTTATTTTTACTATGCGGGGCTTTAAAATATCTATGGCTTTTTTTAAATGAGGGGCTATTTCAGAATATTTTGGAGACATCCCCCTCGCCTCATGAAGTGCAACATCCCAAGGGTTAAATTTTATAAAATTAACTGCATCAGGATTAAATTTTAATATGTGCCTTGCAAAATTTTCTAAATATTTATAGTTTTCTTTAGTAACCGTGATATTTATTCTTACTCTTACCCCAAGCTCTTTGGCGTTTTTTATTGCTTTATTTATTTTTTCAAAACTTCCTGGAACTCTCGTTAAGTAGTCATGGGTTTTTGAATTATATCCTTCTAAAGAAAATAAGATATCATTTAATCCGGAATCTATAACTTTTTTAACATACTCTTTATTAGCCATTCTTAATCCATTAGTTATTACACAAATTGTCCTAAATCCTTTTGATTTTGTATAAGCTACTAATTCTGGAAAGTCCTTTCGTATTGTTGGCTCTCCTCCAGAAAAGTCCACATCTAATGCACCCATACTTTTTGCAATGTCTAATTGTTTTTTTAAATCTTCAAAAGAAGGATCCTTTTCTTTTATGCATTTGCTGTCTCCATAATAACAAAAACGACATTTTAAATTACAGCTGTAATTTGAATGGACTTTTACTCTTTGGGTTTTTTTAGCCATTTTCTTAAGATATTACCATCAGTTATAAAGATTTCTCTACTTTTTTATTATCTTTTGGAATAGTTTTTAAACCCATCCATCTAACTCAGGCTATGAAAATATTAGAGCTTTGCCATTTTACTTCCGGAGCATGTGGAGTCTGGGAAAGGGTAAAGAGAGAATCTATACTCTTAGCAGAGAAAGGTCACGAAGTAAGAGTCTTCTCTTCTAATATCTCTAAGGGTTCTGATAAAAACGCTGAACCAGAAGAGAAAATAGGAGAAATAAAAATAACACGTTTCCCATATATTAAACTTGGAGGGGAATCTTTCTTGTCATGGAATTTTGAAAAAGACGCAATTAAATATTCTCCAGAGGTAATAATTGCTCATAGCTATAGACATTTACATACAACAAAGGCAATACACCTAGCAAAAAAAATAGGGGCTAAAGTATTTTTAGTTACCCATGCACCATTTGAAAGAAGTTCAACAAGATCTTTATTTGAAAGAGTTATTGTAAAATTATACGATTATTTTATTGGGAGAACAACTCTAAAAAAATTTACAAAGGTAATAGCAATAACTCAATGGGAAATTCCTTATCTTTTAGAGTTAGGAGTTCCCAAAGAAAAAATAGAATATATCCCCAATGGGATTCCAGAAGAGTTTTTTAAAATTAAGCCAAATTCAAAAGAAAAAAAAGAGGTTATTTATATGGGAAGAATTTCCCCGATAAAAGACCTAGAAACTCTTATAGCTTCATTGAGTTTTTTAAAGGATAAAAAAATTAAATTAAGAATATATGGGCCTTCTGAAGACGATTACTTAGAAAGATTAAATAAAATTATTTCAGATCTAAATTTGCAGTCTCGGATAATTATTATTAACTCCACTTTCAATAAAACAATACAAATAAAAGAATTAGATTCAGCATTTGTTTATGTCCTCTCAAGCAAAAGCGAGGGAATGCCTCAAACACTTATAGAGGCGATGGCAAGAAAAAGAGTAGTTATTGCAAGCAATAATAAAGGCAACATGGACTTGATTTCAGATAAAAAAAATGGGATTCTTTTTGAAGTAGGGAGCCCTAAAGATTTAGCGGAAAAAATAGAGTTTGCTTTTGATAAAGAGAATAAAAAGACTATAAATAAAATAAGAGAGAATGCACAGAAGAGTGTTGAAAGATTTAAATGGAATAAATTGATAAACTCTCTAGATAATCTGTTTTATAAATGAAAACTCTTATAATTAAATTAGGGGCATTAGGAGACATAGTAAGGACAACAGTTCTCTTAAATAATTTAGATGGAGAAATTTACTGGCTAACAAAATATAATGCTAAGGATTTATTGACTTCTAAAAAGATAACTGATATTTTTTTTATTGATAATCCTGATAACAGTATTAAAAACATGGTAGAAGAATTAAAAAATATTGAATTTGATTTAATAATCAGTTTAGATGAAGAGAAGGAGGCATTAAATTTCCTAAAAAATTTAAAATCAAATAAAATTATTGGAGTTTATCTAAAGAATAATGGGGATATAGATTATACTACTGAAAGCTCTTATTGGTTTGATATGTCTCTTTCCAGCAAGCTTGGAAAAGAAAAAGCAGATGATTTAAAATTTGAAAATCCTTATCCTGTACCACAAATTCTAGTTGAGATGGTTTTTGGAAAAGGTTCATGGAAAGACCAAGAATATGATATAGGCTATAGTATTAATACAGAGGATAATAGAGAGACTAGAAAAAAATTCAAAATAGGGCTAATAAACATATCCGAGACTAAATGGCCCAATAAATTTTGGGGCGGTTATGGAGATTTATATAGAACTCTAAGAGAAAAAGGAGAAAATGTTTCATTTCTTAATTTAAAACCAACTCTTAAAGAGCACATAGAAGACATAAACTCATGCGATATAATAGTCTGTGGAGATAGTTTAGATATGCATTTGGCTTTAGCTTTAAAAAAAAGAGTAGTAGCTATATTTAATTGCACCCCTCCCATAGAAATTTACGGGTATAAGAGAATGGAAAAATTAATCAGCCCATTATTGCAGAAATATTTTTTAAAACATACAAATGATAAAGAAGCACAATCAGCAGTTAATTTAGAAGAAGTATATGCTTCAGTCAATAAAATCTTAAAAGATTAAATTACAGGTATTTTTATGATTTCCATTGTTATTACTTCATTTAAAGAATCAAAAACAATAGGCAGAGCTATTGAAAATTTTTTAAACCAAGATGTATTAAAAAAACAAAAATTTGAAATTATTGTTTCTACCCCGGATAAAGGAACTATTGATGTAGTAAAAAAATATCAGAAAAAGAATAAGAACATAAAATTATTTCAAGATCCAGGGAAAGGAAAAGCCCTTGCAATGAATTTGCTTCTACCGACATTAAAAGGAGATATACTTATTTTTTCAGATGGTGATGTTTTTATTCAAAAAAACTCCCTTAAATATTTATTAGGCTCTTTTAAAGACAAAAATGTAGGCTGTGCTACTGGAAGACCAATACCAATAAACTCCAGAGGAAATATTTTTGGATATTGGTCTCATTTGCTTTGTGATGCAGGGGCTCATGAGGCACGTTTAAAAAGATGGAAGAAAGGAAAATTTATAGAATGTTCAGGTTATCTTTTTGCATTTAGAAATAACATAATAAAAAAATTTCCATTGCATGTTGCAGAAGATTTGGTTATACCTTTATTGTTTAAAGAAAAAGGATATAAAATAAATTATTCTCCAAAAGCAGTAGTTTATGTTAAATATCCCAATAATTTTAGAGATTTTATTGAGCAAAAAAAAAGAACAACTAAAGGCCATGAGGCTCTTTCACAATATATTGACTCAAGAAAACTTCAAAAGACCAAATCATTTAAAAACGAATTATTTGAGGGTTATAGAGCATTCTTTTATCCTGAAACTCTTAAAGAGTTTTTATGGACATTGCTCCTTTTTCCGGCAAAATTTTATATTTATATGCTGGTTTTCTATCACACAAAAATAAAACAACAGCATCATAAAGATGGATGGAGAGCAACTAAAAGTACAAAATAATTATTTTAACGATTAAAAAATTCTTAAAAATACAGCACAGAATCGTAATAGTGTCTTCTTCTCGTCTCACTCTTTATAATACCCATTCTTCTTGATTTCTCATCAAAAGTAAAATCCTTTCCAACTCTCTCTAATAGTTTTTTTGCATATACATGTCCATTAGGGGTGTTTCCATATTCTATAAAATCATCTGCTAAAATTTGTATTTTATCTCTGTGTAATTCTAATTCTTCTCCCTCCATCCAGACCCCCTTTGTATTTTGAGAGAGATTCTCTCCAACCCACTCTCTAGGGAAGTTTAAAACAGATCTCTCAAAGAAGGTATTTGGAGTATCTCTATTATCTCCGTAATAAAAACCATGCTCTTTACAATATTCTGCAATTTTTGTTCCTCTATAAGGAGCGAAAATAGATGCCCATGCCATTGTCGGAAGACCTGTCGCTTCTTTTAACCTAATATTTAATTCAAGAGTCTTTAAATCTGATTCAATTCCTACGAGGGTTTTTTCTTTTGTCGCTCCGCACGGTAGTCCAAGCATTTGTTCTGTTCTTACTTTATAACCCAATTCCCCTAAGCTGGAGAATACATCAAACATAAGTTCTTCTTTCATATTTCTATTCAAAACATCTATCCTGACTATGGGATCTGCGGACTCAATTGCAAGAGTTAATCCAGTACAACCAGCTTTTCTCATTAATTCTAATTTCCCCTTTGTATTTGGATTTCTAGGATTAGCATATTCAAACCTTATTTGCGCGTGAAAATTAATCCCAAGTCTAGGCAATTCTTCTGATAATTCTTTAATTTTATCATAATCCATTTTAACAAAGACATCATCCTGGAAAAAAATCATTCTTGTTTCAGGGGCAAGTTTTTGAATATCTCCTATTTCCTTAATTATATCTTTTACATCTCTTATTGAACTTGGAAACAATCTTTTAGACGCTCCTACTACTGTTTCCATATTTACTCTTTGCTTATCATCTAATCCTGAAATATTTTCTATCTTACTGCTATTATAACAATAATTACAGCTATAGGGACAGCCAGTTTGAGTTATTGTACTTTTAATAGGGCTACTTTTAAATGTAGGATAGTCTCTATAAAATTGCTTCCTGTCTGAATTTGGAAATGGCTCTTGTTTTACTAATTCAACAATTCCTGATTTCACTTTTCCATTTAAAATCCTTCTAAAACTATTTAATCCTTCGCTTATGACAACATAGTCAAATGAGTTTAAGCAGTCTTGTGGAAAATAAGTAGCATGAGGCCCTCCTGCTATAGTCACTATCTCTGGATTTTCTCTTTTAACTTTATCAAAATAATCTATTATTTTAGTATGATTCCCGGTATAAATTGTGAATCCAATCATTTCCGGTTGAAAGTCTTTTATTCTTTCTCCAAAATTTTTAAAACCTTCTTCTGCTAAAGCTATTTTTGGCTCCCATCCTTCTTGCCTTGCAATCGTGGAGAGATACAACAACCCAAGGGGTTCAATTTGAGAATAACTTGCTCCTAAAAGCACTCTTTTCTTCTTTTTCATTTTAATCCATATAATATATCTTTTTTAAGCATTTATGTTGAAAAATGATAACATTCACTTAAATAACAACAAATAAAAACTTTATTTATCAATTACAATCATGACACAAGAAGAAATAATTGAAAAGAGAAAAAGCAAGTTTATCTCCTGGTTTAACAAAACAGATAATTTAATTTTAATAAGCATATTAGTTTTTGCTTTAGTTTTAAGGATTTATTTTTTCATTATAACTATGAACCAGCCCCTATGGTGGGATGAGGCTTGTTATGGAAGTATAGCAACTAATCTAGTTACTCATATTTGGGATGATACTGCTCTAATTATAGGAGAGACTAAAATTAGGCCATTCATATTTCCTTTTATATGGTCTATTTTAATTAGATTAGGATTTCAAGAAAGCTATTCTAGGTTTCTTTTAGAATTTATTCCTTCAATTTTAACAGTTTTATTTGTGTATTTATCCACTAAAGAACTCTATGGAAAAAAGGTTGCTGTGTTTTCTTCTATAATTTTTTCAGGACTTTGGATACACTTATTTTATACTTTTAGATTTATGACTGATATACCCTCTATGGCATTTTTATACTTAAGCATTTATCTTTTTATTCTTGCAACAAAGTCAGATTTAAACAAAAAGTATTTTTTATTTTCCTTAATTTTCTTAGCTTTTAGCACATTAATGAGATATACTAACGGTTTATTTTTTTTGATTTATTTATTCATGTTAATAATTAGCAAGAAATTTCTTATTAAAGACAAAAAATTTTGGATTTATGGCATTATTGGAATCTCCCCCCTGTTATTATTTTTTATATTTAATTATTTCACCCAAGGAAACGTATTTCCAGCCTTGTTTGGTAATTATCTAAACCCCGCCCAAATAGATGGAAAACCTGCACCATTTGCTTGGCATTTTTTAAATTATGTTTATATATACTTAACGACTCCATTTTTTATTATCTTTATACTTGGATTATTTATTGTTTTATCTGAATTAATAATAGGCTATAATTTTATTTTTAAGAATATAAACTTAAGAAACCATTTATTTCTTATATTGCTTTTTATTACGGTTTATTCTTTTTTTATTTTCTACCTTAAAGGAGCAGAAGATAGATACTTTTTAGCGTCGTCTTTAACTTTATGTTCTTTCGCAGGCATAGGTTTAAGTTATATTTATTCTTTTATTAAAAGATATAATTCTATTGTCTCAATTGTTTTAGTTTTAGTTATCCTAGTTACTGGATTATATTTTCAAATAACCTTTGCAAATGATTTAATAAAGATTAAAAAGGATAGTTTTATACAAATGAAACAAGGATTTGAATGGATGGAGGGAAATTCTCCTCCAGGAAGCATTATTGCTGGAAGCGGGGTAGAACCCTATGCAATTTATTATTCTCAGTTTAGGACATTTACACTTCCGGATAATAAAACAGACCAGGATAAAATTTTGAACGCAGATTATTTAGTATATCATTTTTTCACCCCCCAACAATCTTACATTCCTGCTTATCTACAAGATAATCAAGATAAATGGATAGGATTAAATGCCTGGTTTTTTGATAGCGAGCAAAAACAACCAGCCTTTGTAATTTATAAAAAATCCTAAAAAAGAAAGAAAAAAAGATTTAAAAACCAATCCCAATATAGGGGGTTATGATAAAAAAATGTCCTAAAGAATGGTTTGAAATTTTAACAAGGATTTTCTGTGATAATGTCCCCGAGAAAGTCGATTTAGTCTTCTTAAATGCACAAACAAAAGATAATGAAATTTCAAGTTTTAATGCAGGAGCAAAATTTTATTTAGAGGGATTTACTCCAAAAATAGGAATAACTCACGTTGATGTATCTATATTAAGTGAGTTGATCAGCTCTTATAAAAAATTTAATCCAAAAATAGTTTCAAGGATCAGGAAAAAATTGATTCCTGATAAAAAAGGGGCAATTGCAGGCTATAAAGGATTTATACATTGGAAGAAAGAGTTAGCTGACAGAGGCGTTAATTCTGAGGATATATTAGAAATAGATCCCGATTTTAGATTTTATTTAAGCACTAATGCTGAAGCGATGGGTCTTGTTTCTTTTTGCAAAAAAAACAAAATAAAACAAGTTTGTATTACAGCTCCTCCGTTTCATCAAATAAGGGCTTATATTTCTGCAGTAAGTGCTTTAATACAAACAAATTCTACTAATTTAAAATTTTATAGCAAACAAGGAGCATCGGTAAGCTGGAATGAAAATGTAGTTCATTCTCAAGGGATTGTAACTGGATTAAGAAGAGAGATTCTCCGAGGAGAACATGATAGAATATATAAATATAATCTCTTTGGAAAACCATTAATTTCAGATTTAGAGGAAATTATAGAGTATATGAATAGAAGAGGATAAATTTTTATGGTAGAGAAAAATCTTGTTTTGATACTTTAACTAAAATAAAAGAGTAAATATACTCTACAGTTATAGAAAAGAGCATGATAGGGTGTATAAGCCAAAATGGTTCTTTTTCCTTTATTGCAAAATTTATTCCTCTAATTAATCCAGGTATAAAAAGAAGATTATATAAAACACTATTTATAAATTTTAAATTTTGTTTAAAATTATTATATTTAAGACTAAACCAATAAAAGTCCCTATTTTCATAATTTTTCTGAAGATATATCCGGACATATAACCCCTTTTTCTTTAAAAAGTCAATAAGTTTAGTAGGAGATTTGTGATAGATTTTTAATTTTTTTGTAACAGCTATCCTATAAATTCTTTTAGATTTAGCCATACGATAAGAGTTATCTATATCTTGTGTGTAACCATCATTTTTAAAAAAATAGTTTTTCCATATAAGAAATCCATTATCTCCAAAATAATAAAAATTATCTTTATCGGCCTCATAAATATAAAAATCGCCTCTTTTATTATATTCAAACATTTGCGGATTAAAAATAACTTGTGCTCCTAAAGAATAAGGAATAGAAAAAGGATCTTCAATCCCTATAGCTCCAAAATATTTATCAATAATCGAAGCCTTTTTAGGTATTAATAGTCCTGATTGGACTGCATGGATATCTCTATTCTCTAATAAAATTTTAACCATATTTTTTAACCAATCCTTTTGTATCAAAAGATTATCACTATCCACCATTAAGATCATATCTCCAGTAGCATTTCTCGAAGCGATATCTGCCCCCATTCCACGCCCTAATTTGTATTTTTTTTTATTTAAGACTATCTTTATATTCTTAGGATATTTTTTCTTGAAATTATTTATTATTTTTTTAGTATTTTCTTTACAACCCCCATCAGCAATTACTATCTCTATCTTATTTATAGGGTAATTTTGGGAAAAAAGTAATTTGAAAAATTCTTCTAAAGTTCTTCCTCCATTATTCATATTCAGTATAATACTAATTTTAGGATAAATTTGGTTCTTCATTTTAATTGTCAAAAATATCTATATTCGGGAGGATAAATTCACCCCCTTTTTCTATAAACCACTCTTCATCTTTCATTATCTCTTTTGCATATGTATAAGCAATAATGAATATATTATTTGGGGGATTTTCTTTTAAGTGGGATGCAGGAACAATTTTAATATTAACCCCCGGGATATATCTCCCTTGTTTTTCAGTAGAGTTATCAACAACATAATCAAGATAATTTTCATTTATATTGCAGGTATTTAATAAGATTGTTCCTCTTGCAGATGCTCCATAACCAGCTATCCTTCCTCCAGCATCTTTTATTTTTTGTAGTTTAGTTATTAATTTTTCTTTTAACAATTCTATTTTTTTTGAAAATTCTATATATTTTTCTTCTGAAAGAAATCCGTTTTTCTCTTCATAATCTATTGTTTCTTTTACAGAATCTTCTATTTTAAGAGGATTAATCTTTTTCTTTGAAAAAAATCTAATTGACCCCCCATGAATGGGAATTTTTTCAACATTATATAATTCCATATCAAATCTATTAAGTAGCGTATTAAATGCTTTTGCACTCCATTCGCAAAGGTGTTCGTGGTAAAAATTATCAAACTGAAAGTTTTCTATTTGAGGTATAAGATAATGTACTTCTGCAATAAATATCCCTTTATCATCCAGAGCTTCGTAAACAGATTTAATTAACTCATCTAAATTGTCTATATGTGCAAACACGTTGCTGCCAGTGATTACCTTTGCTTTACCAAATTTTTTAACAAACTCTTTTACAACATCATAATTAAAAAAATAATTAATTGTGTAGAATCCTCTATCGCGAGCTATCTTGGAAACATTTATGGAAGGATCTACTCCAATGCATTTTATACCATTATTTTCAAGTTCCTTAAGGAGTACCCCATCATTAGATCCTATTTCAAGAACAATTTCTTTATCATTAAGAATGAATCTTTCTTTTATTAGTGTAGCTAAACCTGAAAAATGATTTATTACTTTTTGACTCACTGAAGAGAGATATCTATAATCTTCAAATAATTCTTCTGATGAAATAACATCTAATATCTGAACTAGACCACAATTTTTACAAAAATAAATATCCAAAGGCAATTTTTCTAAATCATTTTTCTCTTTTAAAAAAGAATTTGCAATAGGAACCTTCCCCATAGAGATAACTTTTACAATCTTTTTGCCTCTACATGCCCTACAATCATCTCTTTTATGGGATTTAGAAACTTTTTCGTCTAATGTTTTTTTTATTTCAAATAGATAATCGGGAATTGATTTGGGTATTAAATCAGTTTTTTTGTATATCAAAGAAGAATCAACCCTACAATATAAAGGCCTTTTAGCTTTATAATCAATATCTTGTGTTAAAACTCCTTCAGGTTCATTTTCTAATCCCAATGTTTTTGAAATTATTTTTCCAAATTCGAATCTAGAAATGCTTTCTTTTCCATTTGAATTAAATGTTCCTCTTAAATCTAATTCAATACTTTTCTCAATTATTTTTGTTAAAAAACTAATATTGGTTGGGTTAATGATTTGATCAGTAGGTATTTTTATATTTCCTTTTGATTCTATCATTTGCATTAAGAAATTTTTCCCGCCTAAATCATAACCATAAATAAAACCAGTCCTGAATATGAGAAAATCTTTCAAATACATTTTTATTTTATTTTCATTGTCGATTTTATTTTGTGTATAAATATTTAGAGCATTTATTTCAGAGTTCTCATTGTTTAAACAATCGCCATTTTTTGAGTAGACATAATCTGTAGATATAAATATCAATTTTTTATTATTTTGTCTGCACCAATCTACTATATTATTAGTAGCTTCAATATTTATTTTATAGGCTTTTTCAGGATTTATCTCACATCCATCAACATGAGGATAATAAGCACAATGTATTATAATTTCAGGAAAAAAATTGTTGAGAAATTTGAACAATTCTTCTCTATTTAATATGTCTAATGTTGTGTCTGTAAATTTAGATTCATTAATATCAATTCCATTAACGTTGTAAAATTTAAGAAGTTTTATATAAATATTTTTTCCAACAAATCCATTTGATCCAGTAATAACAATTTTTCTATTCATTTTTAATTTTCCAATCATAGTTTATATAGCTGTTTTCAGGACTCATTCTTTCGCTTTTAAAGGTCCCATGAGCATGAGTACAGCAATTAGCAACAATAGCCTTATTATTTCCAACTGCCTTAAAACCATTCCATATTCCAGGAGGAATTTTAACCAGGCAATAATTATTTTCTCCGATAAATAATTCCATTAATTCACCTTTTGTTGTAGACTCTTTTCTATCATCGTATAAAACTAATTTTATTGTTCCATAAATTACAGCATAATTTAGTGTTGCATATTCATGTTTATGCCACCCCTTTATTGCATTGGAATATGTTGTTGAAAAGTAAATCTCCCCAAATTTTTCAAAATGAGGGTCATCAGATCTTAACATATGGAAGATACACCCTCGTTCATCCTGGATTCTCTTTAAATTTATTATTTCAACACCTTGGATCATTTTAAATTATGTATGGCTCTGATACCACGAAAATGTTTCTTTAATTGCAGAATCTAAATCGTATGAATTTTCCCATCCAATAAAATTTTTTATTTTTTCATAACTTAAATATTGTTTAGGAATTTCATTTTTGCATATATTTAAAATATTCTTTTCTATTTTAACTCCTATTATTTTTTCAATTTTTTCTAATAACTCTAATACAGTATATACATTTTTTGCTCCAATATTAAATGCTTCTCCTTGTGTTTTTTCTATATTTTGCATAAGCATAATACATGCCCTAACAACATCTTTTACATAAACATAATCTCTGATCATGCTCCCGTCAGACCTTATTTCTAGGGGCTCTTTTTTAAGAATACTTTTAATTGCCCCAGGAACAATTCTATCAAAATTTAAATCTCCGGGACCAAACATATTCCCAGCCCTTACAATTGTTATAGGCAGATTATAAGTTTTATAATACATTTGACTAATTAAATCTGAACAAGATTTTGAGCAATCATAAGGATGGCTTCCCCTAAGCGGGCTAGATTCGTAATATGGGAGAATTTCTTGATTGCCGTATGCTTTATCAGAAGTAAAAACAACTATTCCCTTAATATTCTTATAGTTTCTAGAAGCTTCTAAAATATTAATTGTCCCAAGAATATTAGTTAAAAGTGTTTCATAAGGGTGATTATACGCAACTTCTACTAAAGGCTGAGCTGCTAAATGAAAGATATAATCAATTTTATAACTTGAAATTACATTCATGATTCTCTCTTTATCCTTTGTGTCACATATAAGTAAAGTACAATTTTTTTCTAGATTTTCATTAAAAAAATACCTTTTTGAATTAATTAATCTATATGTAACAAAAACATTTGCTCCCATATCTATTAACTCTCTAACAAGATGCCCTCCTAAAAATCCTGTTCCTCCAGTGACTAAAATATTCTTATTTTTCATTTTTGATTAACCTTTACAATTTTCATTCCATATTCTCCAATAGGGATTTTCTTTCCATAAATCCTCTAGTAATTCTTTATCTTGAAAAGTGTCCATAGATTGCCAGAAACCATTGTGCTGATATAACCCCACTTTTCTTTGTATAACTAATTTTGGAATTAAATCGTATTCTAACATGGTATTCTCTTCAGATATGTAAGACAATGCTTCTTTATTAAAAACCATAAACCCCCCATTAAATAGATCATGAAGAACTGGTTTTTCTTTAAAATCACTAATTAAACCATTTTCATGATTTATTTTCCCCTGTTTTGATTTACTATGTACGCCAGTAATTGTAATCAAATTGTTTCTTGACAGGTGGAAGTTTAATAATTCATTAAGATTGACATCAGATACACCATCACCGTAAGTTAACATAAAATTATCATAATCTTTTAATAAATTTTTTATTAAAAATAATCTTCTACCAGTTAAAGAATCCAAACCAGTGTCTAAAAGAGAAATTTCCCAATCTTCAATATCCTCATTTGAAAGAGATGCTATTTCTCTATTCTTAGTCTTAATATTAAAGTCGTGATTTTCCCAAGGATACTCCAAAAAATAAGACTTAATCTTTTCACCTTTATATCCTAATAAAAGAAAAAATTTATTAAATCCATAATGAGAGTAAATCTTCATTATGTGCCATAATATCGGTTTCCCACCTATCAAAACCATAGGTTTTGGGATTGTTTCTGTCTCTTCTCTTAATCTTGTTCCTTTCCCCCCACATAATATAACAACAGGAATATTATTTTTATCTACCATTTTTTATATTAAATACTTAAAAGGTAGGTATAAATATATTTCGGTATTTTTAATATATATTTTTACCTTTTGTTAGTTTTTATTTTTATTTTTTGATGAATTATGTTTAATCTATGCATTAAAATTAATAGAATCATTTTTAATCCAACAGGGATAGTCCTTTTCATATCTCCTGTAACAGAAGAAACCCCTACTCTCCTTAGATATCTAACAGGGATTTCTATATAAGGAATCTTATTTTTTATTACTTGGAGCATCATATCCGGATTGAACTCATTTCCAGTAATTATGAGCTTGTTTTTGATTTTATTATAAGCATTTCTATTGATTAATCTATAAGTGCATCCTACATCCGATAAAAAAGTAGTATTAAACATAAATTCAATCATCTTGGCAACAGCAAAATTCCCCCATTTTAAAAACCACCCCATATTTGCCCCTTCCCCAATCATTATAGAAGTTGTTCTAGTTCCAAATACAACTTCAAAATTGTCAGAATAAGCGAGAAATTTTATAACATCATTGGGGTCAAAAGTTCCATCGGGCTCTATCATTATAATCAAATCTCCATTTGATTCATATAACGCTCTTCTATATCCCCACCCAAAACCTTGCTTTGTTTCATGAAAATATTTTGCTTTTGTTTTGAATATTTCTTCTTTTGTTCCTTTAACAGCATTATTGTCAACAGCAATAACCTCATCAACAAATTTTGTTTGAAAGAGCCCATCTATACACTTTCTTATAGAATCTTTTTCATTGTAAGTAGAAAAAACTACAGATACTTTTTTTCCTTTCCACATAAATCATCCTTAAAAAGTTAATTTAAATATATAATTATCTCAAATTGTATATATAAAACTCCCCAATTTTCTTTTCATAACCTCTTCCTTCTATAGGATGGTACAAAACAGCATAACTTGCTTTATCAAGTTCTTCTTGGCTAGGAATCGGAGGATATAAACCTCCAAAAACCCCCCCCGGCCAAAAAAATTCATCATCCATTTTAGGATTTTCATAACTTTTAGTTATATATTTAATAAGATATTGGTAAGAGGATTCTATTCTTGGTTTGTTATTTGCATTAATATGAAATCTTCTATCTGCATAATAAGCAACTGCTTTAGGAGCAAGAATTATTTCTTCTTTAATTGTTTTCTCTTTTAGATATTCTCCAACTTCTTTTGCAGAAGGATTATTCAAAAAAAATTTAATATCAAAAAATATGCTATAGCTTAAAATTAGGGCTATCAATACTATTAAGATAATTTTTTCTCTATCTTTTTTATATAGCAAAGGGATAAAAATAGGAATTGATCCAAATAAATTAAATAAAAAATCTATCAAATTCGTTGCTTTTATCAATCCATTTCCAGAGTAAATTGTTGCCTGAGGGTTTAAGTATATTAAAATTAGAAAAGAAGCTAAAAGACTAATAAGAAATATTATCTTTTTTTTATTGTTAAAATTAATTTTGTTTAATTTTTCATATAACATTGCTCCAATTAATATTGAAACACCAGGAAATATAGTCATAAAATATCTTGGGTATCCAAAAGCAGGCCTAGGAACTAGTACGAAAATAGTTAATATTGGAATAATATACAGCAATATAATCTTCTTCCATTCGCTTTTATTTTTTAATGAATAGAAAAAAGACCAAATCATTAAGATTACAACAGGGAATGTAAAAAGTCTTATTATCTGGCTTATGTTTAAAATAAAACTCCCAATATAGACTGCAGGATTTGATAATTGTTCAGTTCCTAATTTTGCATTATGCATTATAAATGAAAAAAAAGTTCCTGGCTCTATAAAAGTGCTGTAAATAAACCATAAGGATATAAATATAAAAAAAGAAAAAAAACCGATATAGAAATAAGATTTAAAATGCCTCTTTAAATTCTTACTAGTCAATAAATATAATCCTATAAAAAAATAAGTTAATATTGCTATTGGAAATCTATTTGCTATAGAAAATATTAAAAATAAAATAGCTAAAAAAGAAAATAAATTTTTTTTAGTTTGGATATATCGCATTATAAGAAATACAAACCCAAAAACAAAAAAACTAGATATTATATCTATATCTATTAATAGAGATAAAGATAGTACGTAATAATTTATAAGAAAAAATGTCGAGGAAATAATGCCAATCCATAATCCATCTTGTTTTTTTATAACACTTAAACAAAAAAAGAATATAAAAATAGCAGTAAATATAGAAAAAATCATGTTCAATAATCTAGCAGATACCTCATTAGTATAAAACTTGAAAATTATAGATAATAAATAGATATACATTGGAGGATGAAGTAAAAAATTCATTTTAGGGTATAATTCAGAATTATAAAACACAGGATGGCCTGTATTTTTCAATGCAATTCCAGCACTAACAAAATCAGTTTCCTCTGCTTCAAAATCTTTATTTAGGGAGAATACCCTTAAAATTATCCCAAAAGAAATTAATAAGATTAATATTAATGCAAGAATTTTTTTATTTTTCATTTAATTTAAATACGCTAGTATTTTTTAAGTGTTTAATTGTTTGAAAATTTCTTATTTTTATTTTGAGCAAGTTATCTCCATTATTGACCCCAATTTAAGATAAGACACTATTAAACTTACTGGAGCAGTAATTATTTTGGTAAAGTTAGAGAAAATAAATAACTTTTTATTAGGATTTCTAGATTTTTTAAATTTTAATGAGCCATCTAGCATGTATGGGAGGTCATAGATTCTTATCTTTTCAATTTTAAAATTAAATTTTTTTAAAATAATTTTAATGTTTTTTGGATTATAATTATATAAATGCCTTGGAATATCATACCCATACCAATTTTCTTTAAATTTTATGTTCCATAAGCTTTTTGTATTAGGAATAGTAATTATTAGCTTTCCATATTTTTTCAGCAACTCATAGCATTTTTTTAATACTTTTTTCTGATCAGGAATATGTTCTAATACTTCTTTAAGGATTATATAATCAAAACTGTTTTTTTTATAAGGGGCTTTTTCTATTGTAGTTTTTATAACTCCGATTTTTTTCTCTGCTTCAGTTATTTTTTCTATATATGGTTCTATCCCTGCGGTTTTCATTCCATATTTTTGGTAAATATGCAATTTCATTCCATTTCCACAGCCAATTTCTAGTACAGATTTACCCCATTTAATATAATATGTATAAAATAAAGGTCTAAATGGTTCTAATAAAAATTTAATCACCCCACCTTTTCTTGAGTAATAATATGCAGATATTTTATGATACAAAAGTGCCAGCTTATTGTAATTATAAAAAGAGTAATAATTTTTCGGATAATATTTAGATAATTCTTTTTCATTTAATCTTGGTTCTAAAAATTCCAACCCGCAGCATTTGCATTTTAATAATCTAAAGATTCCATCTATAAAAAAATCCTTGTCCTTTAAATTCTTATATAAAACAATTATTTTATCTTTCCCGCAAACAGGGCATTTTTTAATCATTTTTATGAAATTTAATTTTTTTAGGGAATCTATCATATATTTTTATTAATGATCTTAGCGGGGAGTATAATATTCGCAGCCTCACTATCCCAAAAAACATCTGTATTGGGGCCTTTTTTATATTTATTTTGGATTCTTTTTTATCTTCCCACACTGTAGAAATCTCTTTAATTATAAATTTTTTAATTTTGCATAAATACAGCAAATTTATATCAAATGCCCAATGAGTAATATTCAGTTCATTTACTACATTTTTAATAACTTCTCTTTTGAATATTTTTGCGCCACATTGGGTATCTGTATAAGGGAATAAAAAGAAGATTCTAACAATAAAATTAAAACCCCTTGATAAAACTCTTCTAAGCAACGGCTGTTTTGTTTTAATTATACTCTCCCCCTTCCACCTGCTTGCAATAGCCCCATCATATTTTCCAATTTTTTGAATAAGACGATAAAATTCTTCTGGAGAAGTTGCCATATCAGCATCCACAAAACCAATTAAATCATTTTTTCTGGTTAAAGCATTTTTAAATCCTTCAGTTATCGCCAATCCTTTTCCTTTACGATTAAGGTTTAAATATAATATTTCTTTATTTTTTTTAATAAATTCTTCAACAACTTCAAGAGTATTGTCCTTGCAATTATTTAAAACTACTAATATTTCAAAATCCACCGCCTTTTCTTTTTTTATTTTTGAGAAAAAAAAAGCGTATTCTTTTAAGGTTTTTCTTATTCTACCCCCTTCATTATAAGCGGGGATTATTATACTGACTTTTTCCATTTTTTGTTGTTTTTTTAAAATGGGAAATTAGAAATTTTATTGATTTCTATATTTTCCATTCTACTAGAGAAAAAAGGCTTCCTATAAACATTACTATATTAGAAATCATAAACCCCATTATATATCTTTCAATGCTACTATCCAAAGCAAATAATAAAACTATTTCAATAATTATAAATCCAATCAACAAATACCCTTTTTTTATCCTATTAATAGACAGAGAATATAATAGTATGATATTGCTCAAGGATAAAAAACTTAAAGATATTGCTGAATAAACCAATAAATGGGAAATTTCTAAGTATTTTTCACCATAAAGCAACCAAACTATTTCTTCAGGAAAAAGATAATATATTGCTATGCCAATTAAGCATAATATACTTATTAATATTAAAGATTTTTTAAAAAGCTGTGATGAATTTTCTTTTTTTTCAAATCTCTCAGAGGCGATAGGGAACATTGCTTTGCTTATTGCAAAAGTTCCAAGGAAAATCATTTTTCCAAGCATAGATAGAACAGAATATTGTCCTGCTAACTCAGGAGAAAAAAATCTTTTAGCTAGGATAATGTCTAAACTGAAAAAAGTAAGTATTGTTACAACAACAATAAGATAAGGCACACTTTCAGAGTAAATATACTTAAAAGATATTTTTTCTTCTCTTTCTTGCAATATATCTTTATTAAAGTATAAACTAAAAATTAAACTTGCAAGAAGTCCAAATATAACCCCTATTATTGCTCCAAATACCTTTAATCCAAGGATTACTAAAGATAAAGAGGATATTAATTTAAAAGAGGTTTCAATTATCATACTGTTCCCTAATTTGAAGAATTTTTTTCGTCCTTGAAGAACCCCCCTAATAACAGGCAATGAAAAAGAAGAAAATATCGCCAAGTCAGTTATTAAAAGTAGCCAAAAACTTACTTTTAGAAAGAAAGATAGAAAAATAGAAAATATAATTAATATTCCAAATAAAAAAATAGAGATATAAAATCCCTTTCCAAGGGCCCTTTTCATTAAAAATTTAATTTTTCCATTTTCATTATTTATATTAAATTTAGAAGTATATTTAGTAATCATATTTTGTATTGCTTCCACAGGTATACCAAAGAGGTATATCATAGACATCAAAACAGCCAAAGTTCCATAATCATTTGGCCCTAAAACCCTTCCCATAAAAAAATGGAAAATAAAATTTATAAAATTATAAACTAACATAGAAAAAAATAGTATTACTATGCCTTTACTAAGCTCGCTTGAAAGAAATTTTTTTATCATTATTACATTTAAAAAATAGAATTTTTAAATAATGCCAACCCAATTAAAATTACCAGTATTTGAAATAAATTTATAAAATAAACAACCTCTCTTTCCTTAACTTTTCCGTTTTTTTTCATCTTTTTTAATAAATAGATTGCTAAATGTTCCAACCCGTATATTTTTTCATAAGGCATTTCTAAATCTCCATCTTTATTTACTTTAGCTAGGCTTTGTTTTTTTAATTTCCCTCTAATTTTAAGACAGGTTTCAATTATATAAGGAATGAAAAAGAAAACAGCTATTTTTTCAATATTTCCAAGTATGGCGATGATTGCAATCATTGCTCCAACTCCGTAAGTTAAAACATCTCCAGGAAATATTTTTGCAGGATATTTATTAAAAATATAAAATGCAAAAAGACAAAAAACCATTATTAATGCTATTAATGCCAGCCAGCTCTCTCCAATTACCCAGCATACAAAAGCCAGTGCACTAAGAATAATAATGCCTTGGCTTGCTTCTAATCCATTATATCCCGCTAAAAAATTAAAAGTTGCTGCTGCACCAATTATTCCTAATGGGATAAGCACTAAAGGATATAACAATCCTAATTGTATTCCAATCATTGTAGAATTTCCTGCATTTATAACAGATAGAGGAATAGCGGCAAAAATCAATAAAAAAATTCTAAACTTTGCTGATAGCCCTCCATGAACCCACCCAAATAAATCATCCACAAATCCAATCATAGAAGCAATTATAATTGTAGTTAAGAGCGCAAATATATTTATCAAATTATTATCTTTAAAATAAAAAGTGATTATTGCGATATAGCTTAAAATTCCTAAGATAAAAGCCATTATTACAACTATTCCTCCAGATCCAGCAACATTTTTTGGGTGTCCTGGCTTATTCATATCCTCCCAAATTAACCCAATATTTTTGGCTTTTTTAATCCAGATAGGAACAAGAAAAAAGCATGCAAAAAACCCCATAAGTAATGGGAGTATAAGGATAGGTTCCATTTTAATATTCTCCAGGTTTAGCTATCTCTATGGACTTATTTGGATAATCTGTTTTTAAGTATTCAGGGTTTGCTTTAATTGTGCTGGGGTAATTTATTTCCCAAATTTTAATCGGACCTTGAAATCCACTATAATATATAAATTCTTTTAAATCTGTACCCTGCCCCTTTAATGAGTTTATTATCTGATTGCTTTCAATATGGGTTATTTTAAAAGAATCTGTTTTTTTATCGAATAAGTATAATTGTGCTATCTTAGAGTTTATTGTACGCCTGCTTAAATATAAAGAAGCGCCATAATAATTAATTCCAGCTTTATTATCAGCATCAACATTAATTTTTGGGAATAAAAATATTCCTGCCTCTAAACCAGAATCAAAAGTAGTTATTTTTTGGTCTTTTTCAACATAAAGATATTTTAGAGGAATATTATATTGCTTGTTTTGATAGAAATATGCTGCTTGTGGCTGAGAAAATTTTCCTTTTTGATCTAATTGTAATATTACCCCGCCCACAATTGTTTTTTTTGCAGGAAGGAAAATTTCATTATTATTTTCTTTCCACACAATATCTTCATCAGTCGCACTTCCTCCAGAATATAGATAAATAGTTTTATTGCCAGTTTCTGTTATTTTTCCCTCCTCTAACAAAAATATTGATATCCATGAAAATCTATCATAATTTTCATCAGAGCCTATGCTTGAAAATGCAGTATATTTTCCAATTTCAGTTGAATCAATTAATAGATGAGTCGCATTATGGGTATATAAAAATTCTAAAGTTTTAGAATCATCTGGCTCTGTTAATACATATCTTCCCATTAAATAATCCCAGTATACTATTGCATTTCCCCCGTCTAATATTGTTGCTCTTTCTCCAATAGACTGAACCCAATAGCCATAATCCCACCAGTGTGCAAAAACAGCATTTTGAGATGTGTTGCTTCTAACCCAAGACATTGCTTCTTGCCATTGCCATTGATATGCTCCGGGGGCAAAGTTTTCAGCATTGGATTTATCTAAAATATAATAATTATATACTATAAAAGCAGAAAGTAATATAAAAACTACTGCTATAAATTTCATTAAAATTTTACTATCTTCATTTTTAGCTTCTTCACTGCTTTCTTTTTTTTCTTTAAATGACTTGTTTATTGTCTTGACTATTAAAAAAGAAACTGCTATGGGGCTTATTGATCCAAGCACCATAATAAGCCTTATACCTCCCCTAGCCCCAATAATTCCTAAAGTTAATATTATAAAATATAATATATATGCAAAATTAAATTTCTTAAAAACTTCTAATTTTTCTTTTTTAAAATTTTTATAATAAGTCTCTGCTGATAAATATATTAAGATTATCCACCCGGCAAAATAAGTAACAATGCTTGTCCCATTTACCCCATTAAATATACTAGATGCTGAATATCTGCTGAATATTAAGCATATTAAAAATAATATATATCCGATAGTTAATTTTAATTTCTCTTTTTTGCCTAATGCAGAGATCATATTAAAAAATAAAAGAACTGAGCCAAAAAAGAAAAGCCAAAAATAAATAGGAATATTATACAAAATTGGCCCGAAATTATCTTTCCAATCATTATTAAAGTAGGGTTGTTTGTTTTCAGCTACAGTAAAACTAAACCTTGTTGAAGATGGCTCTATTAAATTATTTTGAATTTCATTTATTTGCCCTAAGATAAACCCAGGACCCAAAATTATTGATATTACTATAAGCATAATCAATGAAAAGATTAGGGCAAGTAAGATTTCTCTAGGAATTTTGGTTTTTTCTTCTAATTTTTCTATTTTTTTATCTTTATAGAAAAGTAAGCTGAATAAAAGTATTATTAATATTCCTAATCCAAAACCAGTAGAGGTAGATATTGCTAAATTCCATAAAGTATATCTTGTGGAAAAAGGCATCATTATAGCAAAGGATGAAAAAACCCACATACCATAGCATATTAATTCTTTTTTCCCAACTTTTCCTAAAATAAAGGATAAGAAAACAGCTCCAGGTATTGTAAAGAAAATAAATATAACTCCCCCCCAAACCAAAGCCATTAGTCCTGTCGAAATTCCAGCAAGTACAGATAATATAAATGATTTATTTCTTTTTTCACTTGTGAAAGCACTAATAAAGAAATAAAAAGCCATAAACATAAAGAAAAAAGCGACAGATTCTTTTTCAGGAATTCCAGCAATTGTCCTAGGAAGTAAAGAAGGAACTAAAACGAATAATAATGTTGCTATTAAAGCGATTGAATTTTTTATCAAATCTGATTCTTTAAAGAATATTTTCCTAGCAAATAAAAAGAAAGCAATTGTGGTTAAAGCAAACATTGCTACAGGAAATATTATTGCAGAATAAGTAACATTATCTGTAAGAGGGAAGAATGAAAGTATATTATGAAACCACGCTATCATATAAGCTAGCAATTTCATCTCTCCAGCAGTATCATATCCTAAAGGAACATATCTCATTATATCATGAGTCATTAAGCTTCCATTTTCTACTATTTCTTTTGCCCACCTTAAAAAAAGAAAAGGATCTAAATCAGGTCCTAATGTCCAGGTTCCTGTTGTTATATCTTTTAATTTTGAAATATTTAGAGTTCTTATATACACCCCCAAAAATATAATTAAGGAAAGAATTAGATAATAAATCCATTGCTTTTTTTTAGTTAGAAACTCGTTTATACTCTTTTTTCTTTGTTCTATTACTTCTTTTTCAGAAAGGCTTTCAATGTCCATTTTATTCTTCTGTATCATTTAAAAGCTCTTGTGCAAGCGGTTCTTCTACTAAATTTTTGCCTCCACAATAAGGGCATTTTTTCCCTTTTTGTTCTTTTTCTGAATTAAACCGATAACGGCAACTTTTACATATGTATCTCATAGCAGTTTGAGAAATTGACTATATTTAAGTATTTTGCTTAATAGAAATTATATTTGTTCTTGAAATTTAACTTAAAAATAAAGGAGTTATATATACTTCAATCGCAGCAGCTACTATAAGAATTAGTATTGCTATAAATAATAAGATTATTGAATTTTCAAGTATTCTTAAGAATTTTCTATTTCTAATTCCGTTTCTTATAACTCCAACCCCTACAATCCCTCCGGCTAAAGCAGTTATGAAATATGCTGCAATTTCAGGAAAACCATGAATCATATATCTAACAACTCCTAAAGGGATTTCTGAAATTTTGTATTTAGTAAAAATCCCAACAGCTCCAGATATTACACTTGCATTCCAAGCAAGGACAAATATTGCTCCTGCTCCAAAGATTAGAGAGAATACAAGAGTAAATATCATAACATAAACATTATTTTCTAAAATTGACAAAAATCTCAACTCTTTTGTTATAGCTCCTGTTGAACTTATCTGCCTTGTAAAATCATATTGAGCCACGCAATTATCTATATTTCCAGGGCTATTAATCATGCAATAAGTTTGTATCTGCGCATTTAAAAGACTAGAATTTTGCAATAATATAAACCAAAAAGAAAAAGCAACAATAAACCCCAAAAACAGCCACATAAAAGCATACAAAGCATCTTTGTGCATTTTCCACACACTAAAAAAACCCTCAACTTCTTCATCCTCCTCCTCTTCTCTTTTAATCATTTTATACATGAAAGGCAAGGAAAACATCACACAAAAAGTAACAACAATCATTCCAGAATATTGTGACAAAACTATATCTGCTGAAAAAAACCAATGAACTAATAATATAGATAGAGATGCAAAGACTAATCCAATAAAAAACATCTTCCAAGAATTCTTTTCTGCATCTACCTCCCCAAGAATTATCTCAATCATGATTTAGTAAGAAAAATAGAATTTAAAAATGTTCGCGAAGAAGAGAAATATAAAAAAAATAAAAAGAAAAAAATAAAAAATTAACTTCTATCTATAATCTAATATCTAATACAACTAAATTGTCCAGTTGTACTCACACCGCATTTCCAACTAGTTCCTGTTGAGTCATACATGATTATATATCCAGGTTTATTAAATGATCCAGGAAAATTAGGTATTTCAGTTCCAACAACTTCAAGGTTACTTATTTTTATATTACTGCCACTCCCAAGAGGAGCTTTTATATATTCATTATAAAATTGTATACCTCCTCTACCCGGCCCTTGAGTTATTAAGTTTCCATCAATAAAACTTAGATTTGTTGAACGCATCTTCCCAAAAGAATCTCTATAGTAGCTTAAAATTTTATCTGTGTATATATAGTTTGTTTCACAAAAAGTATCTTTATTGCAAGCAGCAGCATTAATATTCTTTGACAGAGTATCAATTTCAGATTTTGTATAAACATCGGCAAAAGCTCCTGTAGTCGTTTCAACTTTAACAGGATTCCCAGTCACTTGTGTTGTTATTACACTCGCAATAACAGCAACTACTAGAGAAATTATAATCACTCCCCAGACTGAAATTCCATTATTATTCACCATTTTTACTCACCTCCTTTCATCATTCTCTATTTTGTTAACTAATTCCCTCAAAATGGGGAATTAGAAAACTTCATATTTTCTTTACTTTTATTTAATCTCACTTAAGTAAGACGCAAACTTTAATAGAAATATATATATATTTAACGTTTTTACAAAATATACATAATGTCAAAAAATCAAAAGAGGTTTAATAAAATACTGAAGGATATAAAATCTGTTAGAATTCAGGGAGCAAGAAACATTGCAAAAGGAGCTTTAAACGCATATCTTTTAGCTCCTGGAAAAAAATCTAAAAAACAACTCCTTTTATCAAGACCAACAGAACCAATGATGGAAAATGTTTTAGATTTAGCAGAGAAAGGCTACCCAAAAAATAAAATTATCGTTCATTTCAAGGATTCTCAAGAAAAAATAAACAAAAGTGTTTTAAGAATTATAAAAAATAACAATACTATCCTTACTCATTGCCATTCTACAAATGTTGTAAATGCTTTAATTTATGCAAAGAAAAAAGGAAAAAAATTTCAAATATATAATACAGAAACACGCCCTTTATTTCAAGGAAGAAAAACAGCATTAGAATTGAGAAATGCAAAAATAAAAGTAACAATGTTTGTTGATTCTGCTTTAAACATCATATTGTCACAAAAAGGCTTAGAGAAAATTAATAAAATTTTCCTTGGAGCAGATGCCTTGACAAAAAAAGGAATTATTAATAAGATTGGAAGCGGTTTAATCGCTGATATTGCAAAAGAACATAAAATCCCTGTTTATATTATAGCTGATTCCTGGAAATTCACAAAAAAGAAAATCCCTATAGAACAGAGAAAATTAAATGAAATATGGGATAGAGCTCCAAAAGGAATTAAGATAAAAAACCCGGCATTTGAATTTGTAGAAAAGAAATATATCAAAGCGATAATAACAGAATTTGGAATTAAAAGATATTCTAATTTTGTAAAAATCGCAGAGAAATATAATTAGTTTATTGGTTTTTATGTTTTTAGGTTAAGCATTTTAATAAAAATATATAAATAATTTTTGGATATAATAAGCACATTATAACTATTCTATAATAAAAAAGGCGATAACTATTTTTTCTATATTTATTCACTTTTTTCTCTTTTTCCTTCAATTTCTTTTTGGATTTCTTCAACCGCCTTTTCCATTTCATGCCCCAGTTCATGCAATGAAGAATTCATAAATTCTTGGACTTCATGGAGTTTTTTTATTTGCTCTTGAATGAGTTCTTGGGTTTCAGCAATGCTTTTTACAACAAGATTTTTGCTTCCTATATCTACTAAAAGATTCTCTTCTATTATTTTAGATTTTATGAATATTCCTCTCCCAATAGGAGCCATTATTTCTTTGCCCTTAGAATTTTTTAAATCTTCTAAATCTATTTTTAATTTGGATAGTTCATTAAAGCTTTGTTCTATCATTTGCAGTTGCCTTTGCAATTGCTCTGATTGCTGTTCTAAAATCCCTATCTTATAAATTAATTCTTCTTTATTCATTCAGAACTAAAAAAATTAGGGGTTAAAAAGCTTGTGTATAGGAATTTTTCCTTATTCTACTTTTAAAAATTTTCTTAGAATCATGCTGATAATTATTGCAGATAAAAGGTAAAACCAAAACCAAGAAAAAAATCCAAAAAACTTAAAGTCAGGCATAATAGCAAAATAATCTGCAAACCATCTAAAGAACAAGACAAACGGCACAGCTGTAAAAATTAAAGGCCTCATGCTGTGTTTCATCAATTCTCCTGTTAAAGGCATTAATTCCTTCTGCACTTCCATCATTTTTTCAGGATTATCTTTTAATTGTTTTGCCCTTTCATTAATATCTTTCTGTTCTTTTTTCAGTCTTCTTATTTCTGCTTGATTAGTTCCATACTTTTGCACTAATGTAGAGATTAAAGTTATAATAAAAACTGCTATTAACATCCCATAGGTAACATTCCAATTTAATAATTTTCCAGCACTAGGATCTAAAATTGCATGCACAGAATTTTTTATTGCGGGAATAGAATTCCATAAACCTGCAATTACTATTGAAAGAATCATTACTAAAAATATAAGCTTGAAACTTCCTTTTTTATCCATCTTTAAAATAGCGAACAGGCATTTTTAAATGTTATATATACTTACAGCTAAAACACTTTATCATTATTTTTGCTCACTTAGTTCGCAGATTAATTAATTTTGAAATATAGTGAAAGTCGTAAATAATTGACCAAAATTGTATGACTTTCCCTCAATAGTCAAGGCGCAAATAGATAAATTTCAGCGTCCTTGACTATATAATTAATTTATAGAGTGTTTAATATTAGCTCATTTTTACGAAGATCAATATTTTTTCTTATTCTCATGCACCGCTAATAAATTTTCTTACAGAAGGATTCATATCTACTTGGTGCTCTTTAGCAATATTCTGGTAGAACTGGAACATTATCATAATAACTAGCAGTATTGCAGTTCCTCCAACCAAAGCACCTAATAAATCACTAATAGCAGCCAATAAACCAACGGCAATTCCTCCCATCACTGTTAAAGGCATGATGTACCTGTCTAATATACTTTCTAAAACCCTATTATCTTGTCTGAATCCAGCAATTTGCAGCCCAGACGCAGCTATTTTATTTGCTTGCGCCTTTGAATCCATTCCAGATGTTTTAACCCAAAATATAGCAAACACTGTTGAAAACAAAACAAAAAAGAATATATGCGTTATTGATTGAAGCAGATATATCCACAAAAACCCCCCCTTTAGAGTCAATTGCAAAATATCAGTGGAACCTAACCAGAAAGCAAAACCTGAAACTGCTTGCCCATTAATAAAATGCCCTAAAAAAGTGAAATACGAAGATACCTTTGCTATTCCTGTACATCCTTCAGAAATTGTTGCATTTGTTATATTAGATGCAATTTCTGGATTAATGCAGATGGAAGCAGCATTTTCTACTATTCCTCCAAGCAACTGCAAATTTGCAATTAATGCTGCAGTTAATATTACTGGAATAACAGAAGCATAAAAAAATGATAAAGGCCACTTGACAGAATAGCCCCTTATTCTTCCAAAACTTAAAGGAATTTCAACCTTTAAAGACTGAACCCATACAATAATTAAAAATATTATAGCTGTTACAAGAACAGCAGCTAATGCAGATATAAATTCTGTAGGAGCATTATTTATTATGGATTGTATCATTACAAAAAACTTACCGCTGCAAGCAGTCCCAGAAAAATTCAAAAGGCAATTTTCTCCTTGCTGATTTATAAACTGGAATGCTGAGGTGATTAATCTCCATGAAACTCCTGCTCCAATAAATAGACTAACTCCTGAACCAAATCCCCATTTAGTTGTAACTTCATCCATATAAAAGATTGCTAATCCTCCTAAAATTAATTGAGCTATAACTATAGGAGCTAATCCAGGCATTGCTTGAAGTCCTTGCATTAATACATAAACCAATGCTTCAAAGATTATGAAAAATAAAACTAATAATTTTTGAATTCCTTGGAAAAATTTTCTTCCTTCTTCTGAAGATGTATCTATCTTTAAAATTTCTGCACCAGTTAATAACTGCAGTATAATAGAAGCCATAACTATAGGGCCAATACCTAAAGAAATAATACTTCCAAAATCTGTTCCAAGGATTATAGCTAAGTATTTAAATCTCTCGAGGGCATTATTTGACAATCCATAAAGAGGAACATTAGCAAGAACAAAAAAAGCGACTAATATCACAAGAGTCCACTTAAGTTTAGTATTAAAACTTAATTTTTTTTCCTCGGGTTTTGTAACTTCTGGAATGAAGTTAAATATATTTCTTAAATCAGCCATTTTTTATTTTAAAATGGCTGATTAGAAAATTGCCTGTTTTCTTTATCGCCATTTTTTATCATATTTTTTATTTTAAAATGGCTGATTAGAAAACCGCAAGAATTTATAATTCTTGGGGCATCCAAAAACTTATAGTTTTTGGTGTTGCCTGTTTTCTTTATCGCCATTTTTTATCAACTATTCAGCAGATGAATCTATCTTTTCTTTCACTACTTTTTTATCAATATATATTTCTCCACCAGCCTTTTTTACTTTATCAATTGAACTTTCTGAAGCTTCTTTTGCTTTTATAATTAATTTGTTTCTTATTTCCCCATCTCCAAGAATTTTATATCCTTTAAGATTTATTTCAAATCCATCTTTTGTTTTTTTAGCAATTCCTTTTCTAACATAATTATCAAGATTGTCTTCAACAGTCTGCAAGTTTATTCTTTTTCTCTTATCTTTCTCTGTTCCCCTGCTTGTTATTCCTTGTTTTCCAAAATAATTATTTCCATAGAGTTTAGTTATTAATGTTTTCTTTTGGTCTGCTCTTTTTCCTGTTCCAGCCATTCCTTTTCCGCCCCTATGCCCCTTTTTCTTATGTTTCTTTCTAGCACCCCATCCATGAGTTCCTGCTTTTCTCCCACGCATCTTTTTGGACTTTCTTGTTTTGTGTGTTTTGATTGTCATTTTACAGCATTCTCTCTATTAATTTATTTATTTCTTCTCCATTATCGCCCAAAACTCCTTTAGGAAAATGTATCTTTGAATCTATTCCTCCTCTTGGTGGATGAAGCCTGAAAAAAGGCTTTATATTCAATTCTTCATAATCCTTTTTTCCAGCAATTAATTCTCTTGTTGCAGTTTTCAAATCAGTTTTTTTAGTTTTATCAATTAATCTTCCTCTTTTTTCCATTAATTTTTGGAATGTATCTTCTTTAATATCTCCAAAAGCAACAAAATCTCTTAATTTTTTAACCATGCCTAATTTTTCTTTTCCAGGTTTGATTAGAACAATACATATAAATTTTCTTCTTAATCTTAATCTCGAGAGAGTTTCTTTTATATTTCTATCAACTCCCACCTGCCCCCTTATTCTTATTATGGCTATCATTTTAAACTCCAAAAACTATCTCACTATATTGTTTATTATATTGGCGAACAGTTTCTTTTGATAATAAATTAAATTTCCTTACAATATCTCTTTTTTTAATATATTCAAATGCTGCTTCTACATATTCAAAGAAATTTTTTTTCTCATCTATACTCCTGATCTTATTTAGACTAGTTTCTAAGGCATTAACTGGGATTCTAAGTACATCAAAAACAATTCGTTCATCTTCAAATTCATCTTCCCCTATTTTAACCATTTTTCCTGTTTTCATTTTTTAGATCTCCTTGAAGCTTTTTTAAGAGCATCCACACAAGCTTTAACAAGATTAGCAGTTGTTCTTCTGCTTCCAAAAGTTTTACTATAACAATCTTTAATTCCAGCAAGGCTTAATACTTTTTTTAGTTCTCTTGCGACAACTAATCCTGTTCCTTGCGGTGCAGGAATTAAATTAACCTCAACACTTCCTGATTTTCCAGTAACTTTAAATGGAATAGTGTGTTTTTCACTGCAAGAACAATCAAAACTTGAACAAGCCCTGTTTACTTTAAAGATATTTAATTTTGCTTTTCTTAAAGATTTATCTCTTGCAGGAAGAGTTTCACTCGCTCTTCCGCTTCCAACCCCAACATGCCCGTTTTCGTCTCCAACAACTACCATTGCAGAGAATGTAGGAATATTCCCCTCTTTTGTTTTTCTTTGAGTTTGTTTCCAAGCCCTTCTTTTTCCCCCTCCAAATTTTCCCTTTGACTGTCCAATTAATATTAAATCTGATTTTAAATCTAATAAAGAATCAACTATTTCTACCTCAAGTATTTTCATATCATTATCAAGAATTTCATTTATATTTTTTATTTCTCCAGCTCTTACCCTTCTGCCAAGTTTTGTTTTTGGAGTCCAAGAAACAATTTTTTCTACTTCTTTTTTTACAGGTATTTCTTTAATTAACTGTTTTTCGATTAACTCTATAGGTTCTTTAATCATTTCAATTTCTTCAAGATTATTTTTTTCTGACATTTTTATTTCTCTCCCTTAACTATATTGGATTTAATTTTATCGAACTGGCCGTATATTTTATTTTTCAAATTTTTTCCTTTTATGCTGTCTTCACTTGGAAAAATTTCTTTGTTTTTATTGAATTCCATTTTTACTCCTGCATCTATAACTCCTTTAAGAAACCCATAAACTTTTGATTTAGGAGTACTTCTTATCATACCAATGTCAAGTATAGGAGTTTTCAATTTATCATTTAAAATAGTTTTTCCTGCAAGCAAACCAGTTAAATATGCTGCAGTTATAGATTTTAAACTTCCACTCATTTCTTCAGCCCAACCATGGTTAAGCAATTTCCTGGAATCTAATCCAAAAACAACTTTGTCTTGGGCCTGCTTGCTTTCTACATACTGGGCTATAATATATCTATTTGTCTTTCTAAATATTAATCTTGGAGCCCCGGCTTTCAATAGCTTTAATCTCTTTCCATAATCTGTTTTTTCTTCTTTTCTTCTTCTTTTAAATGTTTTTTTCATTTTAATTAAACACGATTTACTTCGTTAACTCCTGTATATATTCCTTTAAATGTGCTTTGCTTTTGAATATTCTATTTCTTATTTTTTTCCTTATTTCATTTGATTCATCTTTAGTTATTTTTTCTTGTTTTTTCATTTCATTTGCAAATCTTCTTAACTTTCTTGTGCTCAATATATATTCTCTTTTAGAGCTTCTCGCTATTTTTCTTATATTTCCAGGGCTTCTTGATTTTCTTTTATTTACTCCTTTCCTTCCCTTTATTCTTTTTATTATTATTGCTCCTTCACGAACCAAATCCCTTATATCTTGCTTTGTTATTGCTTCTTTTATCTCATCCAATCTTGATTTTACAAACATTATTCTTTCTTTTCCAACCCCAAATGTTCTAACTGCCAGGGCCTTTTTCTTAGACAGGTTCATTCTTTCTTATCCTCCTTAATATCTTTCTTTGCTTTTTGTTCTGGCTTTTTTTCAGAATTTTTTTCTGCTTCTTTCTTTTGATTTATTTTCCTTTCAATTTTTTTCAGGAATTTTTTTATATTCAAATTAAATATTTCTATTTTCTTCTCATTTGCTTTTTTTACAATTTCTATTTTTTTCTTATTTCCTATATTCCCTAAAATCGCTATTGAGTCTTTTCCTATTTTCTCTAAATCTTTAAGGGTAATTACAACTATAGGTGTTTTTTCATTGATCTTTCCTTTGAGTTTTCTAGAATTTCCATATCCTATGCTGACTGTTGCAGGATAACCTCTTCTTTTCTCTCTCATTTTATTGTCCCTTCCTTTAGGTTTTCTCCAGATATGCTTTTTCTTTCTACCTTTTCCTATACTAGGATGTCTCTTATAGTTTCTTCTTATAAATTTCATTACATTTCCCTCCCAGCTTTATTAGTTATAAATATTCCATCTTGGAAAGTTCTCCTGTCTTTTCTGGGAACAATAGTAGCCTTTTCAAAATTAGCTGCAGTTTGTCCTGCTATTTCTTTGTTTATTGATTTTACAATTATAATGTCTTTTTTAATTTCGACTTCTGCTCCCGGAAGTATTTGTACTTTTCTTGATATTTTTTCTCCTAAGAAATTTTTGACAATTGCTTCATTTTCTTTAACTTCAACACCCATTGGGAAGTGCGAGAAACATACTTTTAATGTGTATTCAAATTTTTCCTGGACTCCATGAATCATATTTTTTATGTGTTTTATTGTTGTATTCATAAGTCTCTTTTCTTTTTTGGAAGATTTTTTGCATTCAATTATTATTTTATTGTCTTTTTTCTCTATTTTTGCCTTGCCAATTTGAAATTCTTTTTTGTTTTCTCCAAGTTTCCCTTTTACTTTTATGACATTTTTATCTATACTAACCTCAACTCCCAAGGGTATTTCAATTTCTTGCGATAATTCTTTTTTCATTTTAATAGAAATATGCTATCAAGCATCCTCCTATGTTTTGTTCTATTGCCTCTTCATGGGTTATTAATCCTTTATTTGTAGACACTATTATTGTTCCAATTCCTCTTGCTGGAAGATATCTTCTTATGTATTTTTCAATCTGATCTTTCTTTATAGTAAATCTCGGCTTTATAGCCCTGCAATCAAGAATATCTCCAATTGTTATTTCTATGCTTTTTTCTTTTCCATTTATCTTATAATTTTTTATTGCTTCCCTCTGCTTCATTATTTTGAAAATTTCAATTAAGAAATTTGAGATATGGGTTATTTTTACCTTATCCTTTCTTGCATTCTTTGCGTTTTTTATCTTGTTTAATGCATCAGCAATTATATCTTGTGACATCTTATTCTCCTTGTATTTTATGAATATTTTTTAAATCCAATTTCCTTTGCTATTTCTCTGAAGCAGTGTCTGCATAGGTTCAAATTATATGCTCCTATATGTGCTCCAAATCTCCCGCATCTTTCGCATTTATTTACACTTATTCCATATTTTCTTTCTTTAGGCTTGTTGTGTTTTAGGAATTTCTGTGCAACTGCAGGTTTGTTCTTCAATTGCTTCAATATTTTTTTCCAATCACTTGCAGTCATTTTAATTTTTATACAAATTTTGTCTGGAAATTGTCTTCCATAAATTTAATTATTTTTTCTTTGGAAATATTTTGTTTTTTAGAGACCTTCCCAGTCTTTATTTTTTTTAGTTTAACCCTCCCCCCTATTCTCCTAAAAACAACAGTTACATCCAACCCCATAATTCCAATATCTCTCTGATATTCAATTCCAGGTATTTCTATATACTCTTTAATTCCAAAGGAAAATGAATTTTCACTTATTTGTTTTCTTCTTATCTCATTCTCTTCTGCTGCCAGCATTCTTTTAAGCAATTCTTCAAAATTTTTTCTTATTGTTACAACAGCCCCAACTTCCAAACCAGGCCTCACTCCAAATGCAGGGATTCTTTTTTTGGATTTCATCTTTGCTGGTTTTTTTCCAGTAATAATTTTTAGCAATTTAACCCCCTTCTCTAAATTTTCTGCAGTTCCGCCTAAACTTAGAACAACTTTCTCTATCTCTACTTTTAAAATTGGGTTTTGTTTATCCATATTATTCGATAATTATTATTTGTTTAATTAGCACATTTATTTTCTTATCCTCTTTAGTATTTAACTCTACCATTTTTTGCTTGTTATCTAATTTTTCTATTTTTCCATGAGCTCCTATATGTTTTCCACCTATAACTAAAACATCCACCCTTTCTTTTAATTCCAAGCATTTCTCTATTTTATTATCTTTAAAATAAACAATTACGGAATCACCTACATTGCATTTTATATGTGAAATGCTATTTGTTCCGTCGCTGAAATTCAATTGTATTTTTTTATTTTTTAATGTTTTCTTATTTATTACTTTCACAATTTTCCTCTCAGCCTCTTTATCTTTTACTTCTTCTAATTTGAATTTTCCTTTTTCATCCAAAGATAATCTATAATTTTTTTGAATAGGGATAATTGTTAATATATCAAAAAGCTTTAATGGTCTTCTATCATCAAAAACAATTTTTCCATTTATTTTTATTTGTTTTAATCTTAATGATTTCTTTGCTTCATTTCTATTTCTTGTTATTTTCAACATATCTCTCAGGACTATTAATGTAGGGATTCCATTTGTTAAATCAGATTTAGGCCTTACTACATAGGCTGTACCCTTTCTTGGTATTGGCCAGCTTCTTGGAGTTGCTTGTCTTTTTAAGTACATTTTATTTATCTTTCCCCTTATTTTCTTCCTTTAATTTTTCTTTTCTGTTTTCCTTTTCCATCTCTGAAGCCTCTTTTTTCAAAAGAGAGCTCTGTTTGATTCTCATTTTATCATCCAAGTTTAATTCAATTATCTGCAAATTTGAAATAGCAATAGAAACATTAGCCTTGCTTCCGTCGTGTTTCTTAACTTGCATTCCTTCTACATATGCTCTTTGTTTTTTTGAATTAACTTTTAAGACTTTTCCTTGTTTGCCCCTGAATTTTCCCCTCATAATCTTAACTTTGTCATTTTTTCTTATTTCTATGTTTCTTCTTCCATGTTTTTTTCTAAGATCTTTCGCGAGATTAGCGCTCAAAAATTTTCTTCTTAAGTGCAACGGGGCTTTTGCCAGGTATTTTCTCTGTTTTCTCGGTTGTTTGCTTGATTTCCACGATTTTGAAAAATCTTTCTTCATTTTTGACCTCTTGATTGATTAGGAAAATGTTTATTTAAACCCCTCATTATTTCATGCCCTAAAAATGATCCAATTAAATCGACGAGTGCTCCTATCAGGTATTTCGGTTCTGATTGTCCTAAATCTTCCAGGAGTCCCTTTCGAAATTCCCTAAGTACTTCATTATATGGTATCTCTTCATAATATTCTGGTAGATATTCTTGTTCTTTTTTCATTTTAATAAATTATAGAGGCGATTTTAGCAACTTGCGCCCATCGCTCTAAAACCTCCCTTGCAATAGGGCCCTTTATTTGCGTTCCTTTTGGGTTTCCTTTTTCATCCTTGAGTATTGCGACAGCATTATCTTCAAATGCAACTCTTTCTCCTGTTAATCTTCTATAAGATTTTTTCTGCCTTACAATAACAGCATCAAACACTTTTCCCTTCATTTCTGGAATTCCTTTTCTTATAGATACTTTAATCCAGTCAGCAACTTTAGCATTAGTCTGTTTTCCTTTTTTAGCCTTTGATTTTTTTACTCCTGTTATTTTAACAACTTTTGCTCCGCTATTATCTGCAGCTACCATTAACGAGCCTAAATTCAATCCTGCTGTTGTTCTTGCTGATACAGCTTTCATTTTCCTTTATCTCTTAAATTTAATTTATCTTGAGCATCTTTTATTTTTTCTATTGCTACAAAATGGATTATCTTGCTTAAAGGTCTGCATTCTTGAACTTTAATATAATCTCCTATTTTCATCGAATCTTCCATGCATTTTGGGAGTCTTGCATGAATTCTTGTTCTTGATTTAGAATATCTCTCGTATTTTTTTACATAAATGCTTCTTTCAAACTCTATTACAATTCTCTTAGGGAATTTTTTGATAACAGTTCCTTCAAAAGTCTTTCCCCTTGCCTTTAAATTTCCATGAATGTGGCAGTCTACATCATTACAAATGTTGTTTGGAGTTTCGACTATCTTTTTCCCTTTCTCTTGTTTTATTGTTTTTTCTTTTTCCATTTTTTCTTTTCTCTCTGAAGTCTCTTTTTAAAAGAGAGCTCTTTTTCACCTTCAATTTTTTGTGTATGCGTTTTTTGTTTTACTCTTCTATTGAACTTTCTTCAAAATCCAGCTTTATAAGGATTGGTTTTACTTTTTTCTTGTGGTCTCCTTGAAGTTCGACTTCGCCGTCTCTGTATGTTCCTCCGCAAGCAAGCTCATTTTTTAGAGCTTTTGCGATTTTTTTCATGTCAAATCCCTTGTCAAATCCAGTCACTATCGTAGCTATTTTACCATATCTCTTTTTTTCAAGAGATATTTTTATTCTCTGCGAACTCTTTACGATTTGTTCGCATACACATGCCTGCATTGGCAGGCCGCATTTTGGACATATATCCATATTGTTATTTTGTTGTTTTTCTCTCTGAAGTTTCCATATTTAAAGGAGAACTTTTGTTGAGTGTGAGTATTCTAGCAATTATTTTTTTTATTTCTCTTTTATTCGATTTGCCGGATTTCGCCGCATTAGCCTTTGATTTAATTAATTCAAATTTTAATTCTTTTAATTTCTTCTCTATATCTTCCTTGCTCATGTTTTTAATATCTTTAATTTTTAATACTGCCATTTTTATTCAAGTTTTTCCTTTTTGGTTTTCTTTGTTGTTTTTTTCGTTTTTTTCTTTGGTTTTTCTTCTATTTTTTCCTTTTCTGAAGAAACATTCATTCTCAATCTTCTTAATAACTCATCATTTACCTCTATTTTATCATGCAATGGAGCATCAGGAGACAAAATACTTACTTTTATTCCAACTGTTCCTGGCTTTGTCTGTGCAACTGCTTGCGCCCTGTCTACAACTTTAGCAGTATCTCCTGTTTTTTTCAAATATCCTTGTGAGAATCTCCATTGTTTTGCTCTGCTCGAAGGCAATTTTCCAGATAATCTCAGCTCACATCCCATTGCTCCAGCATTCATAACTTTCTGCAGAGTTTTATATGCAATAACTTTGAATTTCATAGGCCCTAATCTCTCTAAACTCATTGCTATTTCATCTGCAATCAATTGCGCATCAAATTCCGGCTTTAATATTTCATTAATTTCTATATGTGGATTTTCAAGTTTGAATTTTTTCTTTAAAACATTTGTTAACTCTTCTATTTTTTCTCCTTTTCTCCCTATTACTAATCCTGGTTTGTTTGTTGAAACAATTATTTTTTCTCCGATTGGCGTGTATTCTATTCCAACTCTGCTTATTTTTCCTTTTCCAAGAATATTTTTAATATTTTCTCTAATAGCAAATTCTTCTTTTTTTAATTCAACTATTTTTTTCTCTTCCATGTTTATTTTTTCCTTCCAGTTTTTCTCTCTCTTGCTATAATTGTAACATGAGTTCTTTTTTTTCTAGTTCTTCCAAATCTTCCATAAGGCATCATTGCTTTATTTGCAAAAGCTTCAACAATTATTGGGTCTTCAAGTCCATTATATGTTGCATTTGCGCTTAAACTTCTCACAAGCATTATAAAACACTTTGCTGTATTTGTTGCATATATTCCTCCGGCAATTCCTTTTCCTTTTCTATGCGCAAATTCTCCTTTACTCGGAACTGCCTTTTTCATAAGGACTACTTTTTGAAGATCATCTAATGCTTTTTCTATGGATTTTTTCTTGACAAAATTACAAAACGCTCCTGCCTTTTTTGTTGATATTGGAAGGCTTTTAGCATTAATTACTGCTTCTTCTTTCTTGATTTTGTGTTCTGGCTCTTTCTTTTTAGTTTTTCCTCCTGCTTTTTCTTCATGAGCATGATTATGTTTTTGAGTGTGACTATGTTCTTTATGAATATGTTCTTCTTTCTCGTTGTGTTTTATTGTTTCTCTGTTATCCATTTTTATTTCTTGGCTTTAGATTTTGATCCCTTTGTAGCACCAATTCCTGCGCTTCCATGTTTGACCTTTGATCTTGTTGGAGCAAACTCTCCTAATTTATAACCAAGCATATCTTCAGTAATATCAACCGGAAGGAATTGTTTCCCGTTATACACACCGATTTTCATTCCAACCATTTCTGGGACAATTACTATTCTTCTATTATGGGTCTTTATTTGTTTCTTTTTTCCTAATTTTTCTTTGCTTCTATGGATAAATTTCTCTATATCTTGAAATTGGCTTAAAATATATCTTCTATCTTTAGATTTTACTAACTTTGCAAATTCTCTTACATCTAGCTTTTTCAAGTCTTCAAGGGTCTTTCCCCTATATGTAAATTGTTTTTTAGTTTCTTTTTCTTCTGTCATTTTATCTTTTCCTACCAGTTCTCTTTGGTCTTATTAATCCTACTTTGGCTCCAGGAGGTGCGTTTCTCTTAGCAATCTTACTCTTAATTCTTTTACCTCTACCACTTCCAAATGGGTGATCTATCGCATTAAACTTCACAGCTGAAGTTCTCGGCCAAAATTTATTTCTCGCTTTCATCTTAAAAAATTTGCTTCCTGCTTTTACAAATGGCTTATCTAATCTTCCTGCTCCTGCAATAACTCCAATAACAGCTCTGCAATTTTCATTAAATTCTTTTCCTTTTTTTGAAGGCATTAAAATCTCAATTTTTTCTCCAACAACTCTATTAACTACTGCATTATTTCCGCTAGTTCTTACAAAAACTCCCCCATCATTAGGTCTTGATTCTATGCAATAAATATTTGTATTAATTGGAATATCTTTTAATTTCAAAATATTTCCTTCAATTATTGTTTTTTCATTAAAATTTATTTCTTGTCCTTCATACATTCCTTTAAATGCAGGAATATAAAATTTTTTACCCTGCCATCTTATTTCCGCCATAGGTGTTGAATGTGCTGATGAATTGAAGAGTCTTGCGACTTCTCCAATTCCTGTTAAATTCCTTGGATATCCAATTCTGTAAATATAAGCTTTTTTTCTGACTTGATAAGTCATGCTTCCATGCCCTCGCGCTTGTTGAATTATTGTCTTTCCCATTTTAATAAAATTTATTTAAAGTTAAATGTTCTAAATCTATCTCGGTTTGAATCCCATTCCTTGATAATAATCCTCTCAACAAATCTAAATCACTTTTAGAGACGGAATAATTTTTTTGATGTTTTTTAATATTAAGAGGAGAGAGAATCACTCTTTCTACGCCTATTTTATTTAATTTATCTGATAAATCTACTGCAAAGCTTAATTCACAGCAATGGGCAGTTAAATAAACTTCCTTCCCTTCTATTTCCATATAAGCATGAAATAAAGGTCCCTCATCTGTCCCATGAGACTCTCTACAGATACCAATTTTTAAGGCTTCGTTACTATTTAGATTATTAATTGCTCGGATTATTTCAGTATTTTTCTCTGCCATTTTACATCAATCCTAATTTCGTTGCTATATCAATAGCAGGAAATTCTGGCTTTAATTGAATATAAGCATATTTTTTATTGTCTTTTATGTGGGTATTTATCCTTTTTATTTTAACATTAAAAACTTCTTCAAATTCTTTTTTAATTTCTGGTTTTTTTATTTTAATTCCCATTTCAAATACTAAAGTGTTTTTAGCTTCAATCATCATTACAGCTTTTTCAGTAATAATTGGTTTCATTTTTATTCTTTATTCTTGGATTTAATAGATATTCTGGAACTTTAAATTTAGTATATTCTGGAAAAATGGTTTTTCCATAAATTAATCTTGAAAAGCATTCTGCAGTTAATTTTGCATCTTCTAATGCGTTATGGGGGTTGCCTTCTCTTTCTACTTTTCCATCTTTAATTGCTCTTCTTTTATCTTCTATTCCCACAAATTTTAATATTTTAGATAAACCCATATCGCTATGATCCCCATCAATTAAAAATCTTCCATTTTCTTGAAAATATCTTTGTTGTGCGAGAGTATGCAAATCAAATGCTCTATGATAGATTGGCCAAAATGGATCTTTTTTAAAATATTTTAAAGATTTAAGAGTTATAAATCCAATATCAAATTGCGGATTGTGGCATAATGCGGTCTTTACTTCACAAAACCCCCTCCACTCTAGAAAACTTTGTATTAATCCTCTTTGAGATTGTTTTCCCCTACTTCTTAATTCTTCTTCGGTTTTTTCTGTAACAACTAGAGCTTCTGGTTCAATAATATCTAAAGCATCAATTCGTGCTTCCTGCAAAAAGACATTTTCTGGATTTTCTATTTCTAGTGCACCAATCTGCCAAATTCCACAACAAGACATATCAATTCCACTTGTTTCTATATCTAAAGATATCATTTTTCTTTTTCCTCCTTAGTTTTATTAAGCCTTTCATTTAAATCTTTAATTGCATTTTCAGTATAAATTGTTAATTTTCCTTGTCCACCATTAGATAAATCAATAACATTAAGGTTTGAAACATTCTTGCTTTCAATAATATTTGTTTTTATTTTTTCGCTGTTTCCTAAAACAATTAAGGCTCCTGCTGTTTCTTTGTATTTTCTCCCTCTTCGCTTTCCTTTTCCAGCTCTTATTGATTTTTTTGAAATAGCAGCACCAAAAGCCTCCCCCAAAACCTTTCCTAAGGTTTCTACAACTTCCTTTGTTTTCAATTCTGTTATTTTTCCGTCCACAACAAACGGAGCATTAATATTTTTTTCTCTTAAATTTTCATATTTCTTTTTTATTTCTTTTGGGTTTGCACTTGCACTTAAAGCAGACAGCAAGGCGATTCTCAATTCTTTTCTGTTTATTTTATTAGCATTAATGGTTCCTTCAACTCTAGGAGGATGCGCTCTTCTACCTCCCCTAGTAGATGGAATTTCAGCCCCAATCCAGTTTATTCTGTTTCCTTTCTTAGAAATTATTTTTCTTGGAATTCTTGACCTTCCCTGCCCATAATGAGTTTTCCAGACATGTCTTCTGTGTCTTATTAGTCCTGAAGCAGAGTGCTGTTTTCCTGCAACAGGTGAAGGAGCATAAGGCTGTTTTGATTTTCTTGATTCTATTATTTTAGAGATTATATCTTCTCTTATTTTCTGCTTGAAAAATTCAGGCATCTCAATTTCTTTTATTTTCTTTCCTTGAATATCTAAAACATTTATTTTTTCATTCATCTTAACTCAATAACCTCATAATTTTTTTTAGCTTGTTTTCTTGTTTCTCTAAGAGCAGAAGTCATTAATAATTGTCTTTTTGCTGGCCCTTGTACAGAGCCATAAACTACCACGTAATCTGTTTTAATATCTCCGTAATTTTTAATCCCTTTAAATTTTTCTTCAGCTTTTCCAATATCCACTAATTTGTTATTATAAATTACTCTTGAAAACATCCCTAATTGCCCTGCCATAGGAGCTCTGAAAGTTACTCTTGCAGGATGCCATGGACCCAAACTTCCAGGTCTTCTCACACCCTTTTCTGACTTATGAGATTTGAGAGTGATTCCAAATCTTTTTACAGGCCCCTGTAATCCCTTACCCTTTGTCAAACCCCTTAAATCAACAAGATTTCCTTTTCCAAAAATATGAGTTACAGAAATCTCCTTATGTAAGTTATCTTTAATAAAATTCATTTTATCATCTAAACGCCCATTCAATCCTAATTCTGATAAGTCTGGAGTTTTTTTTATGTTTGTTTTTTTAACCAAAGAATAAACAATAACCTTAACATCATCGTAATCTTCTAATTTAATATTTTCTAATTTATTTTTATAGATTTTAGGAAGTTTTAATTTTCTTTTTAATTCCTTTTCTAATCCTTCATTTAAAACCTCTTTTGCAACTTTTCCATATTTATAGAATCGTATAGAGAGTATCTTCATAGGAGGACACTCAAGAATTGTTACCGGAATTATTTTTGTCCTGTCTTTTGTCATAGAATTAGGAGTATTGTCTTTTACATAAGCAGAACTCATTCCCGCTTTATAGCATATAAAACCTTTAAGATTTTTTCCAGAATTAATTCCACTCCAGTTTACTCTAGGTAAAAACTTTCTAGCCCTTTTTCTAGGCCAGATTTGTAAACTTCCTTTTCTTGGTGCTCTTGGTGCTGCCATTTCTTATTTATGATACTTATCAATTGTGCGGATAACATTTTAATTTACCTGGAATAAAATACATAGAAAAAGTGGGTTTTTAAGGCTTTTCATTCTTCTGAATTGTTAAAGCTTCGCAAGAAATCTGTCTGCTTTAGCGGACAGATGAATTGCGTCTGATTCTCGATAATTATTTATTTCTAATCTGATTATAAAAAATGAGCTAGTTGTAGCTCATTGAATCACAACAATGTAGCTAGAGGTTTCTCATAAATAAACTTTTCGGAGGATGTCATACTAAGTAAGAGTAACTACTATATAGATACAACGTAATCGAAAGATTTATAAAGTTTATATTTCTATAAAAACTATGATAACTAAAGAACTAAATGGTGGAAGAATAAGAATAGCTAGAACCGAAATGGATTATAAGCACGGAAATGGGATTTTAACAAGTGCTTATCCTCTTGAAGGACCAGGAACTCACCAAAAAGTTATGGGTGCAATTACAAAAGGAAAATTACTAAGACCTACAACTGCCCAGACATTTTCTTTAATAGATTTTGCATTAAGCAATCCAGATAATAAACAATGCAAGGATATAGTTTCCAGAGTAAAAAACCAATGGCTATTGACGACTACTGAGAATTTATGGGGAAAAGAAGATGTTATTCTTTATGATAATATTGATGGAACTATGCCAACAGATAGGGCAAGTTTAATAAAAAGAATGAAAGATGGAGATAAGGCAGTAAGATTAGTTAAATATGGATTTAAGACAGGAAACCAGTCAGTTTCAGATTTAGTTGCAAATTCTTATATAATTGGACAAGTTACAGATAAAGATTTCGCTGAAGATGTTGTAGCAAGAGTTGCTGAAAAAATAAGCAGAAAAGCACCTTATGTTGGTGCTTTAGACTCTCAAAATAGAGATTTGAAAAAATATACCGCGGTGGATTCGGACTGGCTTGGTGTCAGGTTGTATGTCCATGGCTACTACCATGCTGATGTCGGGTATGGTTTTGCGTCTGGGGTATTGCCAAAAAGCGCCGAAGGCGCTTCGTAAAAAAATAAGTAAAGGTTTATTAATTCTTATTTTAGTTAATTTTTGTCTTAGCGATAAGCTAGGGCTACATGCCAATTTATCAAGACATATTTGATTTTATTTTAAGTCATAAAATACAGATTTTCCTTACGAGGAATTTCAGTGATAGGAAGGTAAACTGGCTACATAACTATCCGCGGTGAATTCGAACTGGAATGGTGACAGGTTGAATGTCAATGGCAACTACCATGCTGATGTCGAGTATGGTTATGCGTCTGGAATAGCTCTAACTCCTAAGACTTTATACTTATTATGGAAACTAATAACTTATATGAGCAGATTTATAATTTGTCTAACTTAATTCTTGCTTGGAGAAAAGCAAGAAAAGGCAAGACTAAAAAGAACTATGTTATTGAATTTGAAGCTAATTTATTTAAAAATCTAATCAGCTTGTCAGATAAGCTAAAAAATCAGACATATAAGCCAGAACCTCTAAAGAACTTTGTGTTAAGAGACCCAAAAACCCGCAAAATTTCAAAGTCTGCCTTTCCCGATAGAATAGTTCATCATGCAGTTGTTAGAATAATTGAGCCACTTTTTGACAAATCTTTTATTTATGATTCTTGTGCGAACAGAGTAGGAAAGGGGAATTTATTTGCACTTAAAAGATTTGAATTATTTCAGAGAAAAGTTACTAAAAACAATAGCAGAATTTCCTTTTGTTTGAAAGCAGACATAAAGCATTATTTTAAAGAAGTTAATTACAAGATTTTAATAGAAATTTTAAGCAGAAAGATTAAAGATAAAAAAGTTATTTGGTTGATTGGTCAGATTCTTAATAACAGCCCGAACTCGTTCGGGGGGGGGGGCGAACGAGTTTTTGCGAGAAAGGAATGCCTCTCGGCAATCTAACCTCCCAATTCTTCGCCAACGTTTATCTTCACGAATTGGATTGGTTTGTTAAGAATAAGTTACGGGCTAGATATTATATTAGATATGTAGATGATTTTGTTATTCTTCATAATTCTAAGGAACAACTAGAAGTGTGGAAAGAGCAAATAAACAGATTATTGAAAGAAAAATTAAAGCTAGAACTACATTCTCAGAAATCTAAAATAATTCCTCTATCAAGAGGAATTGATTTTGTAGGGTTTAGAAAATTCTATCACTATAACTTGTTAAGAAAGAAAAATTTAAGAAATATAATATTCAGAATAAGACAACACAAAAGCGGAGAATTAAGTAAGGAAAAACTATTAGAAAGTTTTAATGGTTGGAACGCCTATGCAAAGTGGGCTAATAGCTTTAAGTTAAGGAGGAATGTTGTAAAAGCTATTTATGCACCCATCCCTAGCTCCCTTTAACTTAACAATTCTTCATTCTTCCCCTTCACACCTCAAAATCAATCTCTCTTCTTATTTCCCTGCCATCAATAATCGCTTTCCTTATCACAACCCCCCTTCTTCTTGAAAACTCTCTTATCTTTGCAAAGTCATTCTCTTTTTTCAGCTCTTCAGGAATTACTATCTCTTTAATTATAAAATCATGGCTTATCTCTGCTAATTTAAAATCCATTTTTTCAAAAACAAAACTCTCTGCAAGTTCTTTATCCGATGTTTTAAGTTTACAAAAATCAGGATTAGGTTTCTCATCTGTCTTATTGCTGGGTTTAGCAGACTTTGGAGCCTTTTCTTTTATTTTTAATTCAGTTGAATTTCCTCCAGAATCAACATTAAAACTCAAGGCAAAAAAAGCTTTTGGAAATTTGTTTAAAATGCCAATTATTTCATTTCCAGTCATTTCTTTATCTATTCTATATTGCTTAACCCCTATGAATTGCTTCTTGCTATTAAAATCCAGCTCTCCTGTCAAATCATTTGTGGAAACAAGAACCCCTTTAACATTAGTTTTAATATTTCCTAATTTTTCTGCAACATCTCTAACGAGATCATTAGCAAACTCATAAGTCGTAATTATAGTAAAGTTTCCTTTGCCATCTCTTTTTGCTTTTATAACAGCCTTGTCTATAAATTTCCCCCTGCTAAATTTTTTAAATTGTATATGTACAATTTCATCAACTTTCTTGTCAAATACCTTTTTTATAAAATTCATATTACTATTCTTGAAATTTCACTTATAAACTTTTTCATTTAATTTATTTTTTTAACACTTACAAAATTTTATAAATAGAGATAACCTTCTTTAAATAAAGAAAAATGATAATCAGCCATGAGCACAAATTCAAGGGAAGTTTCATAAACTTTAACTCGCAAGAGTTAGAGTTCCAGAAATTTTTAAGTTCTAAGAAGAAAACCAGGGGATGTCTCTTATAATGGAAGAAGAATATTTAAAGAGAATTATAGGAGTCGTAATTTTGGGGAGTTTATTAGTCTTATCTTTTTTTATTATAAAACCCCTAGTTTTATCTATAATATTTGGAATTTTACTGGCATTTATTTTCAGCCCTGTTCAAAACTTCATCAATAAATATATTAAAAATAAAAATGTCTCGGCTTTTTTAATTACATTTATTTTTATAGCAACAATAACTATTCCAATTGCCTTTTTTCTTCCAGTAATTTTAAAACAGGTTTTTACAGTATACAATTCTGTAAAAGAAATGGATTTATTTTCCCCATTAATAAAAATATTTCCCTCTCTTGCCGAATCAGATTTAGTTTCATCAGAGATAAACTCAGTAATTACTGCAATGGCTTCTAAAACTCTAAGTAGTTTTACAGGATATCTTTCAGATACTTTAATCAATTTACCTATACTTTCTCTTCAAGTTTTAGTAGTTTTTTTTGTTATGTTCTATGTTTTACGGGATGGAGAATATTTCAGTGATTATGTGAGAAGCTTGCTTCCATTTTCAAAAGATGTAGAAAAGAGATTTTTCGAACAAACAAACGCAATAACAAAATCAATTCTATATGGGCAAGTAATTATTGGAATTCTACAAGGCATTGTAGCAGGTATAGGGTATTTTGCATTTGGAGTTCCTAATGCTTTATTGCTTACACTAGTAACTATAGGTACAGCAATACTTCCAATGATAGGGCCTTTTATCATTTGGGTGCCTGTTTTTATTTATTTGCTGGCAGCAGGAAATTTTGTTCCAGCAATAGGAGTTTTAATCTTTGGAAGTTTGGCCTCTTTAATTGATAATTTTATAAGGCCAATATTTATTTCTAGAATGACTAAACTGCACTCTTCCATAATCTTAATAGGTATGATTGGGGGATTATTTATATTTGGGATATTAGGATTTCTTTTAGGACCATTAATTTTAGCCTATCTTCTAATTGTTTTAGAGATTTACAGGAAAAAAAGAATTCCTGGACTTTTACAAGAACCAGAAAATAAATAATAATTTCATTTTTAAATAGGATGGAGCTTAAAATAAGAATTTTAAAATGGTCTGCAGGAGTACCTGTAGCAATGCTTAATGAAGGAACAGCAGAAAAATTAGGAGTTCATTTGAGGGACAGGATTTCAATAAAAATTAATTCTCATGAACTATTTACAATTGTAGACACCGTAGGAAAACTTGTAAAAGAAAATGAAATAGCAGTTTCTTCGGAAATAAAAGAAAGATTAAATCTTTATCAAGGGCAAAAAGTAGATGTTAATCTTGCAAACTATCCGGAAAGTTTAAACTTCATAAAAGATAAGCTAAATGGAAAAAGACTTTCTAGAAAACAAATTGATGCAATTATAAAAGATATAGCCGATAATTCTCTTTCTGAATCAGAGATAGCCCTGTTTGTTTCAGGAATGTATAAAAATAAAATGAACTTTTCAGAAACAATAAGCCTGATAAACGCTATAGTTAATTCTGGAAGTAAGCTTAATTTTAAATCAAAATTAATCGCAGATAAACATTGCATAGGGGGAATTCCTGGAAATAGAACAACTCCCATTATTGTTTCTATTTGCGCTTCTGCTGGTTTGACAATGCCTAAAAACTCTTCTAGAGCAATAACTTCTGCAGCAGGAACAGCAGATGTAATAGAAGCAATAGCTAAAGTAGAATTCACTCCAATTCAAATAAAAAAGATAGTCAAAAAAACAAATGCATGTATTGTCTGGGGAGGAGCTTTAGAATTAGTTCCAGCAGACTCAAAAATTATTCAGATAGAAAAACAATTAAAGATAGATCCAGAAGCCCAGATGATTGCGTCCATATTCGCAAAAAAACTCGCAGTAAACAGCAATTACATCCTCATTGATATTCCTTATGGCAAATTTGCAAAAGTTTCAAAAGAGAATGCGCTTAAAATTAAGGGTAAATTCGAAAAAATAGGAAAATATTTTCACAAGCATGTTAAGGCTGTTTTGACAAAAGGAGACGAGCCTATAGGAAACGGTATAGGCCCTATAATGGAATTAATAGATATAGTAAGAGTTTTAGATAATAAACAAGAATCCCCTAGAGATTTAGAAGAAAAATCTCTTTTTCTTTCTGGACAACTTTTAGAAATGACAGGCAAAGCCAAAAAAGGCCAGGGATATATTTTAGCTAAGGAAATTCTCTGTTCAGGCAGGGCATTTGAAAAATTTAAAGATATAATTAAAGCACAAGAAGGCAAACCAGAGAAATTATTACGCTTAAAAAAATCAAATTATTTTAAAGATATTTTTTCCAAAAAAACAGGGAAAATAATAGAGATAAATAATAAAAAAATAAATTCTTTAGCATTAGTTGCAGGCTGTCCTGTAGATAAAAAAGCAGGGCTTTATTTATACCATCATCTTGGAGAAAAAATCTTAAAATCTGACAAAATTCTTACTATTTATGCAGAATCTAAATCAAGGATAAAAGAGGCAATAAAGTTCTATAAAATAGAAAAACCAATTAAAATATCCTAAGATATAAATTTTTATAAACTCCTAAAAACAGTTTTTAATATGGATTATAGGCCGCGTGGGACCAATAAGATAAATGAATTAGCAAGGCATATTAATAAAAACCTCGCTAAAGGTTATTCTGTAGAGACCCTTAGATGGGCTTTAGTAAGCGAGGGTTATTCTAGATTTGAAATTTCAAAAGCCTTAGAAATCATTGAACAAGAGAGAAAAGAAGAGCAGGAAAGACAAAAGGAAATGGAAAAACCTAAGATAACTTATGATAATTTTGAGGAAAATGGGCATCTCTATAAAACAATTGACTACCAAAAACCTTGGTGGAAAAGGCTTTTTGGATTATAATTTTGCAACTCAATTAAAAAGATAGTTTTTTAAAGCATATATTAGAGTTATAGATATGGTAAAAACAAGGTTACATCCAGGAGCAAGATGGTTATTCAGAGTTAGTTTTTATTCTACATTTATAATTGCAATTATCCTATTATTATTTTTTGGAGTTAGTATGTTTTTCAACGCAACAAGAACTAGTGCTAATTTGAGCTCTATTTTTATCTTTATTATTTTATTAGCTATAGCCGGTTTATTGTTAGTAATAATTATTGGAGAGATTTATGCAAGAATGTCTTATAATAGGTGGTTTTACGAATTCACTAATACTAATTTAAAATTAGAAAGAGGGATAATCTGGAAAAGATATTCTAATATTCCTTATGAAAGAGTCCAAAATGTAGATATTCAAAGAGGAGTAATAGCAAGGATATTTGGATTTTCATCTATAAATATTCAAACAGCAGGATATTCTATGCCTGCTAGGGGACTTGGAGGGACTACAGAAGGATATATTCCAGCAGTTTCAATAGAAGATGCAGAAAGGATAAGGGAATTTGTAATAAAAAAGACTCACAAGAATTTTTCAGACGGATTATAATTTTTTTTCTAAATCATATAATACAGAAAACAAATTAAACTACTGCCTTTAGGCAGTAGATAGTTGCTTTGCAACTATCTGTTGTTTTCTGTATCCTAAAAACCCAACGAACAAACCACACACTTTAGTGTGTGGTAAGACGAGAGGGTTTTTTTGATTTTAATATTCTTTACAAAGGCAAACCTTTAAAACTGAATTCTCTTATTATTTTTAAGCCTCTGTCGCTCAGTGGTAGAGCAATGGTCTTGAGAACCATGCCCTTTGGGCTCCCAGGTTCGATTCCTGGCGGGGGCGTGTAATGTTTTCATTACAGTTAGCAACTCTTAAATAAGGGGGTTGCTTCTGTATTCTATGGTTAATCTTAAAATTCCAATACATCATAGAAACCTTGATGTAAGAATTAAGGCAGTTGATAATGAATTTAATTTAATAGAATTAAATCTTTTTGTTTCTTCTATTGGAAAAGACAAGATTGAAGAATCAACTGAAAAGGTGAAAAAATTAAGAGAGAAAGTTGATAGTGGAAAATTAGACTTAAGTGAATATGAAGACATGGCCGAAGATTTTTAATTATTTCTTTTTCTGTTAGTATTGATTTATATTGACCTTCTTTTAATCTTTGTCAATTAAGAACATGTACGTCTACTACACCAAAAGATATTTAAATGACGTAGACGTATAGAATATTATGGTTTATACAGAGATAAAAGAAAGAAATGGGAAAAAGTATTATTATAGAGTTATTTCTATAAGAAAGGGAAAGGATATAATAAAAAAAAGAATTTATCTGGGGTTAAATTTAGATAAGAAGAAATTAATTGAAGAAGAGAAGAAAGCAGATAGAGAACTTAACTTGCTTAATACTCTATTAACAGATAAAGAGAAAGAAGAAATTGAAAAAATAAAAAAAGAATATGCAAAGCAACCAAAAGCAAATTTGGAAAATAGATATGAATCTTTTGTTTCTTTATTCACTTACGATTCTACTAATATTGAGGGAAACACATTAACACTTCAAGAAACTTCTCAGCTTTTATTTGAAAATATAACTCCAAGAAAATCTCTGAGAGAGATAAATGAAATTGTTAATCATAAAGAGGCTTTTGATTATATCCTTAAAACGAGGCAAGAAATTACTAAGGATTTAATTTTAGAATTACATGAGATTGTAGTCAAGAATATATTAAAACCAGAATTAAATAATCAGATAGGAAAATATAGAACTCTGCAAGTTTATATTAGGGGAACTGAATGGTTGCCACCAAAACCAGAGGAAGTTTCAAAAGAAATGGCTTCTTTGCTTTCTTGGTATACTAAAAATAAGAATAAGATTCATCCATTGGTTTTATCTGCTTATTTTCATTCAGCTTTTGAAACAATTCACCCTTTCGTTGATGGAAATGGAAGAGTTGGAAGATTATTAATGAATTTTATACTTCATAAAAAGGGGTATCCTATGATAAATATCCCCAATAAAAGAAAACACGAATATTATAATGCTCTTGAAACTTCACAATTAAAAGGAGATTTAAGACCACTTGTTAAATTTTTAATTGAACTAATGAAAGAAGAGAGAATTAGGTTTTAGCTCGACAAGATTTAAAAACTCTATTCTCCTCGACAAAATGAATAATTAAAAGAAGGCGTTGTTATACCCTGTTAACTTATGGCGGGGGCGTTTTATAATTGAGCAAACCGAAATTATACTTTTCTGGAATTGAACTAGTGTTCCAGGTTCGATTGCAACAAAATGCTTCGCATTTTGTGTTTCAGGAATTTTAATTACTGAATTTTGCAGGAGCGTTCTCAATACCTTTTTATATTCTTGATATTTACTATCTTTATGAAAAGTAAAAGAGACGTAGATAAAAAGGGCTTTTTGAAGAGTTTTTTTATATTTATGATAATTCTTTTTATAGTTATAATTCTCTTTTTATTTGGAGCTAAACTATATTTATATCTAGATCTGCTTTTGGGAACAGATACTGTAGTAAAATTAAACGTAGATAATGAAAACTTATTTCTTTCTTATGGTGAAAAACAAAACATAAACTTTAAGACTTATGTAATTATTAATCCATTTTGTACTTCAGTATGTTCTTACGAATTTAATAATTTAGCTACAGGCGAGCAGATAGACTTAGGGAGCTTTGAAACTAAATCAATAATTCCAGTCTCAAAAGAATATTCCCTAACTACAGACAAATACGGAAAAGGGCAAGAGATATATGCTTTTGATATTAAATGCAGGAGCGTAAAGACAGAACTATGCCATACAAAAGAGCAGAACACTATTAGAAGAACTATTGTAACTTTAAACTACGATTTAAATGAAAAAGAGAAGTTAATCAAGGATTCTTCCAAAATAAAACTTTCTTCTTTAATTAACGACATAGAAAATATAAACTTAAAATCAGAAAAGCTAATTTTAGAATTAAATAAAAACATAAATTCTTTAGATATAATAAATTTTAAATTACAAATAGGAAATATAAGCAATTCTTTGTTTGAAATTAATAAAACTGCAAATGGTTTGAAATCACAATGGGAAATGCAGAAATATAGTGATGCTCTCTCCCAAAACATATTAATTCTTAGTAAATCAGTAGACGATTTAAAAATAAATTTTAATAAAACTATTGGTGAAATATACAAGTATAATCTTTTTATTGATAATCTAACGTCAATAAAACAGGAATTAAAAGATTTAAATAAAATAAAAACTTCAGCAGAAATTTCTAATAATATAGATGCCCTGATAAAACAATTTAATTCTATTCAAAATTCTTCTTTACTTTTTCAGAATAAAATAAACGGAATGAATAGTATTTATTTGGATATAAATGAAATTAAAGAAAAAATAAAAACTATTTCAGATACATGTTGTTCTGCAAAAGAAATTATAAATGATTCAACTTTAATTAAGATACAGCTTCCTCAAAAAGAAAATATCGATATATTTACATCACTCAAAGAACCGGATCCAGAATGCTGTATTCAAGGAAATTGCTCCGCGTGTTGTGATAAAACCTGCGAAAATAATAGGCAATTATATCCCGTAATATTTTTACACGGACATGATTTCAATAGAAAAACTTCTTCAGAACATAGTTTAGATTCTTTTATTGGCATTCAGCAAAAATTAGAACAAGAGGGTTTTTTAAATGGGGGGATAATCTGGCTAAGTGATAAAGACGAGAAACTCTTTGGGTTGTCTGGATTAATAAGAGAACCAATTACATTTTCTGGCAGCTATTATTTTGATTTATATAAAAATACAGAAGAGACAATCTTAGTTCAGACAAAAACAGATAATATAGATACTTATGCAATAAGATTGAGGGAGCTTGTTGAAGAAGTAAAATTCAAAACAAACAGAGGCAAAGTTGTTTTAGTAGGTTATAGTATGGGAGGTTTAGTAGCAAGGAGGTATGCACAGATTTTTGGAGAAGATAGTATAGATAAAATAATCCTTCTAGGCACCCCAAATAGTGGAATAACAGGGACAGTTAAGACTTATTGTTATGTCTTTGGTTCAAAAGCAGAATGCAACGACCTTGCAGCAGATAGTTTGTTTATTAATAAATTAAAAAACAGCGAAAAAATAAAAGTTCCTGTATATAATATATTTGGTACTGGCTGTGATATGTCTGGAGAACAAGGAGATGGAATTGTAACAGAATCAAGCGCATTTTTAGAGGGTTATGAAAATCGTATTATTCATGGAGGATGTGGAGATAGCACTTTCTCATATTTCCATAGAGATTTATCAAATACTGAAAAATATCCTGAAGTTTATAGATTGATAAAGGAATTTTTAAAAAAGTAATTTTTTAATTTTTGCTTAATTTATAAAACTTTAAATCCTATCTTTTATTTAATTTTTCAGCCCCTATAGTTCAGTTGGATAGAACACGACCTTGCGGATGTGGGAGAACCAAGGTTCTCCTGACACTACCTCTCCTAGATTTCAAGGAGATAAAGTAAGAAGGTTGAGACCGAGGTTCAAATCCTCGTGGGGGCGTTTATCCTTAGGATTAAGTTAGCTACATAAAACGAAAGATTTATATATCAATTGATATATAATATATTATGGAAACAGAAAGAATAAATCCAATAGCAAGAAGCCCGACTTTAGAAACAGTTTTAATGGTAGAGAGAACTATTGAAGAATATAGTGGAGAATTTAATAGAACAGAATTATGGAAAAAATTACCTAAAAAAGTTATGTGGCAGACTTATTTAGTTATCTTGAATTATTTACAAAGCATAAACAAGATAGCAGTAAGCAAAGAAGGAATCTTAGTCTATATTTGGAGCCCAGAATCTGCAAAAAAATTTATGAATAGAAAAAGATACTAATATGAGATTTTTAAAACCCTCTGAAGTTGTTTTTGCTGAAGATAAGATTGAAAAAGAATTTGTTGAATTAGAAGAAAGCGATGAAATTAAAGAGTATATTAAGAGAGCAATAGGGGATATAAAACAAAATGCTTTTTGTGGAATTCCCATTCCAAAAAGACTTTTTCCAAAAGAATATATACAAAAATACCAAATAAATAATCTTTGGAAATATGATTTGCCAGATAGATGGAGACTGATTTATACTATTAAAACTCCAAATAAAGTTCAGATATTAGCAGTTATCCTTGAGTGGTTTAATCATAAAGATTATGGAAGAAGGTTTCACTACTGAAATGAAAATTATAAAAAAATATTATGATAAACAGGGAAAATTAAGAATTCTCAAAAATAAGAATGAAAAAGCAGATTCTATAATAAGATTTAAAATATTGAAAAATAGAAAAAAATTTCCATGCTGTGACTTTAAAGGAAAATGCACAAATATAGCTTATGCAGAAGTTTATCCATGTGCAATGAAAAATAGCAAAAAGAAAGGATGGAGTTATTTATGTAGAAAACATTATTTTGCAGAACAAAAAAGATTGAAAGGGAAACTTCCTGCTTGTCTAAAAGTTGAATGGTAATTTTTAATACACAAACAAAAATGTTTCAAAAAACCTTTACAAAATAATATGAATCTCAGAAGACCTTTTATTAGAAGGTAATTGCTTTCTTTCTCCTTCTACTCCTGTATCAATTCCTCGTTTCTTCTTTTAATATAGACAAGCATACGAACTCTTACAAATTTACTGAAAGACCCTTTGCCTTTTATCTTAGGTTCTGCGTATCTAAGATCTTTTACAATAAGTTTATCAAATTCATCAATTACATTTCCAAATATTTCAGGAAAATAAATCATCTTTTGGTAGTATTTATTCATAAAATAATTAGTACTTCAAACTATATAAATTTTGCGTACCGTCGGTAAAATGATATAAAAAGTGTTACAAAATGTGTTACAAATTATGTATCATGAAGTTTTTATTCTTTTAGTGTAAAATTACTGCCATAATCACTTTGCTAAACCAAATTTCCTTAATCTTGACCTAATCGCACTAGGCTGTCGCATTAGAATTTGTGCAATTTCAGAAATAGTTTTATTTTCATAATTTAATATTTTTAATTTTTCATCTTCTTCTTGTTTCCAGGGTTCATAAGCATTAGCATAACTTTCTCTTATTTTTTTAATCTTTCATGATAATCTGTTCCGGAGTTATTTTCATCTTGAGCATAATCTAAGATATCCCCATTATCTCCATCTCTTTTTTCTTTTAGGTAGTTTTTAATGGCATCTAGAAACAAGTCTCCAAAATCTTTTAATTTTTGCTGTCCAACTCCTTTAATATTTAAGAATTCTTCATTATTACTTGGAAGATGGCTAGCCATTTCTCTTAATGAAACATCTCCGAATATTATAAAAGGAGGAACATTTCTTTGAGTAGCAATCTTCTTTCTTAGAATTCTCAATTTCTCAAATAATTCATGGTTATATTCTATAACTTTCCCTTTTTCTTTTGAAATTAAGACTTTCTGCTCTGTTTTCCCAGGTTTTGATAAATCCATGCAGGAATCACAGGCTCCGCAGTTAGCCTCTAAAAAATCCTCTCCAAAATATTTGAGTATTTGTTTTCTTCTGCAAGAAAGATCTTCACAATAATTCATGACCTGATTTAATTTAGTTCTTGCATTGTTCTTTGTCGTTTCATCTTCTATTTTATCAATAAAAAATTCATGCTTTCTTCTATCTCCTCTTGAATAAAAAAGCACACAATCACTTGAAAGCCCATCCCTTCCTGCCCTTCCTATTTCCTGATAATAACCTTCAAGTGTTTTTGGAAAAGTATGATGAATAATTAATCTAACATCTGGTTTATTAATGCCCATTCCAAATGCAATTGTTGCTACAATAATATTAACTTTATCTTTAATAAACATGTCCTGATTCTTTTTTCTTGTTTCATTATCAAGTCCTGCATGATAGGGAAGAGCATCAAATCCATGATTTCTTAATCTTTCACCAATGTTTTCAGAATCCTTACGAGAAAAACAGTAGATAATAACTGATTCATCTGCATATTCTTCAAGCATTTTTATAATCCTTTCCACAGTTTTCTTTTTTTCTACAACCATTAAATTTAGATTTTTTCTATTAAAACTCGAGATGAATAGTTTAGGCTCTCTTAAGGATAATTGTTTTAATATGTCTATTCTTACTCTTTCTGTAGCTGTTGCGGTTAAAGCGATTATGGGGGCGTCTGGAAAAAGTATTCTTAAAGATTTTAAATTTCTATATTCTGGTCGAAAATCATGACCCCATTCAGAAATACAATGGGCTTCATCTATAGCAATTAAACTAATCTGCAATGTACTCAAAAATACTTTAAACTCTTCTAATGCTAATCTTTCAGGAGCAATATAAAGAAGTTTTATTTCTTTTTTTTGAATTTTATCTTGAATTAAACTAATCTCCTCAGGAAAGAGAGTTGAATTAATGTACTCTGCATTAATGCCATTCGCTCTTAAACTATCTACTTGGTCTTTCATTAAAGAGATAAGAGGCGAAATAACTAGAGTAAGCCCTTCCAACTTTAATGTGGGAAGCTGGTAACAAATAGACTTTCCACCGCCTGTTGGCATAATCACAAGAGAATCTTTATTTTTTAGAACATGGTCTATAATATCTAATTGCATGGGCCTAAATTCATTATAACCAAAATATTTTTTTAATAACTCAATCATGGTTAATCAATTATAATCTCATTTAAATCTGTTTTCATTCTAAAAACCTAGCACTTTTTTATAAACATTATAATCTTCCTAATCAAACAGAACTAAAATTATTTCTTTGATTACATCTGATTTAAAATTCTTAAGTACCCCTGCTGCCCAATTTTGCAGAGTTTAACTTTAAAAGACAGAAAGGTTTAAAATTGTTAATTTCTTTGAAGTCATAAGGAGGTAAAAGTGGCACAAAAAATTAGTCCTAAAGGAACTGGAATAGCTCTTGCATCAATAACATTTATTCTATCGATTCTTTGTTTGCTAGCAGTTTTATTTTTGGGAGATTCTTCTACAAAATTTTTTAATTTATTTTTTCATGGAATTGATTTAAACGCGATTAAAACAACTCCTAATATAATGCAAGGTTTGATCGGAACTGTCGTCATTACAGTAATTGGATTTGTTGCAGGATGGGTATTTGCTATTATTTATAATAAATACTCCAAATAAATCTTTTTTTACTTTTACTTTTTTTGCAGTTATGATTTTTATTCATCTTAATCCTCCATTAAAAAAGAAAATATATGAAAGCAAGCCCAAAATTAATAAAATTAGTATTGTCATTGCAACTGCAAAAGTTTTATCTTCGCAACAATCTTCTGATTTAGTAGAACTGCAGCAATCCATTTTAAATTTTAGTCCTCTTCATCATTAATGTATTTAGAACAACACTAACTGATGACAAAGCCATTGCTCCTCCTGCAATTATTGGTGATAATAACCAGCCTGTTGAGGAATATAATGCTCCTGCTGCAATAGGTATTCCAAGAGCATTATAGAATAATGCCCAGAACATATTCTGTTTTATTTTTCTGATTGTAACCTTGCTTAATTTAATCGCTTTTGCAACATCTGTTGTTTTATTATTCATTAAAACAACATTGCCTGTTTCCATTGCAACATCAGTTCCAGAACCAATTGCAATACCGATATCTGCTCGAGCTAGCGCAGGAGCATCATTAATTCCATCTCCAACCATTGCAACTTTTCCTTTTTTCTGCAATTCTTTAACATGTTTAGCTTTGTCTTCAGGAAGAACTTCAGATATAACATGCGTAATTCCCAATTGTTTAGCAATAGCATTAGCAGTTCTTTTATTATCTCCAGTAATCATATAAACATAGATTTTTTGTTTTTGCAATTCCTTAACTGCTTCTATTGAATCTTGTCTAGGAGTATCTGCAATTCCTATGAATCCTTCTACCTTTTTATCAATGCAAAGAACAACAACAGTCTTTCCATTTCCTTCTAGTTCTGCAATTTTATTTTCAAATGATCCAAGACCTGCAAGTTTTCTAATATATTCGGGCTTTCCTACAATTATTTTCTTTCTTTTTAACATCCCTTCAACACCATGTCCTGGGATTGCTTTAAAGTTCTTTATGTCTTCTAATTTGATATTTTTCTCTTTTGTCTTGTTTACAATAGCCTGAGCTAATGGATGTTCGCTAAATTGTTCAACACTTGCTGCAAATTTCAAAACTTCATCTTCATCCATATTTTTTACAGATACAACATCAGTAACTTCTGGTTTTCCTTGAGTTAAGGTTCCTGTTTTATCAAATACTACTGCATAAAGTTTATGGGCTGTTTCAAGAGCGTCTCCGCCTTTGATTAAAATACCTTTTTCAGCTCCTTTTCCTGTTCCAACCATTATAGCAGTTGGAGTTGCTAATCCCAAAGCGCAAGGACATGCTATAACTAGAACAGAAACTGCAATTATTAAAGAAAATTCAAATGTTTGACCAACAACAAAATACCATACTACAAATGATAAGATAGCTATTAAGATTACTGCGGGAACAAAATAAGCCGAAATTTTATCTGCAAATCTTTGAATTGGAGCTTTCTTTCCCTGTGCATCTTCTATTAGTTTTATGATTTGTGCTAAAGTAGAATTTGCCCCAACTTTTGTTGCTTTGAATTTAAACGAACCATGTTTATTGATTGTTGCTCCAATAACAGTATCTCCTTTATTTTTTTCAATTGGCATTGATTCTCCGGTAATCATAGATTCATCAATAGCACTTTCTCCTTCAATAATTACGCCATCAACTGGAACTTTTTCACCAGGTTTAACAATTACAACATCATTAACAACTACTTCATCAACAGGAATCTTGACTTCTTGCCCATTTCTTATAACTGTTGCTATTTTTGGAGATAGATTCATTAGTTTTTTTATTGCTTCGCTTGTTTTTCCTTTTGCAACAGCTTCTAAATATCTCCCCAAGATTACAAATGTGATTAGGACAGCTGCTGCTTCAAAATATTGATCGCCCATTGGACTAAACATAATAACATAAAGACTATAGAAATAAGCCGCACTTGTTCCAATAGCGATCAAACTATCCATATTAGCAGACTTATTTTTTAATGCTCCAAATGCACTTTTGTAAATATCCCATCCTACAATAAATTGGACAGGCGTTGCAAGCAAAAATAAAATAAAATTTTTATAAGGAACATCTATTCCAAACCACATTAAAACCATACCTATCATCAACGCAGGAAATGCAAATATTAAGCTGAATATAAAAGTATTTTTTAGTTTCTTTATTTCGGCCTGTTTCTTTTGATTTTCATATTCTGGATTAGTTTCTCCTGTAATGGGTCTTGCGCTGTATCCTAATCCTGAAATAATTTGAATTATCTTATCATGATTTGTTTTAGACTCATCAAATTCCACAGCGGCTTTTTCAGTTGCATAATTAACATTTACATACTTTACTCCCGGGTCTCTTTGAATCCCCTTTGTCAATAAAGTTACGCAACTTTGACAATGCATTCCAGTAATGCTAAGGTTAAGTTTTTGAACCATTTTAATTCCACTCTCCTTCACTTAAAGGTATTAAATGAACCATATCCATCATTCCGCCTGTTCTTTGCATTACTCCGACTATTACAACATTTTTTCCAAAGAAATTTTTAATTGGGTCTCCAATATTAGAAAAAAGACCCTCTTGTCTCATTATTTTGGCTTCTTCATAGCCCACAATTAAAGGATAATATTTTTGCCCGCCAATAGAATGAATTTGATATTCTCCGATATTTCCTTCTGATAATGGAACATTAATTGGTTCATTGACTGGAGAATAATAAAACAACTTTTGCATTCCTTCAGAATTTATTTTAATATAAATTTTATTTTCCTGCAAAATATGATTGAATAGAGAATTAGAATTTTGCGTTTCTTCTTCACTAGAACCCTTACCATTCATTGGTTCTTCTAGATTGCTTCCGATAGTATTAGAATTATCATTAGTTTTCATCTGTTCTTGAGGAACATTTGAATTCATTTCTCCAGAATTACTTACAACAGCCCCGCTAGAATTGCCACTAGCAATAAAATAAAAGAAAGTTCCTATGATCAATATTGCAACTGTCAATACAATCGCAATTATTTTTCCGCTAATGGGGTTTGTTGAAACATTTGTCTTTTTAATCTTGTCCTCCCCCTCTTTTCTCTGATTTTTTATCTGAACATCCGCAGCACTCATTGAATTTTTTTGAATTTCCATCAAAGTGTTTGAAAACATCTCTTATTATACACCAACAGAAATCATTTGATAACTCGAAATTCTTTTCCTGACCATTTCTTTTATGTTGGACCATGTCTATATCGCTTAAAAATTTTAATTGATGTGAAATAGCAGATAATGATACTTTTTCTCTTCCAACATAATCATATATCCCATTAACAGTTTTTGGACCCTTTGTCAGGCTTAACAATATTTTTAGTCTTGTTTCGTCGGCAAGGCTAGAAAAAAACTGAATGACCTTCTTGTCTGCTGGTTGTTTTGTTTCTTGTGTTTGTTTCATTGTATTAATTGAACAATTGTTCAAGTATTTAAACCTTTCGGTTCTAAATGATTACTCCAAATTTAGTCATTATTGCAAGAGATGCATGTATGATAAAAAATAATAAAGCAAGATAAATAAAAAATTTATGATACTTTCCTACTTTTCCGAAAATAGAATATTTGCAAAGTTTAGTATGACAACAACACCCTAAAAAAGAAAAAATAAAGAAAATCCCGGTTAGTATTCCTGTCCAATAAATAAGTGTTTGCCCTATTATCAATATCATCTTATTTCACTAATAATTTACCTTGCATTTGCATATGGTCTTTTCCACACATATTAGCGCAATACCAAGTAAATTCTCCTTGTTTATCTGCTGTAAACTCTAAAATTTCATCTCCCCTAACGGCTAAGTCAGGTATTCTTATTCCATGAAGAGTATCTGTATTATTTATTATTAGTTTAACTTTGTCTCCTTGATTTACTGTTATTGTGCCGGGAGCGTAGCCAAATCTAAATGCTTTAATTGTAAATTCTTTTACATCCTTTTCTTGAATAGAATTTCCTGTAAAGGATTTCAACACAAAAATACTGCTTACTAAAAGTATCGCCACAACCCCAATAATAACTGCTGTTTTATTCATTTTGTTTTTTAACCTCCTTTCTTTTTTACTCTACAATTATAGTTCCAGTTCCCATGCCCATACTGCATTGATATCTAAAAGTTCCTTTTTGACTTGGAGTAAACTTTATTGTATCTGAAGGGTTAGACGAACGTTTAGAAACACCCAATTTAGGTATACTAAATGATCTATAACAACCTCCAACACTGCTATCTAAAGTTATTTCAACTGGAACTCCGGATTTTACAGTAATAGTATTTGGATAATAATTGTTCTTCATGCTTAATGTTATTTTTTGTATTTCGTTATTTGTTGATGGATTAGAGCTATCCTTATTATCTTTGAGAGTATTTTCATTAACTACATTGCCAGTAGTATTTCTTCCTGAAGAATTATAAACAAACCAAAAACCACTAATCAAAATTATTGCTATAATCACTAGGGTCATAATTGATTTTTTTGATAATCTCTTTTTCTCTACGATTGTAGAACTATGTTTAGCGGTGTTATGCATTGATAACGCATCCAAACTTGGAAAATTTCTATCACATTCTTCACATCTTGTTTTTTCTGCCATTTTGATTTATAATTAAGCTTGATAGCCCAGTTCTTTTATAGTGTCTTTGATATTCTGAAGACTTATCTTTTTCTCGTCAAAGTCAATAGTAGCTTTGCCATTTTCTTCAACCTTTATTCTATTAACTTTATCTTGAAACTCGCTTTCAATTAATTTAACGCAACTTTTGCAGTGCATTCCTTTGATATTTAAATTTGCTTTCATTTTTTACCTCCGGAAGTTTTATTATTTGCAGATTTTATAAACCAATAAATTCCAGCAATAATTAGCACAATCAGTAGTATAGAGACAGTCCAGCTCAAGATCATTGTTCCTGAACCATAACTCCCATTAAATCCATACATTACTCCTCCCATCAGACAACTATTAGCATTATTTTCAAGAGCGGAAATATTTGCAATTAAGCTTAGACTAATTAAAAATGCAAAAAGAATAACAAGATTGATTTTTTTCATATTAACCTCCACAACCGCATCCTCCACCACTAGCTCCTCCGCATTGCATTCCCTTTGGCGGTGTTGCAGCTTTAACTTGTTCTTGGTTTGCGGTTCCTGTTTCAGTTACAATAAAACTTCCTTTAAGCATTCCCATTCCACAGCTAAATGTAATTGTTCCTACTTTATCTGGTGTGAATTCAATAACATTCAAACCATCCTTCAAATTTTTATCAATGCCATACTGATTTAATACTAATTCTTGATTACAACCTGTTAATTGTTTTACATTAACATTCCATTTAACAGGAACGCCTTTTTTTAATACAAAAGAATTTGGTGAATATCCTGATCCAGAAACATCCATATTAACTTCCTGAACTCCTCCATCTGTTAAAACCGCCGATGTTCCTCCTGCCACTGCAGAGTTTCCAGCCAGCTTTGATTGAATTGATGAAAAACTATACGGGCTTCCAATCATAGACAATCCTCTATTTAACATTATTAATCCTAATATTAATACAATCACAGCTGAAATTTTCAATATTTTCTGAGTTGTTTTATGGCTAATTACAGAAGCAAAAGCTCCAAAACTAATCATTACAGGAAGTGTTCCTAATCCGAAAACTGCCATGGCAGTTGCTCCACCTGCAAAGCTTCCGGTTCCTGCAGCATAAAGATACATTGCTTGAAGCGGACCGCATGCAATAAATAGACCATTTAACAATCCTGTAACAATAGGACCTTTATACGGACCTTTAGCATTAGCTGATGCTTTCATTGTATACTTTGTCAAAAATTTTGGATTTAATTGAAATCTTCTAAAAAACTTGAATCCAAACATGCTTAAAGAATAAAATACCATAAATATTCCTGCAAATATTGCAACTCCTGCCCGAAGTCCAATGCTAAATGCGAATATTCCACCAATTAACCCAAACACTCCTCCAATTATTGTATAAGAAATAACTTTTGCACCGCCATAAGCAAGATGCTGTCCATAGCTCTTATGTCCATTTAATGCATTTTTAGCAGTATATGAAACAACAAAGCCTCCGCACATTGATACGCAATGAAATCCAGTTAAGATTCCTACAAGAAATAATAATCCTAATCCGACTTTGTCTCCAACTTGCGGTAGCGCAACTTCTGGAATTTTAATATGCCCTAAAAAGAAATGATACAATACGAATACTAGTAAAAGAAAAGAAAGAATAGCAAAAACAAATCCTATTTTATCAGAAGTGCTATAGTTTGAAAAGAAATTCTTTTTTGAAGCAGTCTCTTCTGAAGATTCTATCTCTTCATTATGTTTCTTTGATTTTTTATGGCTTTCTGAATAGTTTACTTTAGAATTTTTTATTAAATCATCTTTGTTATGTCCATCATTTGATTTTTTAACTTGTTTTCTTTTTTTTTCTTCTAATTTTGAAATCTTCACATCTACTTCTTTTTTTAAATTCTCATATTGTTCGGAAGAAATCTCCTCATTCAAAAATAGATCTTTTAGGTCTTTTCTTTGTTTAGTTAAATTCTCAATATCCTCTTCGGAATCAATTATTTCACAATTCTCGCATTCATAACCTATTTTTTCAATTTCTTCAATAATCTCTTTTTCAGATATCTTATTTTCATCAAAATCTACTTCTACTTCTTCTTTTGAGAAACTTGCAGATACATTATTAACTTTGTCCTTAAGTGATTTCTCTATAAGCATTGAACACGAGTTGCAGCTCATTCCCTTGAGTTTGATTGTTTTTTTCATTGTTAGTTTCAATTATTTTCTGTTTATGCTGAAAATATAAAAAAGTGAAATTGAAACTGCTTATATAGGTTTGTAAGTAACTAGTTTCAATTAGTTCTATTCAAAATAATAATGCTTGACATCCCCCTTCTCTTTCTCTCTATCAAACCCCTTCCTTCTAAATTATCTAGAATACGTGTAACTTCACTTTATGCATCCCTGTTTTATCTACTATATCTGGCTAAAACATGCTACCATTTTCTTTGTAAAATTTATTTGTTTGATTTTTTTCAATTCATTTAATATTCTTTTTCTGATAACTTTCTCGAGAATTTCTGGAGGAAAGACTCCTCTTTTTGTTATGTTTGGTATTTCCATAAGAAAGAGCTTTATAGATAGCGCTGTTGGATAAGAAATAAAATTGGCATCAAGTCCTAACTTGTTGATATCTTTTTGGGCTGGAAAAACTATTGAACATTTGACTATCTTTTTCTTTTTGTTTATTTTTCCAATGGCTTCAACAGACATAGCAAACCTTGCTTCAGGAAATTTCTTCTCTTCTCCGGGAATAGGATTTGGCAAAAGTTTTGTTAAAACGCTTAATGGTTTAACTTTAACTCCATCAACTGAAATTTTTTTCTCAGAAAGCAATCCTAAAGCAAGTAAGGTTTTGAAAACACTAATATTATTGTCATGAATTTTTACATCTAGTTTTTTGGTTTTTATATGCAACGGAATTGAACCAACCTCATCCTGCGCAAAGTAGTAGGTTTTTCTTTTTCCAATCGGTTCAGGGAAAGTGTATTCTTCTTCGGCTCCAAAACTGTCAACTAATTTGAAAACTCCATTTTCGTAAACTATTGGTTTAGTGCTAAGTTCATCAAGCAACCATTCTTTATTCCACGGAAAATAAATCTCGTTGCTTCCAGTGTCTTCAACCATCCTAATTTTAATATAATCAACTTCATCTAATTCAGAAGCGCATTCTGCAGCCATTAAATTATCCATTCCTGGAGCAACCCCTGCTTCGATTAAACCAATCTTGTTATTCTTAAGGAAATCCTTATTGTGGTCTGTTTGTTCCATCTTATATGGAATTTTAGCTTTTGGATTAGGGTCAAAATCCCAAAAAGAAGCTGTATCAATGTAATTAACTTTCGCTTTGATGCAAGCCTTCATTATATTCAAATTAAATTTCGGATGGGTAGCATTAACAACAGCATCTGGCTTTTCTTTGTTAAGAAATTCTACGAGCTTTTTTTCATCAGTTAAATCAATTATTTTATGGATAACTCTTTCATCTTCTTGCTTTCTCTTAAAATTTATACCGCAGCATATAATTTCCTTTACTCTTTTTTCTTTTGAAAGCATCTTAGACAATACAGATCCCACAGAACCATAACCCAAAATCACAACCTTCATTAGGAAAATAAGAAAAAGATATTTAAAAAACTATCTTGAATTATTTTTATGAAAACATTGCAAAGTTAATGACATATTTTTCCACCTTTTGAGGGCTATTAAAAAAAGTCAAACTATGAATATGAGGCTCTTCGGACATGCAAAATTAAAAGTAAAATTATCCGAAGAGTGCGCTTAATCCTTCTGCTGCAGCTTCTCTTTTCTCTTCTTTTGGCTTTTCTTCTTTTTTTGCTTCAGCGACTGCTCCAGATTGTGCAGGCGCAGCAACAGCCATACTTGCATTTGCAAGTTCAGCTACTATATCAACACCCTTTAAACTAGCAACTACTGACTTGATTTTTGAATCATCAGCACTTGCTCCAGCTGCTTCTACAAGCTTTCGGATATTTTCTTCGTTTATTTCTTTTCCAAGTTTGTGCAACAAAAGTGCACTGTATATGTATTCCATTTTTTATTTATTTCGTTAAAAATGGGATGCTAAAAAAATTCCTGTTTTTTTATGTATTCCATTTTTGTTTATCTATCCCCTTTACGATTTTCTTGAGGAGTATTAAAGACATAATATGCAATAATATTAGATTGTATAACTCTTATATGATTTAATATACCCTCTCTTTCATTTTCATAAAACTTTCTAGGTTCTTTATTTAACTTTTTATCAGTAATTTCTCCTATTAACATATATTTTCTAGCCTCATTCCTTATTTTCCACTCTCTATCTAGTTTATCCAAATCACTCAATAATTTATTAACGAATTTAATCTCTTCATCAAAATCTTCTTTCCTGTAAACTCTCGTTGTACCTTCACTCATTATTAATTCCCTCCTTAATCATTAATTTTGACAAGGCCTTTTCATGTCTTCCCGCTTTAGTTATTAAAAATTTAATTGTGTCTTCTGAAACATAGCCTGAATTGACTGCAAAAGGCAGAGCTCTTCCAAATGCTTTCTTTAATTCTTTTAATGTTGCTTCTCTGTCTATTTTTATGTTAGTATAAATTTTTTCTTCTTTGTTGTCAATTGCAACCAGAGGTACAAATCCAATTGAAAATGGTTTTATGCCCAATTTATTCATTATGTCTGCAGCTCCTTGTGAGATTTTTTCTCCTTTTTTTGCAATTATTTTTGGAGTCTTTATTATTATTTTTCCACCTTCTATTTTTATCTGAATTCCTAAAGCTCCTAATTCGCTTATTGCAGGTCCTGGGACTAACTCAGTTGGCCCTTCTGAAATTTCTATATCTTCAGGAGATTCTTGCCCTGACTTAGCTTTGATAGAGCTTTTATTTTTTAATAGCTCTCCTGCTAATTCATATGCTTCTAAATCAGAGAAAATTATAGCACAATCTGCATCAATTTTTTTACTAAGCTTATTGATATTTTCTTTTCCAACAGAGTTCAATGCCCTGAGTATTATGTTTTTTTTAGGAACTTTTATTTCAGCTTTTCCTCTTAATTTCTTTTTTATTGCTTGGAATTGCGAGTCTGGAAGATTTTTTATAGATGCGATTAAAATAGTCCTTTTAGTTCCAGCTAGCTCTTTTAATTCTTTTACCTCCCGAATCTTTCTTTTTGGTATTGGTTTTTCTCTATTAATTTTCATTTTTATTCTTAAGATAATTTTATCTTTTGAGGCTTGCTCATAGTAAATTTAATTTCAAGATTTTTCAGATTCTCTTTTTCTTTTGGAAGATTTTTTAAAACGAAATTATAAACAGCCAATATATTTTCAATAATTTCTTCATCTTTCATGTTTTCTTTTCCTATAGCAACTTTAATGCTTGGCTCTTTTACCCTTATCTTGACACTTCTATTTATTTTTTCTAGAAGTTCATTTACATTTTTTTCGTCGACATTTATTAATATTCCAAGCTGGGGTGAAGGCATTTTTCCTGCAGGCCCTAAAATTCTGCCAAAAGTTGATGCAACCTTAGGCATGAGGCTAGCCTGAGCAATAAAGAAATCATATTTATTCACAAGTTTTTTTATTTCTTTTTTATCAGAATATTTTCTAAATTCAGCATCTGTAAAAATATCTATTTTTTTATGTTTAATCTCTAAAAAACCAGCAATTTTTTTCTCTTTGATTTGATTTGGAACCTGAACAAATAAATTTAAAGGAGTCTTTTTGGCGTCAAATTTTTGCAAATTTATGATTAAGTCTACTGACTGCTTGAATTTTCTTTCTTCATTGTTCTTTCTCAATTCAGCTAAAGCTTTCTCTAATTCTTCTTTTAATGCCATTGTCAAATACCTACTACCTATGCACCGAGAGTATAGAATATCTCTCTCAATGATGTAGTGTGGTTTATTTAATGCAAAACTCCCAGAAATTTTTAGTTTATAAGGTTTTCTATAGTTTTATTGATAACTTATAAATATTTTCTATGCTAACAATTCTTAAAAACACAGGTTTTTTTATTTAATCATGGAATTAGTAGCTTTATTGTCTTCAGGAAAAGGAACATGGGCGCAAGTCGCAGGACTTATTAAATATGGAGAATGGGAAAACATTATAGTTTTAGGGGATAAATTTGCAAGCGAATTTAAAATTGAAAAGCCTATAGAATTTATTGAAATAAATACAGGGAAAAAAATTAAAGAACTCAGAGACGAAATTAGAGACAAATTAAAAGGAAAAATCAATGGAACAGAGGTTGCTTTAAGTATCGCATCTGGCGATGGAAAAGAACACATGGCCCTGATTTCCGCATTATTATCAATCCCAGTAGGAGTAAGATTCGCCGCATTAACTAGAGACGGGGTAATTGATTTGTAAGATGGAAAAGTTAAATTATGAAGGATTATTTTTAATTAGGCACGGAGAAGCAAAAGATAGAAGACTAAGCGAGAGAGGAAAAACCCAAGTTAAAGAACTTATTGGTTTAGTCAATCCCAATATTGTCGCTAAGATCACGCCATTTTCTTCTACTGAAAGAAGGGCAATTGAAACAGCTTTAGTTTTAATGGATGGACTAAAATACCTTCGGGATGGTAGAGAGTGGCCTGCATGTTTGGAATCTCTTTGGACTCATTCGTCTTTATATGGAGAAGGAATAACTGCTCTTGAAAATTTTATAAATTTCGCAAATAAGAACAAATCAACTAAAAATTGTTTAGCAGTAACTCATCTAGAATTTATGCACTATTTTCCTAAATGGTTTTTAAGAGAATTTTTTCAAAAGGATTTTTCAGGAAAATTTGATTATACCGAAGGAATTTATATTGATTTAAAAACAGGAGAATATAAAAATTTTAATTTAGGAGATAAATAAGATTTAATCAAATCTCCCTCTCCTTAATTTTCAATCTTTCCCCATCTTCTTCTCTGCCTAAAACATAAGCCCTAGAATATTCATGGCTGTCAAGAATTTTTAATTTTATTTCTTTTGCTAATTTTTCTGCAAAAGTTTTCATTTCTCTATCAGAAGGCATTTTTTCATATCCAAGCCTTTTTCTTGCAAAACCAACCGCCATATATCCCTTTAATTCAACAAATAAGGGGTTTGCCTTTTTTATCAGCTCTGCATATTCTTTAATGTTTTCATCGTACATATTTAATTCTCTAATCAAATTCATTCTGAAAATTGTTCTTGTTTTTTCTCTCAACTTTGCAAGCAATTCTAAAGTTTCGTTTAACTTTTTCCATGCATTTTTCATAGAACTTCTATGGATTTTTTTGTATAATTCTTCATTTGGAGCATTTACAGAAATATATAACTGCGTTGGCAATTGTTTTTTCCCCTCGAGTTCTATTATTTTTTCAGGATGCAATCCATTCGTAACAAGAAAACTAGTCTTTCCTTTTTTTCTCAACTCCTCAATCAAATCTCCAATTTTTTCATACAATGTTGGCTCTCCTGAAAGAGAAATTGCGAACTGCATTGGCTCTTGAGATTCTTGATATTTTTTCATATCTGCTTTGCTCAGTTGTTTTTTCCATGATTTCTCGTCTACTTTAAACCCGGATAATAATTTTCTCTGAGCTTTTATACATCCATCAATAATTTCTGAAGGAGAATCTATTTTTCCGTTAATACTCTTTATATTATTTCCAAGAGTTAATTCAATAGCTCTCCAGCAATGCAGACATTTATTATCACACCAAACAACAGCAGGACTCATCTGGCAACATCTATGGCTTTCAATACCATAAAATTTTTCTTTATAACAAGCCCCCTGATTTTTTATAGATTTCTTCGTCCATCTGCATATTTGAACAGCAGAATGTTCGTTCTTTCCAATAAGTTCATAATGTTGTTTTTGAAGAATTTTCTTTAAGTTGCTTGTAATCATAAAAAATAAATAAAGAATGAGGATTTAAATCTTTTTGACTATAAAAAGTCAAAAATAAGAGGCCAACTATCTTCTTTTCTTCTTTGCTGCTTTTCTTTTCTTAGCCATTTTTTATTAACTTACCTCTTTTATAATATATTTAATATTATCTCATTTATATATCTTTTTCTTTTATTAAATTATTGCAAAAACCCATCTAACCATGATTAAAGCAAGAAGTAATAATATTAGATAAGTTATTCCTTTAAATGAAAATTCTGCGATTTTTTTAGAGTTTGTAATTCCTAAAATAGTCAAATAAAAGAACCTTCCTCCGTCGAGAATTCCTAATGGAAGCATATTAAATAATGCAACTAGCAAGTTTATGAAAACTATCCACCATAGCAGATAGTAAAAAAATTCAGAAAATTTCAAATACCTAGACTCATAAAAAGTATTTCCTTTAAAGTAAAGATTCTCCTGTTTAAGTGAAGTGAAAAAATGTATAAACTCGCCATAAAAGTAATTTTTTCCATTAACAAACATAACTCCTAAATATGCCTTGCCGTTTATTCTTGGATTTTCTCCTAAAAGAATTTCATTCTCTTTATATCCATTAGGAATTTTTGTTGTTATGATTATCTTTTCTCCAGGAGAAAGCTTGGAGAATTTTTTCTCAAAATCATTGAAATTTTTAACATTTTCTTCATTTAATTTAACAATTATCCCATTAAGCTTTACATTTATTGCAGGTGCGTCTTCGAATAAATATATATAGCTGCTATTTTCTTGAGCTTTTAAAAATTGTCCATTCGCTAGATAACTTTTATCTCCGGCAGTTACTTTAAACAAAACCGTTTCATTAAAATTTTCAGTTATATTTAGTATTTTATTATAATTTGAATTTTCTATCATAACACCATTCACAGAAGTTATTTCATTTATACTTACAGGAGAATAACTATAACCACTGAAAATAACTCCAGAAGGAATGAACATCAAATTAAAATATATAATTACAAAGAAAAAGAACAGCACTGTAATAATCAAATTTGCAAAGACCCCTGCAGATAAAATTGACATTTGCTGGAACTTGGTTTTTTTATTCATGTCTTTATCATCCTGCTCTACAAAAGCACCGAATATAGCGGGAAAATATTTTAAGAATGCAAATCCAGTTGATTTGATTTTAACTCCATATCTTCTAGCAAAAATTCCATGAGAAAATTCATGAACTGTAGCGACAATAAGAATAGCAACTATAAAATAAAGTCCGTAGAAAACAGGAAAATAATTGCTCAATCCGAATAATTGCGGAAAATAAGGGATCAATGGAGCAATTGGAGGAGCTTTAATTGTTTCTGCAAGCTCCGGCTTAGTTAAATAACTCCAAAAAGTATTTGCAAATAAATAAGATATGCTAATCATTAATATATATCCAAAAAATATAGAAACATAACTAAGAACTTTCAAGCTATTTTTATATCTCTTCCCAATATAATCGATAAGTTTTACCCCCCATGAAGTTTTATATAATAATAAAGCTCCTTCTGTTTTTAATTTTGATTTATTCTTATACAAGTAAAAAGATAATATTGCAACAAGGATTATTAATGCAGATATATCAAATATTTCATAATTAGTTATCATTTATCCTACCTCTATTTCCTCTTTAATGGGCGGAATGCTTTTCCGTGGCATTTCCTGCACTTTATCTTTCCATTAAAGATTTTTAAAGGGTCTGCCCTTTGTTTGGAGCTGCATTTTTTACAGACAAAAACATTCTTAAAAATTCTATTTGATGCCTCTATTATTTTTGCCATATTTTTTATTTATACCTTCCTTTTGATTATTTTTTCTCCTTCAATATCCCAATACTCTACATTATCTCCTTCGTTAATTTCATTTTTAACTTCTTCATCTGGGCAAGGAACTTCTAAAGTTTCAAAACTTTCTAAGTCCATTATACTAATATTATTCCCAGTCGATAAAACCTGCCCCTTTCTTTTATCAACATTGGGAACTTCTAGTCTATTATGCCCCGGGATTACAAAAACCTTTTTCACTCCAGTAATTATTCCAATAGCTTCTATTCTGCATTTAGCATGTCCATGCTTTCCTGTTTTAGAAATATCTATTTTCTTAACAATACAAGGAATTCCATCAACAATAATATTAGTACCTACTTTTACTTCAGTCGCATTAATAATTTTAAAGACCATACTAACATCAAAAAAAATACGTTTATAAACGTTTTTATATATCTTGAAAGACAATAATTCTTTTAAATAATATCAATCAGAAGTTAAGATATGATTATAAATAGACCGACAGAAAGACTAACAATCCATCGGATGGAAATTCTTGATCATAAATTAACTAAGATTCCTACAGAAGATGGACTTGGAGCTATTTATAAATATAAAATTATTCAAAGAGATGAAACCAGCGTATGGATTAGGGGTTGGAGTACTGGAAGAGAATGTGGTGCTGGAGATATTGATGGAGCTGATTGGCAACAGACTCCTATTGGAAGAATTTATGCACCCCAAGGATTTTACGTAGGAAAAAGAGCTATAGTTGAGTGTGATGATCCTATGATGAGACTTAAACCAAAAGAATGCGATTCAGTTAGTTCTTTTCTAGAAGGTTTGGAACATTCAGAATCTATCGGAACATTACTAGAAAAGATTCAAGGTTTTTCTTTTATTGGTGAGATATTGCCCCCAGCAGTGACTCGAGATGGTCGTGTTTTTTCAGAAACCTATTTCTTCCCTGAAGAATTATCAAAAGCTTGCTGATCTAAATTACAATACATTTTTGGGCTCGAATTTATAAATATCCATTTTTTTTTCTTTTAATGGCAGACAATAAGATAAACAAAAACGACTTTATAGAAGTTGAATTTATAGGAAGATTTGAAACAGGAGAAGTATTTGATTCTAACATAAAAAAAGAACTGGAAAAATTAAATCCAACTCAAGCAGAAAAAACAAGGCCCCTTATTTTTTCAATAGGCCATGGAATGTTTTTGGAAAAAATTGATGAATTTTTAATAGATAAAGAAATAGGAAAAACTTATAATATAACTCTTCAGCCAGAACAAGCTTTTGGAAAAAGAAATCCTGCTTTGATAAAACTAATTCCATTAAAAGCATTTATAGAGCAAAAAATAAATCCAGAACCAGGGATGATTTTTAATTTTGACAGCAATATAGCAAAAATAATTTCTGTTTCAGGCGGAAGAGTAATGGCAGATTTTAATAATCCTTTAGCAGGTAAAACAGTCAGCTACGAAATTAATGTTTTAAGGAAAATCAATGATTTAAATGAAAAAGTACATTCTTTAATGGAGTTTTTCTTTGGAAAAAGTTTAGATTTTGAGATAGATAAAGATAATAAGATCATAATAAAGTCTGACAAGAAATTCACCAAATTTATAGAGTTATTCAAAGATAAATTTAAGGATATTTTAGGATTAAATATGGAAATTAAAGAGGTAAGTGAGGAAATTCTTCCAGAGAAACCTAAACCAAAAAAGCCAAAAAATACAAAAAATAGTGCACAATAATTTTTATAAACTCTAAGTTTCTTTTGATAATATGGCAGTTGTACAAAGGGATGAACACAGAATAGATATTTCTTCAAATGTCAGTGAAATAGATAAGGAATTAGAAGAATTACTAAAAAAACAAAACGCAAAAATAAAAGTTATAGGTGTTGGAGGCGGAGGGAATAATTCTCTTTCCAGAATGAGGGAAATAGGGATTAAAGGAGGGGAACTTATAGCAGTGAACACAGATGCCCAGGATCTATTATACGCTAATGCAGACCAAAAAATTTTAATTGGAAGAGAATTAACTCAGGGTTTAGGAGCAGGAAGCAATCCAAAGATAGGGGCAGAAGCAGCAAAAGAATCAGAGTCAGAAATAAAGAAAAAACTTTTAGGAAGCGACATGATATTTATTACCTGCGGATTAGGGGGGGGAACAGGAACAGGCGCTGCTCCAATAATCGCTGAAATAGCAAAAAAACAAGGAGCTCTAGTAATTGGAATTGTTACGCTTCCATTTTCAATAGAAGGAAGAAAAAGAATCGAAAATGCAATGAATGGTTTAGAGAGAATGCAGGATAGTGTTGATACATTAATAGTAATTCCTAATGATAAACTGCTGGAATTAGCTCCTGAACTGCCGTTACATACTGCATTTAAAATTGCAGACGAAATTCTAACAAATGCCGTAAAAGGTACAACAGAATTGGTAACAAAATCAGGTCTTGTAAATCTGGATTTTGCAGACATAAAAGCAATAATGATAGATGGAGGAGTTTCTTTAATAGGCATGGGAGAATCAGATTCTCAAAATAGGGCAACAGAAGCTGTTGAAAAGGCAATTCAAAATCCTTTGCTGGATGTGGATATTTCAGATGCAACAGGCGCTCTAATAAATATAATTGGAGGATCTGATATGAGCTTAGATGAATGCAAATCAATAATTGAAACAGTTGGAAATAAATTATCTCCTGATGCAAAAATGATTTGGGGTGCGCAGATTTCAGAAGATATGGAAAAATCTATCAGGGTTTTATTGATTGTCACAGGCGTAAAGAGCTCTCAGATCGTCGGACAAGGAGATAGTCTTGAGGATAGAAGGCACAAAGAGATTGAAGAAGAGTTAGGGATTGAATTTTTGGAGTAAGGTTTTTTCTTTTTTCCCGCAAAACTTAAAAACCCCTATTATAATATCTTATTATGACTAATGCTTTTTTAAATAATCTTAAAGAATTCACAAAAAAATGTATCAGAGTTTGGCATGTTCTTAAAAAACCAACAAGAAAAGAATTTGAGATGATTGCAAAAGTTTCTGCAGTTGGAATAGCAATAATTGGAGCATTGGGCTTTCTTGTTTCTATATTAGTTTCTTTTTTCGTAAAATAAAAACCAAGCAAAAATTTATAAATAAAACATATAAATTTTTAAAGCATATTTAATCCTCATCAATATGGGCATTAAACAGATAGATAGAAGGATAAAAATAATTGAATAATTATTACCTCAGATATATTTAAATGATGATAGAGCATTTAGGGAACATCCCGATTGGAGAACTAATGAAAATGATTTTAGATATATGTTTTTTGTTGCTAAAAAGATTTTAAGTGAAGGTGTTTTTCTCTCAATTGAAGAGGTGAGTGTGGGGGGTATTGCCGGTTCTCAAACAATTACACATGGAACTATTAAACAACGGGGGAAATATACTCTTGACTACTCTATTATATTAGAAAAAGCAGTTCAAAAAGAATATAAAAAACAACAAGACGAACTTCCAAGAGAATATGAACAAAGGGAAATGATAAGAAACCACATAGCTAATCCAGATAACCAAGAATATCGACGGCAAGTTGAAGATTTAAGAACAAAATTATATAATCTTAATTCCGATTTTATTAGGAGGAAATTAAGCCAAAAACTTGAAAAGTATTTAGGAAGAAATAGACTTGGTAGTCCTTCTTAAAAACCTCCTACAAAAAATTTATAAAGCACTATTTTTAAATACTATTACTGCTTCTTAGCAATTAAGAAGATAGTTAGAACTAATAAAAATAAAAAATAATATTTTAACAAATGATTTTCATAATAAAAGTTACAACAAACAAAGAAGAAAGTGCTGTTGATTTAATCGCAGAAAGAGCAGAAAAAAAACAGCTAAATGTTTTTTCTGTTTCAAGGCCCCATGGTTTAAGAGGATATATTCTTTTAGAAACAGAAGATAGAGAAACAGCAGAAGAGGCCGCATTTAATCTTCCTTATGTTAAAGGTATTGTAGGAAAAACAATAACTTACGAGGAAATAAAAAATATGGTAGAGCCTTCTCCAGAATCAATTTCAATAAAAGAAGGAGACATCGTTGAAATAATTGCAGAACCATTCAAGAAAGAAAAAGCAAAAGTTTTAAGAATAGACAAACAAAAAGAAGAGGTAGTTGTTAGTCTGCTTGGGGCAGTTGTTCCATTGCCAGTAACAATTAAGCTCGATAATATTCGTGTCGTAAGACGTGAAGAAGGAGGAAATACTAATGAAAATTAAACTTTTAGTTGAGGGTGGAGAAATGAAACCAGGTCCTGCTCTTAGCCAGAAGCTTGGCCCTGCAGGAATTAATATTGGGCAAGTAATACAAAAAATAAATGAAGCAACTTCAAGTTTCAAGGGATTAAAAGTCCCTGCAGAATTAGATGTAGACACATCATCAAAAACATTCAGTATAGAAGTTTTTTCTCCGCCTGCTTCAGGTTTATTGAAAAGAGAGTTAGGAATTGAAAAAGGTTCAGGAATCCAGAAAAAAATGAACATTGCTAATGCTTCTATTGAACAAATAATCTCAGTTGCAAAACAAAAACTTCCAAATATGCTTTGCAGGGATTTAAAATCTGCAGTAAAAACAATTGCCGGAACATGTGTTTCCTTAGGAATTTTAATAGAAAATAAACCTGCAGTTGAAGCAATTAGGGAAATTGAAAAAGGAAAATATGATAGAGAAATTAAAGAAGAAAGAACTCAAACCTCTTCTGATAAGAAAATAGAATTGGATAAATATTTTAAGGAAGTTAAAGAAGCTCAAGAGAAATTATTACAGCAGGAAAAAGCTGCTGCTGAAGCTGCAGCTGCAGAAGCAGAAGCTAAAAAAGCTCTAGCCGGAACACCTGTAGCAGCTACTGGAACTACAGAAATTAAGAAAGAACCAGAAAAGGCTAAAGAAGAAAAGCCTTTAGCAAAGCCAGAAAAGAAATAATTTATAAATATCTCCCAGCTCTCTTAATTTAAGGGGATATGGGGTAGTCTGGTAGCCTTCGAGGTTTGGGTGAAGAAGTCTCGAGGAGGATATCTTAAGACGCTTCCTAAACACCTCGCGACCGCGGTTCAAATCCGCGTATCCCCATTTTATACTTAATATGGCAACAAAACTAAAAAAAGCAAAATCAGCAGGAAGGTTTGGAGCAAGATACGGAAAGAAAGTAAAAGACAAGTTAGTAAAAGTTGAATCAAAACAAAGACAAAAACAAAAATGTACCTTTTGCAATAGATTTGGAGTAAAAAGAGTTTCAAAAGGAATTTGGCAATGTAAAAAATGCAGAAAAAAATTTGCTTCAAATACTTTTTACTTAGATTAGAATAAAAAACTAAAAATGGCACAATATAAATGTTTCAAGTGTGAAAAGAAGATAACAAACACGAATCTTGAAAAAAGATTCCTCTGTCCTTACTGCGGAAGTAAAATCTTCTACAAGCCTCGAACTTTTAATAGAAAGATAAAAGCTGTATAAACAAAAATGGCTGAAAAACAAGAAAAGATTCAAGAGCTTCAGATAATAGAGCAAAATCTGCAAGCCATACTTATTCAAAAACAAGCATTTCAACTAGAGATTTCTGAAACACAATCTTCTTTAGAGGAGTTAGGAAAATCTTCAGACGAGATTTTTAAGGTTGTAGGGCAGATAATGTTTAAAACTGACAAAGAAAAGATCACTGAAGAGTTAAAGAGTAAAGAAAAGCTTCTTGATTTGCGTTTAAATTCACTGGAAAAACAAGAGAATTCTTTAAAAGAAGGGCTAATTCAACTTAGAGAAGAGATTTTGAGGGATAATTCTAAAAAAAAGTGATTAAATCTCTAAAATATACAAAATAGTTACGAAATATTTATAAATTGATATAAATTCATTAAATCATGGTGTTTGATAGATTAAGAAAGAGGTTGAGAGGTTCTCTCAACGACGAATATTCAGGCGACGAGTATCTTGAATTGGATTTAGGTGCAAAAGAAAAAGACAGCAAGGTTCTTGTAAAATTATTTTTCTTAAAAAATTATGAAGATGTCAATGAAATTTTAACTTCTTTGAGGGAAGGCTACACAATTGCAGTAATAGATATTAAAACTCTTAGACAAAAGGATTCTATTGAATTAAAGAGGGCAGTATCAAAAATAAAAAAAACAACAGAAGCTCTTGAAGGAAGCATTGCAGGTTTCGGAGAAAATATAGTTATTGTAACTCCTTCATTCGCAAAGATCCACAAAGAAACTATAGTCCCAAAAGAAGACAAAAAAACAAACAAATTTGAATATTAATACATCAAGATTTGCATTTTATGTAAACTCCTTATTTTAGTTCGTGAGAAAGGAAAAGCAAACCTCAAGATGCAAAGCATCTTGACGGCCACAAGATTTGCAAGAACTTAAAGCAAATCTTGATGTCTTGAGTGTGCTCAAGAACTAGAAGAACACGCTATACATCTCAAAAATCAAAGATTTTTGATGACTGTCAGGAATTTACATTCCTGAAGCTTTAGTGTATAGTTCTTGACATTCAGCCATCGTCTACTCTTAATTTCTGTTCATTACATTCACAAATTAATTAGGTGTTATTTATAAATATGCAATCATATTAGTTGAAGTTTTCTACATTAATTTATTTCTTAGCGTAGCATCATGGCTATAAGCCTGATGCGGGGTGAATTATCCTTAATTCAAAAACTTTAAAACCCCTGTTTCTTAATGTTTTTCATGAAAACTATATTAATATCTGCAAAGAGAATATCTCATTTAGACAGAAACATATTAATTTCAAATTTAAAAAAATTAAAACTGCCAAAAAATATAGCTATTTATTATTCTATACAATTCCAAGATGAGGCACTTGAAATAAAAAATATTCTTAATAAAAAACATAAAATAAGGCAATTCTCTCAGGTTTTAGGCTGTTCAAAAATAAATCTAAGGGAAGAAAATGCAGTTATATTAATAGGCTCTGGAAAATTTCACGCAATAAATATAGCATTTCAATTAGAAAGTAAAATTCCTGTTTATATATTAGAAGGAAATTCTTTTTACAAAATTAACAATAATGAAATAGATTTATTCAAAAGAAAAAAACAAGCATCTTATATTAAATACCTTCATTCAAAAAGCATTGGAATTATAGTTTCTCTAAAACCAGGACAAGAGAATTTTAAAAAAGCAATAGAAATAAAGAACAAGCTTGAAAAAAATAATAAGATTCCATATTTATTCCTCACCAGCGATATAAATTTTAAAGATCTCGATAATTTCCCGCATATTGGCTCATGGATAAATACTGCTTGTCCAAGATTAGATATGGACGCTGATGCGAGAGTTGTTAACATAGGAGAGGTTTTAATGGAAATTTAGGTAACATACCTACACGATTACTTAATCCTAAGGATTAAGATAGCAACATTTTCCTTAATTATCTAGAATTAATCAATTGCCAGACTAACCTTAATTGCTCTATCCACTTTGTTCATAGTAAAAATATCTACCAAACTTATCTTTTTTATGATTCTTGATTTATCAATGGTTTTAATTTGATTTAACAAAATAGTTGAATCCCTATTGAGTTTTGAATCCTCTTTTTTTATAAAAACATTAGTAGGATATTCTTTTTTGAATAATTTTGAAGTTATTGGGGCAACAATTGTAGTTGGCGAGTACTTATTAAAAATATCATTTTGTATAATTAGTGAAGGTCTAATCCCTCTCTGCTCACTTCCCCTGACAGGTTCAAAATTTACCAGAACAACATCCCCTTTCTTGATTTCCATTTTAGTTATCTTTCCATTCCCAATCAAAATCTTCTTCAATTGCCTCAAATTCTTTTGTAATCTTTAAACTTTCTTCAGCAGTTTCCTTAGCCCCTTCGATCATCAGTTCAATATGCTTTCTTTTCTGTTCATCTATTTGATTAATCATCTTAACAATTATGTCTTCATAGGTTTCTTTATTAGATTTTAATCTATCTAGAGCATTTTTTACATTCTCATTTAATTGAATTGTTGTTACCATAGTTCTATAGAATGACTATAGTTTATATATTTTTTGTTTTATGAGAGAATAGGATTAAAGAACCAACAATTTACTCAATGAATTACTTAATCCTAAGGATTAACTTCCTGACATTTTTCCTCGTGATATATAATTAATCTAAAAGCCACTTCCATAATGGAATAAATTTTATAACTGCCTTATCTCCAAACCATTCTGTTTTTTCTTCACTTTCTGTATCTTCGGTTATTATCAAAAGATTATTGCATTTAAGTTCTTTACTTGCTTTAATTAAAGCTCTTATTTCTCTATTTTTAGTTTCTAAATCTTTTATATTAAAGCAAACTTGAATTAATTGTTTAATTTTTATTCCTTCTTTTATAACAAAATCAACTTCTTCTTGCTGTTGGTTTTTCCAATAATAAAAATTTGATTTTACATCTATTTCTTCTTTTTTTAATTTACAGGCAACTATATTTTCATAAAGTTTCCCTATATCCGGGCTTATTTTAAATGCCTTTGCTTGAATAAATCCATTATCTATACAATAAATTTTTTTGTTTGAAGATAATTGCTCTTTAACTTTATATGAAAATCTACTTAGACTAAACAAAATAAAAGATTCTTCTAAATAACCAATGTATTTTTCTGTTGTATGCGAACTTTTAATTTTCCCAATATTTGTTAAGGAATTATAAGAATATTCCTTTGCAATATTTGAAATAAGATAAAGCGCTAAATCCTCAATCTGTTTAGGATTTCTTATTTTATATCTTTTTACTATGTCTTTGTATAATATTGAATTAAACAAATTGGATAGATATTCTTTTAATTCAACTTTTTTTGACAATATTTCTGGATAACCCCCATTAAGTAAGTATTGTGATAACTTTTCTTTTATTTCAGCAGTTATTAATTCTTTATTTTCAAATTTGAGATATTCTTTAAAAGAAAATGGAAAGATGTTGGTTAATAAATGTCTTCCAGTAAGATGTGTTGCTAATTCTCTGCTTAAAAGATTTGAGTTGCTTCCAGTAATAACTAAATTATATCCTTGCCTTTGCAGTCTATTGGCAAATAGCTCCCATTTAGGCAGATTTTGAATCTCGTCAAAAAGAACAAATTTAGGATTATCGTAAACAGAGTTCATAGCAGTAATTATTTCATCATAATTATCTACATCTGTTAATTTTTCATCGTCAAAATTCACATAGCCAAATTTCCCTTGATTGTTTAAAAAGTGTATTGCAAAAAATGATTTTCCAGCTCTTCTAGGCCCAATTATCACTTTTATCAAATCATTATTCAGTTTCAAATTCTGATTTCTTTCAATATACTTTTCTTTGAGTTTTATTTCAATTTCCCGTTTCTGTAATGTTATTATCTCCTTTATTTCTTGCAACATAATAATCATATTACAATATAGTTTATAAATATTTGTATTATATGTAATAAAATTATAAGGTATAGAATGTAATTATTAAGTAACAACAATAGTAAGATTTAAATAGTAGATATGACTATATAATCTATGGCAAACAAAATAGAATTTCCAAGAGAGATGTCCTTTGTTGATAGACAAGGTATTGTAGTTCATCCTAGTAGAGAAGACTATAATTCAAGGAAATCTACAAAGGTGGGGAAAGCATACGCATTTTTTAATTGTGAAGCAATAAAAGGAGATATAGAAAAAGAACTTCCTTTTATTAGAAAATGTGTTAAAACTCCAAATCCACTAGAACTTTCTTTAATAGAAGGAACAGATACTTTAACAGGAGATCCTCAATTACTTCAAATTGCAAGAGAAGCTAAAGATGCAGGAATAAGGTATGTGATGGAAGCAACTTATCCAAATGCGACTAATCATCAAACTGCTGATGAAGTAGCATCAGTTCTAAATCAAGCTTATCAATCTCAATTATATCAAAAGGGAGAACAATTTAGAGGAGAAGTCGTTTACAAAGATAGAGGAAGATATGTGTTTAGAGAATAATTCTTATTATCTAGTCTAAAATTGTGAAAAAACTAAATTATAATTCCTCCTCGAGAAAATATCGCTTAAGTGGTGTAAGTTAACCCTAAGGATTAATGCCCCTTGCTAGATATTAAACCTTAGCTAAATCAAAAACAGCCTTAAGAGCTACAATAATTGTTGCAGGCACAAACAATATCAATAATGCGCTAAAAGCAGAACTAACAGCAATTCCTATTTTAATTCCAATAATTGTTCCTGAAACACTCTCCATCCCAAACTTGCTCACAATAACAAGCGCTGTTCCTGCTAATAAGAAACTCTGAGTATCTCTTCCATGCAGATTCATGAATCCAACTCCAATTCCTAATAATACTAAAACTCCGTAAATTGCAGGGCTATATTTAGTAATAGTAGGTATAGAAAATATAGATGTAGAAATCCCTATCGATATAGCCAATATTACTCCTATTAAAAAAGCCCATGCACCGAGAGTATTTTCTCTAGATTTAATCACCATCTTTTGTATATTCTATTGAATATCTTTAATTATATAAATCTTTTTGAAGATATTTTCATATTTTTTAATATCTTCCACAAAATAGAAAACTTTATAAACTATAGTAACTGCGGAATGATTACAAAATGGAAAGCAAAAACTTCAAGGTATTGATTTCAGGAATATTGATTTTGATAGCTTTGATAGGTTTTACAAGTGCTACAATTACTTTCACTAGTATACCAACACTTTCTAAAACAGGCACTTCTGCTATTATATTATTAAAGAGCGATAAAAATGAGAGTATTAGTTTTTCAGGATTATCTCCTATTACTGAAAGCGGAAACGTTATTCAATTTGCTATTCCTCTAAACACAACTTTAACAGAAAATGTAGTACAGAGTATAGTTGTTGATTATACTGTGCCTTCAGGATTCACATTTGTATTAGGAAAAACTTATTCTACTGATTTAATTGTAACTGGAACCCAACCTCCTGCAATTATTACACAAACACTTTCTTTTTCAGCTTCAGACTATTGTATTTTAGGTGAAAAAGGAAATTGGATATCTTTAGATGTAACAGATGAAGAATTAGATAATTCAGATGCTTGGAAATGGAGGCCATTAAATAATATTGAAATTACTGTAAATATAGATAATAGGAGAGGAGATGACATCTCAGGAACAATAGAATACGGCTTATATGATACTAAAGAAGAAGAGTTCATTTTTGAAGATAAAACTGATTTTGACGTTAATGACGGAAATGATGAGGATTATACTCTTAAGTTCCAAATAAATCCATCTGACTTAAATTCAAATACAGGGGATTCTGACTATATATTTTATGTTAAAGCTTATGATGATTCAGATGCTTCAGAAGAAACTCAATGCGCACAATTTTCTGAAAATGTTAAAGTATCAAGAAATAATGATGAAATCTCTTTAGACGAAACTAAAGTTAAAATAAACCCAGAAAAACCTTCTTGCGGTTCTGAAGCAGAAGTTGTTTTTGAATTGTTTAATGTAGGTAAAAAGGATCAAAGCGATGTTTCTGTAAGATTATATAATAAAGATTTTGTAATAAATATAAATCAAATAGCAGGAAATATAGATGTTGGTGAAAGCCAAGATGTTAGAATACCTATAACTATTCCAGAAAACCTAGTGGAAAAGACTCATACTTTCCAGATAGAAGTATTTGACGAGAATGGAGATATCTATCAAATAGAAGACAATAAAGGAGATAAGCAGGATGCTGTATATTTATTCCCGTTAACTTTAGAGGCAGGAACATGTCAAACTGCACCTAAAGCATCTATAACTGCTGAAATTGTATCAGGAGGAAAAGCCGGTGAAGATTTAATTGTAAATTCTGTAATTACTAATACAGGAAATTTTAAACAAACATTTACTATACAAGTTGCAGATTATTCTGAATGGGCAACTTTGGCAAGCATAGAGCCCACAGCAATAACTCTGGAAAAAGCAGAATCTAAAGAAGTTAAATTCATACTAAAAGCAAATGACAATGCACAAGGAGATAAAACTTTTAATATTCAAATTAGTTCAACAACAGGAACAATAAAACAACCTGTTGCAGTTACAATAACAAAATCAGGATTTAACTTTGGAATTACTGGGAATATAATTTCAGGAGAAAACTGGTACTTGTGGGCTATTGGAGCTTTGAATGTAATTTTAGTTATAATTATAATTGTTATAGCTGTAAGAGTTGCTAAAAGTTAAGAGTTTATCTAATTTTTTTATCAATTGCATTATAGTATCATTATAGTATCCAAATAATTTCCTTATACATTAAACTTTTAAATTCCATTTTCCTAGTTTCTTAATGAAAAAAGAGAGCAAGAAAGATAATAAATTTATTATAGGAATATTTATAAGATATTTATTTTTATTATTAGTTTCAATAGGCGGGCTGTATATTTTTTACCTTGTTTTTACGCCATTAACTGTTTATTCTGTTTTTTTTCTAGCAAGTCTTTTTTTTAAAGCTTCAGTTTCTGGGAATATTGTCCATTTTGGCAATGGGTGTTTTGATATTGTTTATGCATGTGTGGCGGGATCTGCTTATTATTTATTGTTAGTTCTTAATTTATCTATTCCAAACATTCCAATTAAAAAAAGATTAATGATGATTTTCAGCTCATTTTTGCTTTTGCTTTTGCTGAATATATTAAGAATATTCTTCTTAGGGATTTTATTTTCTTCTAATTTAGATTTATTTAATTTAGCGCATAAAGTTCTTTGGTATTTTTTAAGCACAATTTTTATTATTGGGATTTGGTTTATAGAAGTAGCAATATTTAAAATAAAAGGAATTCCATTTTATTCAGACATAAAATTTTTATATAAACTAATTAAAAATAAATCTTTTTAATTTCCTATAGCGTTCCCATTCATAACTTCTAATAAAAATCTTTCTGTTACTTTAAGAATCTCGCAATTAGCAATATTAAATTCATAGCATTTAGGACCAGTATTTTTTATCATGCTTTTTTCTCCAGCCTGAATTTTTATAAACCCATATCTTCCTAATTCATCACAAGTCGCATTATCATCCTTTGCTATTTTAACATTAAATACATTCATTACTTGCTGGAAATTAGCTATAGCTATTATTCCATCTCCGTTGCAATTAAAATCCCCAGTCATATTTAGTATAAACATGTCAGTTAATTTCAAATCTCCTTCAAAGGGTATCTTTTCATCAAGCTTTCCAGGATTGTTTCTTATGTATATATTATAATCCGCAATATGCTTTCCAGTTAAATACATAGGAAAAGTTGTTTTATAGAAAGTAACATCCCCTTCTTTTAATTTTTGAAAATCAAGGCCCATATATTTAAAGTTCTTGCTAGAATTAACCATATAAAAAACCCCTGCAAAAGAAATCATTATTATAAATGAAAAAATTAAGATAGTTTTTAATTGTTTATTTTGTCTTTTCTTTATCTCCTCTTTTTCTTTATCATTATTAATTTCTCCGCAAGACTCAACAATTTTTTCTTTCCTGTCTTTTTCTATTACAAAAGTTTCACATACCTCTTCTTTCTTTTCCTCAGTTTTTTTCCCTTTACTTTCTTTTTTAGCCATAATATACAATTTTATTCTGAGTTTTTAAATATTATTCTTTTATAATCAATGCTATTTTTATTGATTATATCTATAAAAATTATTTGCTTCAAACTACTCCTTACATTACTTAACACCTATTATGTTAAACAAAAATTCATCACTTGTTTTTATTATATTCTCTTCACTGGATTGTATATACACACAACTCCCATTTTGTTTTATTGAAGAAGAAGAGTTTTCTGCGGATTTTATAATTATAAAATTATTGCTGCAATCTTTTATCGGATAATCTTCATTGCAGCTTTGTTTATCTAAACAAGCAGGTTGCATTCTCTGCACAAAATTCCCAATATTTTTGTAAATTTCTTGAGTTGCTAATTCATTTTCAGAATAAATATATAATGGTTTATTGGAATAATCATTCAATTTTTTTAGTTTATCTTGCTCAATATTTTCTGTTTCTTTCGGGTTATATTGGAATGTGAATTGATTCTTATTAATATCCAAATACCACAAATCTCCAGACTTCTGAAAAATAAATCCATTATAATTTATTTTACCTGGATTATTGTTGTTTCTTTCCCCTCCTGAAAAAGAATATCCAACAGTGCTCAAAACCATTATCACTAAAAGTATAATCCCAACTATCCATTGGTTTCTTTTCTTTTTTCTCTCTTCATCGTCCTTTGAAGCTATTTTTCTTATATCCATAATCTTATTTAATAACTCTTTTATTTGAGTTCATTAATGTAAAATATATCTTAGTTTATAGTATAAAAAGATTTTGATACAGCAAAATTTGTATTTGCGCAAACTCCCTGTTTTAACTCGTGAGTAAGCAAATCAAATTTTGGGGTGCTCAAGAACCAGACACGCCATACAGTTTACTGTATGGTTCTTGACAACAACTAATAAAATAAGGGCAAGGTATAATTTTCAATAAGCGATAAAAAAAGAAAGAAAAAAAGAAAAAATTATTTTTTTGGTTTTAACCTACTTTAGTAAGTACAGATGTTTCACCTAGTACTGTTTGTCCAAGGTATTTATTGCCTTTAGCTGTATCAATTTCAGCTGGCCTTTTGGTCAACTTTGTTGCAGCAGCAGCAGTGTCTTCTGCATCATAACCTGCGACTACAAGAGCAAGCTTACCGGTTGTAAATTTATCACCAACACTTTGTATCAAGTATTGTCCTCTACCAACTCCAGTAGCTGTTGTAAATGCTCCAGCGCAAGTTCCAGATGCGACTCCCAATGCAGTAGCAGTAGCAGTATTAATACAACTTCCACCAACAAGAATCACATTCTTAGTTTCCCAAGATGTTTTCTCGCTGTCTTTGAAAATCATACTTCCTGCAGCTCCTGTTGTAGCAGTTGAAGATGTAAGATATACATCTGCAATTACTTCATCACCATGATAAACAGCATCTAAACTTTTTTGTCCACTACTTGGTTTTGTCCATAAGACTTCAGTTGCAAGTACTGAATAAACAAAGTTTCTGAAAATATCTGTACTTTGTATTTCTGTAGATGTTCCAGTAGTGCTTGGACCAGGGCCATATACAATATTTACCACTTCTGCCTCTTTTGTTGAAGCAGTGTTCCAACCCAATGTTAGTGTTATGTTCCTTCCTCCATACTTGTTTTCGTCTTTATCTTCTTCTTGAAGAGTTAGATTAATTGTTGAACCATCACTATCTACACTTATATTCAAACAACCAAGCTGTCCTATTGCAGCAGCACCATATGTACAAGAACTTGCACTTCCGAATGTTTCATTCCAAGGTAAATAAAGCTTCATACCCTCTTTTGTATAAAGAGTTCTGAAGTTTACATTACTGCCTCCTGTGAAGTTGATAACCTTGTTTGTACTGTCAATATTTCCTACAGTCAAAACAATATTTCCTATTGAAACTTCATCACCTTCTTTTTTGTTAGCACCTGCATCACTCCAACCAGTAGATGAAGTATCATCTTTATACTGGAAAGTAGCTTTAGTAGTTCCACTATCGTTTTTGATGTCAGTTATCTTCATTAAGTAAGATTCTCCATCTTTTCCATCACTCCATGAAGCAATGAATTGGTCAAAAGTATCTCCATCATATCTCATTCTAGAGTCATTTGTAGTGCCAAGTAAATCACCTGCACCTTTACCAATACCAGTGAAATTTTTATTATCACCATAGACAATCGCTATATTTGTTTTAGCACTCTTCAAAGGGAAGTCTATTAATTCGATATAACTGTCACTTCCTGCCTTGACTTTGATCTTTTCTTCTACAGGATATTTTAAACCTGTTGAAGAAATTTTTACAGCTTCAAATCCTGGCATTGTTATCACACCTTTCTCTGTAACAAACAAGTCATCCTTTGCATCCCATCTTATTTGAACCTTTGTAAGTTTAGTTCCTGTACTGCTTCCAGTATAGTTTATTGTTGCTTTAAGATTAGTAACACTATCATCATTCATTTCAACATCAGAACCACTTACTAATTTAAGTTTTCCTATACCAACGCTAAATTGTGCTCTTTTAAGACCATCTGCGTAGTTTTGAGAATCTATAGATTTAACACCTATATATGCTCCGCTTACTTTCTGTGTTTCTCCAGCAGCAAGAGCATTTGTCTCAACACCATTTATAGTAAATCTTACTGTTGAAGATCCTACATAAGTACAAACAACATCATAAACAACTCCATTAATAGTCATAGTTGCAGACTCTCCTTGCTCTAAGGTTGTTGATTGAGCAGCATCTAATAAAGTCAATGTTGTTGCATTCACATAACTTAGAATAAAGTATTTTTTACCTAGAATAGTTATGTCTGTTGATTGTAAATCACTCCATAAAGGCTGGTCAGTAAATTCTAAAGTATAGTTAAGAATATGTCCGCCATTTGCAACCTTTATACCAACTGTAGGTTCGTCTTCAGCATAATCACTATCTTCCCACATATTAAATGTGATATTACCTGTATCAATCTTTTGAGTATAATCAAACTCATCGTTGTCATCATCTAGATAAACACCGTTAGATAAAATTGTGGGTAAACCACTTCCTGGGCTAGTATCAGTGATAGATGTTGATATTACATCTTCAATACCTTCTCCTAAATTAAATTCAGTAGAAGCTCTTGCAATTTTAAGAGACTCTCCTGTAGGAGCTCCACCTGTTGCTGGAACTTTATCTGCTAAATATGTTGAAATGCTTGTTGCTGGTGTTTGATCCAAAGGACCACTATTACCATAAACTATAGCAGGAGTAGCAGATGTGAAATCAGTTGGGAAAGCTGCAGCAGCAGCAATGCCTAAAGAACTACCAATCATTACAGCACTACCTAAAACCGCTGATATTTTTTTAAAATTTAATCTCATTTTTTTTAACCTCCTTTCAATTGTATAATCATGTTGCCTAAAAAGCAACTTTTAGGGAAAATTGAATAAAAACAAATGACATAGGGTATTCATTTGTTACATCTTAATTCCCTATAGATCACCCTTTTGGGTATAGATTTAAATTAAGTTTTCTTTAAAAAGCTTAGCTATTAGTTTTCCCCCATTCAACTAAAAAACCCTCTTTTCAGTGGTTTTATTTATAAAGGTTTCGCTGTTACTATATTATAAATACATATTATTCCTATAGATGATAGAAACATTTATTAATATAGTCTATTTTTATTGTAATATATTACAAAATAAAACATATATTTAAATGGCAAAGATTAAAACACTGGAAATAACTCTTTTTGAGTCAGCAGGGGCTTTTTCTATATTTAAAAGAGCTCATCCAGAAAAAAATAGCTATGATTTTTCAGGAATTTTAGCTTTAAGACAATTACTTAGCAACGAAAAAGCCAGAATTTTAAATGTTATTAAAACCCAAAAACCCTCTTCTATATACGAACTTGCGAAAAAGCTAAAACGAAGTTTTAAGGCAGTAAATCATGATATAAAGCTCTTAGAAAGGTTTGGTCTTATAGTTTTTACAGAAGAAAAAGTCAATAATAGGATAAGACACAAGCCAGAAATAGTTGTAGATGAAATTGTTTTTCGTGTAAAAATATAGCCGAATGAAGATGAAATCAGCTAATTAACTAGAAAAACTCAAACCTTACTCTTAAAAACTCTAATAATAGACTTTAATATATATATTTATATCTGTATCTTTTCCAAGTGTTTGGCTGGTTCCTTGAGAATTTTTAGTCTGATTTCCAGACTCTATTAAAAGCAATTTTTCATTGTTTTCTTTTTCTTTATCTAAACCAGAAATTATTTCTAGTTTATATCCTTTAACATTGTTTTTAGTATTCCAGGTATTATCCATAACTCCTTTTAATATTTCTTCTAAAACATTACAAGTATCTCTTTCATCAAGGCAAGGTTGTTGTTCTCTACACTCTATAATTAAATCTGAAACAGTTAAATAACCCTTATTTCCCAAATCCCTGCAATCACTTGTAAATTGCAAGCTAGAATCTAAAAAATTAGCTACTTCTGTACTTTCTATCTCTCTTTGAACGGGTTTTTTTATCATAAAGCCCAAAAATATTAATAAAATTACAGCCACAACTATTACAATTAATGCAAATCCCACCATTTCCTCCTGCCCTTTTTTGTTCTTTGTCTTCATTTTCTTAACTCTTAACCCTTTTCTTTAGGGCTTACTAAGATTATCCCTAATTCACATTTATCATATTTCTCTTGATTAACATCTAGCTCTTTTCTGCATAAACTGACAAAATTAGAATATTCTATAAAAGAACCACTTTTTTCTACTATAGTTAATTTATCACATCCAGGATAATTAGCCAAAGTGCACTCCTTGTTTCCTGTTTCTTGAGGATAGATTCTTTTTATTGTCAAGCCATTTACTTCCCAAAAATCATTATAGTCTTTTACACCCTTTATAGCAACAGCTTTATCCATATCTATGCAATTAGTTGTTCTAGAAAATACATCCCCGCAAGAAAACTCAGGAGAATTCGCGAGTTTTGAAATTAGCTGTATTGCTTTTTCTTCTTCTAAAATATTAGCTGTATCTTTCAAACCACCCATATATATTGTTAATATCATTAATCCAACTAAAACAAAAAATAGAGTTACAGCTATTAACATGAAAGCCATCTGCTGAATCTTTAATTGTGCTTTTTTATTTTTCATTTTTTATCATCCCCAAAGCCAATTCAAAGGAGATTACCACAGCCTGCAATCTGCATTTTTATTTTTATTTTCTATATCCTCTTTAATCTCATCTAAAATCTGGAAATTAATATTTGTTTTTTCATCAACATCTGCAAAATTTTTGAATTGTATTAAATTTTCTTTCAAGTTTGAATTGCAATCTTTTCTAGAAACTATTTCTATTTTGTTAGAATATAAATCAGATAAAATACTCGCTCTTTTCATGATTCTTTTAATCTGGCAGTTATATATAATACCATCAGAAAATATTGCTCCATACAACAAATCTTTGGTAAATTCTAGCCTCTTCCCCTCTTTTTCTAGATAATTAAAGGCATAATTGACATTTATACTGCATTTTCCTCCTGCAAAACATACTTTAATGCTTTCTTTTGAACATCCTTCAGATTCAAATTTTACATTATCAGGAAATACATTTTTATCATCTTCAATTTCTTCAGGAGCATCTATAAGACAATATTCTTTTTCCGCAGAAGTTAAAATTATCAAGTCTGCAATTTTAAAAGGATAATTGAATTGCTTTGACATTAAATAGAAATTCTTTCCCTGAACTTCTGAATCAGAAAAAATATACTTGTTTTTGAATTTTATTTCTGCTCCTGGCTCAGGCCATTTTCCAAAATTTTTCTGAGTGAGTTTAATTCCCTGTTCTCCAAAATTTCCTCCATCATAACACTCGTTATAAATTTTAGTATCTGTTTGAAGAGTCATAACTCTAGCAGTTTCTGATTCAAATCCTGTTTCTAAAGGGTTTGTGAGAATTTCTATTTGTTTTGCAGTCTCTGTACTCATTACATATGTCTGATTCATTATTAATTTTGTAGATATGTAAATAGCCAAGAATAAGATAACTGCACCCGCAATTAAAGCAAATAGCCACGAAAACGAAATTTGAATGTCTGCTTTTTTATTTAATCTTCTTCTAATTGCCATATTATCCTCTTTTAATAAATTAATTAAGAAATCTATATTTAAATATCTTTTAATTTATCTATCAGCTCATAATCATATTAAACAACCTAATGGATTTTATTATTAGCACTTAGGATTTATTCAGACTCTTCAATAAGAACTAATTCATCTCCTTCATCTTTTTTTAGAATAAGATTAACTTTTCCATTAACAACATCAAGACAAAATTCTCCATTCTCATTCATTTTTGCAATATTAATATGCTCTATTTCAAAATAATTAAAATCTCCTCCGCTTGCACGCGGTTCAAAATATATTTTTGAATCATCTATAAAACAAACTTTTTCCGCATCTTCAGGAAGAGAATAAGTTTTTTCTTGTGAAGCAGAATCACTGCTCCAAACTTTGTTTATATCTTTTTGAAAATCATTGGTGAAAACAGCAATGCTTCCTATATCCCTATTATTCAAAAGAATCCATATCACATAAAATGCAAATGCAATAAAAACAATAATTAATATTATTGAAAATATCATTCCAAATGAAAGTTGGATTTGCCCCCTATTATTTTTTTCTAGTCCTCTTTTTATTTTATTCATATTTATAAATAACAATATGTTTATTTATAAGTTTTTACTATTAAAATATCCAACAACTCTCGCTTCGCTCGTAATATGTTTTATTTATTAATGTAGCCCATAAAATATAAAAATTAATATTTAAAATTATCTGTCATCAAGAATTTTTAAGAACTAAAACATCATTTAAAATCATTTGATGGCCTTGCAGTAATTGAGCATGAATTTTGAATAGGAGAATTTCCAAATTCATCCTCACACTTTATGTAATAATTGAAATTTGTATTCCAGTCTGTGAAATGCTCTTTATCATCCACGCTTGTTATTTTTATTCCATCTGCAAATGAATAACTGCAGGAATCTTTTCCATAAACACAACTTGCTTTTTCATTAGTTATTATTTTTAAATAACTCTCATCATGATATGCTCTTACAACTACAGGAGCACTAGTATCTGTCTCAACACCGAAGCTTACAGATTTAATATCAGCATTTCCTCCTAAATCCACACACTTTATGTAATAAGTATAGGTTCCTGAAGGAAGATTCAAATCAGTAGAGTGCTTGTACGAGTGTGTATTAAAGAATTCTATATATTTTTCAGAAGATGCATCTTTTATACCAGTGTAAGAGCACACTGCTTCTCCTTTGTTGTATCCTGCTTGTGTTTCTGCTTCTAAAGTAACTTTAACAATTTCAGTTGAATCTCTGATTGTTTCATTTGGCTTTAGAGAGCTGTCTTTTATAACTAAAGGTTCTGTTCCTATCAGACTAAATTTATAACTCTGGCTCATTATATTTCTGTCATTCTTAGGCATATATGGCTGGTCTTCGCATTTAAAGAAGAATACATTCTCTTCTTTGTTTTTTAATCCTGTAAGAGTTGTCTTGCACTTGTAAACCATATTTGCATTCATTTCAAGAACATTGCTAGCACAAGCCATAGTATTTTCCATTTCAGAATAATCTTTGTCTT
>JBBSZC010000003.1:0-32577 GCA_038044925.1 Nanobdellota archaeon | reverse complement strand
GAGAAATATGGGTTAATCTTTCAAGCCCCAATTAATAATAATGCAATAATAAAAAAGAATAATTCTTTAAAATTTCATCCAAATAGCGAGCCAAAAAAGGATTTTTTTTGATTAGAATCTAAAGTAGTGTATTTTTGCGTTATTTTTGGCTTTTCAATAGTTCCTGTGCTGTTTACATTGCTATTCTGAAATATTTTATTTATTTCTTGATCAGAAAGAGGCCTATTATAAATCTTAACTTCATCCATTAAACCATTAAAGTAATTATTATCATTTTCCTGATTTTTTCCTATAAGAATTGGTTTAAGATTAGGGATTATTTGTGGAGGAAGAGTCTTTGAATCTTCTCTAACAAGTTGCCCGTTGATATATGCTTTGAATTTTCCTTTATTTAAAACAAAAGCCAAATGATACCATTCATTATTTCTTATTGCAACTCCAAAAGGAACAGCTAGATATTTAGTTCCATCAGAGATTTGAAATACAGGCACATTTGTTTTTTCATTAACTCCAAAAAACCATCCAGAATTTTGCCAGTATCTTTTAGAAACAAATACCGGATTTGGATAAGCAGACTCTTGCTTTTTAACCCATAAAGAAACAGATAAATCATCAGGAGTGTTTAATTTATCAATATAGGGAAGTATCAAAGCTTCATTCCCCTCTAATCTTATAGACTGTCCAATAACTCCGCTGTCAAAAATAAGTTCTTGTTCATTAATTAAATCCAAACTATTTCCAGAATAATCCTTTAAATTTCCTTCAAAAGTATAATATAAAAGCAATCCTGGATTGCTTATCACATTTCCTGTTGATTTTTTTTCAAAATTGAATAAAAAAACATATACAGATAAAACTACAACTAAAAGAATAAGTACAATCCAAACCCAATTTTTCATCCTTAAACAAGAAAATTAAACTATAAAAAACTTACTCTAAAAAGATACCTTATAATTAAATTAATAAATCAAACTTCCTTCAAAAAACAATGGCAAAGATAGGATTGGAAATCCATGGATACCTAGATACTAATGAAAAATTATTCTGCAAATGTAAATCAATTCATGGAATGAAATTTGCAAAGCCAAATACAAACATCTGCCCTATTTGCACAGGACAGCCAGGAGCAAAGCCATTATTGCCAAATTCAACAGCAATAAAGAAAATAATAGAAATCGCCTTAATTTTAAATTGTAAAATTAATGAGACTTTAGTCTGGCAGAGAAAACACTATGATTGGCCTGATCTCCCAAAAGGCTACCAAAATACAATTTCAGGAACTCATGCAATTCCAGTAGGAACAAACGGAAAATTTGAAAATATACAAATAAGAGAAGTTCACGTTGAAGAAGATCCTGCAGCCTGGAACCCAGAAACAGGAGAAATAGATTATAACCGGTCAGGAATTCCTTTGGTTGAAATTGTAACAGAGCCGGATTTCAAAAATTCAGATGAAGTTATAGAATGGTTAAGGCAGTTAATCCCGACTTTAAATTATATAAAGGCAATAAATAAATCTTCAGGAATAAAAGCAGATGTCAATGTTTCTCTTCCTGAACTAAAAGGAGAAAGAGTAGAAATGAAAAATATTAACTCATTAAAAAATATAAAAGATGCTATAGAAGCAGAAATAAAAAGACAGCAAAAACCAGGAGAACTTCCAAAATTTCAGGAAACAAGAATGTTCAATCCCGAAAAGCAAACAACAATAAGAATGCGTTCAAAAGAACAAGCCCAAGATTATAGATTTATTTCTGATCCAGATCTTCCTGTAATTAAGATAGAAAAAATAAGAATAAATAAATTAAAGGATTCTCTTCCTGAAACCCCAAAAGTAAAACTTAAAAAACTGATAAAAAAACATAAGATAGAAAAAAAACACGCTGAAGTTCTTACAAAAAAATTAGATATAGCAGAATTCTTTGAAAAAGTAATAAAAGAGATAAGCTCAAAGATAGCAATTCCTTGGACAATCATAGAGCTCCCAAGAGTCTTAAATTACAACAAAAAAGAGCTCTCAGACGAAGATATAGAAATAAAAGTTGAACATTTTATAGAATTGCTTAAATTAGTAGAAGAAAAAATAATTACAGAGCTAAAAGCCAAAGAAATTTTAAATATGTTTATTCCAAAATCTTTCTCTCCTATAAAAGAGGCAAAAAAACATTTAAAAATATCAGAAAAATCAGAAATAGAAAAAATAGTAGAGCAAGTAATAAAAGAAAATACTAATGCTGTTAACGATTATAAATCAGGAAAAAAAGAAGCTATAAATTTCCTAATGGGACAAGTAATGAGATTAAGCAACAAAAGAGCCGATTATAATATAGCAAAAGAATTGCTAGAAAAAATGCTGAAAAATTGATTTTTGATAGTACTCAAAAATTAAAAAATTGATAAATAATATTTTTTTCATTTTGTTTGTTTAACTATGCACAATAATATTGTGTTGTTGTAGGTGTAGGGTTTCTTACTTTACATTGAGTCAAAGATTGACAACATGAAATTACAGGGCCTTGATTTTCCTTTTAATAATGTAATAGTTTATATCACAGAAATAATAAGGGCAATGTATACCCCGGAAAATAAGGTTTTTATAAATCCTATTAAGAATATGACTTCTTATGTTACAGCATAAGAGCTCTTGCATTTACAGTATTGGGGGACTTTCAAAAAAATTATTAAAGATGTTGAAATGCCTTGGAGAATTAATCAAGAAATATGGAAAATATCAGAAGTTATTCCTGAATTTATCCTAACAGATAATCGTTTTAACAAGTTTGGTTGGAGGAAAGATTTACATAAAAACTATCCATTTATTGAAAAGGTAAAACAAAAACTTAATCCTTATTGGGAAAATAAAAAAGATTTCAAGGATTTTATGATTAAGATTCATAAAGGATTAGTTTAAGTATCAGAAAAATTGTATGTAACATCTCATAAGTAGTTACAAAATAGAAACCTTTATAAATTCTAAACTCTCTTTTATTGTATGAAAACTTCAAGAAAATTCAGCAGGATTGGAACAGTTGCATTAGGCTTGGCAGCTTTGCTTGGAGCTGGGTGTAGTACCCCCTCTAAACCAAATATTGAGCCAAAAAGACAAATATATACATTGGATTACACAATAGAAGATTTAGAATCTGTTCTTAAAAATAGGGGATATCATTTTTCAGAAAAACAAAAGAATGAATGGGAAACTCAATGGGCAATTGAAGGAGAAAAAGACAAAGTAAATAGAAAGATCATTAAAACTAGAGAAAAGGTAACTATACAAGCTCTTATAATCCTTTACACTAACCTTAATTCCTATTATGATTTATTATCAAAAAAAGAAAAAAAGGAGATTGATGATTTAGATTTAAACAAATTACCATCAAAAAGGATAGAAGAATCTAGGATAAAATTTCCATGGATTAATATAGAAAATCCATCTTTAGAAGATAAATTTCTCATGTACATCGGCGATCCTTCAAAACTTGGATTGCTTATTTTAAGAACGCAGGGAGGATGTATAAGATGAAAACCTCAAGAAAATTCAGCAGAATTGGAACAGCTGCATTAGGCTTAGCAGCTTTGCTTGGAAGCGGATGTGCGATGATTCCACAAAATTATAGAATTTCTGAATCCGAAGCCTCGCAAATAAGACAAAAATTCGAAGGAGAATATAAAGAAAGCTCTTTATTTGAAAGTGTAAAAAGCTGCGAATATGATTCAGTAGAAGTTGGGCTTAAAAAAGAAGAAAAAAACCAGTGGATAAACCATGAATTACCTAAATTAATAAGGGAAAAAGATGAGGAATTTATGAAAGTATTAGTTAAATACTCTGATATATATGGGAAAGAATGCCTTTCATTAAGTAATCTAACTAAAAGACAAAAATTAGAGTTACGTTGGATTAATGGAGTACTTAAAAGTATGCAAGATCATCCTATAGCATGGGAATTTATATTATCTAGGTAAATAAAACTAGAACCTTTTCTCATCAGTACAATAAGGAATTCCTCTTGGAGTTGTAGCACATTTTCCAGGATTACAACATGAACCCACTTTCTGCTCCCCCTTTCCACTCCAATTAAACTACTATTACATAGTAACAAAATAGTAAGATTTAAATACCTCACAAACCTCTAAATTTTATGAAAATACCAAGATCACTTACAAACTTATTGGTAGGAGCAGAAATGCTTGGAATAGCTGCAGGCGGGTGTGTGAATCAAAGATCTTATTTAATTCCTACTGAAATAAATGAGATTAGATATAGGATACAAACTAATTATGATGAAGAGTCTAGAAAGATGGTTTCTAATGAATGGATTAAAAATATAAAAAATTATCTTTCAGGAAGATTATCAACTGGAGAAGTGAATCAAGGGATGACTTTAGAAGAATTATCAACTGAAGAGGTGAATCAATGGATAAAAAAACAATTACCCAAATTATTTAAAGAAAGAGATGAACCTTTTATGGATATGTTTATTATATATTGTGATAATGAGAAAATAAAAGATTACTCATATAAAAAATTAACTAAAAGACAAAAATTAGAATTATATTACTTAAAATCAGCTAGTGATTCCTTTCTAGAGTGCTTACCTTTTTGGCATTAGGGTTTAGATCATATTTAATTAAATGAAGTTTACCTAATTTCATCTAAACAATAAGGCCATCCATCTGGATGAGTAGCACATTTTTCTTTGTCAAGGCAACATACAGTCATATCTCTATATTTTTCCCCAGAACCAGTACAACTGACCTTATCTTTCTCTTTACATTTTTCTTCTGACGGAACACAAACTTCTTCCCCACCAACAGACTTACAATTATACCCACTTTCACAGCATAATTTTGGGTCTCTTAATTTAATATCTCCTTTTATGCAGTATACAGGTAGTTTTCCACAAGGTTCACATTTATCATCTGAAGGTTTTACATTTTTAGAATATTGACAAAAATTTTTGGCGCTTGGATAATGACAACAACTCATTTCAACATTACAACATTTTGCTGCACATTTTGTTTCTTCAGGTTTACAATCGCCATCCTTACAATAAGCTATTCCATCCCACTCCCCACAAGGACTTCCTGCCCTATTTCTCTGTGGAGGACAACATGCATTTCCTTTTTTAGCCTGACAACAAATTCTACCAGAAGGACAACATCCTAATGCACCACTAACAACATTCGATGAGCAATCACTCCACCCTTTATCTTTAATTAACTCTACACAGGGGTCTTTTGTTTTGCATTCTGAAGATTGTGACTCTAAACCAGCACCCATTAATTTTTCTGACTCTAATTTTTTGCTTTGTGGATTTAAAAGGCATTTACATTCTTCTACAGCAGAATCTAAATTTGTCTTAATTCCCAATTCCATAAGGCAGCTTGCACAACTCATCATATTAAATTTTTCTCCACCTGATTCAAATGGATTATTCATTATACTATTATAAGAAGATCTTTTCCATTTACTTAAAGAACATCCATCTTCATCTAAAGGATCATCTGTCCCAATACAAAGAAATCCATATTTACTCCATTTATTACAAGGAGTTATATCACAGTTAATAGATCTAGAAAGCGATATTCTTTTTTTAGAAACATACTCGTCACTTAATTTACAAATTTCGTGCCCTTCTTCATGCATTGCTGATAATGGATTATCCATACCAGGATGTTCATAAATAATACCCTCATCTCCTTTAAAATATTTCCCAAGATAAATTACCCCCCTCATTTGTGTATATCCTGGGTGTTGACTTGGATCTAAAAAAATAATATTATTTGCTTCACAGCCTCTTTTTTTTATTTCTCGCTCGCCTTTTAAGTTCAAGAGATGCCCTCCAATATCAGAAGTAAATTTTAATTCACTGCTTGGAACAAGATTTTCATTATAGTAAAATTCAAATATTTCTTTATTATTCGCGAATGGTTGAATTGTATGAAAGCCATCATCTACTATAAGCCCTGCATAATCTATTAAATCATCTACTGTTAATCTATCAGAAGCAACAAAAGTCACTCTAAATCTTACATTACCTCCTTTATCTAAAAGAATACAGGGGTCTTCTATAACAAAACTTGATTTTCCCTGACCTTCAATTCCATTTCTTGTTTCCCCTTTTATAATCAATGTATATTTTCCAGGAGACAAATTTTCATCTTGAACTAAACATTCGCATGGATTTCCTCCTATTTTTTGGCAGTCTTTTGTGCAAATATCAAACCAAGGGGCATTAAACCATTTTGTTTCTTCTCCGGATTCTTTAACAAATTTATATCTTGTTCTCGACAAATATACCCCTCCTCCTTCAGAAGATTGAATACTAAATTTAATGCTGAAAGGAGGGGTTATCGGATTCAAAAAATTAGGGTCGTCTTTTGGTTCAAGAATATTAATAATTAGTTTTTCTTCTTGTACAGAACTACAAATTCCCTTAAAATAATTATTTAATTCTTCTAATGTTACTATCTCCCCATTTAGTTCAATCCCGTTTAGTTGTTCATTAATATTTACACTTATTTGTATACCCGAAACACACGAAAATTCAAAATGAAAAGCGTCTTTATCTCCACGAGTGCAAAATGAATAGCCAATCCTCTTTGCTTTTTTGCCTGTGACATCTAAATCTCTGCAATAAAAATCATCAACAGTTGAACATGCACCAAGATTTTCTAACTGGTTGCATTTCAATGCATCACCAATTTCTAAAACTCCTCCTTCTAAATTAGTAAACTCTCCTAATTCAGATTTTATTTCAAAAATTCCTTTATGTTTTTTAATAACACATGATTGCATAGAACAATCAGGGTTTCCTGTCATTGTTACAATATCAACACCAACTTTTCCATCTGGCAATGTTTCTGTTGCAATGCATGTTGCATCTGTCTTTCCATCTGAACATATAGACGCATCTACAATATTAATATTTAAAACCATGACTAAAAGAATCATTACAAGATTTACTAAAAATATTTTTTTCATTTTAATATCCCCTATAATCACACCTTCCCAATTGATTGCATACATTTTTATCCAAACAACATGCCGCTCTTCCAATGCCTCCAAATGGTGAACAAATACGCTGTACATATCCATTTACGCATTTAGCAGGAGTTCGATAAATAGCTCCAGGAACTGTATATCCTCCATAAGAAATACAACCATCTGTAGGGCATTCATTGCCTCTTGCTGGAGGCGGACTTCTGCAAAAAGTACTATCAACACTCAGACAATTTATACACTTCTTTTTTCCAACTTGTCCAGCACCACAATTTGTATCACCATCACAAACTTCTGTTCCTTCTTTAACTCCATTCCCGCAAATAGCACATTCAGATTTATCCACTCTGCAACCTGCTGTGCATTTTAAACTTCCAGAATCATATGGCCCAAAACTCGAGCATCTTTTCCATCCGAAAGCTGTTCCCTCGCATTCTTCTCCAGCTTCTTTAATTCCATTTCCACAAATAGAATCTGAAACACTAAAAAAACTTGAACTTTCTGCAATAACTTTTCCTTTAACTAAAAATCTAACAGTTATCTTCCATTCGCCAGCAGAAAGATCAGAAGATATCTGATTATTAATCAAATCCTTCAAGTATTTTTTCTTTCCTGGATTCAATGTTATTCTTTTATCAGGCAAAGATATCGCTTGAACGCCTTTATCTGCACTTTTATCTGCTGTTTCAATAAGAGTGGATAATGTTCCAGATATGACCTTTTTACCTTTATTAACTATAACAGAAGAACTATCAAAAAAATATGAAACATCCTCTTTTGTAGAAATTTCCTTTTCTTCACCATCTATTATTATTTTATCTGTCTTTAAATAAATTTCTCCGATATTTTCAAAATAAGGAATATCTAACTCAAAATCAAATTCTTTTAATTCTTCAACCCCTCCAAGATTACCAGAATTATCTGCACCAAAATTATCATAATATAAATAAGGTGAGAAATAAAATGAACTGGTATAGAGAGTGTCTCCTATTTTTGAATACAATATTAAATTCGTATTAGTTGTGCCAAAAGACTTTTTATTCCTAAATTCATTGTAAGAGGGTTCTATTGACATAACCCTAAATTTTTCATCAGCATATTTAATCGTCAAACTGTATTTTTGAGGAGTAAATAGTTCTTCTGCACTAACACTAATTAAATTGATAAATACAACTAAAAAAAACATCAAAATCATTGAAATTATCAATTTTTTATTTCTCATTTTATATTCTTCTTAATAACATACATTATATCTACAACATTTATCAATTCCCCTTACATTTACACATCTGACTATTGGATCTGTGGAAGAACAAGAACCACAGCTTCCCCATTCAAAACAAGAATCACCATCATAATTCCCACAGCTTTGGATATATGAATTTGAAGGCTGAGCGCAACAGCGACGAGAGTTTGGAGTGCAATCATCTGTACATGTTGGTTCGACTGGAGGGGGTTCTGGTGGAGGTTCTTCTATTCTTTGTTCTTCACAAGAATCATCTCCTGAAAAACATATTTTCTCTCCCAATAAATATTCATCTTTTGTTGTTTCAACATTCAGATAGACATTATATTCCGGTGTTGCAATTGCATCTGTTGTTGGGTTTGTTATCTTAATATCATCAAAATAACACTCAAAAGTTCCAGAATCTTTATCTTCTATTTGCGCCAGATTTATTTTATTGATTTTTCTTCCTACTGTATCACTTGGCAGAACTATTGTTCTTTTATGCCATTTTCCAATGCTCTCGGAATTTCCTTCATTTGCTTTTTTTCCATTTTGGTCTATAGGGTTTTTTGTTCGTAAATCAAAACCAGGCTGGTCCCCTGATTTTTTAAATCTAATATCAATCCCGCATCCAGGTGAACCTGATTTTGTATAAGTAGAAAAAGAAAGAATATCTTCTTGTTTAATCTCGTAGTCTGCATAATTATTTTCCTCTCCTCCTTGCCATGAATAATAAGCATAATCATTTCCAGGATGGTTTGTATAACGCCCGAAAAATATAAGAAAATATTCTCCATTAACAGGAGTTACTTGTCCTTTGCCCCATGAAATAACATGCCTTACTTGAATATTATCCATCCCAGCTGAAGAATATTCTTTAAAGGAAAATGCTTCAATTACTTTTCCTGTCAAATTAAAATAATTAGCCAAAAAAATTGATAAAACTAAAACAAGAATTATTATAACAGCTAAAACTAATTTTCTAATTCCCCTTTTTTTCATGATTGTAATAATTAAAGGATGTATAAAAATCTTGTGATAGTTCTAAGAATTTAATGAAAGAATTTGAAGTGAGTGAGCTCAGGAGGCAGGTGGGATCACGAACCCGCATTGTCGCCCTTGAAGTAAATGAGCTCAGGAGGAATTGAACCTCCATCAATAGGGCCGAAACCTACTATCCTATCCATTGAACGATGAGCCCAAAATCTATCGAGTTTAATAAATCTACCATCTATAGCATTTTGCTGTATCAAACAATTTCACTAGTTATATAGGTTGTTTGATTATCAAAAAAACCCTCTCGTCTTACCACACACTAAAGTGTGTGGTTTGTTCGTTGGGTTTTTAGGATACAGAAAACAACAGATAGTTGCAAAGCAACTATCTACTGCCTAAAGGCAGTAGTTTAATTTGTTTTCTGTATTAAAAAACTTTGAAGTTTAAATCTTACATTTTACAAAGTTTTTTATATATATTAATTCTCCTATTTATATAACATTAACAAAAGAGAAAAATGGAAATAGAAAAAAACCATCATAGGAAAATTGTTTGGAGCTTTAGTGCTGTAATTTTAGTAGTTTTAATTGCAAATAGTATTATCTTCTACGTTCTATTTATAAAAATAGATTATACTATTTCAAATATGAATTCAAAAGTAAATGAGTTAGAAACAGACACTCAGACAAAAATAAATGAACTGACTGAAAATATCCTAGAAACAAGACAATCTTTAGGGAATACTATAAGCTCTATTGATGTTAAAGTGAATGAAATAAAGGCAAGTGCAAGCTCTGATTTCTCAGGAGTAATAAGCAATTCTATAAACTCTGTTGTAACAGTAAAAACAGATATTGCTCAAGGAACAGGTTTTTTAATATCTCCAGATGGATATGTAGTAACTAATGCCCATGTTCTTTCAGGAGCTAGAAAAGTTGTAATAGTAAATTCTAATCAAGAAACATTAGAGGCGCAATTCATAGGATATGATGCAGATTTAGATATAGCATTACTAAAAACTCCTGAAACAGGCTCTTATTTAGAACTCGCAAACTCTGACGATGTAAGTGTAGGAGAAAAAGTTATAGCAATTGGAAATCCTTTAGGATTGCAATTTTCAGTTTCAGAAGGAATAGTCTCTGCAATAGACAGGCCAGGTCCAAATGATATTAATGCATATATACAGACAGATGCAGCCCTAAATCCAGGGAATTCAGGAGGTCCTTTGATTAATAAAGAAGGAAAGGTTATAGGAATAAATAATTTCAAAATTGGCGGGGGGGAAAACCTAGGTTTTGCACTTGAATCTAATTATCTAAAAGAAGCAATTAATAACATTGCAGAGCAAAAGCTTAATGGAACACTAGTTAATTGAATTGCAAAAATTTATTAAATGCTTCTACTAGTTCTTTTATATGGAAGATAAATCTAAAGAAAACCAAGAAGGAATTACTGTAAAGAAAGAAGAAAATACTCCTGAATGGTATAGCCAAGTCTGTATTAAATCAGGATTAGCAGATTTTGGGCCTGTAAAAGGAACAATGATAATAATGCCAAAGGGATATTATATTTGGGAAAAAATTCAAGAAAATTTTAATCAGACCATAAATAAACGTGGAGTAAAAAATGCATATTTTCCCTTATTTATTCCAGAATCTTTTTTCAAGAAAGAAGCAGAGCATGCCAAAGGATTTATTCCAGAAGTTGCTTGGCTGGAAAAAAATGAAGAGGGGGAAAAAATAGCTCTTCGTCCTACAAGCGAGACAATTATGTATGATGCATACTCAAAATGGATTCGTTCTTGGAGAGACCTTCCTCTTAAGATAAATCAGTGGTGCAATATTGTTCGTTGGGAAGTTTCTGATTGCAAATTATTTTTAAGAAGCAGAGAATTTTTATGGCAAGAAGGACATTGTGTTTATGAAACAGAAAAAGAATGTGACAAAGAAGTCTGGGAAATTCTTGATGAATATGAAAAACTCTGCAAAAATGTTTTAGCTCTTCCTGTAATAAAGGGGAAAAAAACAGATAAAGAAAAATTTGCAGGAGCCAAATACACTACAGCAATTGAAGCATTCATGCCGGATGGAAAAGCCCTGCAATGCGGAACCTCTCATAATTTAGGGCAGGGATTTGCAAAGGCATTTAATATTCGCTATTTAGATAAAAACGAACAAATACAGACTCCATGGCAGAATTCTTGGGGGTTCTCAACAAGATTAATAGGAGCAATAGCCATGACTCATTCAGATAATAAAGGTCTAGTTCTCCCTCCCGCAATTGCTTCTCTAAAAATAATAATAATTCCTATACTAATAAAAGGTAAAGAAGAAAAAGTTTTAAAAATGGCAAGAGAGCTGGAGAAAAAATTAAAAAATCTAGGAGCTGAACTTGATGAGAGAACAGAATACTCTCCAGGATGGAAATTTTCAGAATATGAATTAAAAGGAATCCCTCTACGAATAGAGATAGGTCCAAAAGACTTAGAAAATAATGAAGTAATTATAGTGAGAAGGGATACAGGAAAAAAAGAATCTATAAAAATAGGTAATTTAGATAAAAAAATAAAACAAACCCTTCAAGAGATTCAAAGCTCTCTTTACGAAAAAGCTAAAAAATTTCTTGATTCAAGCATTAAAAAAGTTTCAGATTGGAATGAATTTTTAAAAGTAGTTAAAAACAAACAAATTGCATTAGCTCCATTTTGTGGGGATATTCAATGTGAAGAACTTATTAAAGATAAAACAAAGGGTGCTGGTTCCAGGTGTATTGCAGAGGAAATATCCAAAAAGGGTAAAAAATGTATTCTATGCGATAAAGAAGCTTTATATATAGTTTATTTCGCTAGATCATACTAGATGTTAATAAGTAAGTCTATTTTATCACAAAACCTTGTGTTTTACCACACACTAAAGTGTGTGGTTTGTTTTGGTTTTGAGATTCCCAAAAAATCCACTACAAACAAACCACTATCTAAAGATAGTGGATTTTTTTAGGATTAACTTCTTTTTTTCATTAATCAAATCCTATGACTAAGTTTAACTCATCTTCCAGCTTTAGAGTCATCTCAATCAATGAAGTGAGTTCTTTCTCGACTGTTTTATCCATTTTTTGTTTTTCTTCCATCTTTTAAACTTTCGAAATAAACCCGCCACCTTCTAACGACTCAAACCAAAGAGAATCAACCCCCATTCAATTCGAATCGTTTTTAGATGCGAATTAAATCGAAGTGTATTTAGTAGGACAGTTCACACTAAATTTGTCATATAGATTCCACCTCATGCTCTTTATGTGCCTATCCATATCTCTTCAAAAAATCTTGGCTTTTAATACTTTTCTATTTTAGAGAATATAAAAATAAAAGATATAAAAATGTTTTAATCACTAATAAGTTTCAAAATTTTTTCCCTAAATTTTTCAATGTCTTCTAATTTTATTTTAGCACCGACTGCATTTTCATGCCCGCCACCAGAAGAATCATCTAATCCTTCTATTGCTTTAAGAACAATAGGCTTGACATTTTTTCCTCTAATAGAAATATTGGCTTTTATTCCAGAAACATAAACAACCACCACAATTTTGTTAGGATATAAATAAATTAATTCATTAGACAAATCAGAGCTTATGCTTAAGTCCCCCCCATACTGGAAGAATATAAGTTTTCCAGAGTAGCTCACAGCTTTTGCCTTTTCAATTAATTTTCTGTATCTCTGAGATATTTGTTTAAATCTAGCATGCATAGTATAGTTCTTTTTTGTCTCTTCTAAAACTTCATAAGGAGTCTTAACTTCTTTTAGAAATTTTATCATGCTGATTATATTAGTAGTTCTATCTTTAAGCGCAAAACTAAAAATCTTTGCTATTTTTCCAATATTTGATTTATAAAAAATTTCAAATGCATCTTTAGAATTTATGCACAAATCAGGATACTCTTTCAAAAAATCTTGATAAAAATCAGGATAAAAACTATCAGAAATACATCCAACAATTGCAATCCATAAATCTCTCTTGTTGTCATTTATTTGATAACATAGTCTTGTTGTAGGTTCATTTGAAGGGATTTCATTAAACAAAGGATTATAATAATGAACAAAACCCGGAACAGAAAAATTAGGAGAGAGTTCGTGGTGGTCAATCCAAACTATAGGAATATTATTCTGTTCAACTAACTTAAAAAACTCATTAGAAATTACAGGCTTATCTAATACGAAGATATAATCTGCTTTTAACTCATGAACTTTCCTAAAATAGCTCTCATCCAATTCAGGAAAAGATTTAACAGCCACGCCCTTAACACCGCCTTTAATTTCATTTAAATATCTGCTTAACAATAAAAAACTGCACAAACCATCAGGATCATTATCAAAGAAAAATAAAGGATTCTGCGCTTTTTCCAGATGTTTTTTTATTTCACTGATTTGTTCTTTTGTAAGCATTTTTAAGAGTGAAAAGAGAGATATTTAAATTTTGTCTATATCGTCTTTCCAGTCATAATTTTATCTTTTATTGATTCTAATTCCTGTTTGAATAAGTCTACAAACCCTTGTTTTTTTAAAACCTTTAGAAGCTCTTCATCGCTTGCATTAAGTATTTTATCTAAAGTCTTAAAGTTGGTTATTAATGATCTAGAGCTTTTATCTAAAAGATTTGTTCTGCTTAAAATCCTATATCCTTTTGGAGAAATTGTTTTATCATGAGTTTCATCAAACAACATTCTAGATAAATTTGAAATTTCTAATAAAAAATCAAAGCTCATACCAGAAAGAATGGTTAACGCTCTTGTATGTTTTGAATTAAAATAATCTCTTAATATCATTTCTACCTCTTTGTTTAAATTTTTAGTCAATTCTTTAAGTCTCATGCTGACAATTATTCCTTCCTTTCCAAGCTCAATCAAATACCTTTTAACCATTGTTGCAACTCTTTTCACCATTTCTGCTCTTTGCAGAACAGAACAAACATCATATATAGTTACAGAACTTGTAATTTCAAGAACATTCAAATTATTTAGCAAGTCATTAAAAATTTCTTTTTGTTTTTCCAAAATTTGAAGAGTTTCTGTCGCTCTTCTAAGAACCTCAGAACCGGAACTTATTTCATATTTAATGTCCCCGTAATAAAGCGTGATTTTGTTTTTTCTTTCTGAAACAGCTACCACTATTGTATTAGTTTGTTTTGCAGCTCTTTCAGCGGCCTTATGTCTAGTTCCTGTTTCTTTTGTTGAAATACTGACATCTGGAACAAGAAGAGTATTAGCATAAAGGACTTTTTTCAAATCCTTAGAAATTATTATTGCTCCATCCATTTTTGCCAATTCAGTCAATCTTTGAGGAGTGAATTTGCAGTTAATTCTAAATCCTCCTTCTATGATATCGTAAATTTTCTCGTTCTCTATAGCTATCAACGCACCCATTTCTGCCCTTAAAATATCATCAACAGCAGATCTCAATCCGGTTCCAGGAGAAAAAATCTTCAAAACATCAATTATTTGCAATTGTTTTTCCTCTTCTTTTTCTTTTTTTCTAGAGCCATTTTGCGGTTCTCTGATTTTTGCAGAGTCAGCAAGAGCTCCAAAATCTAAAGTATCTTCAATAATGATTTTTTGACCAGAATCAACCTCGTTTTCCATCCACAAGACACAAATAATATCTATTTAAATTTTATGAAGACAATATAACTATAAAAATTATTAAATAAGACAGCTTTTTAAACCCAAAAAAATACTTAAAATCATGGATATTAAGGAAAAATTAGAGAAAGCAAAAAAAGCTATCTTCAAACAAGCTGAAGATGTAAAGGGGATAGAAATTAAAGGTCATGATTTTAATAAAGATTTCTCTCTAAAAGAATTCATAGAATCTTACAAATCAATTGGTTTTCAGGCATCAGAATTATACAAGGCTATAGAGATTATTAGAGAGATGAGAAAAAATAAAGCAAAGATATATCTTGCTTACACTTCAGGCAATAATACTTCTGGAAACAGAGACATAATCAGATATCTGGTTGAAAATAAATTTGTCGATGTTTTAATTACAACAACAGCAGGAATAGAAGAGGATATAATCAAATGTATAAAGCCGTTTATATTGGGAAAATTTAATGCAGATGGGAAAGAACTAAGAAAAAATGGAATTAACAGAACAGGAAATATTTTTGTCCCTAATGACAGATATTGCTTATTTGAAGAATGGACAAATCCTATTTTAAAGGAGCTTTTAGAGGAGCAAAAAAATGGAAAAACAATAACTGCTTCTTATATTTCTAAAAAATTCGGAGAAAAAATAAATGATGAGAGTTCTATCTGTTATCAAGCACAAAAAAATAATATTCCAATGTTCATTCCAGCTCCCTTAGACGGCTCTTTAGGAGATATGGTTTACTTCTTTAAACAATCAAACAAAGAATTCGAAGTAGATGTAACTCAAGACTTAATGGATTTGATAGACTATACTCTTCAAGCTGAAAAAACAGGGATGATAATTTTAGGGGCAGGAACTGTAAAACACACAGTATGTAATACAAATCTATTTAGAGATGGAGCAGATTATGCAGTTTATATTAATACTGCCCAAGAATTTGATGGGAGTGATTCAGGAGCAACTCCAGATGAAGCGGTTTCATGGGGAAAAATAAAAGATAAGCAAAATACAGTAAAAGTTTTTGCAGACGCCACTATAGTTTTTCCTATAATAGTAGCGGGTGCTTTTCTCGATTAAAAATACTTTTATTAACATATTAATAAATTTTTCAATTATATTTAATCACTATACTCCAGTCGTAAAAAAATCAATATACTTAACAAACACAATATTTTTAAACAAAAAAAAGATATCCCCTATATGAACAAATGGAGTGAGTTATTCATTGGACTAATATTGCTAATTGGAACCATATTAGTAGCATGGTATTCTTCAGTTCAGGCTTGGAGCCTCTGGGGAATAAATCTAAACTTTTTAAGTCCAGCCTGGTATTTTTTGAAGGGCGGTTTAATCTGGTTCGTGATTATGATTGGCCTTTTATTCATAATGCTCGGAATAAGCGATTTAAAAGATTAAGATTTTTCTTTTTATTTTTGTCAAGAACCACCAGTCAAAGATTGGTGGCATGAAGATTATCTTATTTCAATTCATCACTTCAACAAAAAAATCAGACTTCCTTCTATAATCCCTGCAATAATCAATAAGGGAATAATAATAAATAGAAAAATTCTCAAAGAATTAATAAGAACTTGAGAAAATTTCCATTTATTAAATAATCTTAATTTATAATCAAAAATGTAAGAAATTAAAATAGTTAGTGGAAATAATAAAACCCCAAAAATAATCATAATCAACCTATTCTTTCTAGAATAATACTTAAAGAAATCTATAATCAATGTAAAAAATGACGCCCCCAGCTTCAATCCAAGCCCTAAAGCCATAAAAATTGCAGGCAACTCAAAAACTCCATGAGGTAATACTCTCCAAAGAGAAGAAATTCCTCCAGTTGCAACACTCATTCTTCCTACAAATCCAAGCATATATCCATTTGCTATAGCAGCCATTACAGGGAAAATTCCAAAAAAGAATCCTAAAATTAATCCAAAAAAACTGCTATTCAAATTATTAGAAAATATAAACCAAATTAATTCTTTTTGCGACATTCCTTCTGTCTGGCTAATTAATTGCTTTAAATATTCGATAATTTTATCATAAAGAACTTGTGGAGGCTGAATAAAATATCCAAATAAAGTGAAAAAAAAGAATAAACCAATAATCCAATAAATAAACTTTTTAGATTCCTTTAAATAACTCCAAGAAGCTTTATAATTTTCAATTATAAAATTATTCTTTTTTTTAGACACCCTGTTATTAATTCTTATCCTCTTTTTCATTTTTTTAATATTTTATATAAAATTAAATCAGCTAAAATATTTACTTATCATGCGCGCTTTGTTTTTATATTTATTCCTTAAATAAATTCCATATGCTATTCCTAATATTAAACCTCCTAAATGAGCTGTATTTCCTATTAGTATTTGCTGTCCTCCAAAAAGTGTAGGACTTATAGAAATAAGCCATAAAACAATTAAAATTCCAGGAGCAGCGTATTTAATTTTTATAGGGATCGGTATAAACATTACATAAACAGGCAAATTGGGAGTTAGAACCATTAATAACCCTATAATTCCAAATAAAGCTCCTGAAGCTCCAACTGCCGCGACATCAGGATTGCTTTGAAAAAAGAATTCTATCCCTGCAAAAAACAAACCTGCAAAAAGTCCGGAAATTATATAAAACCAAAAATATCTTTTTCTGCCTATAAGCTTTTCCACTAAATTTCCAACAAAAAGCAAAGAAAACATATTAACAAACAAATGGAAAAATCCTGCATGCATGAACATACTAGTTAAAAATGTCCAAAGATATTTTCCTTGAAAAATATTAGAGGGTTTTAATGCAATAGACTCTATAAAATTAGGATATATTGACACTAAAATCAAAGCGGTAATAAAAACTATAACATTCATCAAAATCAGGGTTAAAGTAACATTAAAATTCCAAAATGTTCTTTTTCTCTCTGGATTAATTCTATAAATATAAGCCATGGTTTTTATTTATCTCTTTTTTTTCTTTTTCTTAACAGTTTTTTTAGTTTTTATTTTTTTGTGGTTTTTCTTTTTAATTGCCTTTTTAATCTTTTTTTTAACGACCTTTTTTGCCTTTTTTTGTCTTGCTATTCTAGCTTCTTTATTTTTCTTTTTAGTTTTTTTAGTTTGTTTAGCAATTTCTTTAATTTTTTGCTTATCCAACTTTACTTTTTCTATCTCAATTTCTTCCCGAATTATTTTAAGCTCATTATCTAGTCTAGAAAGATTTTTCTGGAGATCTTTTATGATGGGAGTATTATCTCTTAGAGTAAATACCTTTCCACACTCGTCGCATGTAAAGTTTTTAACCATTGCTTCCTCTTCACTAAACTCAGTATTGCAAATATCACAAAAATAATACACTTTTGCCCTCCTTTCTTTAATTTGGTCTTTTATTAACTCCATTCTCTTTTTTACAACATCTTCCAAAAACAAAAATGACTTAAAAATTTCAATTTTCCAGAAATAAGTGTACCATCCTTTTTTCTTATCTTTTTTCCTCATAGAAGATACAAGTCCATAATCAGATAATTTATACAGAATATTCCTTGTTTGATTGATAGTAAGGCCCATTTTTTTTGCTATAATGAACTCGTTTACATGCTTCCTGCTATTTATGAGATCTGCAATCCTATCTGACTGTTTATCAACTACAATTGACACGACTTCTTTAAGAAATTTATCTTGCATAAGTAATATAAAAAAAATTCAATTAAATATCTTTCGGTGGGTATTCTAAATTAAATAAATTGATGTAGAAGAATTTTTAAACTATATATTGCTTTATATTATATAAAATATATATTTATAATAGATAAAATGGGTTGGTTTAATAAAAAAGAAAAGGGGGAGGAAGAACTGGGAGAACTTCCTGAACTTCCAGAATTGCCTGAACTTCCAGAATTAAACTATTCAGAAAAAGAATCAAACAAGCTTCCAGCATTTCCTTCTAATTCTCTCGGAGAAAAATTCTCTCAGGGTACGATTAAAAAAGTTGTCTCTGGGGAAAAAGAGGAAGATAGAAGAGGAGCAGATGAGTTTGATTTTTCAGATGAAGATAGAAGAAATCAAATGATGCAGATGCCTCTGAAAAGTCCATTCACTAAAGAAATCGAATCAGAAGAAAATGAAGAATACCCGATAGAAGAAATTCCCTTAGAATTTAGAGAAGCTTCGGTTAAAGTCCAAAAAGCTGAGCCTGTTTTTATAAGATTGGATAAATTCCAAGAAAGTTTAAATGTTTTTGAAAATGCTAAAAAGAAAATAAATGAAATGAGGGCAATGTTACAAGACCTTAGAAGAATAAAAGACCAGGAGGAAAGAGAATTAACCGCATGGGAAAATGAAATTAACATTATAAAAGATCAAGTAGACAAAATAGATAAGGAAATTTTTTCTAAAATAGAATGACTAATGAACTTATACATGTAAAATTTGAATATGATGAAGCTCTCAGATCCAAGAGAGATATACTTTTATCAGAAAGAGAGATTATAAAAGCCATAAGAATTATAAGAAGATATAATTTCTTTAGAAAAAGTGAACTAAAAATAAAATTAAGATTAGACAGGACAATTCTTGAAACTGTAAATGAAATAAAAAAATTACAAAATACTCTCCCAAGAGTAAAAATACCTGAGGTTATAAGAGAAGAAATAGGGGAAGATATAGAAAGTCTAAGTGAAAAAATAGAAAGAGCAGAAGAAGAAAGATATGATGAAGACTTAGAAGAACAATTAAGAAAAATTCAGGAAAAATTGAATTCTCTTAGTTAAAACAAACAATTTTTAAAACACTCATTCTTAATCATATTTATGAAGACTAAAACAGAAGAAAAAATAACAAGACAGGGACTAATAAAAAAATACATTGAATTTTTTAAATCCAAGCATCACAAACACATTCCATCAGCTTCTCTTATTCCTGAAAATGACCCTACAGTTTTATTTACTACAGCAGGAATGCATCCTCTTGTTCCTTACTTATTAGGAGAAAAACACCCTTTAGGTAAGAGACTCGTTAATGTTCAGAAATGCATAAGAACAGGAGATATAGATGAAGTAGGGGATGAATCACATCATACATTTTTTGAAATGCTCGGAAACTGGTCTTTAGGAGATTATTTCAAAAAAGAAGCTATAGAATTCAGCTTTGAATTTCTTACAAAAATACTTAAAATTCCAAAAGAAAAAATAGCAATCTCCTGTTTTGCAGGAGATGAAAATTCTCCAAAAGATAGAGAAGCAGCAGATATCTGGAAAACTCTTGGAATCCAAAAACAAAAAATAAAATTCCTTCCAAAAACTGACAATTGGTGGGGTCCTGCAGGAGAAACAGGCCCTTGTGGCCCTGATACAGAAATGTTCTATAATTTAAATGGAAAAGAAATTGAAATCTGGAACGATGTTTTCATGCAATATAACAAGACAAAAGAAGGTATTTATAAAGAACTAAAACAAAAAAATGTTGATACAGGAATGGGTGTTGAAAGAACTTTGGCTGTATTAAATGAGTTAACTGACAATTATCAAACAGAGGTTTTTCTTCCAATAATAAAAGAAATTGAATTAATTTCAGAAAAAAAATACAATAAAAATAAAGAATATACAATAGCAATGAGAATAATTGCAGACCATTTAAAAGCCGCTGTTTTTATTTTAGGAGACGAAAGAGCGATAAAGCCTTCTAATACAGGACAAGGTTATGTTTTAAGAAGACTAATTAGAAGAGCAATAAGATATGGGAAAAAATTAGGAATAAAAGAAGACTTCACAGCAAAAATAGCAAAAACAATTCTTCCTATTTATTCAGATTATCAAGAACTTCACAGAAATCATAAATTTATTACGCAAGAACTCGAAGAAGAAGAAGGAAGATTTAACGAAACTCTTGAAAAAGGCTTAAGCCAGTTCAATAAAATGATTAAAAACAAAAAATTCCTTTCAGGAAAAGAAGCTTTTTTATTATTTCAATCTTATGGTTTTCCAATAGAGCTCGTAGAAGAGTTAGCAGATGAAAAAGCCATTAAAGTTGATTTAGAAGAATATAATAATGAGTTTAAGAGGCATCAAGATTTATCAAGAACTGCGAGTTCAGGAATTTTTAAATCAGGACTTGCAGATGATTCAGAAACAGTAAAAAGACTCCACACAGCAACTCATTTATTAAATGAGGCACTAAAACAAGTTCTTAAAGATAGAGATATTAAACAAAAAGGTTCTAATATCACATCAGAAAGACTAAGATTTGATTTCAATTTCTCAAAAAAAATAACAAATGAAGAAATAAAGAAAATAGAAGATTGGGTTAATGATAAAATTCAAAAAGAATTAGAAATTATAAGAGATGAAATGCCTCTTTCTCAAGCCCTCAAAACAGGTGCGCAAGCAGAATTTAATGCTAAATATCCTGATGTTGTCTCTGTTTATACAATTCAAGACAAGCGGACAAAAAAACCAATCAGCAGAGAAATTTGCACAGGCCCACATATAAACAATACGAGAGAATTAGGAGCATTTAAAATTATCAAAGAAGAATCTTCAGCAGCAGGAATTCGACGTATAAAAGCAATTTTGGAATAAAATAAAAAAACTAAAGCGATTCTGAACTAATCTTCCCTCTTTTTTCTTCCAAATAATTAGTATAAACTTCACATGGTTTATTCTCAGAACACTCTTCACAATAAATTTCTCTCATCAACCATCCATATTTTTCAATAAAATCCCTAGCTGCTTGTTGCCTATCAGGAATACGATTCATCCATTTATGCCCGTCAAGATTTCTTTCAATTACTATCTTTTGTGCTTTCATCAAACTAATTAGTTTACTACATCTATCCATAGAACAAACAAAATAAAAAAAAAGTTAATAAACCTTATCTAAATATTTCCCATAAAGCCCATATAGCTAAAGCCAGCCATACAAGGATTGGAAGCCATGCTTTTCTAAAAATATTTCTATCTCTTAACAATTCTTTTCCCAAATTTAAAACTTCTTTGGAATATACAGAAACACTCAGAGCAGACAAAAAAACTAAAAATAACATTACTGCAAATATCTGAATAATTGTCATTCCATTATCCAAAAGCAATTGTAGTGTTGCTATTGATAGTAAAAGAGAAATCACAGCCAGCCATACAGGCCTTTTATAAATAATTTCTACAAACTTCATCCAAGATTTTGGAGATATCGCAATTGTTATTATTTTAATCGCAACTAACACAGCCAAAATCAAAGCTAAGCTCTCTAAGGTAAACATTTCTTCTTTACACCTCCTTAAAAAAGAAGAAAGAGAAATTTATAAAGGTGTCGAAAATAAAATCAAAGTGTTAATGATAAATCAACGTTTTTTAATCTATTAAATATTTCTTTTAAAGGGTGGGTGGGAGATTAAAATTCCTGTAAAAAATATTGGGGCCTATTCCAAAAAAATTCCTGGACTGCCGGGCTTGGCTTTTTTGCTTCTGTTTTCAGGATCATATTTATCCTTGTCATTCACAGCATAAATATTAACTTCTAAGCCAGTTATTTTAGTTAATATCTCTTTATTCTCTTTAATAATTTCAACTTCATTGGGTATTGCATAAATATAAATCTTTGTTTTATCTTTACCGACTATCTTAATTATATTAATTATATCTCCTTTTAACTTCTCAATAGTTTTTTCTTGCTCTTCAAACCTTTCATCAATCTTCTTCTCATCAGCTATAGGCCATCTTTCCAAACTTATAAAACTCCTATTTCCTAAATTATGCCAAATCTCTTCTGTTATATGCGGACAAAAAGGAGATAGTAATTTAAGACATTTTTCTAAAACATCTCTGCTTGTTTCCATAGGTAAGGAGTCAAAAATTTCTCTTATTCTTATTATAGCAATATTATATCTCAAATCTTCTATCTCATTAGTTACTTCCCTAATTGTTTTATTTAACTTGCTCTCTGTTTTTGAATCTGTTTTTCCTATTTTAACGTTTTTAAAATACTCGATCAATTTTTTCATAAATCTAAAACTTCCTTCTATTCCATCTTCATTCCAATCCCTGGGTTTGTCAGGAGAAGCTAAAGATAATAAGAAAAATCTAGCTGTATCCATCCCATATTTTTTAGAAACCTCATCAGGATTAATCACATTTCCCTTGCTCTTTGACATTTTTTCTCCTCCTTCTCCGGATAGCATTCCTTGATTAAATAATCTATGAGCAGGCTCTCCATATTCCAACAGTTTTAAATCTCTCAAAAATTTTGTATAAAATCTGAAATAAATTAAATGTAGACAAGCATGCTCTGCCCCTCCTATATATAAATCAATTGGAGTCCAGTATTTTGCTTTTTTCTTGTCAAATATTTCTTTATTATTTTTAGGATCTGTATATCTTAAATAATACCAGGAAGAATTAACAAAAGTGTCCATTGTATCTGTTTCTCTTTTTCCACTTCCATTGCATTTCGGACATTTAACTTTTATCCATTTGTCATTTGTTGTTAAAGGATTTCCTTTTCCAAATTTGACATCTCTAGGCAATTCAACAGGCAAATCTTTTTCCTTAACAGGAACAGCACCGCATTTTTCACAATAAACAATAGGAATCGGAGTCCCCCAATATCTTTGCCTAGAAATAAGCCAGTCTCTTAATTTGTAATTAATAGTTTTTTTTCCTAATTTTTTTTCTTTTAAAGCAATTATTATATGTTCTTTTGCCTCTTCGCTATTAAGTCCATTAAATTCCTTAGAATTAATTAAAACTCCTTCTCCTGTATAAGCGCTTTTCCCTGTGTTCCCACCCTTTATCACTTCCTTAATAGGCAATTTATATTTTTTTGCAAATTCAAAATCTCTCTGATCATGAGCAGGAACAGCCATTACCATTCCGCTTCCATAATCTGCAACAACAAAATTACCTGCATATATTGGAACTTTTTCTCCATTAATCGGATTAATAGCATAACTTCCTGTAAAAACCCCTTCTTTCTCTGTCTCTTCTAATTCTTTTTCACTTACACTTTTCAGTTTCTTCAAAAATCTCTCAACTTCTCTTTCCTGATTATCTGTAACAAGCTCCATAAGTTTTGTATGTTGAGATGAAACAACCATAAATGTGACTCCAAATAAAGTGTCTGGCCTTGTTGTAAATATCGGCCACTTTTCAAAAATTCCTTTACTTCCTTCCCCACCATAATCTCCACGAACAACATCAAACAAAATTTCTGTTCCATGTGATTTTCCAATCCAGTTTCTCTGCATGGCTTTTATTCGTTCTGGCCAATCTTCAAGCCTATCAACACTATCATAAAGCTCTTCAGCATAATTAGTTATTTTCAAAAACCATTGTTCTAAATGTTTTATTTCAACATCAGTATCTTCATGTCTCCAGCATTTTCCTCCTTGCACTTGTTCATTTGCCAAAACACTCTGACACTTTGGACACCAATTCACAGGAGATTTTTTTCTGTATGCAAGACCTTTCTCAAACATCTTCAAGAATATCCATTGATCCCATTTATAATAATCTGGCTTATGAGTTTCTATTATTCTGCTCCAATCATAACTCAATCCAAGTTCTTTCTGTTGCCTTATATAATTTTTAATTGCGTTTTCAGTATATTTTAAAGGATGCTCTCCTGCTTTTATCGCAGCATTTTCAGCAGGCAATCCAAGAGCATCATAACCCATAGGATATAAAACATTAAACCCCTGCATTCTCTTGAATCTAGCAAAAACATCTCCAATGGAATAATTCAGAGCATGCCCCATATGTAATCCAGTAGAACTCGGATACGGAAACATCTCTAAAAGATAAAACTTCTTTTTCCCTGTTTCCTCATTACATTTAAATGCCTTTTTCTTCTCCCATTCTTTCTGCCATTTTTTTTCTATTTGTTGAAAATCTATATTTCTCATTTTCATCTTATCTCTTACATTAACCATATCTAACATAATAATGAGTAATTTAAAAACCTAAGTTTTTAATACTTCTTCAACCTTTCAAGTTCATCATAAACTGCCTTTGCCAGCTTGCTTCTATGCTCTCTAACATCTAAAAACCTAATTTCATTTATTTTTAGTCTTGAATATCCCATCAACTCTTTAACATCATCAGGAAGAAGTTCAAACCTTCTTCCATCTTCTGAAGCATGAATCGGCTGATTAGCTAAAATACAAACTTCTGTTTCCATTTCATCATAACTAACTAAAAAATCACTTTGATAATAACCATTTCTTGGATAAGGTGCTCTTGGACTTTCAATTACAGAAATCCCTTCTCTTTCAAAAAGTTTATCATAAAAATCAGCCATATTTTCTCCAGAATTAAAAACTAGAGAGAATTTACAACACTAAAACTAGTGTTAACATAAGCAAGACTAACAAAACACTCTCAGAATTCATATATTTCATAGCCTTGCATTCTCTCATAAAAAACTTAAGAAAAGCATATTTTTAAATATTATGATTTTATTATATAAATAACAAACATGGAAAAAATAAAGGCGTATTTATCAGGGAAAATCATAACTAGCAATGCTTCAGAAGCCAATGACCTGTATGCCAAAAGTTCATTTGGAGAACCTTCAGTACATAACGATAAAATTCAATACACTGTTCCAGAAACATTATTTTTATTGGAAAAGGGAAAATTAGACCTGTTTGATATAAAAAACAAAATAATTTCTACAAAACAAGCAATGAAAAAATTTTCGAATATTGACAAAAAAATAAATATAAAATATCCTGTTTATAGAGATTTGAGAGAAAGAGGGTATATAGTTAAAACCGCGTTAAAATTTGGGGCAGAGTTCAGAGTTTATGACAAAGGAGCAAAACCCGGAAAAAAACACGCAAAATGGATTGTTTATTCTTCTCATGAATCAGAAAAATTTACATGGCATGATTTCTCTGCAAAAAACAGAGTTGCACACTCAACAAAAAAGAATCTGCTTCTCGCAGTTTTAGATGAAGAGGGGGATATTTCATATTATGAAGTTGCTTGGAAAAAGCCATAAAATGAATTTAAGATAACAGACAATTAATTACATAGATTGATCAATAGAGGCTGCCCCCCAAAACCCAACTTTTTCTAATTGAGATAAAGTGAGTGGTTTCTTTGTCTCATCTCTAATATCATGAAAAAAATATCCATCAACATTATAAAAAATGCCTCCAATATCTGTTACAATTTCATAATCTGTATCAATTAATTTGTTTTGAATACATCTTTTAAGTGACTCATCGCCCTTCCCATTAACAATCACAACCATATGAGTCAATAAGAATAGAGACTTATAAGTATTTTTATATTACATAATATATTCATCATCTCAATCATCAAAAAATTTATAACCCTTAAAGAATAAAGAATTTTATGAGTAATGAAAATGCAAAGATAATAAAAGAAAAAGTTATCGATACTTTACAAAAAAGGGGCCCGTGTCTTCCTGTTCATGTTGCAAAAGAAACAGGCCAAAGTATGTTATTTGCATCTGCTTTTCTTTCAGAATTATTTGCAGAACGAAAATTAAAAATAAGTAAAATGAAGGTTGGAGGTTCTCCATTATATTTTCTTCCAGAACACGAGCACATGTTGGAAAATTTCTCAGAACATCTAAAGAGCAAAGAAAAAGAAGCATTCACAATTTTAAAGGATAAAAGATTCCTAAAAGATACAGAATTAGAGCCGGCAATAAGGGTGGCAATAAGAGAGTTAAAAGATTTTGCATTCCCTTTCAAAGTAGGAGAAGAAATTTATTGGAGATATTTTACAACCCCTCAAGAAAAATTCTTAAAACCAGAAATCAAGAAAGTAGAAGAAGAAATTAAGCCAATAATTGAAATAAAAGAACCTACAGAAATCAAAGAAAAAATAAAATCCGGAGAAAAAGAATTAGATATTTTTAGAAAAGAAGATATTCAAGATATTAAGCATAAAAAAGAAAAGACAAAGATAAAAAAAACATCTGAAAGAAAACCCAAGAAAATAAAGAGCAATGAAAAATTCCTAGAAAAGATAAAGACCTTTCTTTCAAAAGATTCAATAGAAATAATTAATATAGAAAGTTTAAGGAAAAATGAAATAATTTTAAGAATAAAGGAAAATGGAGAGGAAAAAATATTAGTTGCTTTTGACAAGAAAAAAATAAACGAAAATGAGGTAATAAGCGCCTATAAAAAAATTTCAGGAACAGGTTTAAAATATATTATTATATGTTTGGGAGAGCCGTCAAAAAAACTTTCAGATTTAATATCTTCTATAAAAACCCTCTCAGATATAAGAGGGCTTGAATAAGTAAATAAAAACAATTCAGAAAACTTTAAATAACCCCTGAAATAGGATAAAACATGGGAAAGATAAAATCTAAATTAATAAAGAGAACAGCGCTTAAACTAATCGAAAAGGGGATACCTTTTGAAGGCAATTTTGAATATAATAAAAAGGTCCTTGGGAGCAACACAATGCCAAGTAAAAAGATAAGAAATCAAATGGCTGGATATTTAGTTAGATTAAAAATTTCAGAAGCAAAAGCAGAAGCAAGGTTAGCAATGAGTCTAAAACAACCAATAAGCAAATAAGAGTTTAAAATGATTGAAAAGGCAAGAGAAAACGAAAATGTAGTTTTTATAGGAACAAAGCCTTTTATGAACTACGTTACTAGTGTAATGATGCAATTCACAACTAAAGGACAAAAAGAAGTTATTATTAAAGCAAGAGGGAGGTTTATCGCCAGGGCTGTTGATGTTGCAGAAGTTTCTAAAAAAAGATTCCTTCAAGAGCATAACATTTCTGTGAAAAACATAAAAATTGATTCTGAAGAGTTTGAAAATAAAGAAGGAAGAAAAGTTAATGTTTCTATAATTGAAATAACACTTGCAAAGAATTAAACTCTCCTATTTCTTAGGAGTTGCTTTATTTCTTCTAGATTTTCATTTATCTTTTTAAGTTCATTTTTAGCTTTTCTATTTAAAAAAGCGCTAATAATTCCAAAAACAATATAAATGATTATAAAAATTCCAACAGTTCCTAAAATATAAAGAACAACATTTATTGTATTTTGCAATGCTTCTGGAAGTGCATAAACTAATTCTTCACCTGCCATTTATTAGAAAGAATTCTAATATTTTTAAAACTATGTTTCTAGGAAGAAATACTATAAAAGGTGACTGCTCTATAAATACCAATTTATTCTATTTTCATAGGCATAAAAAATAATATGCATAATAAGTCATAAAAAAATTAATCTAATACATCAATTCGTTAAAAAATAAAAACTCCAGATTATTCTTTATTAAATGTTTCTTTTTTATAAGATTAATAATCATTCATTTCTATGTTTATTTTTAATTATATTATCAGAAAAATAATATATGCAATTCATTTTAACCATCTCCTTAGCTTATCTATTAATACTTCTTACCATGCAATCTATTTAAGTTATTTAGTATAAAAATATTTTGGTTCTTTCCTCCCGTAGCAATTAAAATGAACATAAGATAAGTTATTTACACTTTTATCTTCTCGCCAAAATATCTATAATTAATTTTCAACTGCGCAATTCCTCTTGCATCTCCAACATTAAATTCTGCTTTTTCATTCCAAGAAACATCCTCCTCAAGGCTAAACTCTTTTCCTCCAACAACCAGCTTTACATTTAAAGCTTTCCATGTTCCCTCGCCCGTATTAGCAACAACTATTTTTCCATTTTCCAAATCAACCTCTTCAAATTCTGATTTAAAGCATTTTAATTCGCATGATTTGTCTGTTTTTATATTGCCTTGACATATTAAATTATTCTTAGAATTTTCAGAGTCTGTTCCTGTGCAAGGAGTTTTAACTTTTGGATAATACCCTTGATTAAGCAATTTAACATATTCTCTTCTCATTTCTCTAAAAAATATTGCATTATTTGTATAAGCATCCTCATCAACAACAAGCTCACCAGTATACACTGGCTTTTTTGGATTAAATTCATGCTCTTTTATTAATTCAACAACTGGTTTTTTTGAATAATCTTCTCTTAAAATTCCAAAGTCGCTTTTTTCAGAATCTGTTTCTCCTTTAGGCCTCTTTCCTATCAGCCACCAACCATTCATTCCTACAAAACCAGAATTTTCAGCCATTTCAAAAACTTTTTTATAAATATTTACCTGATTTTGAAGTTGTTCTGGTGTTTCCCCGCACTCTTCTATATCCATACTTCTGCCTCTATGAAAACAAAAAGTCTCATATCCAAACTCTCCAATCATAACTGGTTTTCCTACCTTGTAATACTCATTAAGAAAATAGCCTTCTTTTATTTTTTCATAGTTGATTGTTACAATTCTATCTTGTGATTTTAAAGCAGCTCCTGTCACAACATAATAATCAATGCTTATTGCATTCAAGTCTTTTTGCAGATATCTAAAATTATAAGAAACAAATGGGCAGAAGTTAATTATAGAAGCTCCAGCAGGCTCTGTTTCAGAAAGAATAAGCTTTGAGCTGTCTACCTCTCTTATTGCCTTAACAACTTCATAATATTTTTTGCCTTGAAAATAATTTAAAAAAGTCCGGTAATTTGCAATAAAAATACTTGAGCCTTCTGCGCAAAGTTCATCATCTGTTGGCGCGTCAATTATGTTATGTCCTGTTATCCCCTCAAAATTTTCAAAAGTTTTATATCTGTCCAACACCCAATCTTTCCACGCATCTACTACTTCCTTCCTCATTCTTGCTCTCTGCTCAAGAGGATATACTTCCCTGGTTGTTCTTTCAAAAATTTCAAAACTAGGTGCTGAATCAGTTATATATCCAATAACAGATCTTGATTTATCAATCTCACAAGTAGTAATAAGTTCCTGAAGTTTTTCTTTGTTAAAAACCATATAACTGCTTGGGTCTTCTGGACTCCATGCATTTGTATAAGGCATTCTTAAGGAAAGCATTAAGTTATTTTCATAAGCCTGGTCAAAAACATAATTAAGATTTTCGCAATATGAACTCAGGTCTATCGGCTGGCCCACTAAGAAAATTACAACATGGTTGTATCCTAAATCTTTAATTATTTTAAAATCTTTTTGAATTATTTGTTTAATCCGCTCGTCCATATTCTGCACCCAACTAGTGCCTATTGTAGAATATAATGGAGAATAATAAACTCCAAATGGATTAAATTCCTTAAAATCAATAAATATCTTATCCCCCCTAGTTTCAATTCTCGGAGGTCTATTAAGTCCAATTGATTCTATTTTTACATCATCAAAATAACATTCAAAAAAATCTCCTTCGCTTCTGTCAGCTTCTTGGACAAAACTAATCGCTTTTACTGTCTTTCCTTTCATATCAGAAATATCAACTCTCCTTTGATACCATTTTCCGTGTGCATTTGGATTTGTTCTTTGAGCATAATAATTATTTTGATCTTTATGAGTCCATCTTAAATGAGTTCCATCTGTGAAATCGATTTCCATCCCGCATCCAGGAATATTAATTACATATTCCAAAAAAGATAAAATATCCCCATCTTGAACTTTGTAACCTTCATAATTTGAATCTTCTCCATTTTTCCATGTAGAATATGAATTATCATCAGTACTCAACAAAGAGAGATTTTTTGTATAAACTCCATAAAAAACAAAAAATTTATTTCCAGAAATTGGTTTTATACGATAATCCCCATTTTCTAAATCCAACCAGCCAGAAGATTCTTTCAAATAACTCAAAATTCCTGTGGGATACGATCTCCTACTTAAAAATTGATTATTTGCTTCTCTTTTAATAAGATAAATATTCTTTGTTACTGTTTGTTGTCCATTAACATCAATAATCACTTTATTCTCAGTATATTCGTTGGTTCTATAAGAATTATAAATCAATCTATAACTTCCTGGTTCAAGATTTTTAAATTTATAAGAGCCATCAACATTATTATATTTTTGTTCAACTAATCTTCCTTCTTTTAATAATATTAACCAGATGTAGTTAACTGGAAGATTTGTTTCATGATTATAAATCGTTCCTTGAATTACAGCTGTTCCGGTTGAACCAGTTGTTTTTCCTGTCAAATTAAAATAATTAATTAAGAAAACTGCTAAAACTGCAAGAATTAAGATTATAATTATAAAAATAACTATTCTCCTCTTACCTCTTTTTTTCATGATAGAATTAAAAAGAAAATGTGTATATATATTTTATGGTTTTAAAAATATTACAATTAATTCTCCTTTAGACATGTGATTTATTTTTAAACATTTTTAGTTAATATTATCAATTTAAGTTTTTAATAAGTATATCAAAAACTCTTTGTGTTTTACCATGCACTAAAGTGCATGGTTTGTTCGAAGTTTAGAGTCTGAGAAAATCTTTCTAAAAAATAGATTTTCGAGGCCTCAAAATCAGAAGATTTTGAAGTTTTGAGACAGAAAACAAAGACAATTGCAAGGCAATTGTCTACTGCCTTTAGGCAGTAGTTTATTTTGTTTTCTGTATTAAAAAAAGATACTTTGAGATTCTAGGTTGGGTGGCCACAAAAACAAATAATGTAGACATCTGGTTTTTATTTTCTATAGATTAAAAGATTAAATTAAAATTATTTTGTAATATTAAAATAAATATTTGCGGTTTTTTCTTTTGCATTAAAAGAGGTTTTAATATAAAACTTATATCTTCCGATTTTAGCATCATTTGGGATCTGCCAAGAAACATTAAGTTCACCATTAGGAACATCATAATCTTCTTGTGCATCTATATTTACAAAATATTTTTGATAATCAAAAATCTCAAATCTTTCGCTTGAATTAACAGGCCAGTATTGCAGATTTATTTCAAATCTGCCATTTTCAATTTCTGCATCCTCATTATTTATTGATCCTTTCAAAACAGCATATTTGCTGGATAATTTGCTAAAAAGCAGATTATTATCAAAATCTAAAGTATAGCTATTGCTAGCCAATTGGATAAATCCACCATCACTTGTTTGGTTATTATATTCTATAAAGATATCATATTTTCTACTTGATGTAATTTTAGGTAGATAAATACAATATTCTCCTTTTGAATTTGTAATATTTTTATTTATTAAATTACCATTATAATAAACGCTGACATTTACGCCTTGCAAAATTTCTCCAGATATTGTTTGTGCTTTTCCACATATAACAGATGAATCGGATTTTCCAATAAAAGGGATATTAACTATATACTCTTCTCCAGGATTTAAAGTGACAGAACCGTATTGTATCAAAACAACATAAGCGCTAATTAAAGTAAAATTAATTAAACCAACAGCTAAAAATGAAAGTATTAGAAAATTACGCACCTTTTTCATTTTTTAAATAAGTAAAACTCATTTAAAAATATTATCTTTTTCTAATGAAATTCATCGAATTTATAAATCCAAAACACAAAATTAAATTAAATATGGCTACACTGGGAGTTGAACCCAGGACCTCTAGCTCATGAGACTAGAGCTCTACCACTGAGCTATGTAGCCAGAATAACAAAAAGCAAACCACTTAAAAACCTTTTCCAAATGCAATAATTATTTTATAGTCAAAGATATTAATAATTTCACCCTGTCGTTGACTATTTAGGAAAAGATATATCTTTCACTATAAAACTGAAAAAAATATAAAAATGATTAGTTATCTTGAGAAAAAGAAGCCCTTTGCAATTATGTCAAGAACTATACACTAAAGATTCAGGAATGTAAATTCCTGACAGTCATCAAAAATCTTTGATTTTTGAGATGTAT
>JBBSZC010000002.1:0-46418 GCA_038044925.1 Nanobdellota archaeon | reverse complement strand
CTTACTCACGAGTTAAAACAGGGAGTTTGCGCAAATACAAATTTTGCTGTATCAAGGATTTTTAATGCAGAATTTTTATATAGGGCTATTAAAGTTCACTGAGTTTATTCAAACATCGTGCAATTTTTAAACTTTCAATTGCATTATAATAAATGGATGAGGTGATATTTTTATTTTTAATAGCTTTAATTTGGATTGTAATAGCAAGTATTCAAGATTTGAAAAAAAGAGAAGTTGATAACTGGGTTAGTTTCTCATTAATTATCTTTGCTTTAGGATTTAGGTTTTTTTATTCTTTGTTTAATTTAGAGAGTTTGGGGGGATTTTGGTTTTTTTATAGCGGATTAATATGGCTGGGAATTTTTTATGTAATTGGATATTTGTTCTATTATTCTAAGCTATTTGCAGGCGGAGATGCTAAGCTAATGATTGCATTAGGCAGTGTTTTGCCATTAAATGAAAGTTTTTCTCAAAATTTAATAGAGATAGCTTATTTTATTTTAATTTTCTTATTGGTTGGATTTTTTTACAGTCTTTTTTGGAGCTTGACTCTAATGTTTAGAAACTTTAAAGAATTCAAGAAGAAATTTTTTAGTATTTTTGAAAAACAGAGAAAGTTTTTTTATCCTTTAATTTTCTTAGGGATAGTCGCATTTATACTTGGATTTTTTGAAGTTATTTTTTTCCTTTTAGGAGCTTTTATTTTGATATTCCCGCTTGTGTTTGCTTATTCTAAAGCAATTGAAGAAACTTGCATGATTAAGAAAATAAGAGTTCAAGAATTAAGAGAAGGAGACTGGCTTGTTGGGGATATTAAAATTGGAAAAAGTGTTATTAAATCCAGATGGGAGGGACTTACATTAAAAGAAATAAAATTAATAAGAAAAAAATTAAAAAATATTTATGTTAAAGAAGGAATTCCGTTTGTCCCTGTTTTTTTGATTAGTTTTATAATATGGATTTTCTATAGGGTTTTATAATTTTTTGATCCCGATTTTTTAAAAATGTTTAGTTAATTATGGAATTCTTTTTGGAAGCCAAGAACTCTTGTATGTTTTATCTTCTTTTATTTTTTTAACTTTAGGTTTTTTTAATATTTGTTCTTTTTTTAATTTCCCTTGAATTTCTTTTAATTCTTCTTCTTTGGCTTTTTTTCTTGGAGACGCAATGTTTTCATCTCCGAATACTGGGAGGACATTTATTACTGCGTGCCCTAAAGAATTAGACGGGATTATTTCTATATCTTTAGGCTTGAATTTTGTTTTTATTTTTTTTGCTATTTTCTTTGCAAGAGAAAATGCATTTTGAGGAAGCTTTTCTGTGTCTTTAGAATGTTTTTTAGGAATTATAATTGCATGTGCTTTTGAAACAGGGTTTATCTCTAAGACTGCAATAGAATCCTTATTCTCGTCTATTTTATAGGAAGAAATATCTTCCTGTGCTATAGCACAAAATATACAGGAAATTTCTTTCTTATTTTGATTAGAAGGTGATTCATGGTTGTTCTCCGCATGAGCCAATTGAATATTGTTCTTTTTTAAAAATAATTCCAGCTCCTCTGGGGATAAAGAATCTATTTCTTGAATTATTTGCTCTTTTTCCCCTGGATAAAGTTCTGCAATTTTTTTGAATAATTGTTTTTTTATTTCTTGAGCTTGTTCTTGGTTTAACATGGAAATAAGTATAGAAAAAGATTTAAATAACTATCTAAGATTATACGAATTTTACTTATTCTTGGTATTTTATCTGAGAATTAATCAAGAAATTCTGCTCTTTGCTCCACTTTTTATCCGAATGGGTTTTTATATAGCTTGCCCAGAATTTTATAAAGTTCAATCTATCTTTTTTGTTAGTTTTTCCAGGCTTCATGAATTTTCTTTTTTCTCTCATTTTTTCTGTTTTTAATAAGCATCTTTATTTTATTAATCTTTTCCTTGTTTAAATACTCTTTAAATAATTCTTTTATATGCTTAGCATCTTCTTTATCTTTATTTGAGCCTAAAAACTCTTCTTTAAATGCAATATGCCTCTCTAAACTAGAGATAATTATATTCCCTTCTGTTAAAATAACTTTAATATTATCATTAAATACTTCTTCATCCAAGCTATCTTTTGGAAATTTAACTTCAAAGTTAGGTATAGGGGAGTTTTCTTTTGAAAATCTTACTCCAAAACCATCTTGCAAATATAAGAATATCTCTTCTGCTTTTTCGGCATTTAAGCACCAGAAATTATTTTTTCTTAATTCTATATACAACTTTGAAAATTCTTCTCTTGACATTTTTTTTATAAAAACATCTATATCTTCTGTAACTCTTGTTCTTCCTAAAAGTATTGAAACATATCCTGCAACTATTACATAAGAAACATATTTCTCAAGTATTTTAAGAAAGTCAAGAGCAAATTTATCTAAATTACTCGGCTCTTTATCAATTATTATTTCTTTTTTATCTTTATTATATCTCATTATTTTACCAACATTTTTCTATATAAAAAACTTTATATATCTGATTATTTTAATATCCTTATGAAAAAAGTAGGAGGATATATTTTAAGCTTGCTTGGAATTTTAGCCGTGTTATCTGGAGTAAAAGGGTTTAATGAAATTGCTGTTAAGATGCTGCCTTTTTTATCTGGAGTTCCTAATATTTATTTAATAATTATTGGAGGGGTTTTAGTTATACTGGGGGTTGTTTTTTTAAAGGGTTCTGGAAGAGGAAGGCAGCTTGCCGAGGTCCCAATTTACGAAGGAAAAAGAGTTGTTGGATATAGGAGAAATAAACGCTAATTTTATTTTATTCTCTTCAGATTTTTAACAGTATTTAATTTATTTTTTATCATATTATCAAATATAAAAATTATAATTGTTAATATAGTTATTATTAAAATTATGTTTGTTAGTTGGTCTTTTGGCAATTGACTCATATTTTGTAATAATGCAATTGTTATTATCCAGGATAATACTAATATCATTTTTCTAAAAAAACTCCCCATATTTGAAGAGTATATAAAGAAAAAAATAATTATGTAAGGAATCGAGATTAAAATTATTGCTCCAGTTAGATTATATAATTCAGCAAGAAAATCTAATTGAGAGTATGAAATGTATACGACTCCTATCAATGCTATTATTAATGCAATTACCGCTGAAATGGCTTTTTCTTTAAAGAGAGTTTTTTTTAATATTTGAAAACTAACTGCAAAAATTAATATAAAAATTAACCCACTTATTAATAATTCATTTGATATTTCATACATTTTAATTCTTCGAAAGGCTTACTATTCTTTTTCTGGCTTCTCTGACTATCTGATCGTGTTCTGCAGGAGTTATAATTCCATTATTTAGGTCGTTATTTGCTTCAACGATTTTTCTTCTTTCCCGTTTAATAGATTCTCTACTATTTTCTCTTAAGAATTTATTAAATTCTTCAGCTCCAAAATAAGAGTGTATAGATCTATCAAAAAGCACAAAAATTATCGTTGATAAAAAACTTAAAGCATATATCCAGTTTGCTGTTTCTGGCATTTCTGAAGATCTTGAAAGCCATATTACTAGCAATATTATTCCATATATTATCCAAAATACTTTTCTCCCAAATGTTCCTATTTTTGTGCTATTGATAAAATAAAAAAAGATAATTATAGGTAAGAAGGTTGTTATCGCAATTCCAAGAGCGCCGTAAGGAATTAATATACTTTCAAAAAAATTATTCTGGCTTACGAATCTTATAGCAAGTATGGAAATTATTATGGCTACAATATAGCTTACTTTTTTATTGTTTTCTCCAATAGGGGTTTTTTCAAGAATATTTTCAGAAATTATTATTAATAAAATAAGCAATAATATTTTACTAAAGAAAAAATCAGAAGTTCTATAATCGCCTATAAGCTTTTCTAGAAAAGGAGCAGAAATACCTAAAATAGAATCTATCACTCTTGTTACTTGATATTTGGCGTTTTCAAAATCAAAAGATTCTGCACTAATTAGTGGAATAATTATTATAAGGAATACACCTAAAATAACTGCCACTCGGATCTTTTTTTTCATTACAACTAAAAACATTCAAAGTTTTTAAACATTCCTTTAATTTATAAAAAAGTTTATAAACTTGTTTACCTACTTTATATTATGAAAAGTAAAAAAGGGCAGATGGGATTTACACAAATATTGGGCATATTAATATTTCTTTATTTCATTTTTGTCGGGGTTGTTGCAATCGCTAATATGAATAAAGGGTGGGAAGCACTAACATACGGATTTCAGAAAGTTTCAGAGATATTAATGAATGTATTAGGACCCTTACTTACATTTATATTAAATCTTGGAGCAGATACAAATACCAACTTCTTAATGGTTTTATCTTTTATTTTAATTTGTATAATTATTACAGGTACATTAGATTCTGTAAATATTTTTGGAGATGATAAAAATGGGGGCTTAATTAATTTAGCAATAGGCATTATTGTTTCAATTATCGGGGTAAGATTTATGCCTCAAGATATATGGCTTTCTTTAACTGCCCCTTCTAGCGCATTTGTTGCTACAATATTAGTTGGAGCTCCATTTGCTGCTTTATTTTTTGTCACTATGAAGATTAAATTTAATCTTGCAAGAAAACTATTATGGCTTTTCTATATTCTCTTCATGTCTTATTTAATCTTTTTTCCTTCTAATTTAACTGGGGGGGCTACTACTGGAATGTTAAGCGGACAAAATGATTTTGCATGGATTTATTTAATATTTTTAGTTTTAGCAGCGATAATGATGTTCTTTGACGCAACTGTTAGAAGATATTGGTATAGAGAAAAATCTAAATTAGATGTTGAAAAAGACTTAGCTTCTCTTGGCATCAAACAAAGAGCAAGATTAAGAAAAGAAATTAGAGAGTGGCAAGAGATTATAGCTGATTCAAGTGCTTCTGCAGTAGATATAGCTAGCGCTAAGAAACAACTTAATAAAGCAAAAGCTATGTATGGGGATATTTCTTCTATATAATTCTAAAACTCCTCTTATTCCAAAATATATTTAAATCTATATTATTGTTTATTTTAATGAAACTAAAAGAGGCATTGTTTTTGTTTTTTATTTTTAGTATTTTAGTCTTACCTTTAATTGTTTCCCAAGACCTTGGAGATGCTGGAGATGAATTGCAAGGGCAAGTAGATGAGCTTGAAGAAGCTAAAAATAAATATTCTGAAACTACTTATTGGGAGGATAAGTGGGATTATTTAGAGAAAGAGTGGAAGGCTATATTATTAAAAAATAAAATTATTTTTACATTAGATAGTTTTTTTACTAAAATAAATTTTATTTTTAAATTTCTTTTTGCTATGGATTACTCTATATCTATAATTCTATTTGGAATTATTTTTTTATGGTTATTTGTATTCGTTGATGTGGGTGGATTAATAAAAAGCTGGGGTATTGTTGGAGAGGGTTTTTTGCCTTACATTGCTTCTTTTTTTATATCTGTTGTTTTTTCCTGGATAAAACTTTTTGAAAGTATTATTCTTATTTTTGGAAGATTGATTTTTTCCCCCAAATATACTTGGGTTAGATTTTTCATTTTCTTTGCAATTTTTATCGGATTTATAATATTGCAATATCTGACTGCTATATTCTCTAAATTTTTAAAAGCTAAGAGAGAAGGGGCAAAAAGGAAATCGGCAGATTTAGCACAAAAAAGTATTAAAAAATTTGCAGATAAATTGAGCAAAGCCAGTTCAAAAACCTAATTATATTCCTCCGCCGTAAGCATTTTCTTTTCCTTCAGAGATTTTTTCTATTTCAGCCATTGCCTTTAATTTAGCAATTTGCGATCCTGCTTTTATTCCATCAGAAACAGCTCTACCCATAATTACTGTTTCTTTTATTACCCCGATTATTAAGCTAGATATATAGTAAATTATAATTATAGCTATAACTCCTAAACCTAATTTTAATGGCCCCCATCTTTCTAAAGCACCAAAAATATTTCCAATTCCCAATAAAAACATAGCAACAGATTTAATTGCTCCTGTTGCTGATAAAATTAAAACAAATACTATTGCTACGAGCCATGAAGTTAGAGTATCAAAAGAAGGTGCAAATTGAACTATGTTATGAATAATTAATATAAACAAGGCTAATATACAAATTAATATAATCCCTAATTGCATGTTTATTTTATCTTCTGAGGATAGTCTAAAAATAATTTTAATTCCTTTAGCTATATTTTCTGGAATTTTCATTTCTGTAGATAAAAATTCATTTGAACTCTTTTGAATATTTCCAGAAATATCTTTTAATTCATTTTGAGTATCGTCTAGATTAGAGGGCGAATTTGCATTATCTGTCTCTTGGGCAAATGCAATGTTTGCAATTATCAGTATAAATAAGATAAAAATAATTGAAATAATCATACTCTTTTTCATATAGTTAAAAAGAATTATTTCTTTATAAAACTAATTGAATTATTTGCCAATTATCCAAACGCCCTTCTCATATCAATAATTTGGACAGAAGAAACATTTTCAAGATTATTTAACGCAGATTCTATAGGATCTAGTTTTCCTTCAGTTTCATCTTGTTCAAATCCTGCAATTATTGCCTTTAAGCCAAAAGCTATAGGTTGTTCTTCAAAACGAATTCTTTTCCCTTTGTTTTTTTCTATAATTTTTGTTATATCTGCTTTTAGCTCTTCTAAATCTATTTCAGGAGAAGTTGGCATAAGTTTTATTTTTATTAATGCAATTCCCATGAAAACTTTTAGAGAAAGAGGTTTAAAAGACTTTTTGTTGCTGGGGAAGTTTTAATAGCTCCACATCGGACTCTGTCACGATGTTACGCTAAGAAATTTGAATGCCTTACTCTTTTAAGCTATTTTTTATAGGATATTGAGCTGTAAATATTTAATCTACTCTATTTATATTCAATCTTATCTCTCATTTCAACAGCACAATTTTTAAAAACACTCTTGTTTTTTCCAACAAAGAGGAGAGAAAAGAAAAAAGAGAACATGATACTTCGGAAAGAAAAGAAAAAAGGAAAATTCAAAGAGGAAAAATGATACAGGGTAACTACGACAGAATCGTGAAGAAAATTGCAAGTGCTTCTGGTTTGGGAATTGATGAAATTGAGAGAAGAATTGAGGCAAAGAAAGCAAAGCTCTCTGGACTTATAAGCAAGGAAGGGGCATCACAAATAATTGCTGCTGAACTTGGAATTAGTTTTGACAATGAAAAACTGAAAATAGAAGAGCTGATTCCTGGAATGAAAAAAGTCAATGTTATTGGAAAAGTAATAAATTTATCCCCTGTGAGGAGTTTTTCTAAAAATGGAAGAGAAGGGAAAGTAGCTAATTTTGTTATTGCAGATGAAACTTCTAATATCAAAGTAGTTTTGTGGGATGTAAACCACATATCTTTAATCGAGGAAAATAAAATTATAGAAGATAGTGTTGTTGAAATTTTAAATGGAAGTATGAGAGATAATGAAATACATCTTGGAAGTTTTTCTGAATTAAAAATAAGCAATGAAAATTTAAAAGAAGTCAATAAAGAAAAAATCGTAAAAGAAAAAGAAATTTCTGATTTTAAAATAGCAGAGAATTTAAAAACCAGAGCATTTGTTGTCCAGATTTTTGACTTGAAATTCTTTGATGTTTGTCCCGAGTGCAAGAAAAAATTAGCATACAGCGAAAGCGGAGAATTGAGCTGTTTAGAGCATGGGAATGTTGCTCCAGAAAAAAGAGCGCTTGTAAATTTAGTTTTAGATGATGGAACAGCAACAATAAGAGCAGTATTTTTCCATGATTTGCTTGGAAAAATCAGTTTTGACAATTTTGAGGATGTTCAGGCCCTTTCAGAAAAAAAGAAAGTATTGCTTGGAAAAGAAATGTTTTTCTCAGGAACAGCAAGGCAGAATAAATTTTTTAATAATCTCGAGTTTATAATTGATAATGTTGAAGAGGTTAATCTGCAAGAACTAATAAAAAAATTAGAAGAAAAGATAATGTAAGGAAAAATTAATAAAGAATATTTTCTTAATATATTGATGAAAAAGAGAAGTTCGGAAAAAATTAAATTGATTTTATATTATTTTGGTTTAATATTGGGAATTATAGCAATAGGGATTTTAATTTATGGAATAATATCCTCTTTATAAAAATGGCTGATTTTGATTTTCTAACTGGGATATTAAATTTTATTAATTATGCTATTTTAAGCTCAATTTTATTACATTTAATTTATCTTGTAATAAGGAGGGTATAGTGTTAATCAGAACTCATTTGGCTTTTGCAATTTTGGCTATTTTGATTTTTATATCTCATGTTAATAATCAAGTTATATTTGCTATTATGGTTTTAGTTGCTACATTTCTTCCTGATGCAGATTCTGCTTATTCTACTCTAGGGCAGAAAAAGTTTTTCAGTTTTTTGCAGATTTTTGTAAGACATAGAGGTTTATTGCATAGTTTTACTTTTGCTATACTAACTACATTGTTATTTGTATTATTTATTCCTATTTTAGCTTTTGGTTTTTTTCTTGGCTATGGGCTTCATTTGTTTATAGATAGTTTTACCTTAGAAGGAATCAGGCCTTTTTATCCTTCAAGAACAACTACCAAATGGAGATTAAAGACAGGTGGATTATTTGAGAATGGCTTATTTGTAGGAATTGTTCTTGCAGATTTGTTTATTTTGAGTTTTGTACTTAATGTATTCTAGTATAATATATAGGTTATTGGTAAAGAATCTTTATAAATAAGAGGTTGATTTATTTTTTGAATGGTAAGGCATATTTTCGATTTAAGAGATTTAGATGACAGGAAACTGGAATATAATGCAAGTGAGAAATTTATTAAGTCAGGATTAAGGCCTATTGGTTCTTTTGAGGATGATTGTTATAAATATCAAGCTTATTTTGAAGAGGGATTATTTTTAGGTATAAATAGTAATGCTATTGCTGTTGTTCATGGAAATGATATTTCAAGTATTTTAAAAGGATTAGAACAAATAACTAAAAAAACAGGAGTTAAATTTCATTAACATGACTAAAAAAGAGTCTGGGGAAGATGAAGAAGAAATTGTGAAAAATACAGAAGATGCAAAATTGACTGACTTGCCTGGAATAGGGCCTGCTGTTGCTTCTAAATTAGAATCTTCTGGAATTTATGATTTAATGTCTCTTGCAGTAATGTCTCCGAATGAGTTAGCAGACATTGCAGGTGTTGGTGCAGGAGTTGCTAGAAAAGCAATTCAAGCCGCAAGAAAAATGCTAGATTTAGGATTTCAGGATGGATTAGAATATGCAAAAAAACGTTCAAATATTATTACAATCATAACAGGAAGTAAAAATTTAGATAATCTCCTGGGTGGAAGAGGAGTTGAGAGCAGAGCAATTACAGAAGCATTTGGTGCATATGGCTCAGGAAAAACTCAATTAGGTTCTACATTGGCTGTCAATGTGCAGTTGCCTGTAGAACAAGGCGGAGCAAATGGCAAGTGTGTTTTTATTGATACAGAAGGAACTTTCAGGCCAGAAAGAATAAGGCAGATTGCAGAGGCGATAGGCGCAAATCCTGAAAAAGTTTTGAAAAATATTTTTGTTGCTAGGGCATTTAATTCAGACCATCAAATATTATTATTAGAAAAAATTTCAGAGATGATAAAAAATGGAGAGCCGATAAAATTACTCATAGTCGATTCTTTGACAGCACATTTTAGAGCAGAGTTTGCTGGAAGAGGGCAATTAGCAGACAGGCAACAAAAACTGAATAAATACATGCATACTCTAATGAAACTTGCTGAACAACACAATCTAGCTGTTTATGTTACTAATCAGGTAATGGCAAATCCTGCACAGATGTTTGGAGATCCTACAACTGCAATTGGAGGGAATATTGTTGGACATGCGTCTACTTATAGAATTTATTTTAGAAGAGGAAAAAAAGATTCAAGAGTTGCCAAGTTAATTGACTCGCCAAATCTTCCTGATAATGAAACAGTTTTCTTTTTGACAAAAGGCGGCATCAGTGATGGTGTTATTGAAGAAGAATAAGATGGAAGAAGATTTTAGTGATTTAGGCTTCTTAGAAGAAAAATTAGAATCAACATCAAGAGGCACACTTGTAAAAGTTATTTCTGTTGGGATAATTACCAGTGTGAGTACCCCCCTTATTTTATTTCTTGGATATTTAGCTTATGAGGGGTATAAACATTTTAAGGGTCCTATTGAAGCTGCATCTTGTCTTCGTGATAATGGGCTTTATTAATTTCAGAAAAAATTCTTTTTTAACAACCGCTTTTTTTGTTTTTGTAAATTTAAAATTTCAATAATTTTTTTTGCTTCTTTGCCAGCAATTTTTTCTAATTAGAAAGTTTTGATGTTTTTGTGATTTCTTGTATTGCTCTTTCAGCATCTTCTTTTAGTATTGATTTGAAGAGCCTTTATATTAAGTGTGAGTCTGAGAAGAGGACTAGTTCGAACTCGCCTCAAAGATTTATAAATATTTTTATTTGACTAATTCTTCTTCTTTAAACCAGAGATTTATCTCTCTATCTGCATTTTCTCTTGAATCAGAGGCATGTATTGCATTTTCATAGCAGTCTGTTTTTGAATTATGCCTCCCGTATTTTCCCCGAATTGTTTTTAAATCAGCTTCTTCAGGATGAGCTTTTCCTGCAAGTTTTCTTATTTTTTTTATTGCATTTTCTCCTTTATACACTATAGCTATAACATTTTCATTCTCATGAAATTTCCCTGTCAAATGATTTATCAATTTTTCAAAAAAGAATTTTTCTTTATGCTCCTCGTAATGATTTTTGGCCAGCTCCCTGGAAACATCAACGATTTTTAATCCAATAATTTTTAAGTTTAAATTCTGCAGTTCAGAAATTATGCTTCCAGCCAAACCCTTGGCCATAGCATCGGGTTTTATTATTACTAAGCTTTTTTCCGTCGGCATTTTATTTTTATTCCCTTAAATAAGAATTTTTTTAGGGTTTTTATACTTTTTGTCTTATGTTTTTAAATTTCTTGAAGGGTTGCAGAAAAAAAAGATTTATAAACCCCAGTTTCTATATTTTTAGTATTATATTAATAAAAAAAGGGGAAACATGGATAAAAAAAGAGCTAAAGAGTTTTTGAAATCATCCTTAATGCTTATATTATTAATTTTCAGCTTATCTTTAATTTTTGCGGCAGTTAGAGTTACTACAACTACAGGGACAGATTCTTTTAATGTGACTAAACAAAATGTTTATGTCTTATTTAATATTTCTTTCAATGCAAGCATTTTCAATGAGCAAAATGTTTCACAAATCAATATTACTTTGCCAAGTTCTTTTACATTAAATAATTCATATACTAATGCAAGTTTTACAAATAATTATTCTGTTAGTTCAAATGTTATAAAGTATATTAATCATACTGGCGATTACTTCAATGCGACAAATATATCTATATGGTTTAATGCTTCAGCTGCTACAGCAGGTAATTTTAATATCACTATTTATTTCAATGCTACAAACTCTACAACTATGAATATATATATTAATGATACTGTTACCCCTACCAGCATAAGTACAACTTCTGTTTTGGCAGGAGGAAATTATTCTGCTTCGTCTATTGTATTAAATGTAACTATTGCAGAAGATCTTCCTAGTTATGTAATGTTTAACATAACTAACTGGAGTGGACAACAAAATATTACTTATAGAGCTTCCCAGCAAGGAACAGGCACTTCTTGGAATGCTACTCTAGTTACTACAAGTCTTCCGGAAGGAAATTATAGCCTTATTGTTTGGGTAAATGATACAGTTATGAGCAACTGGAATGACCAAAGTTTATTGAATAATAGCTTTTATGTCAGAAACTTCACTATTGACAGAACATCTCCTTCAGTTACTTTGACTGCATCAACATCTACAACTAGTTCGGTATCAGCAACAATTGCATTATCAGATACTATGACTGGAGTAGCTGGGGCTGGAACATGTTCTTCTAGCAGAGGTGGGGCTAGTATAACTGGAACAGGAGCGAGCCAGACTTTGACAGAAACAGGTTTAAGCTGCGGCGCTACATATTCTCATATTGTAACTTGCGGAGATGTAGCAGGAAATCAAGGAACAAAGACAATAGCTCTTGTAACTAGTGATTGTGGTAGTTCTTCATCATCAGGCACTAGTACTGGTGATTCAACTGTATCATGGACTAGTACGATTATTGCGGATAGTGCTGAATTAAGTTCAACAGGAATAGCTCAAAAACTTTCGTCTAAATCAAGAGTTAAATTAAAAGTTGGAGGAGTAGCTCATTATGTAGGTGTTACTGCATTGACTACTACAAGCGCAACTATTCAAATCTCTAGTAATCCTGTTGATATTAAATTAAATGTTGGACAAGATGCTAAATTAAATTTGAACACAGACAATACTTATGATATTTATGTTAAATTAATTGGAATCGAAAGTAATAAAGCTAATTTAGATATAAAGAAAATAAGTGAGGTGATTCCAGCAGGACAAGGACCTGTTTTTACAACAGGACAACAAATAACTTCTGAAACAGGAACAGGAGATGAAACAGAAGGAACAGGAGATGAAACAGAAGGAACAAGTCCATGGATATGGGTTATAATAATTGTTCTTGTAGTAATAGCAATAGGTGCTGGTATTGCTGTTAAAAAAAAGAGGGAATAAGGTTTGTTTTTTTAATTTTAAAGTAAGTGTATAAATTAATAAGATATGAAATTTGATTTATTATTTTTAGTTTGTCAAGAACTATACACTAAAGTGTATAGCGTGTTCTTCTAGTTCTTGAGCACACTCAAGATTTGCTTTTCCTTTCTCACGAACTAAAGTAGGGAGTTTACATAAAATGCAAATCTTGATGTATTAAAGTTTAATGTATTATCTTAAATACATCAAACTATAATATTTCCCTTCTAATTGAAATTGCTCACTTTTAACCCTTCTTGAAAAAATAATTATGGGCTACATATTTTGAAAATTAAAGTATGAAGTTGAAAAAGTCTAAGGGTGTTGTTACATTAACAATAGAAATAGGTTTTTTGTAGCTAGTAATTTATTAGAGGGTATCATTTAAGAAGTAATGTACTTAAATTAGAAAATAAATATTTAAAACTAAAATTATAATAATGTTATAAAAATAATAATATATATAACAGCCTATTTTTATAGTCAATTCTGTTAATTAGAGCACATAAAACAGAATTGACGTATTAGATAATTCTGATACAATCATTGCGGTAATCATCAGAATTATCTATAGATATGTTTATTTGGGATAAAAATTGATTAAAAAAAGATTCTTTATCTAAATTTTTATAGTTATAATCTAATTATTAATATGTCAAGAATTGTTTTTTATGTAAACTCCCTACTTTAGTTCGTGAAAAAATAAAAACAATTCTTGAGCATGCTCAAGAACCAGACACGCCATACAATTTATTGTATGGTTCTTGACAAAATAGCATAAATTATTTAACTTAAACGTTTACTAAACATCTATGGATTTGTTAAATTTACAGGATTTTGAAGGTTGGACGATTAGAGATTTAAAAAACTTGAAATTTTCTGACTTGTCAAAAAAAATTGAAGATAACTTGCTTTTTGCTGATTTACACATACATTCTCGATTTTCAAGAGCTTGCAGCAAGAATATAACTCTGGTTAATTTAGTCAAATGGGCAAGAATTAAAGGCTTGAATTTGCTTGGAACAGGCGATTTTACGCATCCTGAATGGTTTAGAGAGATAAAAGGGCAGTTAAAAGAAAATAATAAGGGTTTTTATTATTATAAAGATTCTGAAGGAGAATTTCCATTTGTTATTACAGGAGAAGTGTCTTTAGTCTTTACTCAGTTAGGAAAAGGAAGAAGAATACATTTGGTTATTCTTGTTCCTGATATTGAGACAGCAGAAAAGATAAATCTATATTTAGATTTAAAAGGCAGAAGAGATTATGATGGGAGGCCTATATTTAATATTTCTTGTGAAAAGTTTGCAGAGGATATGATGAAAATATCTTTGGATATAGAAATAATTCCCGCGCACATATGGACTCCTTGGTTTGGTATTTTTGGGAGTGAGTCTGGATTTGATTCCTTAAAAGAAGCATTTGGAGAACAAGAAAAAAATATTCATGCAATTGAAACAGGAATGTCTTCTGATCCTGAAATGAACTGGAAATTAAAACAATTAAATGATAAGGCAATTGTTAGTTTTTCAGATAGTCATAGTTTTTGGCCGTTTAGAATAGGAAGAGAGGCTACTGTATTCAAAAAAACAGATTCTTATAAGGAGTTGATAAGGCAAATAAGAGAAAAAGATTTTATAATAACTATAGAAACAGACCCTGCTTATGGAAAATATCATTACGATGGGCATAGGAAGTGTAATTTTTCATCTAGTTTTGAAAAGACTCGAGCATTAAAAGGAATATGCCCTGTTTGCGGGAAACCACTAGTTATTGGAGTTGAAAATAGAATAGAAGACTTAAGAGATAATCCTAATAGGTTTATTCCTGAGAAAGCAAAGCAATTTTTTAGGATTTTGCCTTTGCACGAAATTATAGCTTTATATTTAAATTCTAAAATGGAAACTAAAAAAGTTTGGGAGGTTTATAATTCTCTTATAGCGATGTTTGAAAATGAATTTAATATTCTATTAAGAGTGCCTAAGGAAAAATTTTTACAGGCAGGGGTAGAGCTTAAACTGATTGAATTAATCTTTAAAAATAGAGAAGGAAAGATAAGTGTCAAGCCAGGTTATGATGGCGAGTATGGGGTTGCTGAATTAAGAGAAAGGCAAGGAACCTTGTTTTGAATTTTACTCTATTTCATCTACGATGTTTTTAGTTTTTAAGAAATTAACGAACTTATAATGAGCATCTTTTGTTGGAACATCATTTATTTTTTCTTTTAAAGTGTAGGTTTTTTTGTTTTCTCTTATATAATATTTTAATCTGCTCATTTTGTCTGTATAAAGTTTATCTAGAAAATTCTATTCCAAGTTTTTTGGATTTTTTTTCAATTTCATTAATCATTTCGTTTAATTTATTATCAGCCTTTTTTAACTCTGTTGATTCTGTTTTAAGAACATATCTTCCTGCAGCTAGATATTTCACCTCTACATCTTTAAAATCAGCAAAAATATTTTTTATAAGCTCTATTCCATTTGGAGATGTAGTTTTTAAATGAATCTCTTTTTTGATTACTGATTTTTTATTCTTTTGTTTTTTTATTATAGAAATTATTTTTTCGCAGTTTCCCTTTCCCATAAGCTTTTCCAGTTCATTGCAATTTTCTTTTGCTCTTTCTAAAAATTCTAAAACATTTCCTTTCTTTTTTATTTCATTAAGTATTGATTCTGCTTTTTCACCAGCCATGGATTTTATGATGCTTATTGCAGATTTTTCTTGATTATATTGTTCGAGAACCTCTTTTTTTTCTTTTTGAGATACTCTTCTCAAACTTAAATGGATATTCCCGTTTGGAATTATCTTTAAGATTTTACAGACTATTTTCTTTTTAGGAACAACATAATCTCTTAGATTTCTTATTCTTCCAGGCGCAATTTCTGCAGTAATTATACTCCCTTCCTGTCCTGTTTCATCTATTTTTATAAAAACTACTGTTCCGACTATTCTATCTACAGTGCATAATACTAAATTCCCTTCTTCTAGTTCCATAGAAATAGAATAAAATCTTTGTTTTTAAGGGTTTTGATGTTAATCATTTTTGTTTCTTAACAATTCTATAGCCTAGCTCTTTTGCAATCTCTAAAATATCTCATCCAAGCTGAAATTTTGGAAGATTTTCCCACTGATATTCTGAATTTTTTATTAAATCTGCTCTCTCAAAGCTCTATCGCAATCACATAGAATTCCATTAAGATCAAATAATGCGATATCTTCTATTTTTTGCATAAAAGTTTCAATAGGAGGGGAGTTTAAAAAAATTTTGATTTTACACTTTAACAACTTCAATTTCTAAATTCTTTATAAGTTCTTTCAAGAAATCTTCTTCATATTCTCTTTTAATTAAACAGCCTGCTGCAAATTCATGCCCCCCAACTTCCCCCCCAATTTTTTTTACCACATCGTTTAAAATTTCTCTGACGTTTCTACCTATTTCCCCTACATTTCTCGATGATATTTTTATTTTTTCTTTTTTTTCATCAAAGGCCATCGCTATAATTGTTGTTCCTTCTTCGTAAATAGAAGAGCTTGAGAGTATGCTCGCTATTGTACCTATTATTGTATCTTTTATTTCATTTTTTGCGTTTATTATTACATAATTATTTTCTTTTATTTTTTCTGTTTTGCTTACAAAGTTCAAACCTGAAATTATTTCTTGTTTGTATTTTACATGTATAGCTTCTGCCCTTTTTTTGGATTCGGGTATTTCAAGACAGAGTTGTATTGCTGTTTCCGGCTCTCCTAACCGGGAACAGGCATTTATCATTGCACTCAATTCTCTTGCATCTTCTAATTTTCCAAACATTTTTATTAAGAATATGTCTCCAATTATATCTTTAGGCTTTGCCTTTGGTTTTCTTAACATTATTGCTGTAACCAGATCAGACATTTCTTTTTCATTCATTTCTAAAATACTCTTGTATTTTCCTGCGTCTGGCTTTAAATTAATTTCTCTTAAAAGGGATAATACTCCTTTGATGTTTCCAGTAACTCCAGGAATGTATGGGTTTGAGCCGAATTCAAGGGTCCTATTTATCGGACGTGTTGAAGGATAAATAAGAAGACCCCTTTTTTTTATTATTTCACCATAATTAAGAATTTCGTTGTTCATTCTATCTATATTTTTTTCTAATCTATCTCCTATCATTCCTAAAATAGCAAGTTTTGCAAATTCTTTGCTTGAAAAATCCAATTCTTTGCAAAATAAATAAGTTAAACTTGAGGCGCTTAATTTTTCTTTTCCATTTAATTCTGGATTTACTATGTATATATTATCTGGAATTGATTTTATTATTTCATGATGGTCTATTATGAAAACATTTTCTAATTTTAAGGATTCTATATAATCCAGAGAGTTTGAAGCTAAATCTAAGAATAAAATTATTTTATCCCTTGGTAAAGAATGCATTGTTTCTTCTTCAAGACTTTTTAATATTCTAAGAGAAAAAGTTTTGTCTAGTTTTTTTAGGGTTTTTATCATTATAGCTGCAGAGGTTATACCGTCGGTATCAAAATGGCTTATCACTAAAATATCTTTATTTTCTGTTTTTTCAAGAAATATCTCTGCTGTTCTTTTTATTTGCTCTTTTAAAATATCCCTCTCTTTTTCCATTTTACAGAATTAATAATCTGTTTTATTTAAAAATTTTAAGCTTCTTGAAAATACCTCTTCATTTGTGAAAAATACGAGAAAATTCTGTCTTTTTCTCTTACTGCTCTTTTATCTTGCTTGTTTTTTTCACAGTGTTTTTCTATTTTTTCAAGTTTTATTCTTATATTTTTTGTATCAGGATTTATGTAAAAATTTTTTTCTTTAAGAATTAATGAGATTTTTTTATTATATTCTTTAGAATGAACCCCCTCTTTTCTTAGTTTTTCCCCTATTTTCTCCGAAGTTAATCCTGTTTTAGCTAGTTCTATAACTTTTTCTTCAAACTCATCCTGAGTGAGTTTTTTAGATTCTTTTTTTGGTTTTCTTGCTTCTGATTTTTTTGGCATTTTTAAAGATGTTAAAGTTTGTTTTTAAAGTTTTTCATATGTCTTAGAAATATTTAAAAGTATTAATAGATAAATTAATGTAAAGCCCCATAGTATAGCGGTCAAGTATGCTGCCCTTTGGTGTATAAGCCACTTATAAAGTGAGTAAATGCATAGAAAGGCAGTGACCCAGGTTCGAATCCTGGTGGGGCTATTTATTTAGGATTCGAACGTCCTAAAAAATTCCTAGAATTTTTGGGAGTTTCAAAACAAGTATATTTTGAAACAATCCTGGTGGGGCTATTTATTTTATTGGGCTTTTAACTCATTTTCAAAAGATTTATATATTTCCTATAATTAGATAAATTATGGATGAAAAACTAATAGGAGAAGTCAGTAATTTTTTTGAGCATGTCGGAGTTATTGCTATAAAGCTCTCAGATGTCTTGAAAATTGGGGATAAGATAAGAATAATTGGAGGAGAGACAGATTTTACAGAGAGCATTAAAAGCATGCAACTGCAACATAAAAATATTGACAAAGCCAAAAAAGGCGATGAAGTTGGTATAAAAGTTAGTGGCAGAGCGAGAAAAGGATATAAGGTTTATAGGGTTTAATCAGTGTTTATATCTTCCACGCCTTTCAACTTTATTTAGCTGTTCTAAAACTTGTTTATATTCTTTATAATTGAGATATCCTATAAGAACCCCATCAAAAAGCTTTTTCCAATTCTTGAAGTGTTTTGCTTCCAACGCCTGTTTTAATAAATGAATATCAACTGCTTTGTCTTCTATTCTTGTAGAATGAAATCCCAAGCCAAAGTCAATGAAAAAAACTTTAAAATTTCCATCCTCCTTCCTTCGACCACCCACCTCATTATTACTATTATTAGTGAGATTCATTGAATAGCTATTAGTTTTATTCGAGATATTATTAATATTATTTCTATTAGCTTTTAAGTCAGCTATGTTATGGTTTATGTGATTATTAATTAGATTAATATTTTTATTATTAACCTCTTTTAAATTATCTTCTTCCACCAAAATCATGTTGCTGGTTGTTAAATCTCCATGAATTATATTATTATCGTGAAGTTTTGCAACGTTTTGTCCTATTTGTTTCATAATCTCAATTTGTTTATTTTCTTGAAAATTATTAAGATGCTCTGAAAGTTTTTTTCCTTTGATAAAAGGCATTTTTATCTTGTAACTTATCTTATCTGGAATAAAAAATGGTTTTGGACAATTTATAATTGAACTTGCTTTTTCAAGAAGCTTTGCCTCTTTTTTTGTGCGTTGTTTTCTTATTTTTTCATCTATTTCTTTAATTCTATATGGTTTTTTTATTCTGTCTTTAATAATAAAATTATTTGAAAGTGTGATTGTTGCTTCTGCGCCTTGTGCTAAAATTTTATTTTTCATTTCCTGAAATTAAGATGGGAATATTTAAATATTGTTCTTTCTTTAGTTTCTTATGGTTGAAAAAAGAGTATTAAAGGTTTATTTTACTAATAGGTGGCTGTATAGCATTATTGCGTTGGCTTTGATTTTTGCATTAACTTTAGGAGTTTATGCTTTGACTGCTGGAACAAAACCTAATCCTGGACATTTAATTGGAGAAGTTGCTCCATCTGCAGAATGCCAGACAGGGCAGGTTTTAACATGGCAAGGATCTGATTGGAGTTGTACTACTATAAGCGGGGGAACCCCAAGCTTTAATGGAGGATATTTGTTTTATTTTAATAATGATCGGCTAGGGAGAATTTTAAAAAATAGTGCGACTGCTTCAGCAGTTACGTCAACAGGATCTTTACCCTCAATTTATGCTTTTGGATATACTAAGATTGAGGGCGGAAAATTATATACTAGGGTTTGTGTTGGTCCAAATGAAGATTATTGTTATGATTGTGATGGGGGGGGTACAAATGAATGGGTAGATAGAGCTACATCTTCTTGTATAAGTACTATTGCAGATGCAACCGGTTATGTTACAGCAACTTATAATGGAGTAGTAATTAAACGACTGGAATTTTATGATCCAGATAATCCTATTTGTACTTCTTATTGTTCAGAAAGACCTTGGATTTAATTTTTTAATTAAATCTTTAATTTTCCTTTCCCAAACTTCTTCATTAATTTCTTCATTTGTTTTTCTGATAATCCTTGTGAGACGTCGGTATTTGCTATCCCTGAACTATCTTTAATAAAAGACTGAAGAATTTTATATTGTTTTAATAAAGAACGGACATCAGAATTATTTACTCCAGAACCCTGTGCTATTCTTGCAATTCTGGAGGTTTGTTTTTCAATTATTTCTGGATTTGCAATTTCTTCTCGTGTCATTGACTTAATAATATGCTCCCATTTTGCAATTTTTTCCTGCTGTGATTCTATTTTGCTTTCTGCTGATTCTGGAATTTTTACATTTCCAAAACCAGGAATAAGGGATTTTATTTTTTCAAAACCTCCTAAAGAATTCATGGATTTTGTCTGCTCAACTACATCTAGGAGGGTTAGTTTTCCTTCTTCAAGATGAGATTTTAATTCTTTTTGTTTTCCTTTGTCTGCTATTGACTGAATTTTCTCCATTAAAGTCTGCAAGTCTCCCATTCCCAATAATCTCGATAAAAAAGTTTCTGGATTAAATTCTTCAATATCATTTACTTTTTCCCCTGTTGTTATAAAATAAATAGGGGCTTTTGTTTCTGCCGAGGCTGTTAAAGCGCCCCCTGCTTTAGCAGTAGAGTCCATTCTTGTTATTATCACTCCTGTAATGTTAAGAGCTTCTTGGAAATCTTTGGCCTGCTGTTTTGCTGCTTGGCCTATATCTGCAGGCATTACTAAAATATTTTCAGTTGGAGAAATTAATTTATTTAGAGAAGAAATTTCTTTAATTAATTCTCTATCTAGATTATGTCTTCCTGCTGTATCAATTAGAATAACATCAAAATCTTTGAGTTCTTTTTCAATGGTTTTCCAGGTTTTTTCTGGATTGTCTTCCTTAAAATCTATAAAATAGTTCAGCTTTATTTTTTCTGCGAGTTGTTTTAACTGCTCTTTTGCTGCTGGCCTATGCACATCTAAACCCACGAGAGCGACTTTTTTCCCTCGCTTGGCATAATAGTTTCCTATTTTAGAAATTGTTGTTGTTTTTCCTGCCCCATACAAGCCTAAAAACATTATCTTGTTTTGCTCTTTTTGCAGAATAAGAGGATGATACTCTCCAAGAATTTTTGATAATTCGTCATGCAAAACTTTAATCAAATGCTCTTTTTTTTCTATGCCTGCAATTCTCTCATCAAAGGCCGCTTTTTTTATCTTGTCGCTTAAATCTTTAACAAGAAGAATATTTACATCTGCTTCTATTAATGCTCTCTGAAGTTCTTTAACTATAGAATCAACTAGGTTTTTATCAAGAAATATAGCATTTGCTATTCTGTCTGTTGCTTTTCTTATTACTTCTCCGAGTTTTTCTAACATTAATAAAAAGAGAAAAATGAAGATTAATAAAGTTGTGGTTTTTGAGAAGCCAATATTGTTTTAGTTTGAAATAAACTTTATAAAGGTGTTTTTCTTAAGTTAGATCTTGGGAGAATGTTGAATGGATTGCTTTAATTACAGGGACAATGTCTCAGAAAGTAAAAGATTGGGTAAAGGATTTGAATTACTCCAAGAGGCTTATTCTGAAGAGATAGGATCTCCTAAAGAGTTAGCACTCTCAAGAGAAACAGATATTACAATTGAACCGAGAGTTATAACTCGTATACTCTCTAGAAAAGAAGTTAAGGAATTATGCAGAGAACCTTGGGATGAGTTTTAGTTCTCTTTTCTCTGCAAAAATTAAAAATTTTGATACCTGATTATAATAGCTATTTATTGTTTTCTTGGAAAAATTTCTTATTTCTAATTCTTGAATTAATTTTTTTAGTAACTCTTCAGGCATCTTAATAGTCCCTTAGACAGTTTATTTAAATAATTTAATAATCTTTTAGGCATTTTAGGATATTTTTAGTATATTTTATCTAAAATTTAAAACATTTTTATTAAATGTTGGGTATTTAAAAACTTTATCAAATACCTGAAAAAGACACGGTATCATGAATAAACTCCTGATACCGGGATGTTATGTCTAATTCTTTTAGATATCTTTATACAATTCAGCAACAGCATCAACAAGGTCTTTGCTGTTGTTATCTTTACTAAAAACCTTAGTCACTCCAGAAGAACGCACATCAACTGAATCAAAATTATTTGTAGAATGCAAATAAATAGGAGTTTGCACTCCTGCTTTTCTTATCGATTTGGATGCTTCCAAACCATTTGGACTACGAATTCCCATATTGTAGTCAGTAATTATTACACCATAATCTTGTTGTTGGACTTTTTCAACTAATTTATTTCCATCCCAAACTGCTTCAACTTCAACTCCGGGATTCTCTCCTTGAGAGTTTGAACTAAGTTTGTGTGGAAATAATATTCATCATCTGCCAAGATTATTGGTTTCATACTACTCTGGAGTGACTAGGAGTATATAAATCTTACGATATCTAAAAGAACTCTCCTCATTTCGTTCGTCGCCCCGCCGCGCTCTCCTCGCTTTGCTCGTCGGGAGACATAACAGGAATTTAACGGAAACCTCGTTGCACTTCGGTTTCCCAAATTGAATTTTGGAGGTCGCTCGCCCTCGAAACTTCGCTTCAGGAGTGGCTCGCTCCAGCTCTCAAAATTCAACTTCGTTAAATTCCGATGTTATACAAAAACTAAAACCATTTAAGAAAAACTGAGAATAATACTTTAAATCTAAATAAAAACTACTGCCTCCCAACTTAACGAAACATTTCAGAAACGCAAGGCTTTAAATACCATTGTATCAAAATATATACATATGTATCAAAAAAGAAACAAAGAACTTGATATAATTGCCCTTTATAGTGGAAACTATAAAGCTAAATTTTATTTAAGGCAGATAAGCAAGCTTGCCAAACTTCCACTTAAAACTTGCCAAAATGCGCTCATTAATCTTGAAAAAGAAAGAATACTTAAGAGTAATGTAGAGGGAAAAAATAAGTATTTTAGCTTGAATTTAAATAATATACAAACTAAATCCCATCTTTTAAAAGCTGAAATCTATAAGACAGATAACTTTTTAGAGAAATATCCCGGATTCAAGACTTTCTTGAAATCTTTCAATACAAATGTTCTTATAATTATTTTTGGAAGTTTTGCTAAATCTAAAACGGATAAAAATTCTGATTTAGATTTATTTGTTGTTTCAGAAAAGGAACAAAAATTCCCCTTCTATCTTTTGTCTTATAAAGTCCATCAGATTAATTTATCAGAAGAATCTTTTAAAAAAGCAATATCTGAAAAAGAAACAATAATAAAAGAGATAGAAGAAAATCATATAATCTTAAATAACCATTCTTCTTATGTAAATATTATATGGGAATATTATGGAAGATAAAAAACTTAGATGGTGTTTTAGATTAAAAGATGGATTAAAAATAGTTGAGCCAAATGAAAGATTATCAAAATCATATCTTGAACAAGCAAAATCTTCTTTATTGAGAGCAGAAAAAGATTTGAAGGATAATGACTTTCTCTGGGCAACTGTTGCTATTTATTATGCAGAGTATTATGCTCTTTATTCTTTTCTGCAAAGAATCGGAATAAAGTGTGAAAATCAAGCTTGTTCAATTTTAGCAGTTACTCTGCTTTTAGGAAAAGATAAAACAAAAACAATAAATCTGCATAAAGATAAGAGAATAGATGCTCAATACTACATGAAAGTAGACCAAGAGATTAAAATAAGAGCAATGTTGCAAGAAGCAAAAATATTTGTATCAAATTTTGACGAAGTTGTTTCTAAATTATCAGAAAATGAAATAAGAGCATATAGAGAAATGATTTCTAAGGATAAATAAAATCTTCTTTTTTCAAAAAAGAAGTAAAAAACTACTGCCCCTCAACTTAACGAAACGAAAACAACTGCGACAATCTGAAATATTATAAAAAATCTCTGGCTTTCTCGCCATCCCAGAGTTTGCTTTAACTCTGATTTTTTGCCTTCGGCATCGTTGCACTAAACCAGCAAAACATATTTAAATATGAAAATGATATATCTTTTATGGCTAACAAGAAAAACTATAGCAAGCGAGATTGTACAACATATAGCAATATGTCATTTAATCATAGAATAAGGGCTGGTTTTAATTTAGCACAAGGAGCTTATTCTGAAGATAATGTAAATCCTGAAGAACAGAATTCTGCAAGTTTATCAGAGTATATGGTAGAGCCAGGAGTTGTAGTTAGTTTAGTTTCAAGAAACGAGGCTAGGGGTTTATGTCAGAAGCTTAAAGACACCACAGTCTCAAAGAAACTTTTACAAACCTAATCTTTGAATGAATTTTTCTTTATTGAACGGCTCTATATTATCATACAATTGGCCTGTTCCTAGATAAAGAATTGGTTTTTTTGCTATGTAACCAAGAGATAAAGCTGTTCCGCCTTTTTCATCTATGTCTGCTTTTGTAAGTATAATTCCATCAATTCCTATATGCCAGTCAAAACTTTTTATTTGTTCTATAGCATCATTTCCTGTTATGCTTTCCCCTATAAATAATTTTAAATCTGGTTTTGCAACCTTTGCTATTTTTTCAATTTCTTTCAAGAGATTTTTTGCAGTATGCATTCTTCCTGCAGTATCTATTAGAACACAATCAATTGCATTTTTTTTTGCATATTTTATTGCATCAAAACCTACAGATGCCGGATCTGTTTGATAATCCTGAGAGATTAACTTTATACCTAGTTTTTCTGAATGTTCTTTCAGCTGTTCTATTGAAGCAGCCCTAAAAGTATCTGCTGCAGCAATTACACAGGAAAGTCCTTGTTTTTTCAAATGATAGGCAATTTTTGCTATAGTAGTTGTTTTTCCTGTTCCATTAATTCCGCAAAAAAGAATTACATATGGATTAGCTTTTGTTTCTGGATTTGATTTTTTTTCTTTGATTTTTTCATAGATGCTGAAAGGTTCTATTAAAATTTCTTCAATTATTTCTTTAAGGGAGTCTTTTATTTCTGATTCTATTTCTTTTTTTAATAACTCCTTGCCTATTATGGCTTCTCTTAAATGTTTTATTATTTTTTCTGCAACTTCTAGAGCTACATTATTTTCAAGAAGAAGCATTTCTAATTCCTCTGAATAAACATCAAATTCTTTGTCTGTTATTTTTATTTTAGTAAATTTTGATTTTATTTTTGAAAAAAATCCCTGCTTTTCTTCAACTTCTTCAAGGTCTTTTTCTATTTCTTTGAGTTTTTCTATATCAGGATATCTAATACCTGTTATTGCATCAAGTTTTGTAGGTATTTCTATTTCTTTTATTTTTCCAGAAGTTTTTAAAATTTTCTTTTTTTGGGGTTTTTCCTCTTCTTGAGTTTCAACTATTTCTTCTTGTTTTTCTTCTGTATCTTTAGTTAATTTTTTTGCCCAGTTTGAGAGCTTTTCTTTGAGTTTGTTGAACATAGAATTTTGAGTTTTTCTGGATTTATAATTTTAATCATTTTAATCGCACAAGTTAGGCATACAAATTTTTATAAAGATTAATAATCTTTCTAGGGCATGAAGGGAATATTTATCATACTGGATGGATTAGGTGATTTACCTTTAAGACAGCTTGGAGATAAAACTCCTTTAGAAGATGCAAATATGCCTAATTTGGATTTTCTTGCTGCAAGAGGACAATTGGGGTTTATGTATTCTGTACGGCCGGGTTTTGTTCCTGAGTCTGATGAGGCAATTGTTTCTATTTTTGGGAATGACTTGATTTCTAGTTCAAGAGGGCAGTTAGAAGCAGGGGGGGCAGGATTAAAGTTAGTAAGAGGAGATTTAGCTCTAAGAACAAACTTTGCAACTATAGATTCTTTAGAAAGAGGGAATGTTGTTGATAGAAGAGCAGGAAGAACTCTTACAACAGCAGAAGCACAGATATTAGCCGACGAAGTAAATAAAAAAGTTAAGATTGCTGTCCCATTTTTCTTTAAGCCTACTATTCAACACAGGGGGGTTTTAATTTTTAAGGGCGGATTCTCAGATATGATTTCAAATGTAGATTCAACATATTATGAAAAAGGAATATTTATGATTAAAGATAGAACTAATTTATGCAGGGCTTTAGATGACGATGAAAATTCTCAATATACCGCAAATATAGTAAATGATTTTCTTGCTAAATCCCATGAAGTTTTAAATTCACATCCAATAAATGAAGAAAGAAGAAGAAAAGGGCTTTTACCAGCAAATTTTATTTTAACAAGAGGAGCAGGCATAGAAATTCCTAAACTAAAATTGTATAGAAAATGGATGGCTATATCATATATGCCTTTGGAGATTGGTTTTTCAAATTTATGCGGGATGGATGTTTTTTCCTTTGATTATCCTAAATTAAAGAATATAGATTTATATGGAAATCTTTATGACGGCTTAAAAAAGGCATGTGATTTTTCTGTAAATACTCTTAAAAAAAGCTATAAAAAATATAATTATGCTTACATACATATCAAAGAAACTGATGTTCCTGGGCATGACAATAAACCTATAGAAAAGAAAACCATGTTAGAGTATGTGGATAGTACTTTGTTTAAATTTCTTAGAGAATTTGCTCCTCCTAACAAAATCAGAGTTGTTGTTACAGGAGATCATTCTACTCCTTGCAAATTAAAGGCTCATTCTGCAGACCCTGTCCCTGTTTTGTTTTATGATGATTCTAAGCCGGAAGAAAAGAAATTCTGTGAAAAAACAGCCAGGCTTGGAAGTCTAGGAAGAATCAACGGAAATGAGCTGTTAGGAAAAGTAGGGTTTGTTAAATAAGTATAATAATCTATAGCAATCATTAAAAATCCATAGTATTTTTTAAAGGAATGATAACATATAATGATTTATATGAGGCAGCTAGAAAAGAAAGATACTCAGAGCAACTACAGCCTCTTACTAAAAATTTTATCTCTGAAGTGGCTAATTATCTAAAAGATAAAAAAGAAATTGCATTAAAACAAGATGATTTATTCTCTGACTTAATAATAAAGACCAAAAAGCAACTTGAAAATGCCTTGACTATATTTAAAGAGTTAATGCTTAGAAGAAGGAAAAAACTCTTGACTTTGGTTTTAATTGCCGCAGAAACAGGAATTTCCAAGCAGGATTTTGAAAATATGCTTCCTTTGGAAAAAGAACTATTTGAAGAAATGATGAAAGGAATAGATGTTTTTGATAAAAAGTTAAATGAAGAGTTGAGTGGAAGAAGAGAAGAAGAAGCTAAAAATCAGATGATAGTTTTTAAAGAAGACGTAGAAGAGTTTTTAGATTTTCATGGGAATAAGATAGGACCGTTTGAGAAAGGACAAATAGCAAATATTCCAAAAGAAGTAGCAAAGATTCTTGTTGAAGATAGAAGAGCTGATAGTTTAGAATGAAAGAGCCTGTGGAGGGATTCAAACCCCCGACTCCCAGTTTACAAGACTGGCACTCTATCACTGAGTTACACAGGCATAATTAATTCTGTAAGAAATAGTTTAAAAGGCTTTTTATTATTTTGTATCTATCTTAAAAATATTTTTCTACTTTAATATGCCTTATTTCACACAAAGATAAAGGATATATTTTTTTAAGTTTTTGGCTTAAACTTTTCTGAAATCTGTTTTTAAGGATATCGTCAAAAATTTCATCAAAGTCCTTATCTTTTACATAATTTATTATTTCTTCTTTGCACTTTTCTCTCAGGGCTTTTCTTATTGCTCTTGAGACTTTTCTTCTTGTTATTAAGAAGGGTTTTATTTTTAATTTTGCATTTTGAGAATCTGCAGAAAAAGAGTCTTCTACATAATTGATTCCCTTTCTCATTGCTCTTCTGATAAAGTATGGAAGTACTTTTATTTCTCTAGGAATGGTTGTTATTTTTTCCCCCTCTACTTTAATTACTAATTGCATTTCTGCATTTTTCCCTCTTAAAAGCCTTGTTAAATCATATCTTATGAATTTTCCATTCAAATCAGTTTTTTCAAATGCTTGAACTTGGGTTTCTTTTCCAATTGATGGGATTTCCACATCGAAAAATTTTTCTCTTCTTTTTGATATTGCCATTTTAAATCAGTGTGAATATTAATAATTTATCTTCCATTAATTGTTTTTCTATTAAACTTATACTTTCTTGAATTTGTTTATTTTCTTCTTTATGGTCTGTTTTTGGTGTCATTCCCTTTTTCATTAAAAATAAAAAAGCCGACTTGTTTAACGGATTTTCTTCGAAATTAACAGTTATCTCTATACCATTTTCAGCTAAATATTCTGCGTGAACATATCCCCTCTTTTTACTTTCTCTTATTAACTTATATCTTTTATCTAAGTCTGCTAGAAGGGCATGCATGCTTCTTGTGGAAGAAAGATTATTGTTTGTTACAGTATATACCCTTTTCATTTTTATTCCTGTACTATTTTGCCCACTCTTATACCTTTTCTTTGATATTTAGATTTTTTACATTCCTGGCATGTATACATTATATTTGTTTTTTTATTTGTTTTTGTTTTTCTTTTGAATTTGCTTACTGCTGGTTTGCTCCATCTTCCTAGGTTTCCCATTCCTCTATTTCTTCCTCTAAGTCTTGCTCTTTGTTTTGAACCTCTCTTTAATGAGCCCCTCTTAGCTCCTGTTGAGATTAGCTTTATCCTTTGTTCTGTTTTTTTCTTGCAATATGGACAATAACGCTTTGTAACTTTTGGTAATTTCATGATTTGAGAAGAAAAAATAGGTTTAAAAACTTAATGAATGGTCCCACCCAGAATCGGACTGGGGTCTCATCCACGTCAAGGATATGTCTTAGCCATTGGACTATGGGACCCGTAAGTAAATGATTTTTTAAGTATTTAATTTTTTTTGTAATAAGATTTATATACGTGATTTTCATTATTTTTGTATGTTAAATAAAAGAGGGCAAATAGCAATTTTCATAATTATTGCAGTTGTTTTGGTTGCAGGAGTTGCGGGATATTTTTTGTTTAGGGATAAGTTTAAGGTTAGTGAAATTCCTAGAGATATGGTTCCGATTTACAACAGTTTTACCTCTTGTGTTCAGGGAAATATGCAATATGGAGCAGATATTTTAGGAAGCCAGGCTGGCTATATTTATTTGCCTGCATTTGAACAGGGTTCTGGCTATATGCCATTTTCTTCTCAACTAAATTTTTTAGGAAACCCTATTCCTTATTGGTATTATATCTCTGGAAATAATATACAGAGAGAGCAAGTGCCTTCTTTATCTAATATGGAAGCAGATATGGGAAAATATTTAGAAGAAAAAATAGCCTCTTGCAGGTTTGATGGTTATATTGATAAGGGTTTTATAATAACTATTGGAGAGCCTGATGCAGATGTTTCTATAAAAGATGATTCTATAGATTTAGATTTAACAATGAATTTTGAAATTGAAAAAGGAGATGAAAAAGCAAAAATAGAAACTCATAGAATTTCTTATAATACAAGGTTAGGGGCATTATATAAAGATGCTAAAAAAGTTTATAATTACGAGCAAAAAAATTTATTTTTAGAATTGTATGCTGTTGATTTCTTGAGACTTTACGCGCCTGTAGATGGCGTGGAAATATCTTGTTCTCCTAAAACTTGGAAAAGTGACGAAGTTGTTAGTGAGTTGCAAAATGCTATAGAAGTAAATACAATGGCTTTAAAGACAAATGGGAAAGCTAAAGATTATTATTCGGTTGATATTTCTGGAGTTTCATCTAATGTTAGATTTTTGAATTCAAAACAATGGCCTTATACTTTTGAAATAACGCCTAGTGAAGGAAATATTTTGATTTCAAAGCCGGTTGGAAATCAGCCAGGATTGGGGACTCTTGGGTTTTGCTATGTGCCTTATCATTTTGTTTACGATGTTAAGTATCCTGTTTTAATACAAGTATATAGTTTAGGTTCGCAAGGAGCAGAAGAAGTTTTCCAGTTTCCTATGGCTGTTATTATAGACAATAATAATCCTAGAAAATCTTTAGAAGGCAGTGCTGTAGATATGAGTCTTCCTCAATTATGCGAGTATAAAAATAATAAGATTAATGTAAATGTTTATGATTTGACTTTAAGTCCTATTGATAAAGTTAGAGTTTCTTTTGAGTGTTTTGGAACTAAATGCGATTTAGGAGAGAGTGAAAACGGAAAATTAGAAGCAGATGCTCCTCAATGCGTTAATGGATTTGTAATTGCTCAAGCCGAGGGATATAAGGATGCAAAATATCAGGTTGAAAGTATAAGTGAAAACAGCGTTGATATGTTTATGAATAAAATAAAAGAATTAAATGTAGGCTTAAATATTGATGGAAGGCCTTACACGAATGAAGCAATAATCAGCTTTATTTCTGAGGATTATTCAGAAAGCATTATTTACCCTGAGCAGAAAAAGATTAAATTAACTCAAGGGCAATATAGTGTTCAGGTTTATACTTATAAAAATAGTTCTTTGAAGATAGCAGCAACAAAATATGAGCAGTGTGTGGATGTTCCCAGCTCTGGTTTAGGGGGAATTTTTGGATTTACAAAAGAGAAGTGCTTTGATGTTGAAATGCCAGAGCAGATAATAAGCAATGCTCTTTCAGGAGGAGGAAAACAAGAATATTATTTAGATGAGAGTGAATTAAATAGCGCAAGTATAGTTGAGATAAATGCCCCTTCCATAGGAATTCCAAAGACAATTGATGAATTACAGAGCAATTATATTTTATTTGAAGAAAATAATTTAGATATTTATTTTAAGTAAGATGGGAAAAGAAAAGAAAAGAAAAATTTTTGAAAGGATTTTATTAATCGGGATTTTAGTTGTTCTATTTTTACAATTCGTAATTTCACAAACTTACTCGACTAGTAATTTTCAATATAATAGCCCATCTGCCAGTTTTTTGTCAGGACAAAGAATAGAATTATACGGGACAGTAAGTAGAGATTTGTGCCAGGCAGGACAGGATTTTGTAATTCAAATAAGCCCTACAGGATGCACCCCAAATGTTGTAAGAAGCGATTTGTTAGAAGAGCAGAATGTTCCTATATTCTGTCCATTGATGGCAACTAAAATAAATCCTTTGATTGATGTTCAGGCAATAAATTATATTTATTTTCAACAAAGACAAGCTCCTAAAGAAGTTTTAACAATAGGGTTTCATCCTGCAAAAGCAGCTTTAAGTGTTGGAAGCTCTGGTTTGTTAAATTCTCCTGTTATGGAAAATATAGGCTATGCTGTAATTGTTTTAAAGAGAAATCCCAATGAATCTTCAATGCCTGATTTTGTTTCAGGAAGTGCAACAGCAAATTTGAAATATGATATTAAAAAAGCATTTGGAGTTGGAGATTCGTCTTATTATCTTCCTGTTTTAAACGAATCAGATTGGATAGAAAATTATCCAAATTATGGTTTTTGGCAAGGAAGAGCTTTTTTAAGAGCAGAGAGTGTGGAAAGTGATAAAACTGTAATTTCTTTATATCAGGATGATTCTAAGAAAATAACTACAAAAACATTGACTAAAACAAATCCTATTTCAGAAAAAATTTACATTCCAGGATATTATTGTCTTGCTGGATTGCAATTAAAACTTTTGAGCTTAGAGGATCCAGACACTATGGCTAAATTTTATGTAGATGGAGAGACAGTTGAAGTAAAGAGAGGAGAGAGTTTTGTAGATAATAAATGCAGGGCTAAAGATATTGATAAAGATTTAAAAAAAGTAATAATAACTTGTTTTGAAGATACAGGAACTAAGAATTTGGAGTTTCAATTAGGTGTAAAAAATAATAATGCTGATGGAGGTGTTATTACAATTACAGATGCTGGATTAAATCCAGACGCAAAAAAATATTATGACGGAGCCAAACAAAAATATCAAGAGATAATTGATAAATTTTCTGGAGAGGATAATCTTTTAAATAAGTCTGTAATTGATTTAGTAAGGCTTTCATTTGAGTTAAATCAGGAACAAACTTTATTTGAGTTATGCAAAGAGTATAAAGAGAAATATCCAGAAACATATAAATCTATGGAAGTTGCAACATATTGCGATAAAGACTGGTCTATAGATACAAGCAATTCTAAGAACTCTGTAATTATTAATAACAAGCTTCGTTTTATTTCTTTAGAAGCAGTTATTGTTCCAAGTGAAAAAGATTATAATGCTGTAATAAGAATAGGCAGCGATGATGATCTTAAAACCCTGTCAAAGGAAAATCTTAAAGTTCCTTTATCAAGCACTGGAGGCGAATATATTAAATTGAAAACACTTGAAACTGATTATGCAATTTTTGAGACAAAAACAAAGAAAAAAGAAGCAACTTCGAATGAAGCATATACTATAAATGATAATTTTAAAATTACAATAGGAACTAGTGAAATTATACCCGGAACTGAGTATAAAATTTATCTAAATAAAATTAATGTAAAAAAATACGCAAAAGTTCAGGTTATTTCAAGCATGGATTATCAAGGCTCTTATGCTAATTTTAGTTTTAAGATTGGAATTGAGAAAAGAGCAATTAAACTGTCTCCTGAACAAATGAAAGAGAAAATTAATAATTTGAATAAAACAATTGCAAAATGGGAAAGTATATCTGATAAAATGGATAATTTAATTAAAGGATTTAAAGGAGCTTGTATGGCAACACAGGCTACTCTTACTGTTAAAAACTTTTTTTCTAATATGGGAGGAAAAAGTTTAGCAAGACAACAAGTTATGAGAGGAGAAGGTGGGTGGATGAGTATATGTGAAAAGGAAATTGCAGGAACAGGCAAAACCTTAAATGCTTGTTTGTTAAGCCATAATTCAGAGATAGAAGATTCTGTTAATAAATATTCAAATGCTATGAAAGGGGTTGCAGTTACAGACAGCAATGCTGGAATAGAACTTTCAAATATAAGAAGCTCTTTAAAAGGCAAGATAGCTGATCCTAATTATCCTGATGATACAAATAAATTTTTGTCAGTAGAAGAAAATTCAAATTTATATAATGCTTTAACTGAACAGGGAAAAAAAGATGGAAAAGTAACTTTAGAACAGGCAAGAAATTTAGAAACCATACACAAAGCTCTTGCTTCAAATCCTAGCCCTGAATTTAAGAAAATGTTAGAGATGCAGAGATATACTATCTTGAATGACATTAGTAAAAATGCACAGAATTATGCTGATGCTGTTTCAACACAGCAGAAATTAAAGGATAGTAACTTAGATGTTGGGTTTAATTCCTATGGAATTAAAGATTCTATACAAGGATATTATTCTGGAGGAACAATAACTACAAGCCAAATTAATGGGCTTCCTGATAATTTAGGTTTAGAAGCTGATATTAAATATCCAGCTGAAGTAGTTAGTGTTAATAGTGTGAAGTATTTATTAATCTTAGATGGACAAGGAGAGGATTATAGTATACTAAAAGCTTATGAATATAAAGATACTTCTGGAGGAAAAATTAGTGTTGGAAAAGAAAATACTGATGTTAAAAGCAAATTCGGAACAATTAAGAGATATGATAAATCTTCATATCAGAATAAATTTTCTGATTTAGATTGGAAAGTTAGATATTATGAAACAGAGCCATACAAAGGTATTCCTGCAATTGTGCCTTTTGATAAAAATAATGGATGGTATGCTGCTACAAAACAAACTCTTGCTTTTTTAGGCGGGATAAGCACTGCAGATAATTCAGGAAGAATTACTAGTTTTTGGGTTTGTAATGTTGGAAAAAATGGGAGAGTGGATTTTAATTCAGGAGATGATATATGCGAGCAAATAAATACAGGTACAGGACAAGCATATAATGCATTTCATGGTTTGAGTGAAAGTGAAGCTACTACAATAATTAAAGATGCACAGAGAGCAATTGAACAGGCTTCTTCACAATATCCTGCAAATAATGTAAAAATTTCTACCAGCAAAGGACCTTTTACATTAAAGACAGGAACTCCTGCAGTTAATATTTTAGAAACTGAATGCCAAGATTTCATGTCTCCTAGTGATTGTCATTTATTATTCAATGTTTGCGATCCTGTTATATGCCCTTCTTCAAGATGTAATTTAGGTGGAAAATATCCTGTTGAAGATGTTATTCAATCAGGAATTATAGGAAGCATTGCTCTTTGTCTTCCTAATATTAAGGAAAAAATTTATGTGCCTGTTTGCTTGACAGGAATTAAAGCAGGAATTGATGGATGGCTTTCTATCTATAAATCTTATCAATCTTGTTTGCAAGAGAGTTTAGATACAGGAGCTCATGTTGGAATTTGTGATGAAGTGCAGAGCATATATATGTGTGAGTTTTTCTGGAGACAGGCACTTCCTTTTGCTAATTTAGCTATTCCTAAATTATTAGAATGGATGACAGGTACAAGCGGAACTCGGGGTGGAGGAGAATATATGGCTGTTGCAAGTGCGTGGGATAATGCAAAGAAATCTATGGATTATTTCACTAATTATTATGCTGCAAAATCATTTGCTGCATTCAAAGCTAGAAGTACAGAAGAAGTTGGAACAGAAGTCTGCAAGAATTTTGTTTCATTAAAATATCCAACTAGTGCAGACGGATTAAATGCTTTGTTAGAACCCGATTCACCGAGTCAATTCAATGCATGGTTTGAAGAAATTCCATTTACAACAGCAACTGTTCCTGCTACTTCGCAATATAAAGTATTTTATCATATTTATGCTGGAAAAGATTATGGCTCTTATTATAGGGTTTATTTGAAAGGAGATTTAACAAGTTCTTTCTATAAAGATACAGGAATTAGCTATATGGTTAATTCAAATTATATTGCAAGAGGGGATTATGTCAGTGAGACTAGAGAATTTTTAGCTCCTTCAGGATACAAACAATTATGTGTAATGGTTAACAAACAAGAAGAGTGCGGGTTTAAACAAGTTTCAACCTCTTTTGCTGTTGATTATATAGAAGAGCAGTATTTGAAAGATCAAGCAGATAATGTGAATGTAAAAACAGAAACAGAGTGTGTTTCTGGAAGTTCAAGTGTTTCTGCATTAGCAACTAATATTAATCTTGAAGCAGGAGCACAAGAAGCATTGAATCCTGGAATTTATAATAGAGGAATTATAAGGATTTGTGCAACAGATGATCCTGGACAAGGAACAGATGCTTTAGCAGGAACATCTGATTCTAGATGGAAACAAGTCGGTTATTGTGATTATCCTGCAAAAAAAGTAAAGTGCTGGCTTGATGCAAATAGTGTAAAGAATGTTATAGACCACAAAGCAATTGAGGCAGATATTTTATCTAAGGTTACAGATAACCAAATCAATGAGTTGAATAAAGGATTAGAGAGCAGGGGTTATAAGGAATTGACAAGTCAGGAGATAACTGATTTTGGTAAGAGAATTGAAGATAATAATATTAATAATGTTTTAAGTGTTTTAGCTGAATTAAATGAACGTGAAAAAACAGTCTTATATTCTAATGATAAAGCACAAATAATTTATCTAAAAGCACAAGCTTATGATAAGTTGGCGAAATTGGTGTGGAAAGGAGAACAAGCAACAGCTCCTACTCTAATTTCTCCAACACCTGAGGCACCAATAGTAGACAGTGAGGAGGAAGAGTATTTAGATGTTACCTCTCTTAGTAAAGATCGACTTGAGATAGGTAAAAAATTATTAGTATTAGCTAAATATTTTAAAAATTCAAATAGCTTTATTAATGAAGCAGATATTTCAAAAGAGTTAGAAGTTTCATCTTTTGAGTGTTTAATTTTAATGCAAGCAATGCAAGAAAGTTCATTATTTCATTGTAAACATGATTTGAGTTCTAATATTGCTTTGTTAAAAGGTAATGAGTTATATTGTGATGGTAAGTCTGGCTTTGTTCTTACTGGAGATAATGGGGATAGTTATGGAGTTTTACAAATAAATAAAAAATCTAACCCCAATTTAGGCGATACTTATTATGTTTTTAATAAAAATGTTAATTGGGCATTGAATTATTTAGTTAATACTTGTTATGTTAGAAATAAAAATTGGAAAAGTGCTTTAGCTTGTTATAATGGCGGAATAGATTATCCTAATGACGTTTTGAATAATAAAAATATAATTCTTAAAAATTTCCCTGAATGCAAAGGAGAAGTCGCTTAAATTTTTCTAAAAAGTGCGGATGTTAGGATTTGAACCTAAGTAGGCACTAAGCCACGAGAGCCTAAATCTCGCCCATTTGACCACTCTGGCACATCCGCTTACTAATAAGATAAATAATGTGTATAAAAAGGTTTTTAGATAATAATATTAGAAGAATCTTTACTTCTTTTTCGCATTCTTCACTTCTAATTCTTTGATTTTGAGTTTTTCCTCAAGATCAAGTTTTTCTATTAATTCTTTATATCTATTTCTTATTGTAACTTCTGTAATTCCTGCAACATCAGCAACTTCCCTTTGAGTTTTCTTTTCATCATTCATTAAAGCTGCAACATACAAAGCAGCCGCAGCAATTCCTGCTGGCCCTCTTCCTGAGGTTAATTCAGAATTTTCAGCCTGCTTTAAAACTTTTAGAGCATCATTCTGTGTTTTTGGAGATAATTTGAGAATTGAGGAGAACCTTGAAATATAGTCCTTTGGAGAGCTCTGTTTTACTTTTATTCCTAATCTTCTTACTATAAACCTGTAAGTTCTCCCTATTTCTTTTCTTTCAACATCTGAAGCTGTTGCCATTTCATCGAGAGTTCTTGGTATATTATAGGATCTGCAGGCAGCATATAAACAGGCAGCTATTACTGATTCCATTGACCTTCCTCTTACTAAGCCTCTTTGAAGGACATAATTATAGATTCTTGAGGCTTCATCTCTAACAACATTAGGCAAGTTCAGATAAGAGGCTATAACTCTTAATTCAGCCATTGCAAGCCTTAGATTTCTTTCAATTGAAGTAGATACTCTTTCCTGCCATTTTTTTAATCTTAGAAATTTTCTTGTTTGTCCTGGCTCTAATTTATAGATATCTGAGATTTCACCGACATTTGTTGTCAAACCCTTGTCAAATTTCTGCATAGAAATTGGAGCTCCACCACGTCCTTTTTTCTCAGATTTATCGAATTTTCCTGATAAATCCTGGCCTGTGTCAACCATTTTTTCCTCAACTACTAGGCCACAATCATTACAAATAAGCTCACCTCTATGTTCATCATAAGTGAGATGTATGCTTCCGCATTCAGGACATTTTTTTATAAAAACCATTTTAGAATTTTTGTGTTAAATTTATTTAATAGATTTTATCATTTAGGAGTTTAGTAGCAAGGTTTTTAAATCTTTTGTATTTATAAATGTTTCGTTAATTGTGGCGTTGCACGAAAACTACCGACGTTATTGTGACAGATTAATTTTTGTCACAAAAAGTCTGAGAACAAGAGTAAAAATTGTAAGTAAAAATTATACCTATTCTAGAAGAACCCCATTTATTATGCCTTCTTGAGAAGGCCTGTTCGTTACTCTTACTCTTCCAAGTTCTGTTTCAACAACTGCGCCTTTAGTTATTATATTCTGCCTGGCGAGGAATTTATTTGAAGGAGTTTCAATAACATTTTTTATTTCTGTTTTTTTAATAACTCCTTTTCTTGTTTGTACATTTATTGTTTTTCCTGAGAGCAAGAATGTTTTTAAATTCCCTCCAAGAATTCTCTGTATTTTTCTTTTGTCTTTTTCTGCAAGTTTTACAATTCTTTTTTGACCAGCTATCTCGTATTTTTTCTTTTTTCTGTTTAACTTATATTTTCCGCCTGAAATTTTTCTTCCGATATTCATAGAATTTGATTTGTTTTTTTGTTTAAAAAGCTTTTCCCTGCAGGATTTAGAAGAAATTTTGAAAATATTTTCAATAAGATCAAATTATAGTTATATTTTTTAAAACCAAAAGGTTTAAATAAAAAGATTTTGAGTAAGTTCTATGGCTAATGGAATTGAGCGACCTTTGGATTTGTTGAATAGCTCTAGAGGGAAAGAAGTGTTGGTTCAGTTGAAAGGCGACAAGCAGTTTGTTGGAACTTTGCTTGCCTTTGACATCCATATAAACTTGGTGTTGGACAACACTAAAGAGATGCAAAACAACGAGATAAAGAGAAACGTTGGATTGACTTTCCTCAGAGGAGATACAATTATTTTTGTGTCGCCTGCCTCAACATCTTTAAAGAAAGAGTAAAAGCGTTTTGCCTTTTGGTTTTCGCTGGGCTGGTTTCTAAACAGCTTAAACTTAGCTGGAGTTTTAGATAAAGTAGGAATTTATTTAAATGATTTTTTCTTAGATTATTCATGGTTTTAGACATAAAAATAATTTTTCTTGGAACTTCAGATTCAATTCCAAGTGCAGAAAGAAATCATAGTGCATTTTTACTTAATTACAAAGATGAGGGGATTCTTGTAGATTGCGGAGAAGGGACTCAGAGACAATTAAGGAAAGCAGGAATAAATCCTTGCATAATTACCAAACTATTGATTACGCACTGGCATGGCGACCATGTTTTAGGGATTCCAGGGTTATTGCAGACTCTAGCTTTTAGCGATTATAATAAAAAACTGCAGATATATGGACCTAAGGGAACTAAAAATTTTATAAAAGAGATGCTAAATGTTTTTGTTTTTGTGAATAAAATTAATTTAGAAGTTCATGAAACTTATAAGGAAGGAAAGTTTTTTGAAAACCAAGATTTTTTTATTGAATCTAAGAGGATGATTCATGGAATCCCTTGCAATGCTTATTGTTTTATAGAGAAGGAAAAATTAAGAATTGATAAAGAAAAACTAAAAAAACATAAAATTTCAGAAGGAGCTTATTTACGAGAACTGAAAAATGGAAAAAATATAAAATATCAAGGAAAAACATATTCTTTCAAAGATTTAACTTATAAAACTGAAGGAAGAAAAGTTTGCTTTGTTTTAGATACTAACAAAAATGATAAGATTGTTCCTTTTGTTAAGGACGCTGATTTATTAGTTATTGAAAGCAATTTTGATTCTTCTATGGAAAAGAGAGCTAAAGAATATCATCACATGACTAGCCAACAATGTGCAGAAATAGCAAAAAAAGCCAAGGTCAAAAAGCTTATTTTAACACATATAAGCAATAGATATAATAAGGATTTTTCTGTTCTTTTAAAAGAAGCTACGAAATTTTTCAAAAATTCTGAATTAGCTAAAGATTTGATGGAAGTTAAACTGTGAATCTTTGGAAGCGTTATTGTTAATTTACTCTCGTTTCACCAACTCTCTGCTCAAGTTAATGTGCTCAATTGACTACATATACTCATTAATCTCTCTTTTTTATTGTTAATACAGAAAACAAATTAAACTACTGCCTTTAGGTAGTAGATAGTTGCTTTGCAACTATCTGTTGTTTTCTGTATCCTAAAAACCCAACGAACAAACCACACACTTTAGTGTGTGGTAAGACGAGAGGGTTTTTTTGATATAAAAAAATAAGAAATTGCCAGATGAAGTGAAATTATTTTATTATCAAATTAATCTGCGAACGAAGTGAGAGAAATTCATCTAACAGAAACATTTTAAAGAGAAGTTTCTTGTTTTTTATATGTCAAGAATTGTTTTTTATGTAAACTCTCTACTTTAGTTCGTGAGAAAATAAAAACAATTCTTGAGCATGCTCAAGAACCAGACACGCCATACAATTTGTTGTATGGTTCTTGACAAGCCCTCGTAGCTCAGCCTGGACAGAGCATTAGCCTTCTAAGCTAGGGGTCGCAGGTTCAAATCCTGTCGGGGGCATTAATCTTTAGGATTAATTTTCTTAATCATAAAAAAATCCACTATCTTTAATGTGTAGTAAAACATAAAATTTTGTAATAATATATAAACCAATATTTATTCTTTATCTTATGCAAATATATAAAAAAAAGAGTGCTGAAATAAATAGGTTTATTTTTTGGACACCCAGGATATTAGCTATATTATTTATTTTATTTTTAGCTATATTTTCTTTGGATGTTTTTGATATGGATCTTAGTTTTTGGGAGGCAATAGCAGGGTTATTTATACATAATATTCCAATAATTATTTTATTGGTTATTTTAACCATATCTTGGAAGTATGAAATTGTCGGCGCAATTGCCTTTATTCTTGCTGGATTATTATATATAGGAATAATAATAGCAAATATATTTATGAACCAATTTGAATGGTATATGGTATCTTACTTTTTTATAATTACAGGGCCTGCATTTTTAGTAGGCATATTATTCTATTTAAATTGGAAGGTTAAGAAAAAAATTAAATCTAAACATTAATCTAAAATGCCATCAACATATCAAAGAAGTTTAGTAAAGGGAATTTGCTGGGAATTTTTTTCATTTGTAATCACCTTAATTGCTGTTTTTTTAGTTTATGGAAATATTTATTTTTCAATAAAATTTACATTTTTATTAACTTTGGTTAAAATGATATTCTTTTTTATTCACGAAAGAACTTGGAAAAAGATAAAGTGGGGCAAATATGAAGAGAATTTTAAGCAGTCTCAAATAAAAAAGAGAAAAATTAATGAATATTAATTTTAAGTTTTATAAAAAATGCAACTAAATCTATTCTAAGAAGTTATTTTATTTATTATAAATTCTTAAAAAGCAGAGACTGAACAAGTTTACGGGTATCAATCCATAAGAAAGTGGGTGGGTTTGTGAATAGGAACGAGAAGAGTCCTGGACTATGATAAAAACTCTATAATTAAAAAGCGGAGGCCGGGACTCGAACCCGGGAAAAGTTGCTCTGCAGGCAACCGCAGTAGCCGCTGTGCCACCTCCGCTGAGCGAATAATATATAGAAATACATAACAGCCATATTTAAAGATTTTTAGAATTAAAAACAACTAAACAAATAGAAACTACTTCTTAGCATATCTTCTTTCTATAGCAAGAAGAATTGCAGCTCCAAAAACTGCCAAAACAAAAATATAAGTGAATTTACTTTTCTTTAAATAATACCAAGAGAAACTTTCATCAGCAGTATCTGGCTTTATCCCCCCTGTAAGCCCTGCTCTCTCTGGAATTTTTTCATCTAAAATACCTATAACTTCTCCTGTTAAAGCAATATTGCTACTTGAAATACTGGTTGTTCCATCTGTAATTCTAATATTATATGTTCCTTCAGGAGCAATTAGCCTATATTCTACTTTTTTTCCAATATCTAATCTTGGCTCTTTAATTCCAATTGTATTTCCTATAATTATCTGAACAGTTTTTGAGTATTGGATATTTCCTATGTTTGTAATAGTAAGAATATCCCCATTTAGTTCAAATTTAGCTAATTCTTCAGCCTCAATACTGAAGGTGTTTTTTGCCTGTAAATTACCATACTTAGCAATTATTGTCCAGTATCCGTAAGGAGCTAATTCTCCCAAATCAATTTGAACGAGCTCTTTTGTTAAAACTTTTTCTTCTAAATGTTTCATTTTTTCAGCATCTTCAATAACAACATCTACATTTTCACTTAATGGAATATTATTCTCATCATATAAAGAAATTTTAAAGGTTATGTTTTCTCCTGCAGCGAAAACATCATCAGGAACTAATTCTATATTTATTTTGCTTGCTTGAGCGTTTACAACTAAAGATAAAACTACAATATAAACTAAAAAAATAAGTACATTTTTCATATAATTAATATGAAGCCCAGTTATTTAAAGATTTCTTTATGCCTAATTTTTATAATTTTTAGTTTTTTAGAGGAATATTTAAAAATGGGAGTTGTTTTTAATTGAGATGGGTAAAAGAGGGGTGTTGATTTTAGTTTTAATAATCTTTGCAATTATATTTATAGGTTTAGTTAAATCTCAGCTGACAATAATTACTTATGCTGTAAATAAATCTTTTTGTTCTGGAGGGAATTTGGGTAGTCCTAGTGATTGCACATCTGAACTAACCCAGGTAGATGGGAATAGATTTACAATAGGCGGGATAAGTGAAACTAAAAAAGCAATTATTAATGGAACATGGAATATCTCTTTATCTTCTTCTTATACCTTGGTAGATGTAACAGGTATTTTTGTATGGGGACCTGATGAAAGTGCAACATATGTTCTTAAATGGTATTTTTGGAATTCATCATCTCTTTCTTATATGGATATTGGTTGTGCTGGCACAATTGCAATAGGTCCTTTAGGAGACATAATAACCACCTGCAATTTAACCAATATCTATAGGACTATTGGAAGTTTACAGGACATTAGATTAGAGAACAGAATTAATGCTACAGCATCAAAAAGAGTTTTGATAAATTATTTTGCAATAAATGTGACTTATAATCCTGATACAACCCCCCCAAACTTAACAATAATTTCTCCATTGAACCAAACATATAATAATGCAACAATCTTGGTAAATATCTCAGCAAGTGATGAAAATTTAAATTCTGTTTGGTTTTATAATGGGAGTGCAAATGTAACTTATCCCACCCCTATTTATTCTACTTTTTCACAAGGAAGCAATACATTAATTGCTTATGCAAATGATACGCTTGGAAATATAAATACAACACAGGTGACTTTTTTTGTTGATGATGTTTCTCCTACTATTAGCATGATTCATCCCGAGGCTAAAACTTATGGTGTAAATAGCTTATCATTAAATTATACTGCTTATGATGTAAATTTAGGAAAATGCTGGTATAATATTGATAATGGAGCAAATACAACTCTTTCAACATGTCAAAATACTACATTAAGTAATGTGACTGATGGAAGCCATATTATCTATTTATTTGCAAATGATAGTTTAGGAAATATAGGAAGTTCGAGTGTGAGTTTTTCTGTTCTGACAAATGCTCCTGCATTGAATTTACTTTCCCCATTAAATAATTCGTTTTTAAATTATAAAAATAATATTTATCTTAATTATAGTGTTGTCTCTGGAATTGGGGTTTCTTCATGTCAGCTATGGGGGGATTTTGAAAATATCAGCAACTGGCAACTTAACCAGACAAATTCAACAATAACTCAGGAAAATAATTTTCTTATTTTAAATTTGAATGATAGATTTTATAATTGGGGTGTTGTGTGCAATGACACACAAAATCGCGCAAGTAATGTTAATTACACATTTACAGTTGATACTATCTTACCTAATTTAACAATTATTGAACCAGCAGAGACACAATCTTCTCAAACAAATATTCCTTTAACTTTTAGTGTAAATGATATTAATTTAGATTCTTGTTGGTATAACTTAACTTATAATGCTGGGGGGGTTTATATTGGTTATCCTGGAAAAGAAAAAATAATAATTAATAATTGTTCTTCAACAACTTTTGATGTTGCTAATGATTATAGTTATATTCTTAATTTTTATGCTAATGACTCTGCTGGAAATAGTGTTTTGAAAAGCTCCTCATTTAGTGTTTTAACATCTGGAGGCGGAGGCGGAGGATCTGGTGGCGGAGGAGGTGGTGGAAGTTCTACAACAATAATTAAAAATGAAACCATTTATAATAAGATAGAAATAGAAAAACTTTCTAGTATTATTGTAGGACCTGGAGAAGAAAAAAAGCTTAGCTTAAATATAAAAAATGCTGGAAATGGGTTTTTGAATGATTGTAAATTATCAGGAATAGGGGAGTTTTCTTCATGGGTTTCTTCGAGCGGGACAAAAGGATTATCTGCTGGAGAAAAGATAGTGTTTGATTTTACTTTAAAAGTACCTAAAGATATTAATGCAGAGAGCTATGATGTGGGATTAGCAGTTATCTGCTCTGAAATACAGGGAAATACTTATTTTGCTGCAGAGACATTAGAAAAGAAACTGAAATTAGAACTAATAAAAGTAGAAAGACGAGGATCAGATAATGTGAGAGTTTTATATTCTATAGAAGAATTATCTGGAGTAGAGCAAAATGTAGATATAGAATTTTTGCTTTTTGATTTCAACAATCAAAAAGTTGCAGAAGTAAAAGATATAAAAAAAATCCCTCCTAATTCAAGATTAGAATTTGAGAATTTAATGCCTATAGATAAAAGTTTAAGCGGAGAATTGAACCTCCTTATTAATTTAAATTCCGAGGTATATTCTACTTTTGTCCAAGAGAATGTTTTACTTGGAGCGACTGGCTTGGCTATATTTGGAAATACAGGAAGTTCTGATATTTTAATAAGTATTTTAATCATTACTCTATTTTTAATATTCGCATTTTATATAATAAGAAGAATTTTTTCCCATAAAAAGAGAATAAATTTTGAAAGCTTTTTCAAGAAAAACCTCTAAAAAGGAGCTATAAGAAACTTTAAGAATTTTTGTTTGATTCTATTGATTAGGTAAATTTATATATAGTTTTGAGTAAAATTAATTATAATGGCATTTATTGTTAAAAAAGTTATAAACGGAAGAGATTATTATTATCTTAGAGAAAGTATAAGAGAGGGAGATAGAGTTATAAGCAGGGATATTGCTTATCTTGGAAAAAATAAAAAAGAAGCAGAAATTAAAATGAAAGAGATTTTACACAGAGATGAAAAAGAAAAAACAGGAGATTCAGAACTTTTAAAAACAAAAAAAGAATTTCATAAAAATATTAAGTTTGAAAATTCTGTTTCTGATAAAATAAGCATAGAAGAGTTAGCTAATTTCTGCAAAAGAAAGGGTTTTGTTTTTAGGTCAAGCGATATTTATGGGGGGTTTTCTGGTTTTTGGGATTATGGGCATTTAGGAGTTGAACTTTTTAATAATATAAAAAAATTATGGTGGGATTATTTCGTAATGCAAAAAGATAATATAATTGGTATGGAATCTAGTATAGTTTCACATCCAAAAGTATGGAAAGCTTCTGGGCATATTTCTAATTTCTCTGATGTTTCTGTTAAATGCATGAAATGCAAGAAATTCAACAAAGTCGATAAATTTGAGTTAGATAAAGCAAAATGTTCTTTTTGCGGAGGAGAACTCGATAAAGGAAGTGCAAAAGATTTAAATTTAATGTTTAAAACTCAAGTTGGGCCTGTGGAAGAAGATTCTTTATTAAGTTATCTTAGGCCTGAAACAGCACAAGGAATGTTCATTAATTTTAAATTAATTCAACAGACATCGAGGATGCAATTGCCGTTTGGAATTGCACAAATTGGAAGATGTTTTAGAAATGAAATTGCTCCGAGAGATTTTTTATTCAGGAGCAGAGAATTTCATATTGCAGAGTTTGAATTTTTTATAAATCCATACGAAAACAAATGCGAATTGCTAGATGATAAACATCTTAATCTGAGATTTAATTTGTTAGATGCAGAAACTCAAAAACAAGAAAAAAGCGGGTTAAAGGAGGTTAGTATAGGAGAAATTCTTAAAGAAGGCAAATTAGATGAGTGGCATGCTTACTGGCTTGCTGAACAAATTTTATGGTTTAAAAAATTAGGGCTTGAAAAAGATATTAAAATTAGAGAGCATATGAAAAATGAATTATCGCATTACTCATCTGCAACTTTTGATTTAGATTATGAATACCCTTTTGGAAGCAAAGAAATAGCAGGGATTGCAAATAGGGGGCAATATGATTTAACTCAGCACCAGAATGAAAGCAAAGAAAGCTTTGAAATATTCGACGATAAAATTGGGAAAAAAGTTATTCCTAGAGTTATAGAGCCGACTTTTGGAATCGAAAGAATTTTTTTGGCTATTTTAACAAAAGCATATCATTATGACAAAGAAAGAGAGAATGTTGTTTTAAAAATTCCGGCATTTTTAGCTCCGGTAAAAGCAGGAATTTTTCCTATAGTAAAAAACAAGGAATTTATTGGCATTGCTTATAAAGTAAAGGAAATTTTAAAGAAAGATTTTAAGGTAATCTATGACGATGGAGGAACTATTGGAAGAAGATATGCTAGACAAGATGAAATTGGAACGCCTTTTTGCATAACTATCGATGGAGACTCTATAAAAAATAAGGATGTTACTATAAGAGAAAGAGACACTACAAGACAGATAAGAGTCAAAATATCTTCCCTAAAAGAAACATTTGAAAAATTGATAAGAAATGAAATAGATTTTGAAGATGCTGGGGCAATTTTAAAGGCATAAGAGTAATTTATGGATTTTTCCGTCGATAAAATTTTATAGCATTTTTTTAGATGTTTTTATACATTTTGTTTTTACCGAAGGTTTTTTAAACATTTGTTTCTTAATATATATAATTAAAAAGAGGAGTTCATAAAAATGGCTAAGAAAAGAAAAGCAGCAAAGAAGAAAAGAAGATAATAATCTATTCTTTTTTATTTTTTTATTTTTTAATTAATATTCTTTTCTTGTACAAATATTTTTATAACTTTTTATTTTATATTTTTTAAGTATTAATTCTTTTTATTTTTTTTATTTTGAGATAAAGGAGCATGGATATTATAGATCCTAAATTATTTATAAGAGTATCTTTAATCTCAGCATTTCTTCCTGGAATAAAACTCTGGTGAAACTCATCGAAAATGGCATAAATTATTGAGACAACAAGGATAAATATAATATCTTTTGTTTTTAGTTTTTCTTTTCCTATTATAGACAAAGAAAAGAAAAAACTGAATAAAAAAAATACTGAAAAATGATAAACTATAGATAAAATCGGATACCCCCCTTCTCCAGAAATTCCCGGCAAAGAAGAAAAATAAAATATTTCTATTGCTACGAGTATTGTTAATACATCAAGATTTGCATTTTATGTAAACTCCTTACTTTAGTTCGTGAG
>JBBSZC010000001.1:47251-76603 GCA_038044925.1 Nanobdellota archaeon | reverse complement strand
ATTATTCTTATTGTCCTCTTTAGAAACTTTATTTTCAACTACTGTCCTGCCTTGATTTTCTGTAGAATTATTTTTTTCAATCTCTTTCCATACCTCATTTGATTTTTGATTCCATGCTTCATTAATCATCATTAGTTTTTGATTTATAATGTTAGTCTCTTTCCAATTTTGTTGTTCAGCAGCTTGTTTATAATTATCCAACAAACTTGTAATCTCTGATTTATAATACTCAACACCTTTATTTTTATATTGCTCGGGAGAAATCTGTTCCCCTACTTCATCCATTTTTGGCATCATACCTCTTGTATTTGTCCATAAATTAAGGTTTATCCAATTCCATTCACAATCATCGCACATTTCTAATCTTGCTATTATCTCAAATTTCTCTCCTTCATAAAAACTAATTTCCTGGACAAGCATATTTTGAGAAGGCATCTGATTTTCACTCCCAAAAATATCTGACATTGTTTTTTCGCACTTGCCTTGGTTTTGCCTGAAATAATTCTCAAATGTTTTTTCTGCATTTACACTTTCTTTTGCTAAAATCTCTGCATTTGCATGAGAAGGATCTGAATTAAACTTTTCAGCTAAACTTTTAATTTCATTTATCTTCCCGTTAATATCTAATTGTTCTTCTGGTTTTTTAAATTCTATCCAAAAATTTAATCTGTAAATTAAATCTCCTTCTTTAATAGAACCTTCATTAGATTCTTCTTTTATTTGCTCATCTTTCTTATTGCCATTATTATCAAACTGTTTTTTTGTGAAAATTGAAGGAAAAGCATCTAAGCTAATTTGTATTTTCTTTCCATCAAATACAATTTTTTTCCATGCAGGAACAGGAGAATCTAATTTTTTATCATGCTCTTCTCCTTCTACCCAAACCCATTTTGTTTCTTCGCTAGGTTCTCCTAAAATTTCTCTTATCTTATCTTGTTTTAAAACTCCGCCCATTTGCTGATTGGTTGCTCCTAAAATCTCATTTAAATTTTGTCTTGATGCAGAAATATAAACTAAAAGTTTCACATAATCTATATTTCCTATTTCGTATTCTTCTGCATAATATGTAATGCTTTTTATTTCAGAATCAGCAGAATTTGAAACTGCAAGAACAATGCTTATTGAGAACAAGAACAGCATTATTAAAATTACAAACGACACTACCCTCTTTTCCATAAAAAACAAAAGAATATATACTATAAAAAGTTATCTGGCTCGATTATTTTTCAAGAACTAATCCCGTTCCGTCAGGATAAACCCTGCATTTCTCAATCCTAAATCCTTTGAACTCCTCTTCCAATAAATAACAATATGGTCTGTGGTTATGTCTTAAAAGCAGATATTAGAAAATTTTTTGATTCAGTTGATTAGAGTAAATTGCTGGGAATATTGCGAAGAAAGATTAAATCATGTTCGTTTTGATTATTTGCTTTCATGTAAATACAATAAAATGCACATATAAAAAGTTATACTTTGCTAACACTTTGTAATCATTATATCCTTACAATCCTTAAACCAATTACATCAAAACCTTTAAAAATAAAATTAACCTATATTAAAAATGGATAAAAGAGCAAAAATAACTCTTATTATAATTATCGCGGTGATTTTAATAGCAATTTATATAAAATATCCAAGACCTCCTGAAACTACAGAAGAAATATCAAAATGCATAGGAAAAAATTCAATTTTATATATCCAATTAGGATGCAGTGCCTGTAAAACTCAAGAAAACCTTTTTGGAGAAAATTATCAATATTTAAACAAAGTAGATTGTTTTTATGAACAAGAAAAATGCATTCAAGAAGAAATAGAAGCAACTCCAACATGGATTATAAAAGGAGTAAAATATAAGGGAGTTAAAAACATAGAAACATTAAGGGAATTAACAGGATGTTGAAATGTTAAGATGGCTGATAAAGAAAATAGGAAATTTTCTAATCAACCATTTTTAATAAAAAATAAAAAACACAATAAAAAATGGCTGATTTAAGTTTTATAGGGATAACAGGACTTGCTCTAGCAGATTCTGTAAATCCCTGCGAATTAGCTGTTTTAACAATGGTGTTGATAACTTTATTAATACAGCATCCAGAAAATAGAAAAAAAGTTCTTTATGGGGGAATAGCTTTTGTTTTAGCAGTTTATATTGGATATTTAATTTATGGGCTTATAATTGTTCAATTCTTTAAAACCTTTTCAGAAATTTTAAGACAAAATTCAACTTATATTTATACTGGCTTAGGAGTATTATCAATGATATTGGGTGCTTTAAATATAAAAGATTATTTTTATTATTCTCCTGGAGGATTAGCAACAGAAATGCCTTTATCTTTCAGGCCAAGAGTAAAAAAATTAATAGAAAATATAACTTCTCCAAAAGGAGCATTTATAATTGGTATTTTAGTCACAATACTTCTTCTCCCTTGCACAATGGGTCCTTTAATAGTCGCATCAGGGCTTCTCTCCCAATTAGGAATATTTCAGGCTCTTTTATGGCTTTTATATTATAATTTAATTTTTGTCTCTCCAATGATTTTAGTAGTTGCAATTATTTATTATGGCTTTAGAAAAATTGAAGAAGTTTCAGATTGGAAAGAGAGAAACATCAGAAATCTTCATCTAATTGCAGGAATATTATTATTCTCAATTGGTTTTGCATTACTCACTGGATGGTTGTATTAATAACTAATTAATAATTCTACTCGCTTTCAAACTTGTAATTAATATCTTATTAAGAAGTAATTCAAACTAAATACCTTACTAAAAGAGATAACTTTTTAAATATTATAATATTATATCTAATATGAAAAAGGTGATTATTGCTTCAGTTACAATTTTATTATTAGTTGTTGGTGGAATTTTTGTTTATTTCAAGTTTATTCAAAAGACAGGTTGTGAAGTTTATCCCGATCAAATTCCAAGTGATGGTTCTAGTTATTCAAAAGATAGTTGTTATTACACTCAAGCAAAAACTCTTAATGATGCATCTCAATGTGACAAGATTAAAGGATCACAATGGGCAGATAGTTGTTATTATGAATTAGCTGTAAGTTTACAACAAGATTCCTTATGTTCTAAGGTTAAAGAGTCTGTTAGAATAGCCGACTGTTATCAAGGATTAGCAGAAGCTAGAAGAGATCCAGCTTATTGTAGTTATATACCTACCTTAAGTTCAAAAGATAATTGTTATGCAGTTCTTGCTAATATGCTACCCGACAAAACAGTTTGTGATTATATTCAAAATTCTGCACAAAAAGAAAATTGTAAACGATAGTTCAACTTCCTTACTCAGTGTTAAACTTTTTGGTAATACTCTCCCGTTGGAAATTCAGAAACACAAACGCCGACATCAGATTGCTATTGTAGTAAGTTCTTCAAAAAGAATACCTTCTTATTATACTCTTCGTCTAAAAGCTCGGCATCAATTCGCTGTGTCCAAACTGAAAAACTAAATCAATCTTCTTTTTAATATCTTTTCCGAGAATAGGCAAATCACAAGCACCATAACAGCTTCCAAGCCAAATTATAAATTCTGTTTTTCCCTGTGTTTTTTCGTCTAAATAATCAACAATTGTAGTTGAAAAAGGCTTTAATCCATCAGGAAACTGCAACAAAACAATCTTCGCTTTCTCACTCTTAATTTTTTTAACAACCTCGTCTAATTCTAAATTATAAATTTCATTCAAATTACGAATATCATATTTCATAACTATCAAACATTCTCAAGATTTAAAAATACTCCTGATTACAAAACCAAAGAAGGTTTTATGAAATTTAAAGAGTAATTATATTTAATAAAATAAGGTAGTTTAATCAAGAAAAGGGGCTTACCGATAAAGAAAAGTAGAAAGGATAATTCGTGCTGCAATGAGGCATCCAGAGCATTTAGCTTCTTCGAATCATCCAGAGAATTGCTAAAGAAACCTGAAGGAAAAAAGATAATGAATATTAATTATCTAATTTGTCAAGAACTATACACTAAAGTGTATAGCGTGTTCTTCTAGTTCTTGAGCACACTCAAGATTTGCTTTTCCTTTCTCACGAACTAAAGTAAGGAGTTTACATAAAATGCAAATCTTGATGTATTAACAACTTTTAAAAACTATCCAAATAATCCTTTGATATGACATATGATGTTGCAGCATTAACAGCAAACTATTATTTAGCAGGTGCTTTTGCTGTTCAAGGTCAAATTGAAACAAGAGGCATTGAAAAAATAAAAAAACAAATATCTGTTGAGCCTGTCGCACAACCTCCTCCTGCGAGAAGATTAAAGGATGATGCTTTAGGCAATATAAATGACGGTTTAGGCGGCATAGTTGATCTTTTGGTTTAATTCCAAACTTAATTCTAATGCATTTATTAGAGCTTCATTATCTGAAATTAATGTTAGTTTAGATTCGTCTCCCCTAACTTCTTCATCTTTAAAATCTTTAGTTATTATAAACACAACACCATTAACAACATATATTGGAGTATTTTCAATTTCAAATCTTCTTCCTCTTTTTACATATTTTTGAATTTTTATTAATTTGTCTGGAAAAAGAATATAATTTCTTTCAAAATATTCTTGTTCACCCTGCTCCATATAATCAAAAAACATCAAACTTTAAAAACAAAATTATCCTGAAAAATACATGAAACAACAAATTCGACAGCCAATTGTCACAGTTGTAGGTCATGTAGACCATGGAAAAACATCTATACTCGATAGTCTAAGAGATAGCTGTGTCGCAACAGAAGAAGCGGGAGGAATAACACAAAAAATTTCCTTTACTCTTTATCCTTTAGAACAATTAAAAAATGCCTGCCCTTTAATAGATAGTTCAGGGATAAAACTTACTTTTCCTGGGTTCTTATTGATTGACACTCCAGGACACGCTGCCTTTACTAATTTAAGAAAGCGCGGGGGTTCTTTAGCAGATTTAGCGATTCTTGTGATAGATATCAATGAAGGGATAAAACCCCAAACAGCAGAAGTAATCCAAATATTAAAAATGAATAAAACTCCGTTTATAATAGCATTAAATAAAATTGATAATATTTCAGGATGGAAATCCCATGCAATAAATAAAAAACAACCTCTAAAAGAGGCCATAGAAACTCTTCCTTCAAACATAAAACAAAACTTTGATGAAAAATACCTGACTTTAATAGGCTCATTAAACAGCTATGGATTTGATGCAGATTTATTCTATAATATTTCAGATTTTACAAAGAAAATAGCTTTAGTCCCTTGTTCAGCAAAAACAAAACAAGGAATTCCAGAATTAATAATGATTTTATGCGGTTTAAGCCACAAATATTTAGAAGATAAATTAATTCTTGGAAAAGATCCAAAAGGAGTTATCTTAGAAATAAAAAAAGAAAAAGGAATGAATTATGCAGAAGCAATTTTATATGATGGAGAACTATCGAGAAAAGATGAAATAGCAATAGCAAATCTATCAGTAAATACTTTAGAAGAACCAATAATAAGCAAAATAAGAATTTTAGAAGAAATAGAGCCATTATGTTCTAGATTCAAACCGGTTGAAAGTGTAAAGGCTTCAACAGGAATAAGAATGCAACTCATAGAAAAAACAAACATTCTTCCAGGAATGCCTTTTGTATTATACAAAGGAAACAAACAAGCAATAAAAGAAGAATTCAAAAAACAAATAACAGAAAACATAAAAACTGATAAATTTGGAATAATTGCAAAAGCAGATTCTTTAGGAAGTTTAGAGGCTCTCTTAGTTTTATTAAGAGAGAAAAATATCCCTATTGTAAAAGCAGGAATAGGGGCAATAAATAAAGCAGATATAATATCAGCAAAAGCAAACTTAAAAATAAATGAGATAGACGCAATTGTCGTGGGTTTTAATATAAATATAGATGAAGATTCAAAAACTTTAATGAATGAAGAAAAAATAAAAATCCTGACAAATGAGGTCATTTACAAATTAATAGATGACTTAGTCAATTGGAGAAAACAAAAAGCAGCCGAAATAGAAAAAAGAAGATTAATGGAAATGGCAGCAATATGCAAGCTTGAAATCCTAAATCAATATGTTTTCAGAAATTCTAATCCTGCAATTTTTGGTGTAAGAGTTTCAGCAGGAAAATTAATTTCAGGGCTAAGTTTAATAGACGAAAAAGCAGAAAAGCATGGAAAGGTCAAAAAAATCCAATCAGAAAAACAATCAGTTGAAGAAGCAATAGAAGGCATGGAAATAGCAATATCTCTTCCAGGAGAAAACTTTGAAAGAAAACTAGCGGATAAAAAATTCCTCTACTCTGATTTAGGAAAATCTCAGTTCAAGGTTTTCAAAAAATACAAAGATTTGCTCTCGCAGAACGAAATAAAAACTCTTCAAGAAATTGCAGAAATAAAAAGACGTGAAAAAGAAAATTGGGGCGTTTAATCACTCACTACTTCCAACAGGATTAGATTCTCCACTGCTTTCCCCACCAGAACTTTCTTCTCCTCCACCGAAAATATTTTTAAAGAAATTTCCTATGCCTTCAAAGAAATTTCCAATAGCATTTCCAATTCCTTCTCCTGTTCCAGGATCATCTCCAAACTCTGCTGAAGCATCTCCACATTTTATATCTACAATACAATCATACCCCTCTCCAGAATCTCCCATAACAGGCTCCCCATAACAATACTCACAAGTTTGGCAGTCTTTCTTTTTCTGATCTAATTCACTCTCAATTAAACACGGACCATCATATAAATATTCACAGGATTTTGCACATGTCTGACAAATCTCATTTCCTTTCTCTCCGCCTTCTCCTGGCTTACATATTAAACCAGGATCTTCTTTATTAACACAATCTTTTATACATTGTTCTTCTTCTGATTTAGCCTCTGGTTCTTTTATCATATCACATTCTTTCTCGCAGGAATTTTTATTTTTCTGCTGACAATCAAAATCAAATTTACCACATCCTCTAACAACACACTCTTCCATACATCTTGTATCATCAGTAATTTCAGGTTTTTTTACATTGCACTGTGTAGTACATTGTTCTTGATTTCCAGTACATCCAACACCCGGAGAAGAACAACCCATGCATTGCATCATACAAGTCTGTTCTTCTAGACTAGGTCCTATTGTCTCAGGAGCAGGGGGTCCTTCTAGCCCTCCACGATTACTAAAAATAGGATTTCCAGTAATATTCCATAAATCAGTATAATTTGCTGTTATGAAAAAAAATGCAAATAAGACTAAGAACACAATTAATAATACACCCTTCTTTTCCATGAATAATCTAAGAAATAAATCCTTAAAAAGTTATCTGTATAACTCAAAATGAACTTTAAACCAACTCAAAAACTTTAAAAACCATCTTCTCAATAAAATATTATGGCGTTTAAAATTAATATAGGAACAAAAACAGGAAAGACTTATAAGCTTGAAGCAGAAGCTCAAGGAATAATTGGAAAGACAATAGGAGAAATAATCAAAGGGGAAGAAATATCTCCTGACTTGCATGGTTATGAATTTGAGATTACAGGAGCAAGTGATAAAGCTGGATTTCCTTCTCTAAAACAAGTTGAAGGTATTGCATTAAAAAGAGTTTTATTAACCTATGGAAAAGGAATGCACAAGCGTTCAAGAAGAGAAGGAAAAAAACACAGAACAGCAATAAAACCTCAAGGATTAAGATTACGAAAAACAATCAGAGGAAAATTAATTTCAGATGCAATGATGCAGATAAATCTCAAACAAACAAAAGAAGGCCATAAAAAGCTAGAAGATGTATTCCAATCTGCAATAAAAGAAGAGATAAAAGTAGAAGCTCAATAATTTTTTCTTATATATATTAAACAACAATTAAATATAAAAATAAAACTAACAATTAACAAATATGCCAGAAAAACTCCAGTATTCAGAAAGACAATACCAAAAAGCTCTTACACAAATTCGTAATTTCGCTCAAAAAAATACCCATTTATGGTCTGAAGGATATATAAAAGAAAGTGTTACAATTCTTTGCCTTTGCCTTGATGCACAAGATAATGATTATGGATACTATTCCGTGGGAAAAGAAAATGATAGATCTATAGGTTTTTATATAAGATTTAAACATGAGAAGGCAAGACAAATACCTTTAAAAAAATTAGCTAAATGCATTAAAGAAGAGGAATCTAGATATGGAATTTCTCCAAGTCGTTTAATATCTCATTTTGTAGGAGAAATAAGAAAACCCCTAACAGAATACGAAACTGCAAGAGCAAAAATATCTGAAAAAGTTAAAAGAAAATTAGAACCACTTGAAGATTTAACTCAAAAATAATTTTATTATATCAAGAATCAGACACTAAAGTGTATGGCGTGTCTGGTTCTTGAGCACCCCAAAATTTGATTTGCTTACTCACGAGTTAAAACAGGGAGTTTGCGCAAATACAAATTTTGCTGTATCAAATAACTTTAATAATCGGAAGTCGTTAATTATTTGATTAATCAAAAAATCCTTGAGTTCTACCGCGCCCTAAAGGGACGCGGTTTGTTTTTGGATTTTTTGGGACAGAAAACAAAACCTTTTTAATTGAACTATTTCTAAATTATTAGAATGAAAGAATATACTAATGAAAAATTAGCAAATGAATATCTTCAAGTAAGATTAATAGGAGCTTCTTTTATAAGAGATTTTAAAAATATAGCTAGAAGAATAAAGAATACAGAAGAATCTATATCTGATTTCTATGAAAAACATAGGAGTTTAAAAGAATTAAGGATAATTGGTATTGGAGAAAAAACAAAACAGATTCTTGAATTAATATTAGAAAAAGGAATTGAAGAAGTATATAAGGAGATGACAGAAAAGGAAGATAGAAAAATATATCTTATGGGCAGAGGGGGATATCGTTTTACTGGAGGAAAAGAACAATACTATTCTACTAGACAAAGAAGATGCTCTATTCACAGAGAACATGGTGTTATGATTATTAGGATTCACGATGATTAAATTTAAAAACAATAGACCTATTATTTAGGTATAAAAAATGGCAAAAGCATTTTTACCTGTAGAATATTCAAGTGAAGGAATATTTTCAAGTGAAAGGTGGGTTAGAGTTGTAGATAGCAGAGGGAATTCTCTTATGGAGTTATTTGAAGAATGCCATTTTAGAAGAGGTAGTGAAACAGGAATAGATAATAGTAATTTATTATCAAAAAAACCCTCTCGTCTTACCACACACTAAAGTGTGTGGTTTGTTCGTTGGGTTTTTAGGATACAGAAAACAACAGATAGTTGCAAAGCAACTATCTACTGCCTAAAGGCAGTAGTTTAATTTGTTTTCTGTATTACGAGTAGATGTAATAGATGATTTTGGTGGTAATGTAGCTCTTAGAATTCCATACGGAGAGCATTTTGGTTTATATGGTAAATTAGCAGATGGCACTTTAGTAGATGGTTATGGATATCTTACTGTAGAGAAAAGCAGATTGGTTCTTCAATAAATTTCAGAAAATTAATTAACAACCTTTAAAAACTTGTTCTATTAAATAGTTTTATGGAGAGACAAATTAAAAAAACAAATCTTCCTGAATTGAATGTTGGCGTAGTTGGGCATATAGACCATGGAAAAACTACTCTATTAAGCAAACTATCAGGAAAATTCACAGATACTCATTCAGAAGAACTAAAGAGGGGAATTACAATAAAACTGGGTTATGCAGATATAATAATTTACAATGATAAAGGACATTACAACACAAAAAAAGGAACTCCAGAAAGATATATAAGTTTCATAGATGCACCAGGGCATGAAATGCTGATGGCAACAATGCTTTCAGGAGCAGCAATAATTGATGCTGCAATTCTTGTTATAGCGGCAAATGAAGGAATAAAACCCCAAACAAAAGAACATTTCACAGCCCTGCAAGCCAAAAAAATAAAAAATATAATTATAGTCCAGAACAAAATAGATCTTGTCAGCAAGGAACAAGCTATAAAAAATTACAAAGAAATAAAAGAATTTGTCAAAGGAACAATTGCAGAAAACTCTCAAATAATTCCAGCATCAGCACAGCAGGAAATTAACATAGACAAAATATTAGAAGAACTATGTAAATTAGAAATTCCTAAAAGAGATACAACTTCAGAACCCATATTTCTTATAGCAAGAAGTTTTGATATTAATAAACCAGGGACAAAAATTTCAGAGATAAAGGGGGGGGTTTTAGGCGGGATATTAAAAAAAGGAAAATTAAAAATAGGAGACGAAGTAGAAATAAAACCAGGAATAAATATAAAAAAAGCAAATCAGCAAGTTTATGAAAAAATAACAACAAAAATCGTTTCTCTTCATAAAGGAGTTCAGTCTCTTAAAGAAATAGGGCCAGGAGCAAGCATCTCAATTGAAACTTCTCTAGACCCTATACTTACAAAAGCAGATTTCTTAACAGGATGCATATTGTCAAAAAAAAACATTCTTCCAGAAATAACTCACAAATTAAAAATAAAATACGAATTATTCAATGAAGTTTTAGGCCTAGCTGAGAGTCAAAAGAAAAAAGTTGACCCAATAAAAGCCCATGAAATGTTAATGTTAAATATTAATACAACAATAACAATAGGGATAGTAGAACAGATTAAAGGCAATGAACTTACTCTTTTATTAAATATTCCAATTGTCGCACTAAAGGGGGAGAATGTTGGCATAGCAAGAAACATCTCCAACCACTGGAGATTAATAGGATTTGGAGAAATTTTGCAATAAACAAAATAAAATAGATGGCTATTGGAAGATTAAGCAAAGATAATTCAATAAAATAAAATTTAATCAATTATTATCAATTACTTAGTGGATTATTAAGCAAAGATGATTGGATAATAAAAAAGCAACAAAAACATATCCTGGTGTTTGCACAAAGTAGATATGTTTTTTTATCAAAGTTTAATTGAAAATCAATTTATTTTGAATCATAAAAACATTTTTAAAGAAGAAATACCATAAATAATTATGAAAGGAGTGTTAATTTTATGGGTTTTAGTTCTATTATTTTTTAGCTTGGCTGGTTTTGTAATTGCTGATGATGATTTAAATGAAACAGAAAACGATGATGAAATAAAGGTTTGTTGCAATATTTATGGAATAGGATCTAAAGAAAAAGTTGGTGAAAAATATAGGTGGATAGATAAAGATGAGTGTTCTGTTCCAAATAATTTGTCTGGCGGGAATAAAATAATAGTTGATAACTCATATTGTAAAAATAAAACTCTAGAGGGAAACAGATTAAAAAAGTTTGCTATATATAATGATACTCAATTAGGATGCCCAAATAAATGTACGTGCACAGGAAGTGTTGTAAAATGCTTTTTAGATGATGGAGCAAGAGTTATGACGATTTATGCGGGAAAATCAGGGAACATAATAGTTCAGATTAAAGAAATAAATATGACAACAAAAGTGGAATTATATAAAGACAATGAAACAGAAGAAATTATAGGAGTTTTTAAGAACAAAACCAAAACAGTAACAAAAACAATAATTCTTCCAGATAAAGCTTTCCAAAAAGTTCAGGAAAGGCTAAATGCCAAAGTAGAAGCAGGAAAAATAGAACTTGATGAAAATGGAAATTATATTATAGTAGCAAAGAAAAATGCAAGATTCCTTGGAATTCTTTCAGTAAAAAAACAAGTAACTATACAAATGAATGCAGAAACAGGAGAAATTACAAAAACAAGAACAGTTTGGTGGGGATTCTTGGCGAGAGATGTTAAGGAAGAATAATTATTAGGAACAAGTTGCATAACAGTTTTTCTTGATAGTGTAGATGAATGTTGTAAGAATAAAGGTTATGATCTTTGGGATTCTGAAAAAGAAGAATGTGTTTTTTTAAATAGCGAAGAGTAATTAGGTTGTTGATTTAATTAATATTGTTAATGATGAAAATATTTTGTATGAAATTAAAGATTTATGTAGGTTAGATTATCTGTTATCCTAATCTTATATGATTATTGGCATTATCCCTTTATTAAAGTAATATTATACTCTATAAGGATTATTAATATTGTCTAATTAATTAAACCGATTATTAATAGAATCTCTATGAGCATAATTTACTCTAAAAATAATCTCGTAGTAGTTAATTTGTTATCCTAATAAGTATTTAACATTAATATCTATAACTATATTTTACCACAATTATCTTTAAAAACAACTAGATTTAGATTAAAACATGCGAAAAATAAGAGAAGAAAAGATTGAACTAATTGCTAAGCAGATAGAAGAAGAATTGAGCTGGTTGGAAAGATACCATGACAGTGAGTTATATAGAAAATGCAGAGAAAATATCATGCAATATGAAACCTTCGGTGGAAATACTGAAGATGTTAAAAAATACCGAGAGAAATTAGATGATGGAGGGGGCTCTTTTTTGTAGATAAATTAATTATTTAATATATCAAGATTTGCATTTTATGTAAACTCCTTACTTTAGTTCGTGAGAAAGTAAAAGCAAATCTTGAGTGTGCTCAAGAACTAGAAGAACACGCTATACACTTTAGTGTATAGTTCTTGACATCTTCAAGTTTTATTAAATCAAGTTACAATCTAAAATATAACATCTATTATGTCTTCTGTTGAAAGAACTTTTATTTTACTTTGATTTTTTAAAATAGTATCATTGCTCCATAAGGCACATGAATATTTTAGGCATAATGCAAAAAATTCCGAATCATTTTTATCAGGAGAAATTTCTTCAGCTTCTTTTAAAAAATTATAATATTCTTTCTTAGGGATAAATTTTATAATTTCTTTTAATTCCTTAAAATATTCTATAAAATTTTTTTCTGTTATTTTTAACTTTTTACATATCTCATTAGAATATTTTTTTATCTCCTTTAATGCAATTTCAGGTGAAATAAACTCAAAATTTAAGGTTATTAATAACTTTTTTGTCAAAGAAGCTTTCCAAAAAAAACTAAATAAGATATTTGTATCTACTACAAGTTTCATTTTTTTACCTGTTTTTTCTTCCTTCTCTTATTAAAGAAACTGCCCATTCATTAAATTTTTTTTCTTTCTCTAATTGCCTTAAAATTTCTTCTTTTATTGCAAGTTTTTTTGCTTTTTCAGTTATGCAAACTCTTACTAACCCACTCCAATTTACTTCTGGGAATCTTTTCATTAATTTATGAACTTCTTCAGGTATAGATAGTGTTACAGACACCATTTGTTATTCCTCCAAATTTATGTATAAAAACATAATTATGTTTAAATATTTAAACCTTTCGGTTTACGCTTTAATTTTCACTCCTCAACATCCACACCATTAATATCTTCAAGTAATTCGGAAGAGATTTCAAAAAGTTTTGCTTCTGTGTTATGAGTGATAAAACCATTTAAAATAAAAGAATGGCAGTCGCTATTAACTCTTAACAATAAAGCTTTATAACTCCTAATTCTTTTCTCAATTTATGGTAACATACTCTTACTCAAGGATTTCTACATTCGAGCAATGTCCTCTAAAATTCAAATTTAAATATATAGATAAAATAATCCCTGAAGTTGAAAAAACAATTGAAGCCCATTTAGGAGAATCAGTTCATTCAACTCTAGAATGGCTTTATACTAATATAATTAAAGATATTATTCCTTCTGTAGAAGAACTTATAAAATACTATTCTAAAAAATGGCTTGAAGAAAAAAACAAATTAGCAATATTAAAAAAAGAATTCGATGAAGAGCATTATTTCAATAAAGGCGTCAAGTTTCTTGTGAATTATTACATGAGAAATCATCCTTTTGATGAAAATATTCTAGATATAGAAAAGAAAATAGAAATTCTTATACATGAAGAAGCTGAAGGGGGTAAAGAGCATAAACTAATTGGTTTTATAGACAAGCTCAATTATAATGAAAAAACAGGAGAATATGAAATTCATGATTACAAAACAGCTGATTTCCTCCCAGACAAAGAAAAAATAAAAAATGACAAGCAACTAGCAATTTATTCTATGGCTATAAAAGAAATTTACGGAAAAGATAAGAAAGTCTGTTTAGTATGGCACTATCTTGCTCATGACACAAAAATCTGCTCAACAAAAACAGACGAGCATATAGAAAATATAAAAAAAGAAATCTTAGAATTAATTAAAAAAATAGAAGCAACAGAAAAATTCCATCCTCAAAAATCCAAGTTATGCGATTGGTGCGAATATCATCCAATCTGCCCTGCCTGGAATAACTATTTCACAATACAGAAAAGGATGTCTAATAAAACAGAGGAATTTAGATACCGAAAACTTTCTTAATTTTTGAAAGTTTTCTGAACAGAAAAATTTAGATTTTTTGTATTGGAAAGAGAAATGAGTTTATTCCACTCCTCGCTCTTTCAGAGCTCGTCGTGATGAATGGTATAACCACAGATTAAACTCTATCACAATTCTTCATAAAAAATTAGTAACTTAAAATTTTCTAGCGAAGAGCTTTGTAAGTGATTTTGCGATTCATCCAAACTGGAACGAGGTCAGGAGTTTTATTTATCAAAAAAACCCTCTCGTCTTACCACACACTAAAGTGTGTGGTTTGTTCGTTGGGTTTTTAGGATACAGAAAACAACAGATAGTTGCAAAGCAACTATCTACTGCCTAAAGGCAGTAGTTTAATTTGTTTTCTGTATAATAAAGGACGCTGATATTTTACCGTTTGCGCCTTTATTATCAAGGGAAAGATATACCATTTTGGTCAATTATTAATGTCTTTCACTATAGGCTTAGAGCCAACTGTCAATAAGCAGGCATATTGAACGTATACTTTTTCAAAAACCTTAAAAACTTCTTTTTCCTGATAAATCTGAAAAAAGATGGCGAGAAAGTTAAGAAAAGGGGTTATTAGAAAGAAAAAAGATTTTCAACTTCCAAATTGGATTGCTGATGGATCTATAGGTGTACTCGCTTTAATGATTTATAATTTTGGATTATATTTATTAAAATCTTCAGGAGCTGGCGGATTTATATTAGAAATGGAAAAAACTACAGGCTATTTTTGCTTGAATAGTTTTTTAGAATTTAATTTTTCTTCAAAAGGAATGATTACTGGGACTATCCTTGTTTTCGCATTTTCATTTCTATTGGGAGTTGTTATAGCAAGAAAAGTCAGAAAATATAGAGGATATAAAAGATAAATTTTTTCACTCACTGCTCTCTAAAACTTCTTCATGCTCTATAACCTTGACTAAATCAGTAACATAATCTCCTGTCTGCAATTTAACAATTTTCACACCTTGTGCAGCTCTTCCCATTATTCTTATATTCTTCAAGGAAGTTCTTATAACAATCCCTTTAGCTGTTGTAATTATAATGCTGTCATTATCATTCACAGAAACAGTTGCAACAACATCTCCTGTTTTCTCGCTTACTTTTAAATTAATAACCCCTTTTCCTGCCCTTGCTGTTTTTCTGTAATCCTCAACAGCAGTTCTTTTTCCAAAACCTTTCTTAGTTATTGTTATTATTGCTTTAGTTTCTAAAATTTCTAAACTTACAACCTCATCACTTCCATCTATTTTTATCCCATTCACACCATAGCTTGCTCTTCCCATTTCCCTTACTTCATCCTCATTAAATCTGATTGCTTTTCCTTTTTTAGTAGCCAATAATACTTCTTGTCCTTTCTTGAGTAATTCAACTCCAATAAGAACATCAGAATCATCATTAGGGAGATTTATTGCTTTTATGCCAGAAGCTCTTGGTTTTGAAAAATGCCTCAATGAAACTTTCTTGACAATTCCTTTTTTAGTAGCCATGAATAAACTATCTTCAAAATTATTTAAAGAAATCACTTTAGTTACAGCCTCGTTATCTCTCAAATTAAGCATATTTATCATTGCTTTTCCTTTGCTGTATCTCTCTGCCTCAGGAACATCATATGCCTTTAACCATAAAACTTTTCCTCTGTTAGTAAAAAACATTAAATAATCATGAGTTGAACAAGTCATAAGCTGTTTAACAAAATCGCCAGTAGCAAGGTCGCTTCCTATAACTCCTTTTCCTCCTCTCTTCTGCTCTTTGTAAGTTTTAACATCCATTCTCTTGCAATATCCTTTATCAGTTATTGTAATAACAACTTCTTTTTTCTGTACCAGATCCTTCTCATGAATTTCTTTTATATTTTGCAAGACATTTGTAGCTCTGTTATCCCCGTATTTTCTTTTTAGTTCACTAACCTCTTTAACAATTATTTTAAGAATTTCTTTAATATCTCCGAGAATCTTCTCTAATTCTTTTATTGTTTCAGCAAGCTCTAAATATTCTTTCTTAAGTTTATCAACTTCCATAGAAGTTAATTGCTGAAGTCTTGTTTCAAGAACTGCTTTTGCTTGTTTTCTTGTTAGAGAAAATTTCTTAACTAAACCTTCTAAAGCTTCTATTCCTGTTTTGGATTTTTTGATTAAAGATATAACTTCGTCAATATTCTTTAAAGCAATCAAAAGCCCCTCAACAATTTCTTGCCTTTCTTTAGCATTTTTAAGTTCAAATTTAGAACGATTAATTATTATGAGTTTTCTGTGTTTAACATATTCTTCAATAATATTTTTTATATTCAGGGTCTTCGGCTGTTTTCCGACTAAAGCTAAAAAATTAGCATTAAAAGAATCCTGTAACCTTGTATATTTATACAAAGAATTTATTACAAACTTGGAATTTGCCCCTTTTCTTAATTCAACAACAATCCTTATTTTTCCCTTTGAAGACTCATCTCTGAGATCAGAAACATCTTTTATTTTTTTCTTCTGAATCAAATCTGCTATACTTGTAACAAGAGTTGATTTATTCACCATATAAGGTATTTCTGTAATTATTACTGCTTCTTTTTTCTTTATAATTTCAACACTTGTTTTTCCCCTCATTATTAATCTTCCTCTACCTGTTTTATACAATTCAAGCATATCCCCGCTCACAGAGCCTCCTGTTGGAAAATCAGGCCCTTTTATAATATCACACAGCTTTTCTATTGTAATTTCAGGATTATGAATATAAGAAATAATAGCGTCACAAACTTCAGTAATATTATGGGGAGGAATATTTGTTGACATACCTACAGCAATTCCTGTAGCGCCGTTCAAAAGCAAGGCAGGAAGTTTTCCAGGCAATAATTCAGGTTCTTTAAGAGAATTATCATAATTCGGAATAAATTTGACTGTCTCTTTATCTATATCTTCTAAAAGCTCTTCAGCAATACTCATTAATTTGGCTTCTGTATATCTCATAGCCGCTGGTGGATCTGCATCGATACTACCGAAATTTCCCTGTCCAAACACTAATGGGTATCTAAGGGAAAAATCCTGAGCCATTCTTACTAAAGCATCATAAATCGCGATATCTCCATGAGGATGGAATTTACCAATAACATCACCAACAACTCTTGCAGATTTTTTTGTTTGTGAACCAGGTTTCAAGCCCATAATATCCATCGCATAAAGAATTCTCCTCTGCACTGGTTTCAGGCCATCTTCAACGCTTGGAATTGCCCTTGATACAATTACAGACATTGCATAATCTAAATATGATTTTTTAACTTCTCCTGATATCTCTGTATTTATAACTCCTTTCTCATTAGAGCATTCTTTCATATTGCTGTCACATTCCTCTTCTACTTCCTTATTTTCTTCTACCATTTGCTACTATATCCCCCTGCAAATTGGAGATTTAAAATTTTAATTTTATCTTCTGTCATTTTAAATTAATCCTATTTGATTTTTAATATTTTGAATAGCTTTTATAGACAAATCAAAAAATTCGTCCAAGCTTATACCAACATTTTCAATTTCTTTAATTATTTCTCTATTGCAATTTTCAGCAAATCGTTTATCTTTAAACTTCTTTTTTAATCCGCTTGCATCCATATCGCTAATATTTTTCCCTCTCATCAAAGCATAAGCATAAATTAATCCAGTGATTGTTTCTGCAGAAGCTAAAGCATGCTCAATCTTTTTTGTCCTGTTTTTATTTTCCAAATAAGGAATCTCTCTGTCTCCGTAGGCATGAGACTGAATAATTTCTATAAATTCGTTATCAAAACCTTTTTCCTTTAATATTTCAGTAGCTTTGATAGAATGTTCTTTCCAATTATCTTTAGTCAATGCCCAATCAGTATCGTGTAATAAACCCAACATACTCCAATAATTAACATCCTCGTCTAATTTTTCAGCAAGAGCTTTCATGATAACTTCTGATTCTAAATAATGATTCCAGTCAGATTCTTTCTGGTCCATAGACTTTAGCAGTTCTATTGCCTCCTCTCTGGTTATAGGTAATTTTTTTCCTGGCATCTTACAATTTATCTCCTCCATTCTCAAGTTTATCCATATATTCTAAAAATTCGTCTTCTGAAACTTCTTTCTTATTAATATTTGTTCCATTCCATTTACAATTATTGCATTCCCATTCTCCTTTTCCTTCTTCTTGTCCAAGGATAACTCTAACATTTTCACTCTTGCATTTAGGGCATGTTTTAATATAAAATAATTCTCTTTGTTTTTTGTCTTCTTTGCCCTTTAATTTCTTTCCCTTGGCTTTTTCATATTCTGCAGGAGAATTATATCCCTCTGCTATCCACTCGGGTGTTTTAATTTTTGATTCTTTTGCCATTTTAAATCTCTCCCCGCAAAACCATTTCTTTCCATTCTTCTTCTGGAATTTTTTCACTTTGTGTAAATCTCTCGCTTTCACAATCATGAGTTGATGTTTCTATTATTACACTTTTTTCTAATCCAGAGAACCTATGCCGAAAATTTTCAGGAATATCAATGATATCACCTTCATTAAGATATTCTCCATTCATTTTATCCGGAGCTTCACTAACTTCAATATAAACATGGCCATATAAAATATAAAATGTTTCTGCTTTTGGGTGTTTATGTATACTGCATCGATATCTTTTATTTAAATGAAGCAATTTTCCACAATAAGCATCTTCATCCTCTCTTACTAATATTTCTTCATGCCCCCAAACCTTCTTGACAATTCTTGCTTTTCTTATTTCAATTGCCATGTTTTATCTTTTACAGTTTTTAATTGCCTATTTGAAATACTTTTTTCAGGAAATTCTTGAAATGTAAATCCGCATTTTAAACATCTCCAATTACCATTGCCAAAATAATATATATCTCTAATTACATTATTACTTCTACATTTTGGGAAAAATTTTATTTTAATTGTTTTTTTATCTGCCATTTTTTAAATTAAATCAATTAAATTTTGTTTAGTCCTGTCAATCTTAATTGTTTTCATTCCTAATTGTTGAGCTGGTATAATATCTCTTTTCATGCTGTCACCTGCCATTACAGCTTCTTCTGGATTTATATCTAATCTTTCTAATGCTAAATGAAAGATTAATGGGTCTGGTTTTGCTATTCTGCATTCATAAGACATTAGAAGAGGGTCAAAATTATTAAAAAATCTGTTTAAATCTTGTTTTGTTTTTTCTGCTGTTATCTCGTAAATATTAGTTATCATTCCAATAGCATATTTTTGTTGCAATTGTCTTATAATCTCTTCACTGTCATCATATAATTTTATTTCAGCGTTTTTTGTCATTTCTTTTAATTTTCTTTTTAATTTATCTGGCATTTTTGTTTCTGTGAAAGGAGAAACAAGAAGTTCTTCATGATAATCTTTAACAATTTCTTCTGCACTTTTCAAATTATGAAAAGCAAGTGTACCGAACAAATCAAAAATATATGCCCTTATCATTTTTCCTCTTAAATATCCAGCTCAGCCTCCCTTGCATTTTCTGCTATGAACTCTTTTCTCTCTTGAACATCATCACCCATTAACATGCTGAAAACCCTGTCAGCTTCAACAGCATCTTCAATATAAATTTTCTTTATCTTTCTTGTTTTAGGGCTCATAGTTGTATCCCATAATTGAGTAGAAGACATTTCTCCTAAACCTTTAAATCTTGTAACATTTCCTGTAGTTGTTCCAATTTTTTCTAAGAATTTTTTAAGTTCTTCATCAGAATAAACATAATAATCTTTTTTATCCCTAACTCTATATAAAGGGGGAAGAGCAACATAAACATTTCCATTTTCTATTAGCTGAGGCATAAATCTGAAAAAAAGAGTCAATAAAAGAACCTTGATGTGTTCTCCGTCTACATCGGCATCAGTCATTATTATAATTTTATTGTATCTTATTTTAGTGGAATCAAATTGTTCTCCAACTCCTGTTCCAATTACAGTGATTAAATTTGCAATTTCCTCGCTGGCAAAAGAACGTGCAGGGTTAGATTTTTCAACATTCAAAATTTTCCCTCTCAAAGGAAGCACAGCTTGAAAATCTTTATTACGAGCCTGTCGTGAACTTCCTCCAGCAGATTCTCCCTCAACAATATATAGCTCAGTATCTTCTGAACTCTTTCTTGAACAGTCTGCAAGTTTTCCAGGCAAACCTCCTAAGGAAAATGCATTTTTTCTTCTAACTAAATCCTTGGCCTTTTTTGCAGCAAGTCTTGCTTTTGCAGCATCACCGGCTTTAGCAGTAATTTTTTTGGCAATATTTGGATTTTCTTCAAAAAATTCTGATAAAGCAGACGTGACAATAGAATCAACAAAACCTTTTACTTCAGAATTTCCTAGTTTTGTTTTCGTCTGCCCTTCAAATTGCGGCTCAGGAATCTTTATGCTGATTATTGCTGTAAGTCCTTCTCTTACATCTTCCCCCATAAAACTATCTCCATTTTTTATAATTCCTTTTTTCTTTGAATAATCATTAATTACTCTTGTCAAAGCAGTTTTAAATCCAGAAACATGGGTTCCGCCTTCAATGGTATTAATAGTATTCACAAAACCAAAAATATTTTCCTTATAAGTGTCATTATATTGGATTGCAATTTCTACTACAGTATGATCTACTTCTCTTTTAAAATAAACCGGCTTGTGCAAAACCTCTTTTGATTTGTTTATCCATTTTACAAATTCTATTAAACCGCCAGTATAGCAAAATTCTTCAGTCTTGGCTCTATTTTCATCGTATAAAAGGATTTTTAATCCTGCATTTAAAAAAGCCAATTCTCTAAATCTAGTTTCTAAGATTCTGTAGTCAAAATCTAAAGTTGAAAAGATTTGTTCATCTGGGAAAAAAGTTATTGTTGTCCCTGTCTCATCTTTTTCAGATTTTCCAACAACTTCTAATTTTGTTTTTGGGTCTCCTCTGGAATATTCTTGTCTGTAAATCTTTCCATCTCTTTTAATTTCAATTATTAATTTTTTAGATAAAGCATTTACACATGAGACTCCAACCCCGTGCAATCCTCCTGAAATAACGTAAGACTTCTTGTCAAATTTCCCTCCAGCATGCAGTTTTGTTAAAGCTACCTGGACAGCAGGAACTTTCAGTTGGGGGTGTGGATCTACTGGGATTCCTCTTCCATCATCTTCAACACTAACAGAGCCATTTTTATTCAGAGTCACTTTTATAATTTTACAGAATCCTGCTAAGGCCTCATCCACAGAGTTATCTACGACTTCATAAACTAAATGATGCAAACCATCTTTTCCAGTACTTCCTATATACATTGCAGGCCTTTTTCTTACTCCTTCAAGCCCTTCTAAGACTTTAATTGATTCAGCATTATACTCATTTTTATCCATTTTATTTTGATTTATTTTCAACTATGTTTTAACTAAATTTTATCGATTTTTTAGCTCTATTTAGAAGCTTTAGACAGCATAAAAAAGAGTATTTAGTTTAAAAAGCTTTCTATACAAAAAAAGCATTTTATCGACGATAAAAACGATTAATAAAGAAATTTTAATTGATTATCATTAATTATTAAAAACCTCTATATTGGGGGGTTATAGTTCTCATTTTAGCTAATTAACTGTCTCATTCTTTATGGGTATATCTTATTATGGGTCGAATTAAATTGATTATAAATTGTTTAAATTAACCAATAGAATGTTTAGAAAATATTCATTAATTATTCATGTAATCTAACCAGCTTTTATTAAGTTATAAATCTTATAAAGATTATTAATCCAAATTAATTACCGGTGTCTTATTTAATTAATTATTTTATATTCACCAGTAAAAATTTATTTCCTCTTTTTTCTCACCCAATTAACTTTTCTGCTGTCTCTTCCAAGCTTTGCATTTTTCCTGCATTTGCTTGAGCAATAATATCTGGGAACCCCGTCGTTCATAACAATAGTAGTTCCTCTAGGAAATTCGTACTGTTTTTTGCAAAATGAACATTTAGGCATATCAAAAATATTCTTTCTATATATTTAAATTTTTGTGATGCCAAAAATTCCTACACAAAATAAAAAGAATTCTGGCATGTTAATAATTTGTCCTCTTTATATGAATAGCATATTTAGTTTCGGAATATTCTGCTGAAAGTCTAATAACTCCTAAAACTTGATATTCTTCTTTTTGAGTAAAATGATCTTCTATTATTTTTAATCCATTTAAAGTTAATCCATTAATTTCTGTAACAAACCCTTCTAAAGAGGGGTCACTTAATCGTTCTTCTGCTTTTTCTATCAATTCTTCAACTCTTCTTTCACTATTTCCAATTCCTCCGCCCATTTTAAGTATAAGCTCCTTTTGTAACCTTAGACCTTATTCTTCTTGCCTCAATTTCAGTCTCTCTTAACATTAAAATATCTCCGACTCTTATAGGCCCTTTTACATTTCTCCTCATAGATCTTCCTTTATCTTTTCCTGCCTGAACTAAACATTTAACTTGTGTAATTTCCCCTCTAAAGCCAGTTCTTCCTAATATTTCCTCCACAATAGCAGGAACTACTTCTCCAAGAAGTTTATCGCTTGGTCTTTTTGCTTCTTGCTGTTGTGAAGATTTATCTTTTGTCTTTTGTGTTTTTGTCATTTTTCTCCCAATAGAATCCTGCTATTTTCCTGCTATAAGCAATAATCGTTTTTGTGATATTTAATCCTAAAACATCCTGATACTTTTGCTGTTCTCTTCTCATATCAGATTCATAGGTCAGACTATTATTGCCTCCAGCGTAAAAAACCCAGCCCTTTGCATTATCAGATGTTATTAATTCTAAGCGGGGCCCATTATCCCCCTTTAATCTAAAAGCTGTAAAATCCCCTTTAAAATGAAAATGGTCTTCTAAAAGATTAATTAGGCTTTTTTTTGTTATTTTTTGTTCCATTTTATTTCAGAGAATTTATTTCTTTTCCAGCATCACCAGCATCAATAACTGCGATTGAAGAAGTAGATACAGGAAGTCCGGCAGCAATTCCTAATTTCTGTCTGCTGTCAACTTCCATACAAGGAATATTTTTTTCTTTGCATAAGGGAGCTAAATGCTGAACTATTTCCTTCGGATTAACATCTTTGGCATAAATTACTAATTTTGCAGTTTCTCTCTCAATAGATTTAGTAACCTCGTTGGTTCCTTTTTCTATTTTTCCTGTCTTTCTTGCTTTTTCAACCAAACTATATAAATCCATTTTTATTATTTATTCCATAAATTTAACCGAAAGAATTACTCCTCCCTTTCGGTCATCGGATGATTAAAGATAAAAAAATCAGTTTATAAACTTTTCTCAGAAAAGATTTCCTCAAAAATATGAATTTCGAAAGATATAAATATTCACTTTACTCTATAAAATAAAGAAAAAAGGAGGTTAGAAAATGTCTTGGTATAGTAAAACAGCATTAGTGCTAGCAAATATCGCTGCAATCAACTGGGGGCTTTTTGCATTTGACTTTAACTTAGTTGATTTAGCATTTGGAACATGGCCTACAGTAGCTACAGTTGTTTATGTAATTCTGGCACTTTGTGGTGTATACGGAATAATTAAATTATTCAAATAACAACTCTTTTTTATTTTAATATTTTTATTTTTTATTTGTCAAGAACCACCAGTCAAAGACTGGTGGCATGAAAATGCCAAGCTTCGTGTGGTTCTTGAACACACTCAGAATTCCACGAGTGATTTAAACCACTCGCCACAGACGAGTGGAATTCTGATGTTTAAATTATTTCCAATTAACTTCTATATCATCAGTCCTCTGATACGGTTTGAAATCAATATTCTCAATCTCTTTCTTAGAAATAAAAATTTTCTTATTAAACATTCTTTCTCCTAAATAAGCAATCATAGCTCCGTTGTCCACAAGCAAAGAATTTTCAGGACAGAAACATTTTGTTTTTTCAATACGCTCTTTAGACATAATCTTGCACATTTCTTGAAGCCTTGTATTGCATGCAACCCCTCCTCCTAACAATAATTCCTTTTTTCCTGTATGCGCCAAAGCTCTTTCAGCTGTTTCAACTAACATTGCAAAGACAGTTTCTTGTAGGGAATAAGATAAATCAGCAAGTGTGTAATCTAATTGAATTCGCTCGCTATCGCTCGCTCGAATATTATCTAAATTGTTAATATAAAAATGACTATTTTTTTTATTATTTCTCAAACTTTTATCAGCTATTAAATTGATGTTGGACCTATCTGTTATATCTGACTTTTCATTAATTGCTAATTTGATATTTAATTTATTATTAACATTCATCTTCTTTATTTTATCTTTCAGATTTGTTAAAATGCCTGAAAGAGAAATATCCATGCCTTTTACAATATAAGGCAGTTCAATATATTTTTTTCCCTGCTCTGCAAGTTTTTGTATTTTTGGACCTCCTGGGAAACCAATTCCAGCTTCTCTTGCAAAAGTGTCTATAAAATTTCCTACTCCAATATCTAATGTTTCCCCAAAAATTCGGTATTTTCCAGAAGCGTACGCAATTATCTGTGTGTTTGCCCCTGAAACATATAGCATTACAGGATCTTTTGCCCCTGTTAATTCTCCAATTTCTAAATGAGCAATGCAGTGATTCACAGGAACAATTGGAAGTTTTAATTTTTTAGCTAATTCAACAGCAAAGTTTTTTCCGCGTAAAAGGCAAGGAGCTAAACCAGGGCCTTGAGAAAATGCAATTGCATTAATATCTTCTTCTTTTATTTTAGATTCTTTTACTGCTTTTTGATAGACTTCATCTTTAACTTTATCATGATGTTTTGCAGCTTCAACAGGAATTATGCCTCCTTTATCTGTTGTATAAGCATCTTTAATATTTGCTAAAATATTTTCATCTTTAACAATTCCAATTCCAAATGTGTGTGCTGTTGATTCTATACCTAAAATGACTGCCATTTTTTTATTTTCTTAGCATAAAATCTAATTTCTTTAGGAGATAGATAATATTTGATTAATTCTTTTCTATTTTTATCTTTTCTCAGATAATTGCATAAATCATAAATGTCTTTTGCATATCCTTTTTTAATAGCTAATTTATCTGTGTCCTTTTCTTCTTTTTCTCTTAATCTTTTATTAAACCAATAGGCAATTTCAATAAAACAATATTTTAGCCACCTTCTTTTTTCAAAAACCTCAAGATGACACAATTCATGAATAAGAATTGCTTTCAAATATTTATTCTTTATTGTTGGATTTATAAAAATAATCCTTAAAAATGGAAGAGGATGCGACGCCCCTCCAACAAATATTTTTGATTTAAATTTAATAATAAATATTCTTTTATTCTTTAAAATAGGAAATGATTTATTGATTATTTTATTTATAATACTCCTATATTCCATAATCCATATATATTTTTTAAGCTTTTATAACTTTACTATATTGTCAAGAACCATACACTAAAGTGTATGGCGTGTCTGGTTCTTGAGCACCCCAAAATTTGATTTGCTTACTCACGAGTTAAAACAGGGAGTTTGCGCAAATACAAATTTTGCTGTATCAGCCGTCTTTGTTAAACAGCATTACTTCATTGACATAATTGGAGGAATGATGATAATCTCAATAGTATATCCTCTTGTATATTATAAAAATAAAATATATAAAATTAACAAATAAAAAATAAAAATATTAAAATAAAGAAAGCGGATTTATCTTCTCTTTTTCTTCCTTTTTCCGCCACGAGCCATTACAGCTTCACAAACGTTTCCTTTACCATCAACATAGTAAAGATGCCCGGGCTTTCTCTTAACAACGTTCTTAACAATAACTTTTCCCATTTTTACCTCCTTTTATTTTATAATAGTAAACTAAAACTCTATTTAAATCTTTCTGTCATCGACGATAATTTTACAAATTTTTTATATCTACTATTAAAGGGTATTTCAATAAGTTTTTTTGCGGTTTTTTTTGGAAAAATATATAATTTAAATGGCTTAACAAAATTAATTTCCACAAGTTTTCCCCTTTCATCCAGCCAAATAGCTATGAATGGGAAAAAAACAAACATAGAATGGATTCCTGCAAATCTTTTTTCCCCAAATTCAAATAATAAAGCTGAAGCTTTTTCCCTTCGAGAAAACATTAATCCAATAAATTTCTTTAATACAGAACCACACACTTCAACTTCTAATTTTATTTTTTTTCTTTTATAATAAAAACCAATTTCCTTTTTCTTTGTTCTCATTTTCTTTTTTACCATATTTTATTTCAGATTTTTTATTATCTTCTTGAAAATTTGAAATTAGAAAACCCCCTGTTTCCTTTATTTTCTTATAAATAGAATAGTGCTTATTTATATTTCTCTCTGTAACATGGTCGTGATGCTTGAATCCTCCTCCAAAAGAAAATGGAATATGCATTAATTCATGAATTATTACCTTTATTTTTTCTTCTTCAGGAAGTTTGTCAAATCTCTCTGAGATAAATTCCAAAACATAAAATGCTTTAAATCCGAGGGCTTTTTGCATTAATTTTCCAAGACCATGACATCTGGCAATAGTTCCTCTAGAAGAAGTTCCATAACTTCTAAAACACTTCACAAAATCCAATCTAACATGTGGGAATAAAATTTTAGAAATTTCTTGTGTCTTTGCTTGAATGTCAGGAGCAAGTTCGTATTTCATTTTTAGTATCTTATTGATTTTTAAGTTAGTTAATTATTAGATTGATCATAAACCCACATTTATTAACTATCAAAAAATCCTTGAGTTCTACCGCGCCCTAAAGGAACGCGGTTTGTTTTTGGATTTTTTGGGACAGAAAACAAAACAGCTGTTTTTACAGCTGTCTGCTGCTTAAAGGCAGCAGTTTAATTTTATTTTCTGTATTATAATTATCTATTATTATCATAATCTTCTTATTAGTTTTTAAAAGTTTATCTTTTTAGAAATCTTTCTTCTTAATTTAATTATCTTCTCCAAGGCTCTTTGTAAGTCCTTTCTAAAGCATGATAAATTTCTCTTTCTGTTTTTCCTGCAATTCTTTCTCCAGTTTTCCGATTAAATAATCCATGATTATTTAATTTAAGTCCTTTCAGCCTTGCAATAATTCTTAATCCAATTCCTGCTCCTTTTTTACTTGAATATGCAAGAAGAGCAGCACCCCATTCTTTTTCAATGGTATAATACAGTTCAACTTTTATTTCTTTTACACACCAGGTAGATTCATGTTCGCCTCCTTGAATAAATGTTCCTTTTTTTCTCATAAATTCTTCAAGTTTTTCTTTATTCTTTAAAATTAAGACAATATCAATATCTTTTGGATTAGGTTTTTTTCTTCTTATGCTCCCAACAATCTTAATCCTATGGCAATAATCCTTTAAATTCTTAGAAAGCTCTCTTGACAATCTCAAAACAAAATTCCCTTTTTTTGTAAATACTATTCTGCCTTTTTTTAAAACAACTCTTTTTTTCATTTTGATCAATGGCTATGCCCGTACAGGACTTTCCCTCCCAGCTTTTTCTTCAAGAGGACTCTTGTTTTTCCTCCGATTGAGTATAATTATTGAAGTTTGATTACCCTCTCTGTAAATTGTTTTGCTAATTGATGAAATTTATCAATCTCTTCTGTTGTTAATGGTTTCCTTTTAGAATAACTATCATAAAGAAATTCTATATCCTCTTTTTCAGAAGCAGAGAGATTTAAATTATTAGCACAGTTATTGTAATCAAATATTAATTTTCCTGTTTTAAAATAATTCATAATTTGTAATTTTCTTCTAATGTGAGTAAATAAAGCTTTTGTAAGTTTAAATCCTTCAATGCCATTAAAATAACCATCTAATTCAAATTCGTCTTTCTTCTTTACATATTTTTTAAAGTCTTCTTTTGAGGGAGGATTTTCTCTTAATCTTTGTCTTGTTTCTTCAAACACAGGAGTAGAGTATAAAATTCTTGAACTATCTTCTCCAACTATTGTAATATATGTAGAAAAGCTACTTCTTTCAGTTATATATTGAATAATGCCTTCTAAAGTATGAAAATATTGTGTAGCAAACCTTTCTGACTTTAATGCTTCAATTAAAAATTTAATTTCGTCGTCTATATTTAATCCTTTTTGTTCTTTCACAAAAATCATCGTATCAAGATCAGATTTTCCTTCTCTAAACTCTCCGGTATTTGCAGTTCCGAACAATAATATTCCTGCAAGATTATCTTTATATCTATCTAACAAAAATTCTTTTATTCGTGTTAGTGATTTTTCTAATGTCATGTTTCTGGAATCTAACAAGGTTTTTTATATCTTTCCTTTCGCTTCTCCGTTGGAGATTTGAACGTTTTTTAATTTCATGGTCGGGCTAAGATTCGAACAATATTTTGACTATGCTCCTGCAGGACATTGTCTAATTTACGTATGAACGCCCCGACCGGGATTCGAACCCGGGTCACAGCCTTGAAAGGGCTGCATACTTGGCCTCTATACGATCGGGGCTTAACTAATTAATAGTTATATCAAAAAAAACCCTCTTGTCTTACCACACACTAAATTGTGTGTTTTGTTCGTTGGGTTTTTAGGATACAGAAAACAAATTAAACTACTGCCTTTAGGCAGTAGATAGTTGCTTTGCAACTATCTGTTGTTTTCTGTATAATAAAATTACAGAAAATAGTTTTTAAAGCTAACTAAAATTACAGCCTTATTCTATCTGCATACTTTCCTATCCAATGAGTTTTTTTCTGCTCGCCAGAAAGAGAATAAACTATCTGAATTATCCATAAAATAAAAACAATTGCACTCGTTACAAAAGTTATTGCTCTTCCTAAAATAGGTATCAACATTAAAATTTGATTGGCTATGCTTACTACTAACAAGAATATAAAAAGCACCAAACTTTGTTTAGCATAAAACATTACATATTTATCATCTCTTTTGAATAGTAATGCAATTATAAATCCAATAATACTCAAGAAAACAGCAAGAAATGCAAATAATTTTGAATTATCTTGAGAATTATTTTTTTCTTTTATTTTCCTTCTTTTTCTTTTTGGCATAATATATATTAGATAATATAGTTTAAAAATTTATTGGATGAACCTATAACTGCATAACAAAGTGAACCTGCACAGCTCAGAGAATTAAGAAATTCTCTGGGACTTCAATTCTCCTTT
>JBBSZC010000001.1:0-47151 GCA_038044925.1 Nanobdellota archaeon | reverse complement strand
TCGAATTGAAGTATTTGAAAGTTCAAATCTGTAAATTTAATATGAACCTGCACAGCTCAGAGAATTAAGAAATTCTCTGGGACTTCAATTCTCCTTTAAATCGAATTGAAGTATTTGAAAGTTCAAATCTGTAAATTTAATATGAACCTGCACAGATTTGAACTGTGGACCCCCGCCTCTCTTAGACATTTCTATGAGATCAGCAATCCTAATGAATTGCAGTCATATAAGAGCGGTGCTCTAAACCAGGCTGAGCTACAGGTTCTTAATTTTACGAGCGGTTATATATATTTAAATTTAATCATATTTATAAGATCAAGAAACTATCAAAATCCATAGATTTAGCATCATTAAGAAAAAGATATGTAGAAAGAATTAAAGACTCAATTATAGAAAGATGTATTCAATGAGATGTTATTAGTGTTTTAGAAGAATTAGTTACCTTAAATGGAAAAGCATATGGTTAAGATATTTCCTCAAGTCTTAAACACAAATTAGTAGAATTTGAAAAAAGAGAAAGAATTGAAACAGCCCTTTTTGTTCTCCAAAAGTATAATCTTGTTAATAGAACTAGTGAAGGTGGTTATGAAATTGTAGACGACACTAATTAATAATATATTTAAAGGTTTTTCCATTGGTTTTTTCATGTTAATTGGGTTAGTTGGTAAGCCAAGTGTAGGAAAATCTACGTTTTTTAAAGCAGCGACTTTAGCAGAAGTAGAAATTGCAATTTATCCATTCACTACAATAAAACCTAATCATGGTGTTGGATATGTGAAAATTGACTGCATTGACAAGGAATTTAATACTCAATGCCAGCCAAATCACGGATTTTGCATAAATCACAAAAGATTTGTTCCTGTAGATTTAATGGATGTTGCTGGACTTGTTAAAGGAGCAAGTGAAGGAAAAGGTTTAGGGAATCAATTCTTAGACGATTTGAGGCAAGCAGATTGTTTTATACATATTGTTGATGCATCAGGAACAACAGATGCAGAAGGAAAACAAACAGAAGCCTATGATCCTTGCAATGATGTTAAATTTTTAGAAGAAGAATTAGATATTTGGTTTTACAATATTTTAATGAAAGTCTGGAAAACATTTGCGAGGAAAATAGAATTAGAACAAGGAGAATCAGGAAATTTCGCTAAAGCTGTAGCCAAGCAATTTTCCGGCTTAAAGGTTGAAGAGTTTCATGTTAAAGAGATTTTAAGAAATACTTCATTATCAGGAAAACCGAGCCAGTGGAATGATTTCCAAGTTAAATTATTTGCAAGAAATTTAAGAAAATTAAGCAAGCCAATGATAATCGCAGCAAATAAATCAGATTTCCCTGAAGCTAAAGAAAATATCAAAAAAATGCAAGATTCATTTCCAGATTATTTGATTTACCCCTGTTCTGCTGACTCTGAATTAGCCTTAAAGCAGGCGTCTAAATCTGGATTGATTAATTATATTCCCGGGGAAAAAGAATTTCAAATAAAAAAAGAATTAACAGTAAAGCAAAAAGAAGCTCTTGAAAATATAAGAAAAAATGTTTTAGATATTTATCAAGGCACAGGGGTTCAGGAAATTTTAAACCTCGCAGTTTTTGATTTTCTAAAATATATTGCGATTTTTCCAGCAGGTGCAACAAAACTCGCTGATTCAAGGGGGCATATTTTACCGGATTGTTTTTTGCTTCCTTCTGGTTCTACAGCTTTGGATTTTGCTTTTTTCTTGCATACTGACTTTGGAAAAAACTTCATAAAAGCAATAGACGCTAAAACAAAAAGGGCTTTAGGCAAGGACTATACCTTGAAGCATAGAGATGCGCTGGAAATTGTTACGAGATGAATAGATAGAAATTCAATTGTGTTCTAAGTTATGCATGATTAAATCTGCAATAGTTTTTAATAACATAAACATAATCAGAGTTGTCGTACTATTAACAAGAGGTATTGCAAATATCATGGTTAAATGCATGGGTATTATTCTTGCATAAGGGTAAAACATTATTCTTCCTATATTCGGTTTCTTAAGTTCATCTTTTGGCTTATTATAAAAGAATGAAAATAAATGATTAATAAAAAATGCTCCAATTATAATTATTGTCCCTATTATATCTTTAATATTTCCAACTCCATAAGTATTTGCTATTTCATAAACAAATGTTGGTGTTATTATTCCAGACATTTTTGTTATTAATATTAACGCAGATACAAAAATTATAGCTGCACCTATTCCCATTAATATTAAGTATATAAAATGAAAAAATCCATAATGTATAGCAAAGAAAATAGCAATGAATATTTTATTACTTCTTGTTGGTTCTACGGGCTGGTCATTTATTTTAAGTCCGTCTGTTGAAAATTCTTTGAGAGATAAAATTCTTATAAAATTAAAAAATCCGATAATGATGCTTTGAAACCAGTAGACAAGAATTATCCAATAGATATTCCATCCATATTTAAGAGCAAAGAAAATTGTAGTTAAATTAGATATTAATAAAAATAGGGAAGATTTATCAAAAGCTAACATCCTTGTGCCTATATTTGATATTATATTATTACTGTCTACCCCTCTTTTCATATCTATTTTATGAAAAAAATATTTATATAGTTATTCTTTTTGTTTTAAAAATGGTATTAATATACATTAAAGTTAAAGCAAACTCATCGAAAAAATCTATAGAGAATTTTGGAAACAATAGATACTTAGTTTATTTAAAAGAACCTGCTGAAAACGACAGAGCAAATATAGAATTATTAAATACTCTTGCAAAATATTTTACAACTCCTGCTTCAAGAATGAGGATAAAATCAGGACATCATCAAGAAAATAAGATTATTGAAATGTGTTAAATATTTAAAAAAATAGAGAACTAAAGGTTTATAATTTTAAATTTCTATTTAATATTATGAAGAAGAGGATTAAAAATAAAAAGAATAAATTAATTTTCCTTTTAATAGCGTCATTAATCCTATTAATAGTTTTAAGTTTTTTCTTTGATATAAAAACATCGATAATAATTTCCTTATCTATTCTCTTGCTTGCAAGCTATATAATCTTCAAAGAAAAAATTGGGCAGGAATTAATAGTTGCTTTTTTAATTGCAATCGCATGGACTTCTTATTATTCTTATGAATATACTTCTCCTAATTTAATGCTAGGAAAAATAAACATATTCCCTCTTATCGCATGGACAGCAGGATTAGTTTTGTTAAGAGAAATATATGAAAAAATAGAAAATATAAAATTAATTAAAATAACAATAATCTATTTATTAACTCTCTTTGCACTGGAGTATATTGGATATTATTTATTAAATATAAGATTAAATAATAATTTCCCGAGCATATTTGGTATGGGAATAATTCATGCTCCACCAGTATTAAAGGGATTTTATATTTTAGCAGGCCCAATTTATATATTAATAACAAATTATCTTAAAGTGAAGTAAAATAAAATTATAGATTTTTACTCATCAACTCTAATTCATTTTTCTCTAAAATATATCCTAATTTCCTATAATACTCTCTAACTCCAACCCCAGAAATAACACTCACTTTATCAAGTTTATTTTTACTGACAATTTTCTCTGCTTCACTTATAAGCCATTTTCCCAATCCAATATGCTGGCTTATTTTCCCCTTTTCTCCTAAATTCAAAGCAGGCCCATAAACATGAAGCTCTCGAATAATTGCCCTTTTACTCTCTCCTTTTCCATAAATTCTTAATCTCAATAATCCAAATAAAACATTCTGTTTATTTACAATTTCTAAAAAATGCTCTTTTCCATCACTAGCATTATATCTTGTAACTTTAAGTTTTAATTTATTAACATTATTTTTTTCTTGATTAAATCCAATCTCCCTATATCTTATTTCTTTTAATTTTACTCCTTTTTCCCTTAGTTCTAGTTCAATATCTTTTCTTAAATCAATATTAACTACTCCAGCAGTTAAATATTCAGGGTGAATTTCTCTCATAATTCTCATAACTCTGCAATATCTTGGAATAGATTTTAACATTTGAATTAACAATCTTTCTAGCTCTTGTTTTGTATAAGGTTTGAATCTTCCTTTCCAATAATCTTCTTCAATTTTCGCTCCTTTAATAACTTGGCAAGGATATATTTTTAATTGATCTGGCTTGAATCTTCCATCAGAAAACAATTTCTTGAATAACCTCAAATCTTTTTTAATATTGCTTCCAGGCAAACCAGGCATTACATGATAACCTATTTTAAACCCGCAATTTCTCAATCTCTTTGTAGCATCAACAACATCCTGAATCTTATGGCCTCTCTTAGTTTTTTTATAAATTTTATCATCTATAATCTGAACCCCCAACTCAACCCTAGTGCACCCATATTTCCTCATCATTTTAATATCTTCAAGAGAGCACACATCTGGCCTTGTTTCAATGCAAAGAGCAACACACCTATGTTTTGTTTTTTCATTTTTCTTTTTTGCCTCTTTTAAATTCTTGGATTTTTCTGTATTGCTGTTCAAAGCATCATAGCAATTTTTAATAAATTCTTCCTGAAATCTAACAGGAAAATCTAAAAAAGTTCCACCCATAATTATTAATTCAATCTTATCAGTAGGATGATTCATTTTTCTGAAGGCTTCTAATCTCGCTTTAACTTGTTCATAAGGATTATATTTCAAATTCATTGCTCTCATTACCGCCGGACTTCTAGGAGTATAAGATTGAGTAACATTTAAAGAGGGGCAATAAGTACAAATCCCGTGTTTGCATTTCCTAGGAGGCAGAACCACAGCAATAGGAGTTATTCCTGAAATAGTTTTTGTTGGTTTTTTCAATATTTTTTTAGTGATTAACATATTATTTCTATAACAAGAATACTTTTAAATGATTTCCTGCTTTTATAAATATGAAAATAGGAATTATTGGTGGTTCTGGTCTTGACAGCCCTGATCTTTTAGAAAATTATCAGGAAAAAATAGTTGATACTCCTTTTGGGAAACCATCCTCACCATTAATTATCGGAAAAATAAAAGGAATTGATGTTGCTATTCTCTCAAGGCACGGAAGAAAACATGAATTCCCTCCAACACAAGTAAACAATAAAGCAAACATCTTCGCATTGAAACAAGAAAAATGCAAATTTATAATCTCTACTACTGCAGTAGGCTCTCTAAGAGAAGAGATAAAAAGAGGTGATTTTATTATTCTTGACCAGTTTATAGATTTCACAAAAAACAGGGAATTAACTTTTTTTGATAAATTTGAATTTGGCCCTATTCATACTCCAATGGCAGAGCCATTTTCAGAACAATTAAGAAAAAAATTAATTCAATCTTGCAAAGACTTGGAATTTCCTGTTCATGAAAAAGGAACAGTTATAACAATAGAAGGTCCTAGATTCTCAACGATGGCAGAGAGCCACATGTTCAGATTAATAGGAGGAGACGTAATAAATATGTCTATAGCTCCTGAAGCAATTCTTGCAAACGAGGCAGAAATTCCTTATGCAACAATAGCAATGTCAACTGACTATGACTGCTGGAAGCAGGATGAAGAGCCAGTTACATGGGACACAATAAGAAAAGTCTTTCAAGATAATGTTGAAAAAGTAAAACAAGTCCTTATAAACGTTATAGATTCTTTTTCCTATGAAGAAGAGCAAAAGAGAATAAAAGAGAAAATAAGAACCATTCCAGACTTTCCAAAACCAGGAATAATGTTCAGGGATATAACTACTTTATTAAAAGATAAAGAAGGAATAAAAAAAGTAGTTGATATTTTTTATAATCGTTATAAAGACAAGCAGATAGATATTATAGCTGGAATTGAATCCCGTGGTTTTATTATTGGAGGAATTTTAGCTGAAAAACTTAATAGCGGGTTTGTTCCAATAAGAAAAAAAGGAAAATTGCCAGCAGAAAAACTAGAACAAGAATACTCTCTAGAGTATGGCACAGACATTATAGAAATACATAGAGATGCTATAAAGCCAGAGGATAATGTTTTAGTTGTAGATGACTTAATAGCTACAGGAGGAACAGCCCTAGCTGCCTGCGAACTAATAAAAAGGTTAAATGGAAATATAGAAGAATGCTCCTTTATAATGGAATTACCTGAATTAAAAGGAAGAGAAAAAATAGAAAATTCAGGCTTCAAAGTATTTTCAATTGTTGAGTTCAAAGAAGACGAACAATAAATTAATAATTAATAGAATATATTAATTTTAAAAAAGAGATGACAATAACAAAAACAATACTTACAAATAAGGACTTAGAAGAAGGAATTAAAAAACTTGAAGAAATAAAGATAAATGAAGATCTAAAAGATGAAGAATTTAAAATAAGATATAAAGAGATGAAAAATATCTTAGAAGGATTAACGGTTAATGCCTGTGATTTAAGGTTAAAACCCTTTTATGATTTATTAAAAAGAAGCGAGAACTATTTTTATTGGATTACTGAGGGGGCTTAATTTTTAAACAATAAAAATCTTATTTTTTAGAACTATATGGAAAAAATTAATCAATTATCTCAAAAACAAGTATGGAATAACATAGCTAGCGAGTGGCATGAATTTAAAACTTCAAGTGGCAAAGCAAGAGGAGTAGAAGAATTCTTGAATAAACAGTATGGAAATATTTTGGATTTGGGAAGCGGTTCAGGAAGAAATCTCCAAAAAATAAAAAATGGAAAAATCTTTCTGATAGATTTTTCTGAGAAAATGATAAGACTTGCAAAGCAAAAAGCAAAAAAAGAAAACATAGATGCAGAATTTAAAGTTTCAGACATTTCAAAAATTCCATATAAAGACAATTTTTTTGATGCTGGAATCTGTATTGCATCTATACATTGCCTTGAAACTTTCCAAAAAAGAGAAAAAACAATAAAAGAATTATATCGTGTATTAAAGGCACAAGCACAAGTTCTTGTTGCTGTCTGGAACATAGATTCAAAACGTTTTAAAAACTCTCCAAAAGAAAAATGCATTTCGTGGAGAAATAAAGGAAAAAGATTTTATTACTTATTTGATAAAGAAGAAATTTACAACCTCTTTAAAAAGGCAGGCTTTAAAATCAAGCAAGAAATAGAGTCGGATGTTAATATAACTTTTATTGCTGAGAAATAAAAAACTTCACGCCTTTCTTATAAAATCAAAAAAAGATTTCTTTTCAAAATCAATAATCTCCATTTCAGGGGTTATATTTGCTTTTATAATTCCAAGGTTTGAGATAAACACAGTGCATATAAGTAAATCTTTTCCATTAATATTCTGTAGAGAAATAAGAATTTTTTCAATACTTTTTTTTATTTCTCTTTCATTTATCTCCTTTTTTATAATTTTAACAATATCATCAAAATCCAAAGAATAATTCAGTAAAATCCTCTCTGGAATGCCTTCTCCAAGAGTCTCGACAGGGATTAATTCAATTCCATTCTCTAAGTAAAAACTGAACATTTTATTCAAAGAAGGGGAATAAAAATCTAAATGATATTTTTTCTCTGTGCCTTTCAGATCAATAATAAAAAAACCAGAGCAAGGATAAGCATCCTCGTATTCTTTCTTAAATTTTTCAAATTCAGGAGAGCTATATAACTTTTCTAAAAGGAACTGGATATTCATGCCTAAAATAGCAAATTAAAGTATTAAAAGATTATTATTTCCACTATTCGCTTCGCTCGTCGTGAGATTGGTCTACAATTAACATCAAAAATTGAATTAGTATTAACATAATCTTGGGGTTGGGTGGGCTTTTAACTCTTCCTCTCTCTTATTTCCCTCTCAAGTCTTAATATAAAATCCTCTAAACTAAAACTCTCTATTTTGCTATTTCCTCTAACTCTTACAGCTAACTTCTTTTCTTTTTCTTCTTTATCGCCTATGACAATTATATATGGTATTTTCATCATTTCTGCGTCTTTAACTTTTGCCTGAACAGTTCTCTGTGTAAAGTCTGCATCTAATCTTAAATTAGGGATACTCTTTTCTAAATTTTTTATAATTCCCCTTGCATAATCTTGATTCCTGTCTGTAAATGATAAAACTCTTACTTGTATTGGAGCAAGCCATGTAGGTAATCTTCCATTATAATGTTCTATTAAAACTCCAATAAATCTCTCTAAACTTCCATAAATAACTCTATGAAGCATTATTGGCCTTTTCCTCTCGTTATTGCTATCAGTATAAGTTAAATCAAATCTTTCTGGCATTGAAAAATCTAATTGAATTGTAGCACACTGCCATGTTCTTCCTAATGAATCTTTTAAATGAAAATCAATTTTAGGTCCATAAAATGCTCCATCTCCCTCATTAATTTTATATTTAACTTTTTTCTTATCTAAAACCTTTTTCAAAACAGATTCAGCCTTATCCCACATTTTATCGTCTCCTATTCTTTTTTCTGGTCTTGTAGATAATTCCATATGATAAAAAAAATTAAAAGTCTTTGAATAAACTAAATCAACCATATTCATTATTGCAATTATTTCGTCCTCAATCTGTTTCTCCATACAAAAAATATGTGCATCATCCTGTGTGAATTGTATCACTCTAAACAAACCACCTAAAACTCCTGATAATTCCTGCCTATGAACAACTCCTAATTCAGCCACTCTCAAAGGAAATTCCTTATAACTTTTTGGATTTGTCTTATAAACCAACATTCCTCCAGGACAGTTCATTGGCTTAACAACAAAAGTTTTCTTCTCATAATCTGTTAGAAATATATTATCCCTGTATTTTTCCCAGTGTCCAGAAATCTGCCATAATTTTTTATTTAGTATTTGAGGGGTAGAAATTTCTTGGTATCCTGTTTTTCTGTGTATCTCTCTCCAAAAATTAATCAATTCGTTTCTAATAATTAAGCCATTATTATGCCAAAAAACCATTCCAGGAGCAACTTCGTTAAAAGAATACAAATCCATCTGCTGCCCTAGAATCCTATGATCATTCTCTTTTAGTTTAGAAGTATCTAATTTTGACTTTGAAACTTCTTTCAAAAGCTTAATATAATCATACTCTTCTTTTCTATGAATTTTTTTCTCTGAAGTCTCTTTTTCTAAAAGAGAGCTCTCATCCAATCTTATTTCTCTAGATAACTCAGACAAAGGATGTCCTTTAACTTTTAATTCAAATTCCTTGTAATATCCAAAAGGAGCCCTGAAAATACTAAATCCTTTTATTGCTTTAAGAGCTTTTTCTGCCTTATCTAAAACTTCTACTGCTAATTCAGGGCTAGCCAAATCTTTAGAAAGATGAGCATAAGGGTATAAAACAATATTTTTAACATTAATTTGTGAAGCAATGTTTTTAATATCCTCAACAAGTTTCTTCACAATCTCTTCAACATTAGTATCAAATTTCTCAACAGCAGTCAAAACAGCTAAAGCTTCTTCAATTTTCTGTTCTTTTTTTTCTTTTTCTCCAAGATCTTCAACACTTTTCAATGCTTTTTTCAAAGGCTTGAAAATTATGTAATCTACATGTAGGTTTAATGTTTTCATGAATAAAAGTAAGGAAGCAGCTTTTTTAAATATTATTGAAACACAAACAGCGTTATGTTTATAAATAACTTTAGCATTCAAATAATATCATTAGAAAAAAATAAAATGAGAAAGATAATATTAATAACATTACTAGGGGCGCTTTTCTTGCAATTTGTATCAGCTGAAATAATACTTTCACAGCCAAAAGAGCTATACAACTTAGGAGAAGCCCTTTCTATACAATCAACAATAAAAACAACCTCTGATGTTGCTGGATATCTACAGATATTTTTAATCTGCAATGAAAAAGAAATTGAATTTTACAAAGAATATATAATGCTTTCTTCAGGACAAGAAAAAAGATTTTCTCCAACATTACTTTTAATAAAAGAGACAACAGGAATTTCTTCAGGATCCTGTGTAATAAAAGCTACATTAGATAATGATTATGTAATAAGCAATAAATTTAGAATATCAAATTTAATAAAGGCAGAAATAACAACTACAAAAACAGAATTTAATCCAGGAGCAAGTATAATTTTACAAGGAAATGCCCTTAGAGAAACAGGAACAGCAGTTGAAGGAATAATTGAAGTATCCGTATCTTCTTTAAATAAAATTTACACTGAATCAATTAACAAAGGAGCTTTCGCTTTAAACATTTCCCTGCCAAATGAAATAGCTGCTGGCGAATATCTTTTTAGTATTAGGTTGTATGAAGAAGATTCTACTGGGAACATCAGCAACGAAGGGTTTAATAGTTATACAATAAAAATTCTTCAGGTTCCAAAATCTCTAGAGATACTAATAGAGAATAAAAGCATACCTCCAGGAACAAACTTAAGATTCAAAACTATCCTCCACGACCAAACAGGAGTAAACATAAAAACCAATTCAATAGTCACTCTAAAAAATTCCAACAATAAAATAATTGAACAAAAAGAAAAACAAACAGACGAAGTTTATGAATATTCAGCAGCATATAATGAAAAACCATCTACATGGAAGATTTATGCGGTATCTAATAAAATTACTGCAGAATCAGAATTTATAATTCAAGAAAAACAAAGTATAGATGTTATTCTTATAAACAAAACTCTTATTATAAAAAATACAGGAAATGTTCCTTATAACAAAACAATTTTAGTTAAAATAGGAAATAACTCCTTAAATATAGAGCCAAACATTAAAGTTAATGGAGAGGGAAAATACACTTTAACTGCTCCTGAAGGAAATTATGAAATAGAAGTTATAACAGACGGTCAAACCAAGCTAAAGAAAAGTGTAATGCTTGCAGGAAAAGTTGTTGATATACAAGGAGCATCAATTGGAGTTATAGATATTGTAAGACATCCTTTTGTATGGTTTTTTATAGTAGGAATTTTTGGATTTATAGGATATATGATATTAAGAAAGGGGTATTACAAAACTTTTATTGGAAAACAAATTTTTAAAGACTCGGATATTGGAAATTTAAAGGATAATGAAGGATTAATGGCAACAAAAAATAAAGCAGAACTTTCTTTATCAATAAAAGGAGAAAGGCAAAATATTTCTATGGTATGCTTAAAAATAAAAAATCAGAAAGATCTTAAAGAGAGAAAAAAAGGAATAGAAGATACTATGAAAAAAATAAATGAATTATCCATTTCAAAAAAAGTGTTTGTATATGAAAACCAAAATTATCTCTTTTTTATTTTTGCTCCTGTAGAAACAAAAACTTTTAAAAATGAAAAGCCAGCGATAGATTTTGCAATGCAAATACAGGGATTAATAGAAAACCATAACAAATTTTTCAAAGAAAAAATAGAATATGGTATATCAATAAACTACGGGGCAATTGTAGCCAAAAAAGAAGAAGTATTAAAATTTATGAGTATGGGAAATCTTCTTGGAGATGCAAAAAAAATATCATCTATAGCAGAAAAAGAAATACTAATAACATCGGTGTTAAATGACAGAGTAAGATCAGAGACAAAAACAGAAAAAACAAATAAGAATGGAATAGAAGCTTTCAGAATATTAGATGTAAAAAAAAGAAACCCGAATAATGAAAAATTTATAGATGGGTTTATGAGGAGATTAGAAAGGGATAAGAAAGAAGAAAATGAAAGTATATAATTAAAAAATAATTTTGTAAAATAAAAGACTTTCTGCCGCACATATTAAGAAGAAATATAAGAATGACTTTTTATCACAATAAACAATATAAAGTAAAAAATAATTAATCTATTGTGAATTTAGAATATAAAACAACATTTAGTGAAACTGGTCTGATTAGAGATATAGGTGCAAAAATACAGGATAAATTTCCAATATTAGATGTTGAAGAAAGCAGAAGACTAGCACAAGAATCTCTAAGAAAAATAACTAGCCAGGGAGATTCTGCGCTATATCAAGCTTTGGTAAATTTAGGGTCAGAGCAGGCAATAGAATCTTATCGGAAATCTAAAAGATGAAATAGGGTATAATTTAAGGGAGCAAAATGTTAGATGTCTTTATAATTTTGTAGCCAAATCAATCAGGTAAAAAATCAAATATACAATTTCAGAAAACTATTGACAATTGCTCTCTTTATTTCTGGATGTTTTTGCTCTAATTCGTTGATAAACCTTCTAAGTTTATTTTTGTCTTTCTCAATATTCTTAAACTTTAATTTTCTAAGTTTTGCGTAAAGAAAAATTTCTTCATTTAAAAACAAATATAATGGCTTAATTATAATCCTCCATTTAATTTTCACTATAGGTTTTATTTTTTTCAATTCACCATAATTATTATTTATTAAAATATCTGTAATTTCATAAGCTTCTGAATCTAGCGTGGAAGAAACTGCGAGTTTATCTATTCTCTTTTTTGAAGGAAGTTTAATCAATTGTATATGTAATTTTTTTGAAAAAATTTTAAGCATTTCTTCTAAAACAACATCTTTAAAATTTCCCCTGCCATTAGCACTTTTATTATTATACCCTATAATCTCTCTTTGCCTCATCATTGAAAACTTTCTATTTATATAAAAAAACTTTTTTTGAAAATAATTAATAAAACACCTTTTGCACAGCTGTCTTTTATTTGTGAAAATATAAACTGGATTTGTTTGACAAGTTTTGCACATTTTAATCCTCTTCGTCTTTAGAACTTTTACTGAACGTCTTCCATATTTTTTCTCCAAAACTCCAAAATTTAAGCCCAATTCCAACCCCTGCAATTACCCATCCCAAAAAAAGCATAGCTAGAAATACCTTAAAAGAAGCGCTTAAAAACATAGATAAAAGCTTATCCGCATAATCAAAAGGAACAATAGAGATAAACCACCCTAGTTTTGAAAATGGAAGAGAAGAGATAATAAACAAAATTCCCGTACTTATTAAAAAATTATGTTTGTTCTCGAAGATGAAATAAAGAATAATTATTAGTAAAAGAGAAACAGCCAAAAAAATATAAAATAAATTTTTAAGGGAATTATAAGTTTTAATTGAAAAAATAGAGATTAATCCTTTTGAATTATTATTATAATAAACATCTTTTAAAATTTCATTTGCTCCATAGCTTAAAATTGCATTTTTTCCTTCATTAACTTTTTCACATGGAATTTGTACATTTAAATCATATTCGCTATAATAAAAACTATATTCAGTTTTATTAATACAATTATCTCGCAACGTATTATACTGCTGGTCTGTAATTGATAAAATGCCCTTATCTTCTGCGATTAAAGGCAGTTCTGATTGAACATTCTCGTATCTCAAGGAATAAAATAATACAAAAAGTGAATTAGTAATTAAAAGAGAAAGAAGTGTTAATATTAAAAGCAAAGTCAAACTGCTTTTTCTAATAAATCCCATAAATAAAAGAAAGAAACTGTATTTATAAATGTCAAGAATCACCAGTCTTGGACTGGTTGGCATGAAAATCCGCTTGTTTAATGGTTCTTGAGCACACAGAATTCCACGAGTGATTCATTCCACTCGTCAAAGACGAGTGGAATTCTGGTGTTTAAACAATAACTAAATTTACATGCTTTCAAGAATTCTTATCCTCTCATTAATTGGAGGATGAGTTGACGTCAAATTTTTAAATGGATTTGCAAAAAACAAAGGAGCTACTGCCTTAGGAACTTTTTTATTTTCTTCAGGAGATTTATAATCTTGCTGAATTTTCTTCAACGCATTTATAAGCCCTTTTGGATATCTCGTAAATTTAACAGCAGAAGCATCAGCTGAATATTCCCTTTTTCTTGAAATAGCAAATTGAACAAATTTAACAACAATAGGTGCAAGAATAGCTAATAAAACTCCAATTAAAATAATAATAATCCCGCTTTTCCCCTCTCTATCATTTCCTTTCATCCATAAACTTCTCAGGAATATTTCAGAGATAATTGCTATCATTCCAACCATAACAGCGACAAAAGTCATATAACGAATATCAAAATTAGCAATATGCGACATTTCATGGCTTAAAACTCCTTCTAATTCTCTCCTGTCTAATTTTTCTAAAGCTCCTGTTGTAGCACAAATAACTGCGTGTTCAGGATCTCTTCCAGAAGCAAAAGCATTTATCTGGTTAGATTCCATAATATATAATCTTGGCTTAGGAAGGCCAGAAGCTATAGAAATTCCTTCTACAAGATTGTGATAATCCCTATATTCTGATTGTTTTGCTTCTTTAGCGCTAACACTCGCAATTGCAATTTTATCTGAATTATAATAGCTAATTAAAATGTAAATCATAGAAAAAATTATGGCAATTATTAAAATAAAGAATGAATATGCAGGGTCATAAACATAAGAAATTACATACGCCAACGCAATAATAATTGCAAATATAATTGCCATCAAAAAGAATGACTGCCATTTGTTTCTTGAAATCTGATCTCGAAAATCAATTCGTTGATATTCTGGCATAAAAGATAGAAGAAAAAAAGGTTTTTAAGTGTTTTTGAAATTGGTAATTGAGAATATAAATAATATCAGGTCTATGTTAATAATTTGTTAGCAATTTTTTCATAAAAAATGATATAAATAAAACCCGCTAATAACTTAATGATTAAAGTCAAAAGTTATTTGTAACATCTAATAAGTAGTTACAAAACAGAAACCTTTATAAATTCTAAACCCCCTTATATTTTATGAAAACTTCAAGAAAATTCAGCAGGATTGGAACAGCTGCATTAGGTTTAGCAGCTTTAGTTGGAAGTGGGTGTGCGTTAAACAGACCTTATATTGGAGAGAGAGAAAGGGAGGAAATTATAAGTAGAATGAATGAAATGGATTTAGAAGGATTTAAAGAGATGTACAATAAAATAATCTCAACCCCTTATGAAGATTTAGCAACTAAAGAAGCTAAAGATTGGGTTGAAAATGAGATGTCAAAATCATTAAATGAAAAAGACTTTAGATTAGTTACAAGTTTATATTTCAAAAATAAAGGTAAAAAAATTATAAATCCATCAAGTCTAAACACTAGAGAAAAATTAGAGTTAGCTACCTTGTACAACAATTATTGTGAAGGTATGGTTATATCTTCTTATTTAGGTTCTCTTTAAATACAATAAGGGATTCCTCTTAAATTTGTTGCACATTTTTCTTTAGGGCAACATGAATCCCTTTTCTGCCCCCTCTTCACCCCAATTAAACTACTCTTACATAGTAACAAAATAGTAAGATTTAAATACTTCACAAACCTCTAAAGTTTATGAAAATACCAAAATCACTTACAAACTTATTGGTAGGAACAGGAATGCTTGGAATAGCAACAGCAGGAGCTGTTGGTTTAGGTGGATGCGCTTTAAATAAGCCATATATCGGGGAGAGGGAAAGGAAAGTCGTTATTAAAGAAATGCAAGATCCATCAAATAAAAATGAATATGAAGAAGTTGAAGGCACTAAATCTCTATTTAATTATAAAAAGTTATACCATAATATAACAGCAACTCCAATTGAAGAATTAAAAACCCCCGAATCTACTAATTGGATTAAAAAAGATTTTATAAACTCTTTAAAATATGAAGAATTTAAAAAGATATATATTATCTATTCAGAGTACAAAGAAAAAAGAAATCTAAATCCCTATAAATTATCAGAAAGAGAAAAATTAGAGTTATATCATTTTAACAAAGGAATAAAAGATATTTCAGGTTGTTTAGGATTCTACTTATCAAGTCCATCTAACTAAATTAAACACAATAAGGCCATCCATTCGGGTAAGTTGCACATTCATTATCACAACACACTGTTACAACTGAATGTTGGCCTGAACCCATACATAATTTTTGTCCTTCTTTATCACATTTTTTCCTAATACAACCAGGTTCTCCAAGGATAGTTACACAAGCATATTTTTCATTATTACAGCATAATAATTTTTTATTTCCACCACATTTAGGAGTATCTGTACCACATTGAGTAGTTCCAACCGGACAAGTACTTTTATCCCCATTTAGGTTAGGTTTATCTTGGCAAAGTTTTTTAATTAATCCATATGAGCAACACTCTTGCATTTGTTTATCACAACACTTAGAACCACATTCAATTTTTGTAGCTGTATCACAAGGTCCATCTTTACAATAAGCCATACTGCCATATTTACCACACGCACTTGCAGGATTTTTTTCATCCCAAATTTTACAACAGATATTTCCTCCAAATTCTCCAGTTCCGCCAGGACAACAAGTCCTTCCAGGAGAGCAACATTGTATGCCCCCTAATTTAGAGGTGTCAAATTTTAAGGGGTTAACACACTCCCCCCATCCCTTATCTTTAATTAAACCTACACAAGGATCTATTTTACATTGCGGTTCTGAAGCTTGCGGCTCTGAACTAACACCAATCAATTTTCCTGATTCAGATTTATTCTCTGGATTTAAAAGACATTCACACTCCTTAACAGCACTATCTAAATCTGATTGAATTTCTAATTCCATAAGACAACTTGCACAACTTATTGTATTAAAGGTAGGATTATCACTTTTCATTAAACTATCCTCAGAAGACCTTTTCCAATTACTTAAGGTACATCCATCTTTATCATTGGAATCAATCGTTCCAATACAAGGAAAACCATATTTGCTCCATTTATTACAAGAAGAGCTTTTATCACAATTAATTCCCTTTAAAAATTTAGGATCATGTCTTTTGTAAACATACTCGTCATCTAATTTACAAATAGCATGACCTTCTTCATGCATCGCAATTAAAGGGTCTGTTCCAAGACGAACAGTAAAACTTCCATCTTCATTTTCAATATACGATTGGCCTAAATAAACAATATTGCCAAATAACATACTATTAGAAATATCAGAAAATTCTTGAATATATCCTGTGTACTGATCTAAATGTATAAAAACAATATTATTTGTTCCACAACCTCTTTTTATTATTTCTAATCTCCCCTTTTCAACCGTCCGATCTCTGGATAATTTCAATTCACTGCTCGGAACAAAATCTTCATTGTAATAAAATTCAAAAAGGTCTTTGTAAGAAGCAAATGGCTCAACAACATGAAAACCATTGGTAATTATATTACTTCCATGAAATAACAAAATTTCTTTTGTTAAGATATCAGAACCGACAAATGTAACTCTAAATTTTGCATTATCTCCTTTCCATATAAGCTTGCATGAATTTGCTATTGCAAAATACGTTTCTGCTTTTCCACTGGGCCCTTTTAAAACTTTTGCGTTTATTTCAAGAACATAATTTCCATGCGGCAATGTTTCAGAAATTAATTTGCATGAGCATATACCTCCTCCACTTTGAACATTTGTAAAACAATCTCGTATATAACATGAATAGGGATAGATCTTTTCTTTTTTGAAAACCTTTCCACTATCAGCTTTAATAATTCTATAATTTAAACTTTTCATATCTATAGTCTCGCCTTCAGGAGCTTTAATAGTAAATTCAATATCAATAGGAGAACCTATCGGATTCAAAAAATTAGGGTCATCTACTGGATTAATGATATTTATAATTGGTGGCTTTAGTTTATTGCACACTATGTTAAAATAATTTTTCACATCATTCGAAGTTATATCTGTCCCATCTAAATTTTCCGTTTTTCCATCCAATTCAATCTTCCCAAGCTCTGATATAGTCACATCTTTGAATTGTGTATTACTTCTGCAACCAAATTCAAAATGAATTGCATCTTTATCTCCTCGAGTGCAAAAACCATATGCAAGTGTTGTAATATCTTTAGAATTAACAGCCATTTTATCACAATAAAAATCTTGGGTTGTTGTCCCGCAATTAATATTGGCTAAACCTGTTTTATCACAATTAGAAATAGTAGAAGCACTATCTAAAGAACCCCCATGAATATTAGAAAAACTTCCTTCTGTTATCTCAAAAAAACCAGTATGTTTTTTTACACTACATGTTGTTGGTGTACAAGGGCTTGGATTTCCTGTCATTGTAACAATATCAACACCCACTTTTCCATCTGGTAATGTTTCTGTTGCAATGCATGTTGCATCTTGTCTTCCATTGCAGATTGTTGCACTAGCATTTCCAATATTTAGAATTATAACTATAAAAATAAATGCAAAACTTATTAATAATATTCTTTTCATTTTATTTGTTTTAATTATCCGCAATAATATTGTCTTGTGGTTTGGGTTGGATTTCTTACTTTACATTGAGTAAAAGATTGACAACATGAGATTAAAGGACCTTGATTTAGTTGAGTTGGATTATTACATTGCACTACTTCACTATATCTCCCTCCGCCAATATTAATACACATTTTTGGAGGAATATTTATACCGCCAACAGCAGTACAAAAACCCATGCTTCCTGGAATTATCTTATCCCTACAATCTCCATATCCTGGTGGTGGTTGCGTTCTGCAATTAGCCTCATCAAAAGATTTACAATCTACACAAACTTTCTTTTTTGTTGGATTATTAGGACAAACTTCATTCCCATCACAAACTTCTGTTCCTTCTTTAACTCCATTACCACAAATTGCACAATTATTTTTATTGATTATACAATCAGCTGTGCATTTTAAATTTCCAGAATCATAAGGCCCAAAACTCTTACAGGTTTTTCCTCCAAAAGCTGTTCCATCGCATTCTTCACTAGTTTCTTTAACCCCATTTCCGCATATAGAATTTGAAACACTGAAAAAACTTGAATCTTCTGCAATAACTTTTCCTTTAACTGAAAATTTAACAGTTATCTTCCATTCGCCAGCAGAAAGATCAGAAGACATCTGATTATTAATCAAATCTTTCAAGTATTTTTTCTTGCCTGCTGATAACCCAATTTTTTTATCTGGAAATTGCCTTGGTAATTCTCCTTCATTATCAACTCTGGTTAAAGTTGTTGATAATGTACCGGTTATGCCCGCCGTACCTTCGTTTACAATTACTGCAGACTTATCAAAAAAATATGAAACATCCTCATTTGTATAAATTTCTCTTTCCTCACCATCTATCAGTATTTTATCTGTTTTTAAAGAAATTCTAGATATATTTTCAAAATATGGAATTTCTAAATAAAAGTCAAATTTATTTAATTCTTCAATCCCTCCTAAATCATCTTGCTCGCCTGCACCAAAATTATCATAATAAACATAAGGTGAAAAATAAAAAGAATCTGTATAAAGAGTGTTTCCTGTTTTTGAATATACAATTAAATTTGCATTTGTTGTTCCAAAACTCTTTTCTCTAAACTCATCATAAACCGGCTCTATTGAGAAAATATTAAATCTCCCATTAAAATATTGAACTGTCATTCCATATGCTTGCGGAGAGAATAATTCTTCTGCATTAACAATATAGAGCCAACTAAATATTACTAAACAAAACATCAAAATCATTGAAATTATTAATTTTTGTTTTTTCATTTTCTATTTTTGATTAAAAACATATATTATACCTACAACATTTATCAATTCCCCTTACATTTACACATCTGACTATTGAATCTGTAGAAGAACAAGAACCACAGCTTCCCCATTCAAGACAAGAATCACCATCATAATTCCCACAGCTTTGGATATATGAATTTAAAGGTTGAGCGCAACAGCGACGGGAGTTTGGAGTGCAATCATCTGTACATGTTGCTGGAACAACTATATTTTTACAATCACTAGAACAATATGTGCATGAAGTCCGGCCTGCAGTACAAACCTTGCCATTATTTACGACGCCATTGTCACACTCCTCATTTCCTTCTTTAATATTATTCCCACATACTGCTTGAGGCTCTTCTGCCTTACATGTTTCATCTCCTGAAAAACATATTTTCTCTCCTACAACATATTCATCTTTTGTTGTTTGAACATTTAGGTAGACATTGTATTCTGGTTTTGCAATTGCATCAGTTGCCGGATTTGTTATCTTAATTGCATCAAAAGAACATTCAAATGTTGCTCCTTTGTCTTTATCTTCTATTTGAGCGAGATTTATTCTATTAATTTTTCTTCCTACTGTATCATTTGGTAAAATTATTGTTCTTTTATACCACAGCCCATTACTTTTGGGGTTTCCTGCATTTGCTTTTTTTCCATCCTGATCAACAGGATTTTTTGTTCGTAAATCAAATGCTTTTTCAGTTGCTGTTTTCTTAAATTGAATATCAATCCCGCACCCAGGAGAGCCTGGTTTTGTATAAGCCCAGAAAGAAAGAACATCTCCTTGTTTAATTTCATAATCTAAAAAATTATTTTCTTCTCCTCCACTCCAAGAAAAATATGCAAAATCATTACCAGGATGGTCTGTATAATGCCCGAAGAATACAAGAAAATTTGTTCCGTCTTCTGGTTTAATCGCACCAGCATCCCATGAAATAACATGTCTTACCTTAAGATTATCTATTCCAGCTGAATAATATTCTTTAAAAGAAAATGCTTCAGAAGTTGCTCTTCCTGTCAAATTAAAATAATTAATTAAAAAAACTGCTAAAATTAAAACAAAGAATATTATAACAGTTAAAACTAATCTTCTCCTGCCTCTTTTTTTCATGATAACATTAAATAGAAGTTATATATATAGATTTCGATTTTAGAAAATAGTTGTAATTATTAACCCACTTAAAACATAATTTTAACCAGTTTCTTTCATAATAGATGATTATAAATAAATTTTAATTTAGGATAATAATATATTTAATCTACCTTATTAATAACATAAGAATATATGAATATTTTATTAATGTTGTTTACGGTTTATATTATATTTAAAGCAAGCGCACATGCCAAATAATTAATTTATTCTTACTATTAATCTATCAAACCTCTAATTTATTCTCAGGCACCAATGCAAAAAAACTATAATTTCCTTCTTTAACACCATGCCAGCTAATTTTTTTACATATCGCTAAAATCAACTTTTACAACTTTTCTCTCTGATTCAGCAATTTGCAAATATTCTTTTTTCTGCCTGTTAAAAATTCCTGCAAACATGCTTCCAGGGAAAGTTGTTCTCAGATTTTCATAAGACAATATAGAATCATTGTAGTATTGCCTTGAATAAGCGACTTTATCCTCTGTTGCTGTTAGCTCTCTCTGTAATTCCAAAAAATTAGTATTAGCCTTTAAATCAGGATAATTCTCTGCAAGAGCGAAGATTGTTTTTAATGCTCCTTCAAGTTGAGTATTTGCCTTAACTCTCTTTACTAAATCTCCGCCAGCAGAAAGCATAGCTTTTCTCGCATCAGTAACAGCTTTAATTGCAGATTTCTCGTGTTTCATATAGCCTTTAACACTTTCTATAAGATTAGGAATTAAATCTGCTCTCCTCTTTAATTGAACATCAATTTGTGAAAGAGAATTGTCAATTCTATTTGATAAAACTGCAAATCTATTGTAATAATATAAGATTACAATTACAACTACTGCAACAATGCCTATTATCAGCCATGTTAAAAACTCCATTTTCTTATCAAAAGTTAAATTAAATTAAATTTATAAACCTTTCTTTAAAGAGTTAATCAATCCCTATAAGTTTATCTCTCATTAAATTAAATACTGCACTTTCTATTTTTTCTCTATATTTATAATAGCCCTTTTCTTCTAAAGGAGAATTTCTTGGATGAAGAAATCTTTTATTTTCTTTATCCCAAGAATAACCTAGATTATCTACAAGATAAAGATGGGTCTGCCTATCTACTATATCAGACAACGCTCTAACTGAATGACACCAAGAAACAAGATAGTGTAAAATATTGCTTTTATTCTCTCTCACAAACTCTTCTTCCTCTTTAACATATTCTTCTTTCTTTTTAAATATCTCACGATATTGTTCCATATAATTTTAAAAATCAATAACATTTATAAACATTTATATTAATTTTTATTTATGATAAAAGTGGATGTAAAGAAATGCACTGGCTGTGGTTTGTGTGTTTCTATCTGTGATGAAGTTTTTGAATTAAATGCAAAAACTAACAAAGCCAAAGTAAAAGCCCAAAAAAAACTTCCGTGTGTGAAAGAAGCCAAAGAAAGCTGTCCTGTTGAAGCAATTTCTATGTAAAGTTTTTTGATAAAAAACTTTATTAACTTTAAAAAACACTTTTAATTATGTCAGAAAAAAAAGAGGAGAATCAAAAACCAGATTTTATAAAATGGTTTTCTGAACTTGATAAAAACTCTGGAAAAATTGCAGGCGGCAAAGGTGCAAACCTCGCTGAAATCTATAATTTAAAACTTCCTGTTCCTCCTGGATTTGTAATAACAGCGCAAGCCTATGATTATTTCATAAAAAAAGCAGGGATAAGTGAAAAAATAAAAGAGATTCTTTCAACAATAGATTATGAAAATACAAAGCAGCTGACAGAAGCAACTCAAAAAATAAGAGAACTCATTACAAAACCAAAAATTCCAAAAGAAATGGAAGATGAAATAATAGACGCCTATGAAGCCTTAGATATTGAAAAAACTTCTAAAGACCAAGATTATTCTTACAAAGACACTGCTTTAGATATATTAAAAAAATCTCAAGAGCCTGTTTTTGTAGCTGTAAGAAGCTCAGCTACAACAGAAGATTTAGCAGAAGCAAGTTTTGCAGGACAACAGGAATCATTTTTAAATGTTAAAGGAAATCAAGACTTATTAAAACACATTAAAATGTGTTTTGCTTCTCTATTCACAGCAAGAGCAGCCTATTACAGAAACAATCAGGGATTTAAAGACGTGGAAACAAGCCTAGCAGTAATCATACAAAGAATGATTGATTCAGATAAATCAGGAGTCATATTCTCCAAAGATCCTTCTTATAATAATGAAGATATAATTATTGAAGCTGTATGGGGTTTAGGCGAAGGCATAGTTTCAGGAAAAATAACTCCTGATAAATATATAATAAATGCTGAATTAAAAATAAAAGATAAAAAAATATCCGACAAAAAAATTGCAATAACAAGAGATTCAGGTGGGGGAAAAACAACAGTAAAGCTTACAGAATCCCGTGCAAAATCTCAAGTTTTAACAGATTATGAAATAAGAAAACTCGCTGATTATGCTATTAAATTAGAAGAGCATTATCAAAAACCCCAAGACATAGAATTTGCAATAGAAAACGACCAAATTTATCTTGTGCAAACACGTCCAATAACAACTCTAAAAAAAAGAGTAGATTTATCCTCTCTAGCAGAAGTTAAAGGGGAATTAATTTTAACAGGAATGCCTGCATCTCCTGGAATAGCTTTTGGGAAAGTAAAAATAGTTCATAATTTAAACGAGTTATCCAAAATAAAACGAGGAGATATTTTTGTAACAGAAATGACAAACCCTGACATGGTTGTTGAAATGCAAAAATCAGCAGCAATAGTCACAGATGAAGGGGGGATGACAGCCCATGCAGCAATAGTCTCTAGAGAAATTGGAATTCCATGCATAGTAGGAACACAAGAAGCAACAGAAAAACTAAAAGAAGGAGAAATAATAACTGTAGATGGTTTCACAGGAAAAGTCTATAAAGGAAAAACATCAGAGGAAGTAAAAAAAGAGGTTCTTCCTGTTGAAGCAGAAACAAAAACTAAAATAAAATTAATTGTTGATTTGCCGAGCTCTGCACCAAGAGCAGCAAAAACAAAAATACCATATGTAGGTTTGACAAGAATAGAAGGTATAATTGCAGAATCAGGAAAACACCCGATATATTTCTTAAAAAACAAAAAACTTCAAGATTATGAAGAAGTGATAGAAAAAGGAATAGATGCTATCTCGAAATACTTCGAAGAGTTATGGATTAGAACTTCGGATATAAGGAGTGATGAGTATTCTAATCTGCAGGGGGCACCTAAAGATATAGAATTAAATCCAATGCTAGGAATGCATGGAATAAGATTTAGTTTAAAAAATCCAGAAATATTTAAAGCAGAATTAAATGCTCTAAAAAAAGTTTCTCGCCATAATAAAAAGATAGGAATTATGCTTCCCCAAGTTATTTCAGTAGAAGAAGTCAAAAAAACAAAAGAAATTCTCAAAGAAATTGGCTTCATAGGGGCAAAATTAGGAGTTATGATTGAAACCCCTGCTGCTGTTCAGATTATAGAAGACTTATGTATAGAAGGAATAGAATTTATATCTTTCGGAACAAATGATTTAACTCAATTCACTTTAGCTTTAGATAGAGGAAATCAAGAAGTTCAATATTTATACGACGAAATGCATCCTTCCATCTTAAATCAGATTAAGCATGTCATATCTATCTGCAAAAAACATAACATAGAAACAAGTATTTGCGGGCAAGCAGGAAGCAAAAAAGAAATGGTCAAATTCTTAGTAGAAGCTGGAATAGACAGTATAAGCGTAAATGCAGATTCAGCGAGTGAAATTGCAAATTATATTTTAGAATTAGAAAAACACCACAAAAAAATAAAAGAAGAAGATGAAATCTACAAAACTTCCAAAATTCATCAAGAGCATAAAGAAATAGAAATGCCTATAAAATATACTCCTGGAAGAGGGATAGAACCAGATATAGAAAAATTTCAGGAAATAAAAACAGAATTAATAGAAAAACAAGTTCAAGAAATAACTCCGGTACCTAATTTAGAAAAAGAAATAGAAGATATAGAAAAAGGATTAAAACACACAGCAGAAGAAATAGAAAAACAACTGAAAGAGCAGAATGAGCCCCATAAATCTGATGTAGAAATCTTTGAGAACGTAAAAGAAAAATTAGATGAGGGCATAAAAACCATAGAAGAAATAGTTGAAGCACTTGAAAAAAAAGAAACTCCAAAAGAGCTTGAAAATCCAATGGTTTCAGAGACAGTTGTTGAAGAGATTAAAGAAAATTTAAATAAGGGCATAGAGCCAGTAGAAAAAATAGCAGAAAAAGTTGAAGATGCTTTTGAACCTGATAAAAACGAGTTTTATAAAGGAGGAGAAATTGAAACTCTTCCTGAACTTGAAGAAACAGAAACAATTGCAGAAATCTTAGAAGAAGCTAAAGAAAATGAAAAGGGCTATAAAAATAACAACAACGAACATTCTAAAAACAAAGAAAATAGAAAAGAAACAGAAAAGCAAATAAAAGAGGAAGTTGAAAGTGCTGAAGAAGAGCTTTTGGATATCTTTTAAATTATTTCCAAAAAATAATGAGATTAATGTTATTTCGAGTTTCGCTTACGCTTAAACTCTCTCTAAAAAAGATTAATGTAATAAAAATTAAGATGAAATATCATGAATTTGTTCCGGATATATAACAAATATTAATCAGCGAACGTAGCGAAGCGGAGTGAGTGTATTTTCCACAATCATCAACAAAATTTATAAACAACTAATACGTCTTTAAAGCATGGAGGAAAAAGAGGAATCTAAAGCAGAAAAACACCGCAAGCATTCAAGTTCTTCTATGCATAAAACAATGAATGTTGAAAAAGCACTTATAGAAAATTTCGCGTCTATGCAGAAAGTTCTTACAAATCTAGCTATAAAATTCGATAACCTTTCAGAGCAAATTTCAAAACTATTGGAATTATTTGAAATTACAGCCAAAGCAATGGCAGAAAAAGATTTTGAAGCTCTTCAGAGCAATGATAATAGACAGCTGACTGAAAAAATAAATGATGTATTAGAGCAGAATAAAACCATAGCTAAAACCCTGACACTTATGAATGAAGCGAGTTTTGATTCTGAATATAAAAAAGAGATAAATACTGGAAATATGGCAGGTTATCAGCCGTCAATATCAACTTCTTCTTCGAAATTTAAGCCTCTTCCGAAATATTAAAATGCTGCTCAAAGAAACTTCTCAAAGAGTAAGGGCTATAATCCTTATAGAATTCACAAAAGAATTAATAAGAAATTCAAAAACCGCAGAAACTATTGCTATAGAAAAGCTTCTTAGGGAAAAAATAAAAGAAAGCTTAGAGGCAAGAAGAAGACAAAAACAACTTTACGAAATAATGGATAATAGATATTTTTCTCCAGAAGAACAAAATAGAAATTTAGGATTTTTAAATTTCCAAAAGCAGAGAATGAGGAAAATATACCCTCAAAGAGTAATTATCAAAACTCCAAGCCTCCCTTACACTGTCAGCAATATAACTCCTCAGCCGACTCCTTTTCAGATAGACTTAGGGAAATTAAATCAAATTATAAAAGATGCTTCAGTATCTGTGATAGAATGCAATGGACCTGAAAAAAACCTGACAGTAAAACAAGGAAGCAAAGCAAAAACAACATCTATTCAGTTAACTTCAGAAGAAATAAGCCAGATTATTGAAATCTTTGCTCAAGAAGCTAAAATACCTATAGAAGAAGGAGTGTTTAAAGTTGCTGTGGGAAATCTTACATTAACAGCAATAATCTCTGAAGCAGTCTCTCCAAAATTCACAATTGAAAAGAGTTTTATATAAATAAAAATAGAAGAATTAATTATCTGTACAGAAAAGTTTATAATCTATAGCAACTATAGCTACTATAGGTTAAAATGGAAACAACAACAATTCAATTAAGCAAGGAAACAAGAGATAAACTCTCTTCATTCGGAATGAAAGGCGAAAGCTACGATGTTATTCTTAAAAGGATTTATTCCCTGGCAGTTAAAGAACAGCTAAGACAGTTTCTAATGTCTGATAAGGGATTTATACCCATCGAAGATGCCATAAAAGAGGCAGATAAAAAATGGCCAAGGTAAGCATTGCCGAAGGCCTAAAAAACGAAATTCTGAAAAAATTCAAGGGAGAATCTAAAATAATCTTCAGGCAAATGTACTCTCTAGCAGAAAATCCGCATAAAGGCAAACTTTTAGGCCATGTCGCTGGAATTGTAATCAAAGAGATAAAATACAGGAGTTTTAGATTTTATTTTATTACAGACAGCTATAAAATAAAGATAATGGATAAATCAAGTTTAGCTGATCTGCTGATAAAATTTGTTAGAATGTCTGATAAAAAACATCAGCAAGAAACAATCAATGAAATTAAGAAAATCTTAATTAATATCGGGCCTGAAGAATTTATTTTCTGAAGCAAATATTTTCCTATCTCATCAGTTCTTCAACTTTCCTTTGTATGTGTAACTCTAAAGCCAATTTCTTCCTTGACAATTCTTGTTTTTGTTTATTAACGCTCTCTTTAAGTTTCATATCAAACTCGGTTTGAATGCTCTTTCTCAAATCTTCTTCTTTATTTTCCAGTTCCTTATTCAACTTTTCATGAAGCATTTCACTTATTCTTTTTAACCTATCTTCGTTTTCTTTCTTAACTCTATTCTCAAAATTTCCTTTATCCTGCTTGAGTTTTTCATCATGGGCTCTTTTTTGTTCTGCAAACTTCAATTTAAGCTTTTCTTTTTCAGCATTTACTCTTTTTTCATCATTCTTAAAAAGCCAAAATCCCTTTTTCTTTTCTCCTGCCAATTCAAATTCAATCCTTTCTTTTTCCTGTGTTAATCTCTTCTGCATATTTGCTTTTTCATTAATAAGGTTGCTTTCTTTAACTTTTAATTCTTCAAGCATTTGTTTTATTTTATCGTCGTGTTTTCTCTTATTCTCCTTTAATTGCATTCTAGAATTAGCTCTCTGCTCTGAAATAAATTCCTTCATTCTATCAGCAAACTCGCTGTGGAATCTCTGCCTTGCTCTTTCTTCTTCTATTTTTATTCTTTCTCTAAGTTTTTTTCTGTATTCATCAATCAATTTTCTCCTCATTTTTAATTTTTCAACATTAAATTCAGAATTATGTTTTCTCTCTAAGAAATTATACTTATCCCTTAAAATTTTTTCTCTATCAGATAAAATCTTTTGTATCTCACTTCTCTTGCTTTCAAGTTCAAGCTCATTTTTCTTGAGAATTTCTCTGTCTGTTTCTAGTTCTTTTTTAATTCTGTCTAATTGCAAATTTGTGAGTTGTTTTGCATCATTTATAGACTCGGCTCTTTTTCTCAGCTCTTCTTTTCTTTTTTCAATAATGCTTCTTTTATTATTTGCCTCTTCTAAAAATCTCTGCTTGTCTGCCTGGAATTGCTTTAATCTAAGTTCAATATTTCTCATTAAATGTTTTTTCTTGTCAGCATATTCTCTTGTCAGTCTCTCATGCTCTTTTTCTGCTTCTCTTCCAAGTTTTTCATGGAACTCGTTTTTAAATTTCTGTCTTTGCTCATGTATATGTTTTCTGTTTTCTTCTAAAAGCTCCTGGTGGAATTTTCTTTTAATAGCCTCTTCTTTTTCTTTTATTTCATGATGTAATTTGCTTTTGAAGCTGTCAATAACATGCTTGTGAAAATCTCTTTTATATTTAGCTAATTTTGTTTCTCTTTCTCTAATCTTTTCAGAGAGTTTATTATTGAATTCGGCTTTAAGTTTATGTTCTAATTTTCTCTTGTCTTTTGCAAGCTCTTCCCCTATTTTCTTCTTGACTTTTTCAGCATACTGTTTTTCCAATTTTTTCTTTTCAGGAACTAGCCTATCGTACAGCTTCTTATTAAACTCTCTTTTCACTTCTTCATCTAAAGTCCTTTGTAGTTTTTTTGTATAAGCGCTTTTCAAATCCTCTATTTTTGCATTGTATTTCAACTCAAGTTCTTTTTCCTTCTCAACCAAATCCTCTTTCAGCTTATTCTTAATTGCCTCTTCTTTCTCTCTCTCTTCTTTAGTCAAATCTTCTTTTATAGAATCAATAAATTCAGAATACTTATCTTCAACTAAAACTCCAATTCCAGAAGAAAATTTCTTCTTATTTTTTTCCTTTTCTTTTTCTTTCTTTTCTTCTAAATCTTTTTTAATTCCCCTAATCTGTGTCTGTATTTTTGGAAGTTCTTCTTTTTTCAGATCAACGATGGCTTTTTCTATTTTTTTTATAGGAGAGGTTTTTTTCTTCTGCTTTGCTATTTTTCTTCTTAAAGCCCTCATCATCCTCTCAATTTCAGGAATTGCTGTAGGGTCTTTTAGCTTTGATTTAATAAGTTTAACATCATTTGGAAAACCCCTCGGTTCTAAAATCTTTAACTCGTGTTCAATAGCACTAAGCCTGTCAATTTTCAAGCCATACCTGTCAAAACTTCCATGAATTTCTTTATTAGTATGGACTCTCTTGTATTTTTTAGTAGTTTTTCTAGGGCTAGGTTTATGAGGTTTATTCACCATCTTTTATTCACTCTTTTACAGGAATATTAACTTTTTTTTATTTTTATATCTTTTGTTTTGGGGTTTTTGAAGATAAGAATTTAAACCAGTTCCTTACTATTAAAATAATGAACATAATCTAATTTTGTGCCCTTAAATCTAACAAGAGAGATATGGCAGTTTCCATAATCAAACCTATTTATTTGCGAGTGAGTTAATCCAATTTTCTTCCCAATTATCCCTTTAATTACATTCCCATGAGCTACAATTAAAATAACTTTGCCCCTATTTTTGTTAAGTATCTTATTAAATATTTTAATACTAGCCTTGTGTTTTAAATAATGTTTCCAAAATTTATAGTGGTAAACCCTATTACCCCAAACAATCTTATTAAACTCTGCAATGCCTTTGATAATAATTGGTTTTTTCCCTATTTGTTTTCCAATAATCTCTGCTGTTTCTATCGCCCTATTCATATCGCTTGAGTAGATTTTATCAATTTCTTTTTTTATTTTAGAAAATTTCTTTGCAACTTCTTTTGCTTGTTTTTTTCCAAGATTACTTAAACCAGGACCTCCGACTATTAAACCTATCTCCTTTTTATTGGGAATGTGGATTCTATCTCCATGTCTAATAAAATAAACAATTGTTTTTCCTTTTTGGTATTCATCTGGATTTCTTAACGCCATATTATTTTAAGCAATTATTATCTTTTAATTGTTTAGTTTCTTGCTAAAGATATATTGGAAATTGGCTTTAGGATATTCCTTTCTTAACTTCTCAAGTTCGTTTAAATCTGTCTTATTTACATTTGCCTCTATAGCTCCGGGAGTACTACGAATTATCCTAAACTTATTAAAGTCCGTTACATCATAGTCTTCATTTTTAAATTGAATTAACAAAAAGGGGGCGTATTTTAAAGAAGAATAAAAATAAATAGAATTATCCAAAGCACCTACATTTATTTTGTTATATTTTTTAGATGTAATCTCCTCAAATTTTAAGACTAATTTTTTTCCAAATCCCCTATTATGGAATCTAGAATCAACAGCTAATTCACTCATTAGGAAATAATCATCTCTAGGAAAACCACAAATAACCCCTATAATCTCTTTATCTAAAAAAATCCCTATAAAGAATTCGTTAAATTTTTTAAATTTCTCATGTAAGAATTCAGAACTCCTAACTCTGCCCTTCCCTAACTCATTATCTAAAATTTGCATCGCCTTAGAAAAATACCCGTCTTTAATTTGTTTTATTTCTAAATTAGAAAGAAGTTTCATCTTTTTGAAATCAGAAAAAACTTTCTTCTCTGTATCATCCAGTTCTGACAAAGAAACTCCGTGAAATAATTTTTTTACAAATTGCTCATAATCAAAAGAAATTTTTAAATCCAAAAGTCTTTTACAATCACAGATAAGAATAGCTTTCTTATCCTTTCTCCACCGGACATGTTTATTTAATGTATAGATCATTTTAATTAAAGATTTAACAGATATGATTTATATTTATTTAAATTCTTTAGGCCTAAATATTCTCCATTTTTAATACAAAAAGGAGTGGGAGATTTACCATTTCCAAAATATCTAAAACTTTGAGCGATACATTTATTGCATTTCGGCAACATTTTACATCCTTTACAACCAACATTCATATAGCTTCTAAATTTATTAAATAGTTCACTGTCCCAAATCTCTTTTAGGGATTTTTCTTTTATATTTTCAAAATCCATAAATTGTTTAGGAATACAGACTCTACAAAGAGTACATGGAGAAACAGTCCCATCTGAATGAATCTCACAAAAGTTTAATGCTGCTGCACAACTATATGCAAAGAGATTTTTTTCTCCAATTTTGATAGGCATATCTATCAAATTAATATTTATCTTATTATTTTTACCTTCCTTATAAATACTTTCCCAAAAGCTATTATCAAAATATTCATAAAAATCAGAAATAAACTTATTTTTACCCCCCCTACCTACAGGAATGATTGGAGAAATAAACCAACTTATGGGGGAAATTTTTTTTATTAGTCTTTGAAACTCTACCATCTTCCTTATATTTTCTTTATGTAACACTGTTGAGATTGTCAAGGGAATATCTTTTTTCTTAAAGAAAAAAATATTCTTTAAAGTAACATCAAATATCTTTTGATTATATTTCTCTGAAGCGTCTAATCTTATAAACCCGTGACTTTCTAAATCAGGCCCATCTAAACTTATTTTAATTCCTATTAAATATTCTTTATTTTGTATTATAAAATTACGAATATCTTCTCCAAAAACTCCGTTAGTTGTTAAAATAAAATGAATCCCCTTTTTAGTTAAATAAGATATAAACTCTTTAAAATAAGGGCTCTGAGTTGGTTCACCTCCCGATATATTTAAAAAAAAGACGTTTAATCTTAATAAATCATCAATTACATTTTTCCACTCTTCTATAGTAAGCTCTTTTTCATTTGGAGAAGAATAACTCCCAAAGCAATGTTTACATCTTAAATTACATTTACTCGTTAAATTGAGATAACAAAAATAAGGAGAAATATAAATATTACCAGAGATATTCATTTTAAAGATCAAAAGTAATTAATATTGATTTTGGCTACAAACCATTAATTCATTTCGCATTAAAGCGAAAAGCTTGCTTGTCTCTTTCTTTCCAATTTCATTCGAACTAATTCTCTGAGCAATGCCAGCAGTACCCGGACTTATAGGTTTGTATTTCATTTCTATTTTAGGTTCGTATTTCATATTATTTTTATATAAACGATATTTTTAAATTTTTCTTTTTTTAATACTCTGTCCAATTCCTAATGCCTGTTTGAACTTCTCCTGTAACATCTATAATTCTATATCCATATTGAGCTGTTGTTGTTGGAGAAAATAAAGTATTATCTATCTCAACTCCAAATTGTCTTCCAATCCAACTAGGAGATATAGCCCATTGGATTCTATATCTACCATTTGCATCGGTCCAAATGAATGGAGGAAGAGAATTATTATTGCCCCGTTGATCCTCTGGGTCTATCCCATCGTTATCTGAATCAGCAACACCTAAAACAGGTAAACCTTCTGGAACAGGAGTTCCTAAAATATTTCTCGCAATTCCTTCTAAATCTAAATATTGTGTAGGAGTTGGGATTGATGTTTGTGTTATTGTTGGTGTATTAGTTATAGTAGGTGTTGGTGTTTGTGTTATTGTTGGTGTATTAGTTATAGTAGAAGTTGGTGTTTGTGTTATTGTTGGTGTATTTGTTATAGTAGAAGTTGGTGTTTGTGTTATTGTTGGTGTATTTGTTGGTGTCCATGTAGGTGTTTGTGTTGGAGTAAATGTATTTGTTGGTGGGATTGGTGTGTTAGTTGGTGTTTGTGTTGGAGTAAATGTATTTGTTGGTGGGATTGGTGTATTTGTTATAGTGGGAGTTGGTGTTACAGTCGGAGCAAACTCATATTCATGAATTCCTATATCGCTAATATAAGTTCCATCAGTATTTCCATCCCAAGGTCTAAAGTTCCCAAAATAGTCATGGTCTAAACCAAGAGCATCTGTTCCAGCGTCAATGCATGGTGATGATGATTGAAGTTTGAATTCAATTGTGTCTACAAATTTAGGATCTAAATCAATATTAGAAGTTGCATCATAACATACAACTCCAGATGGAATTCCCCCTTCAATATCATTATTATATATTTCCCATATTTTTCCCCCAAATTGAGGAAATGAGGTAGGATTATTCATAGGAGGCACAATCATTAATTGTTCATTTTCTCCGGGAGTAGAATCATTGCCATAAATTATATTATTATATACTTTAGGCAAGCCCCAAGGAGTTTTTGAATTATTCGCTCCACTAAATCGTACTCCTCCTCCTTGCCCTTGATCTCCTGTTGGGATATAAATAGTAGAATTATACATTATAATATTATTTACTATATTTGGATCAGAATTCATAGAAAGAATTCCTGCACCATAACCTCCCTTAATAGGACGATTTATTCTCCATGCTTTATTGTTTATAATTATATTGTTAGTTATAGCTCCTGTGCTAAGATCTGTAAAAACAACCCCTCCTCCAGAATCAGAATCTCTTCCAGTATTTCTATGAATTAAAGAAGAATCAATCTCTGCATAAGAGTATCCAACATGGATTCCTCCGCCAGAATGACCTGCAGTACTATCTTTAATTTCACATAGAGAGATGTAAGCAGTAGAGCTATTTATTACATCAATTGCTCCCCCATCTGCATCATCAATACTAGGGCCATTTGCATAATTATTACTAAAAATACAATTTGTTATAGTTGCGCTTGCATTATCTATTATTGCTCCTGCTCCTCCAATAAGAGTAGATCTAATATCAGGACCAGGACTAGTATAAGCAGTACCAACATACCCCTTTTTTACAGTTATTCCTCTTAATGTGACATTGCTTCCGCTATTAATTATGAAACCCCTTCTTCCATTACTCGCGCAATCAATTATACATGAAGCGGGATTCAAAGAAGTACTTTCGATCGTAAAATCCTTTCCCGATATTAAAATATTATAATATCCGGCTTGACCTGTGTAAGTATTATCACTTATCAAAATTCTATCTCCATCACCCGGCGCATCAACAGCAGCTTGTATTGTAGCATATGTAGAAGGAACTAATCTATCAATAGCATTTGCTGTTTCATAACCCATCAAAGAAGCCAAACCTATTCCTGCATACATAAGTCCATTCTTTACTTTTCCAAATATTCCTCGTCCTTTCCCTTTCCCAGTTAACTTATCCGTCAGATTTTTAGACATATTAAAAAACAAGAATGAAGATATTTAAAGGTTGTGGTTTTAATAAAAATTTATTTTACTCTTTTCCAATAATTAGTCTTTTTAATTTTCTTCTTGATGTTTGCCTTATTTTTCTTGTTCTTAAGCAATTTCTTAAACTCTTCGTATCTATTGTTAGCCTTTACTTTCTCATTTGTAGTTGTCTCAATTGCATAGTAATTCAAGAATTCTCTAATTTCATCTATAGAGAAATTCTTCATTGTTGTTTTATATGCTTGTATCAATTCTTCTGGAAGTTTCTTTGATTCCTCGTCTATATTAACTAAACTTATAGAGGCAATTGTTCCTTTTTTCAAATTAAGCTTTTTTGATATCTTCAAAGGTATACGTACACATAAAGAGTTTCCTTGTCTTACAACTTTGTTATAAAATGTGTTCTCCATTGTAATTACATTAAGTAATTACAATTTATAAATCTTTCGTTTTTAAAAAGAGGGTTAAAAAAACAAATTTATTCTAAGGGCCCAAATGCTAAAAATGGTCCAACACTTATAATAGATGGACAAGGACAACAGCAAGAATCTAAAAGCTCTGGAACTGGTTCATCAATTATCTCTCCATGAGATGGTTCATCAAGAACTCCTATTAATCCAGAACTTTCCTTATTAGGATCAAAATCCTTTTTGCCATAAAAATCTGCACTTTCTGGTGTATATCCTGTCTTGTACTTATTTTCCATTTTATTCAATAGGAGAAATAGAGTTTAAATATTTTTGTATACTCCATTTATTTCTATTAACAATAGTAGTATAAATGCTTAAACCCAACAATAAATTTTCTAATTTATTTGGACAAACCTCTCCCATAATATTTTTATCTATTGTTTCTCCTCTCCTCATTGAACTAAAACAAGATCCGCATATTCTTGAGCCCCAACAATTTGTGCAGGAAACATTGCATAAATCTGCATATCTATTTAATAATTTCTCTACTTTATCAAAATCAACACCTGAGTTGATATTTCCAATCTCAAAATCTTCTCCATATACTTTCTCACATGGATATAATTTTCCATCTTCTTTAACAAATAGCTTTTTACCTCCAGGAACGCATGTATTTGTAGGCCATACAGACCCCTTTAGATTTCCTCTTTGTCTATAATAAATTATCATTAACATTTGGTCAAATAGTCCTTTTAAAAAATTATCTGGATTATTTTCTTTGGAAACAATATCAGCAAACTCATGAGCAAATTGGTAATACATTTTTCTAGTCATTTTTTTATCAATATCTTTAATCATTAAAGAATTGGGGTCTAATCCCGGAATCCTTACTCCACTTATTCTTAATCTATTCCTTGGAAACTGATTATTAAAAAATTCTCTTATAAAAAGCAAATCATTAGGTTCTACAAAAGTTGACGAAAACGAGACTTTCTTATCAAAATATTGCTGATCAAACTCTTTAATTTTTTCCAATCCGGTAAAAACTTTTTCAAAACTCTCTTCTCCTCTCCATTTATCTTGAACTCCTCTTGGACCATCTAAACTTACAAATAATAAAACTTCGTTCTTAGTTAACCAATCCACCCAATTTGTTAGATTTGTTCCATTTGTAACTAAAGAAAATTTCACAGAAGCGCTATTCTCTATAGATTTTTTTCTAGCATAATCAGTAGAAGATTCTACCAAACTACGATTATCTTCTAATAGAGGTTCTCCACCATAAAAAGAAACAATTCTCTGTCTTGCTTTAATTGAATGTTTAAATAAATAATCTATCGAAGTTTTTGCTATACCTAAAGACATAATATTTGTCCCATAAGTTGGTTCTCCTTCATAATTTCCAGAATAGAGACAATATTTACATCTCAGGTTACAATTATCCGTAACATTTAATATCAAAAGTTCCAAAGAATGTTCTAAATTGTTTTTTACCACTTCCTTATTTATTCCAAAAGAAGTTTTACATTTTGGCTCAGAAAATTTATCCGATGAAATTTTTAAAATAGCTCCGTCTCTCTGTCTGTATACAAACTTTTCATTATCAAAAGATTCAAATAAAACAGATGTTTTTTGAGTTTCCATTTCATTCTCAGAATAAGCTCTGAGGCGCCACCACCCCTAAAAAAATAAAGGCATTTAGAATTTAAATAACTTTCTACTTCTTCTCATGCCTCTTCAAATGTTTCTCTAACTTAGCTGTTCCATAATACCCTTTTCTTCTCCACTCCCTCATTCTTCTCCATAAATCTCCAAGCCTGCTTGGTTTTCTCTTTGCTCTCTTTTGAACTCCTTCTATTTCTTTTCTTCTCTTTTTCTCTTCTTTTCTTATTCTTCTTTCAATTCCTCTCTTTCTTCTTGCCTCTTTGTATTCGATAATTATTCTCTTAATTCTCGACGGCTTTTCTCTGCTTATAATTTCTTTTATTTTTCTCTCTTCAACTTCCCTTGGTAATTTTTCTTCCTTTAATTTTCTCTCTTCATACTCTAGCTTCTTTTCTACCTTAATTCTGAATGGAATAGCGAATGCTCTCTTAATACTATTCCATATTCCACCAGCTTTTCTTTCAATCACTTTCTCAAGTTTTCTCTCTGAAATCTCTTTTCTAAATGGAGCTCTTTCTCTATAAATTTGTTTTTCAGAAGGTTTTAATGCAAACCACGATTTAATCCTATTAACAAATCTTCTAACTATTCCTTCTTTTCTTATTTTTTTCCTTTCTTCTTTTCTTTTTCTATACAATAATATTAATAATATCAATAATAATATCCACAAGAATATAATCAGCCAGATTAACCAATCAAAAAATCCAATTCTAGGAACACAAGCAGGACAATTATTTCCACCACAATCAATATTTATCTCATCGTAGTCTTTCACCCCATCAAAGCAATAATCACACCAGCCTGAAAATTCAGTTGTTATGAAACTTATATCAACTCTGGATAAATTTGCAAAATTAGCTATTTCTTGTTTCTTTACTCTGCTGACAAGTTTATTTGTTGTTTTTTCATATAATTCTACATAATTTTCTTCACACCATTCAGAATTTCTTATTGAAACAGGAATAGAAATATCACACTCTTTTCTCTCTGTCTTATCATCTCTGCATAGAGTTAAATCCTCGCATATTCTCTCTTTTACTCCGCTAGTATTTATATTTCCCTCAAAGACATCTTTTATATTATAACTTGCCATACAAGAACTCCACTCCTTACAGCTCCAAATAACACCAGTACATCCAAATCTTTTATCAACTTCGTCTTGTGAAAGACACTTTCCATTATAACACTCTTCTTTTTCAGAACACTCTTTTGTATTCCAATCATTAAATTCTAAACAAGAATCTTCATCATAATTTCCACATATTCTTTCTCTCATTAAATTAGTTCCAGAACATTCTCTTTCTATTTCTCCTGAAGAACACTCATTCTCGCATATCGGGCTTGTAATTTTACATTCAGCATTCTCACAAATTCCTGTACTTCCACTAGGAAGTCCTGCATCAATAGCAGAGCAATCTGTATAACTAGAAGTATCAAATTCTAAACATGTATCAACGTCAAAATTTCCACACTCTCTTGTTCTCAGTTGTGTGTCGCTTGTACAAAGCTTTTCAATAGCTCCAATTGCAGAACATTCACTAGTGCATGGACACGCATCTCCAACACAACCGCCATCTTTATTATGTACAAGAACATCATTAGCAAAGAAAACATTATATCTATTAACTGTTTTCAAATTATAAGTCTTTAATTCTCCTTCATAATATTTAATTGAATAAATTTTAATCCATTTTCCTTTTGAATTAAATAATTTATCTCCAATTTCTAATTTAGATACTTCAATCCCTTCTAATTCAGAGCCAATTAAATCTTGCTCAGCTCTCTCAGTATCAATAGCACTCCAAACAACTCTTCCATCTGCTTTTTTTGTATAAAGCGGATGCTCATCAGTAACATTCAACACTCCATTAATCTCATAAACACCCCCCCTCATAGGACTCTCTAATTCAAGAACTTTTGCAATTGTATTTTCTCCTTTTTTCAAATCATAACTCTCAACATAATCTCCAACTTCAACATCTTCAATATTTTTACTCTCTCCATCTGCCATTAATATTTTTGTTCTGGCAGCAAAACAACTAGAAGAGGTTGGTGTGCTTGTACACAAAGCAGTATTAAATGTTAAACATCCAACATTACAACTCAAAGTTCCACCTGCAAATCCTTGTGTTATACAAGTTTTTCCATTTAAGTCAGTTCCATCGCAGACTTCACCAGATTGCTTAATATTATTTCCGCATGTTTCATCTCTACAAGTAGAATCACAACCATCACCAGCAACAAGATTTCCATCATCACAATCTTCCCCAAATTCTTGAGCCAAATTTCCACAAACAGGATTAACTATGTCAATATCAGAATGAACTGCTGTTGTTAAATAATTAGCAAAAGCATCATTAGAAGCATAAGCATTCCATTTGATAAAATCTGTTCCAAGAGAGATATTAGCTACAACCCAAGACTGATATCTTCCTGTTGCTATTTGTAAAAGCCTATATCCAGAAACATATTCATTATTAGGATATGGCTTATTTGTAGAATCAGTTGCATTTACTGTTAAATTAATTGGCTCATAAAAACTAGTTCCTGTATAATCTGTCTTTGTTATATTAATTAATAACTTTGCGATTCCTCCATGAATAAATTTATACAATCCTCCTGATAAAGTCATATTAATCATAGCATTAGGCATCAAATACTTCGCAAGTGATATATTAACTAAAGAATTATTTATTATTTTATCGTTATCTACAACAAAATAAGAGAAATTCACACTAACATTATAAGCAGTAGGAGTTAAACTAGATTTGTCATAAGCATAAACACACTCTCCTGAAGAATTAGTAAATCTCTCCCCAAGATAAGTTCCATTAAAATGAAAATAACAGCTCGCTCCATTGATTCCAGAATTATTATTGTCGTTATATACTCTAGCAGTTAAATTTACTGTATTTATTACAAGCCCTAAATCATCTTCGTTTGAATCACTTCCTCCTCTAACAACTTCTGAATTATTTAAGGGGCTTGTAAAATTCAAAGAAACATGAATAAAACTCACAGCAAAATTCACAGTAGCATCATCATAATTATTTGCTGTATCATTGCAGGAAAATACAAGATTATAACCTCCTTTAGCTAAAGCTTTGTCTATATGATAATTTGTAGAGCTGTATTTATTGAGAGAAACATTTCCTGCATTATTTAAATTATAATAACAAGCATCAGCATTTTCGTCTATTGATATATTAAAGTAAAAACTAGAACTTGCATAAGTTGTATTAGTAGGAGAAGCTATAGTTATTGTTGGTTTAGTCAAATCCAAATCCAACTCAAAAATCTCGCTCACATATTCATTTACAATTGTTCCTTCTGCTTCATCTTCTAATTTCAAGCAAGAAACATACCAGCTATGTGCTCCTTCTAACAAAGATTTTGAAAAACTAAGAGTAGTATTAATTGCAGGACTAAGAGTTGTTTCATTTTCAATGCCATCTAAAACCAATGTACAATTCTCTACTACAGCACCAGTATAATAATATTCAAAAGTTGTAGCAGCAGTATTATATTTCCTATTATTTGCAGGGCTAATCAAATAAACAGAAGGTGTGGGTGCATTCCCTAATATCTCTATATCTGCAAGACTGGTTTCATTCATATTTCCTGCATCATCAAATATAAAGAACTTAAAAGAGAAATTTCCCATATAAACTATTTTATCATGATTAATAAAATCATTTAATCCAGAAAGAGAAACTTCAGAATCATTGCTCCAAGTTCCTGTCTGGTTCTGGGAGAAAACATATTTTTCTAACTGATAATTATCAGAAACAGAAACAAAAAATGTCACACTGCTTCTATTATAATCGCTTCCGCTAGAGCCAAGTCCAGAATAACCAGGAGCTCTATTATCAATTTCAACATTCCAAGCACTTCCAGCAAGATTATGTGTAGGAATCGCAGCGTCATAAACGCTTATGTTTGATTCTTTTGCCCCAGAACTCAAACTAGTGTTAAGAGTAATATTCAATTTCCATATACTGGGCATATCAGAAGCCCTGCTTCCTGAAAAAAAGCTCATATTTACTAAACTAGAGCTATTCAGATTACTGAGTTCTGCCTGCACATAATCAATTCCAGCAGCAATTGTTGGAGAATCAGTAACATTCGCAACAAGCGTGATATTTTGTCCATCTTTTGCACTTGATTGGCTCACAGGATAATCTACATGAAATTCGTAAATTACAGGTTTTGTCCTGTCAATAGTATAATGTTTTTCATTATTTCCTGAATTCGCAGCAGAATCATAAACCAAAGCCCTCACATCATAACCTGCACTAGAATTGCTGAAATCAGTAGTATTCCAAATGCATCTATAATCTTTTCCATCATTATAATTAGGAGCTGTAAAAAAGCAATTTGAAAAATTAGTCCATGCAACACTTGCATTTGAATATTGGAAAGTCACATTTGCAATATCATAATTATCACTAGCATTTGCTATTAAAGGTACAAGCCCGTTGACATAAGAATTATTTGAAGGGTACCATAATCTTATAGTAGGAGATATACTATCTGTAAGGAATCTTAATGCATGAGAATCTATATTATTAGCATTTATAGAATAATTTGCATCACACAATCCATCGACATTAGCATCAGCACATGTCTGGGAAAATCCTGTTCCAAGCCAATTAACCCAGTAATTTCCTCCAATGTAGTTTCCCCCGATTATATTTTTTCCAGGAGAAATATCTGTTTTAGAAGAATTAAAGAAATTCCTATAGCTTGCTCCATTGCTCAAAATTACTAATTGTGTTCCGCTCGCATTAAATACATTGTTATAAATTAAATTATTTGCAGAAGTTATAAGCCTTATAGCATATGTTCCTGATTTAACGCTGTTATTCGCAACAACATTATTGTTGCATATTGTATTGAGATAAATCCCATGAGTTCCTCCAACAATAGCTGTAACATTGTTTCTAGTAATGTTATTTCCTCCCGACCCTGTAGCTATTAATATTCCATAAGAAGAGCCTGCAGAAATATTTATTTTATTATTATCAACTATTGTATTATTAACTCTATTTTGTAAATATATTCCAGCCCCTGTTCCATAAGAATTCAAAGTATTATTCCTGATAATATTCGACATAACCTGCAGATACAGATAAACAGGATAAGAGTTTGTTCCTCTTGTCTGTAAAAAGTTCTCTTCTATTCTATTCGAATTAGCAGTTCCTAAATCTCCCCTCACATAAACTGCTGCTCCTGTATTTCCTGTGTTTGAAACATTATTCGAGGTGATATTATTTCTAATTGAATAATAAATATTTATAGAATTGCTGTTTGCTCCTGTTGTTGATATATTATTCATATGTATTGCATTTTCATCAGCACTATATGTATAAATTCCATTAGTGTAAGCAGCACTAGTGCTTATCATATTAAAAGAAACATTTGTAGAATTAGATTTAGTATAAATATAAATCGGATAAGCAGCTCTCCCTGAACTTGTGATATTATTATTGCTTATTTTAGAAACTTTCTGATTATTCAAATAAATTCCAAAATTATTAGAGTTAGCATTTGTAACTCCTTGCATAGATAGAGAATTATTCTCAATAGATAAATTATATCCATTAGTGAAATATATTCCATAGCTATTTGCCGCATTTGCTCTTCCTTGAAATATACTGCAGTTTTTAATTGTAGTATAATTATATCCTGCTCCTGTGACAGCATATCCTGTAGCACTTGTAGTATAGGTAATATTAAACCCATTGCAATTCAAGCTGACATTATTTGCAGTAACATTAAAGCATGTTCTCGCAGCAGTTACACTCTGATTTAAAACATAAAAGCTGTTTGCATTGCTCAAATTCGCACACCCGTAAATTGTTGTTAAAGTAATTCCTTCATCATCGTCTAAAACTCCAAATCTTCCTGAGAATGTTGAGCCGATATACTGCCCGACAGACTGCATTCCTGAAATAAACCTGACAAAAAAATTAGTTGAACTCGCATTTGTCTGTGCAGCACCAGTATCTAGTTTAGTTCTTAAAGTAAAGCTTGCAGAACTAGCTTGAAAAGCAACTACAGCAATAGGAACTAAAACAATTAAAAGGATAATTATCCCGATTATCCATATCTTTTTATGCCTATTAAAAGAGCCTTTTATTTTCCCTTCTTTTTTTATTTCAGCCTCTTTGTCCATTTTCCTTTTTATTTATCTTTCAGATAGTGTAATTTACAATTGCCTATAATTCTTACTTCAATAACTTCTGCCCCTTCTAGTTTCATTAAAGCCATTGAAACAGTAATTCTAGAAACTTTAGTCATATCAGAAAGTTCTTGGATTGTCAAACCACGGGTATCTTTTTTAAGAATTCTTTTTATCTCTTCTATAACTTCTTCAACCTTCCCCATTTTTTATCGCTATTGATTAGTATTAATATATTTATTAGTATATTCTTTATAGATTAATATTAGTGGTAATTATTACTATTTAAATGTTTTTATTCTTTTGTTTTATTTTTTTCTTTGTCTTTTTCTTCAATAGTTGCGTTTTCTTCTTCTATTAGTATTTCTGGATTTGGCTCTGTTGTAGTTTCATTAATTTCTTGAGTTTCATTGCTTGCTGTAATGTTTTCTGCTGTAATCAGTCCTCCTGGAGTTATAGAGTCTATAGAATAATTTCCAATAATTCCTTCTACATTGCCCGCACTCTCGTTTAAACCTGCTTTTGCTTTTTCTATAATAAGCTTCTTAGAAATATCTTTAAGCCATCTCAAAATATCTTTTTCAATTTCCTTTTTTAGAGAGTCTGTAACCTCCCCATTATATTTATAAGAATATTCAATCCAATAATCTCCAATTTCATTTCTTACAATTAATCTGTCTTTGAAAACTTTAGCTGTATTTGTTTTTACAGAGTTATTTCCAAACTTATCCAATAGGGCTTGTTTTTCTACTTCTGTAAGAAAAACTAACCTAATTTCAGGGGTTTTAGTCATATTCAAAGTTTTATTTAATATTGTTTGATTAGTGGTTGTAGATGTTTCTCCTGAAACTAAATTTACACTTGTAGAAATTATTATATCACTTCCAGAAACAACACTAACTTTTAAATTTCCGCTATTAACTAATAAATTCAAGCTAGAGAGATTAATATTCAATGTTTCATCAACATCCCCTAAATAATCTGCTCCAAAACCATCTTCTGTTTCAAAATAATCTGTAGTAACAGTTAATTGATCTCCTTCTGTAATTAAATTAACATCGCTACTTGACAAAGTTTCATAATCAGTTCTTACGCTTCCTGGCCTTAATCTTGCTATTTGTCCATCAGCAAGAATATAAGTATAAGGACTATCTCCTGAAACCTGTCCATTAACTTCGGTTTTAACATCTAAACTTGCCTGTCCAGTGCCCCTAAAGGCGTTTAAAATTCCTGCAAAAAAGTTAAAAATAAAATTTCCTGTTGATGTTTCATTAGTTGTTTCTTTAGTTATCTCCCCAGCTATTTCTTCAGTTGCCCTTCCAGTTATTTCATTTGTTTTAGATTTTTTTTTATTATTTTTAGTTTCTTTTTCTTTTGTTTTATCTTCTGTAGTCGTTTGCTCTTCAGCAGGAGTTTCCTCTTGTGTTTCAGTTGGAGTTTCTTCTGTAGGTGTTTGTTCAGTTATTCCTTCTTCTGTTGGAGTTTCTCCACCTCTTCTTCCACTCTCTTTATTAATATCCAGAATAAAATAAATTATAGGATATACAACCCTATTTCCAATTGAACCGTATCCAGCACCTTCTCCTGTCAAAGATGCTCCTTCAATATAAAAATTTCCTTCAGTAGTATCAGCACTAACAAGACCGCTTATTGCATATTCATTTTTATTTCCTAAAGAATCTTCTACAACTATTTTAGAGCTGGCAGGCAATAATTCTCCTTTTTTCAAAGATAAGCTTAAAACACCCTGCAAACTTTGATTTTCCTGATATGAGGTTTCTAAATCAAGAATAACCTTTCCCTGCATAGATTGATTATTAAAAATATAAATAAAATAAGTCAAAAACAAAATAGAAAATAGCAATATAAAAATCCATATAAAGTCTTTATAAGACTTATTTTCTTGACCATTACCAAGATACTTTGAAACTACTTTTCCATTTACTCTTTCGCTATGGTAAATGTAAGGACCATAAATTTTTCCGTTTTTTTCTATAAATTTTTTATAAACCATTTTCCCTCTTTTTATCACCCTTGAGGTTATCTCAAAGGAAATTTTGTAAAAAGAAACTTTGGTTCTTTTTACTGTAAGTAAATAGCAATATATTCACTTGTCAAATTAAAGAAAAAAACGTATTTAAATGTTTTGTAATTTTTCTCATCAGGCTTGACCTCATATCAAAAGAGATTCTGTAAAAAAACTTTAGTTCTTTTTACTTGTAGTGCAAAATAAAGTATAAAATCTATAATTATCGTTAATTCTGTTAATCAGAGCACATAAAATAGAATTAATGTATTAGATAATTTTGATACAGCAAAATTTGTATTTGCGCAAACTCCCTGTTTTAACTCGTGAGTAAGCAAATCAAATTTTGGGGTGCTCAAGAACCAGACACGCCATACACTTTAGTGTATGGTTCTTGACACAATCATTGCTGTAATCATCAGAATTATCTATAATTATCAGTGGATAAAATATAAAATATATTTATTGAATTTTTGGCTTTTCTTGTCCTGTTTGTCCTTGATAAGGCACTAAAATCAAAGATTGGTTTCCAAATACAATCTCTGCATAACCTCTCTGTTGAATCTGCATTAATAAGCTGTTCAAAACAATATCTTTAGCTTCTAACTGCTTATTTACTATATAACCATTCAGAGATGGTTTTACAAAAACAATATAAGTAACAATTCCCAACAAAATAATTATAATAGCTATCAAGACTAAAATCATCAAACCCGCCCTTTTTTCTGCCATAATTTAATTAAATTATCTGGGTTTAAAAATGTTTTTATAGTTAAAATAATATATTGGTTTCCATTAATATGTTTAATAAAAGTCCTATTAAAAACCATAAATCTCCTTTAGTCTGTGAGAATCCCAAAGAACTATCATGTTTTATATTTTATAGCATTTGTGATATTTAGCATAAAATAGCTTTTTTCCTATTTTTTTCTTTAACTTCTGTATAATGTCATAATACAGAAAACAAAAACTCTAAACAACTAACAAACCATATATCTCAAAAATCAAAGATTTTTGATGACTGTCAGGAATTTACATTCCTGAGGCTTTAGTGCATCGTAAAACACATAGAGTTTTTGAGATTTATACATCAACACTAATTATAATTTTACTGGTTGTGTAGACATACTAAAATTAAATTATTTGGTTGTTGTTATCTCAACCATTACTATTGCATCTTTCCAAACAACATTTCCTGATTTAACGCTTACTGAAACAACATCTCCTGGCTCAAACTCAACAACCCCCTTAGACTGAACATCATAATCTGTCTGTACTCCTGTTTTATCCCCATTTATTAAATTCTCGAAGCTGATTTCTTCTCCATTCTTATAAATAATAATTTCTATATCTCCGCTTCCAGAAACAACTTCCATATTAGTTGAAATCCCTGTTATGCTTCCTTCTCTCATCATTACATATCCTTTTTCCAAGCTTCCTAAAACACCTGCTGCAGTATTCAAAAATCTTGAATCAGTGCTCTCTCCAGAATATCCAAAATTCAAGAATTCCCTTTTATCCTGTGCAACTATAATATCGCCCTGCTTAGCAACTTTTTCAGTAGAATAAGTTATAACAAAAACTTTTTTCTGCTCTCCTGCCGCAGTTGTATTGTCATTATAATTAACTTCATAAATAGCAAGATTAGCATCATTAACATTTTCTATATTAACTTCTTTAGGAAGAGCATTAAAATCCACTTCAGAAACATTATTTATTTGCTCTGGATTTATTTTCTTTTTCTCTACAAACTCTTCTACATATCTTTGAACGTTTTCTGAAACTCCTTGGCTTTCAGGCTCTGCAAGCTTATCTTCTATTTGAGCTTTTACTTCTTCACTCAAACCGCTCTCACTAGAATCATTTTCAGCGCCAATAACAAAAGAGCTCGCAAATACTCCAATTATCAAAAGAACTATAGAAATTCCTGCAATTGATATCAATCTCTTTTGAGCTTTTTTATTCATGTTCATAAATTTTAATCTATATTTTATTTTTATTTAATCTATATTTTTTAATTTCCTCTTTTTTTAAGTTTATTTTCTTGCTTCTTTTTCCAAGTTTTTCTTTCTTTATTCTTAAAGTTTATTTAATATTTAAATTTATTGTATGTTTATTTTTAACATGCTATTCTAAATTCACAAGTTGCAAAATCTGATGCAAATGGATTGGCACAATCAGTAGTTACTCCCTCAATTATTTTTATTAATGTCATTTTTTATTTTATCCCTTTATTATCATCGCCCATTGTCCTGTTGCATTGCACCAGAATAATCCTGTTATATTAGATGCGAGAGAAGTATTAAGAGAAGGCCCGCAAGTATATCCTCCTGGCAAACCTGCTGAAAATCTTTTCATCTGTAAAATCTGTCCGATAGTTACATTATTTGTTACATTTAAAGTTCCAGAAATATCTAATTGATTTCTTGGACTCGTAATTCCAATTCCAACATTAGTTGTATTAACATAAAGCATACCAGAAACATTTAATGCTTTTGCATCATTTCTAACTTCCAAAACATATTTTGGAGAAACAACTCCCAAACTCAAATTATTTTTTATATAAACATTTCCTGCGTCAAAATAACCTGCCCAATTAATATCATCACCTGAAGCTGATGCATATATTCCATAAGAAGGACCTCCACCAGAATAAGTAGAATTAAAGAACCCAGCATAAACACTGCTACTTGCTGAATCTAGATTATTAGCTATTGAATATACTCCATAGGTTTTGAATGTCTCCCCATCCCCTAATGTATTAAAGTAACCTCCATAAACATTTCCAGTATTTGTACCACTCGTATCTCCATTTCCAATAGTGCTGATATATAAATTATAAAGATTTGCATCAATATCCCAACCACTACTAGTATTTGTAGCTAAATAACTTTCAATACCTGTTTTTATTCCTGTTATATCATTATTACGAAATATTGTATGATTAAACTTTGCTCCTGTGCCTGCAGTCAATAATGTTGTAGATGTTAAAACATCTAATGATGCAACAGGGTTGCTTATTCCAATCCCAACATTAGTTGTATTTGCATATAAAAATCCAGAAACATTCATAGC